>JBBRZE010000019.1:0-68368 GCA_038236995.1 Bacteroidales bacterium | reverse complement strand
CCGATCTGCTCGAGTGCAACAACAACCCTGACCGCTAATGGCGTGGCTGGAACAAATGCCATCGTAACCTGGTGGTCGGCACCAGGCGGTACAGGAACCAACCTTGGCACAGGCCTTACCTTAGCCAACAAAGGTCCCGGAACTTATTATGCAAGGGTAACGGGCGATTGCGGATCAGCAGTCGAAGTCAGTGTAACGGTTACCTCAAAAATTAGTGTAGCGATCACTTCCGCAACCGCGAATTCTGTATGCCCAGGGAGTACAACCACCCTGACCGCTAATGGCGTGGCCGGAACAAATGCCCTCGTAACCTGGTGGACCGCCTCTGGCGGCACGGGCACAAACCTGGGCACAGGTCTTACCTTAGCCAATAAAGGTCCCGGAACTTATTATGCAAGGGTAACGGGCGATTGCGGATCAGCTGTCGAAGCCAGTGTAACAGTTACCTCAAAAATTAATGTAACAATCACTTCCGCTATTGCAACAGCCAATTCTGTTTGCCCAGGGGTTACAACAACCCTGACCGCTAATGGTGTGTCCGGAACAAATGCCATCGTAACCTGGTGGACAGCTGCGGGTGGTACGGGAATAAACCTGGGAACCGGATTGATATTACCTTATCCCGGCCCTGGAACTTATTATGCAAGGGTAACGGGTGATTGCGGACCAGCAGTCGAAGCCAGTGTAACGGTCACCTCTAAAGCTATTGTAGCAATCACTTCCGCTACGGCAGCGGCCAGTCCGATCTGTTCGAATACAACTACAAACCTGACCGCCAATGGTGTGATAGGGAACAATGCTATTGTAACCTGGTGGACCGCCTCGGGTGGTACAGGAACCAAACTGGGCACAGGCCTTACATTAATCAATAGAGGACCCGGCACTTATTATGCAAGGGTCACGGGCGATTGCGGATCAGCATCTGAAGCCAGGGTAACGGTCAGTTCTAAAGTGGATGTAGCGATCACTTCTATTATAGCAGCGGCCAATCCGATCTGTTCGAATGCAACAACAACCCTGACCGCCAATGGTGTGGCAGGAACAAATGCCCTCGTAACCTGGTGGACCGCTTCTGGCGGTACGGGAATTAACCTGGGCACTGGCCTTAACTTAGCCAATAAAGGTCCCGGTACATATTATGCAAGGGTAACGGGCGATTGCGGATCAGTTGTCGAGGCCAGTGTTACAATAACTATTAGTGAAGTTTTAGCGATCACTTCAGTTACAGCAGCGGCCAATCCGATCTGTTCGAATGCAACAACAACCCTGAACGCTATTGGCGTGGCCGGAACAAATGCCATCGTAACCTGGTGGACCGCCGCAGGTGGTAAAGGAACCAACCTGGGCACAGGTCTTACCTTAGCCAATAAAGGTCCCGGAACTTATTATGCAAGGGTAACCGGTGATTGCGGAACGGCTGCCGAAGCCAGTGTAACGGTCACCTCAAAAATTAATGTAGCGATCACTTCCGCTACCGCAGCAGCTAATTCTGTTTGCCCAGGGGTCGCAACCACCCTGACCGCCAATGGGGTGGCAGGAGCAAATGCACTGGCAACCTGGTGGACCGCTTCTGGCGGTACAGGAACCAACCTGGGCACAGGACTTACCTTGGCCAATAAAGGTCCCGGAACTTATTATGCAAGGGTAACCGGTGATTGCGGAACGGCTGCCGAAGCCAGTGTAACGGTCACCTCAAAAATTAATGTAGCGATCACTTCTGTTACAGCAGCTGTTAATCCAATCTGTTCAAATGCAACAACCACCCTGACCGCCAATGGGGTGGCAGGAGCAAATGCCCTGGTAACATGGTGGACCGCCGCGGGTGGAACGGGAACCAACCTGGGCACAGGTCTTACCTTAGCTAATAAAGGTCCCGGTACTTATTATGCAAGAGTAACAGGCGATTGCGGAACAGCTGTCGAAGCCAGTATTACAGTAATTACCAGCAACGTTTTAGTGATTACTTCTGTTACAGCAGCTGTTAATCCAATCTGTTCAAATGTAACAACCACCCTGACCGCCAATGGGGTGGCAGGAGCAAATGCCCTGGTAACATGGTGGACCGCCGCGGGTGGAACGGGAACCAACCTGGGCACAGGACTTACCTTGGACAATAAAGGTCCCGGTACTTATTATGCAAGGTTATCAGGCGATTGCGGAACGGCTGTCGAAGCCAGTGTAACGGTCACCACTGATGTTCAGAATCCAACGATCACTTGTCCGCCTAATGTTTATACATTCGCAGATGCAGGAAAATGTACCGCTTCCGGTATAAATATTGGAACGCCAATAACTGCAGATAACTGCTCGGTAGAAAGTGTAACCAATAATGCACCCGTTGTTTTTCCGATTGGTAATACATTGGTTATATGGACTGTCATAGACGGAAATGGAAACAAAGCAACCTGCACCCAGACAGTGAATGTTGCCGGAATTATTGATGCCTTCAATGATGAAGGGTCCGTAAACGGCTCAACAGGCGGTACCGCTGTATTAAATATATTAGTCAATGACTTTCTGAATTGTGCAGTTGTCAACCCTTCAGAGGTAACAACGAGTTTTATAAGTTCAACAAGTCCCAATATTTCATTAAATGGAATGTCGATAGTTGCAGCTCCAGGCACTATTGCCGGAGTTTACAAACTGATTTATCAAATCTGCGAAAAAGGGAATCCAAATAAATGTGATCAGGCCGAAGTTGTAGTTACAGTAATTTCAACAAATGAGCCACCTGTTGTTACCGGCAAAAGAATTTCTACACTTGAGAATACGCCAGTTACCATTTGTTTGCACATAACTGAACCGAAAGCGGTATCGGTTTATACGGCTTCAATTTGTGGTAATCCAGGCAATGGCACTCTTGGCACACCCATAATTTCAGGAAATGAAGTTTGTATCGACTATACTCCGGCTTTCAATTTTTCCGGAACTAATAATTTTTGTTTAGAGTTGTGTGATAACAGTTTGCCAGCTTTGTGCGACACTGCTACTGTTATTGTGGATGTTATCAAGGTAAACCGACCTCCGGTAGTCTCTGATATTGCCAAAACCATTGAAGAGAATGAGACATTATTGTTTTCGAATAGTGACTTCACTTCAAAATTTATTGATCCTGATAATGATAACCTGGTGAAAGTGAAAATAATCTCGCTGCCACTCAAAGGGAAACTGAATATTTCGGGTACTGATGTGACAACAGATCAGGAGATTCTTATTTCAGATATATCTAAGATGGAGTTTGTTCCTGAAAAAGATTATTCAGGAGAAATATCCTTTACCTGGAAAGGTTCAGATTCTGGAAATTACTCGGTTTCACCAGCCAATGTTTACATCACGATCACACCCCTGTCAATTTTTATTCCTGAAGGATTTTCTCCTAATGGAGATGGAGTGAATGACTATTTTATCATCCAGGGCGCAGAAAGATATACGATTGATTTAAAAGTTTTTAACAGATGGGGAAATTTGGTTTATTCAAGTAAGCAATATCTTAATGACTGGGATGGATTGTCCAATTCAGGAATGTTAATCAGCAATCAATTACCAGTAGGGACTTACTTCTACATTGTCAAATTCAATAACGGTGAGAAAGAAAAAATTGGCTATATTACTATAAACAGGTAATTATATGATTAAAAGACACTACATATTGTTACTGATGCTCAGTATTTCCATCCGTGTTTTTGCGCAACAGGATCCTATGTATTCGCAATATATCTTCAATGGATTACTTATTAATCCTGCCTATGCCGGAACCCATGAAGTTTTAAATGCAACGATGCTCTATCGCAATCAATGGGTTAATATCCCTGGTGCGCCAAAAACAGGTATTTTTTCTATCGATTCGCCTGTCCGAAATGAGAAAATTGGACTTGGTTTAAATGTAAGTTTTGATAAAATTGGAGTAACAAGCCATTCTGCAATAACGGGTATATATGCTTATAAACTAAGAATTTCGCAGAGTTCCCTCACTTTTGGTATTCAAGCTGGTGTTGGATTCTTTTATTCTAATAATACTTCAGTAAAAACCGATAATGCACAAATTGACGTGGCATTTCAAACGGATTACAAGGAGACTTTACCAAATTTTGGTATTGGAATGTATTACCAGGGAAATCGTTTTTTTGCCGGGTTTTCAATACCCCAAATGCTGGGAGCAGAGATACATCAGGCAATCTACGGGAATCAACAGAATGACCTTGATTTCGCATTGGTAAATCACTATTTTCTATCTGCCGGATACCTTTTTGATTTAAATCCGGATCTTAAATTTCAATTATACACGTTGTTTAAATTTGTTGACGGTGCACCAATTGAAGGTGACATTAATGGTATCCTGTGGTTTTCTGATTCCATTGCCTTTGGTTTATCTTACAGAAGTATAGCTTCGGTTGGCTTCTTGTGTCAAGTAAAAATAAGCAAACAATTATTTCTGGGCTATGCCTATGAATATTCAACCACCCAATTGAAGGACTTTACCAGTGGATCGCATGAAATCGCATTACGATATCAGTTTGATTTTTCAAGGGGAAAGATTTCAACCCCCAGATTCTTTTAATCAATAGATAAAATGAAGATTATATTATTGTTTATTAGTTTGTTATTTTGTACCGTGGGATCTTCACGTGATTTTGTTACGAAAAAGAAACGGGCTGACAGATATTATAGCTATTTTGATTTTCATAGAGCTATACCTATTTATGAGAAGATTTTAAAAAAAGATCCGCAGAACGCTGGAGTTTACGAGAAACTGGCTGATATTTACGATCGGATTAATGACAGTCAAAATGCCGAAAGGTGCTATGCGTTTTTGACAAGGGAAAATGAGAAGAAGGAGACTCAACCATTTTTACTTTTGAATTATGCACGGGCATTGTCCAGAAATGGCAAGTATCCGTTGGCCGCATTCTGGTACAAGAGATACCAGGATGCCGCACCCGGTGATCCACGCGGAGCTGCATTTTCAGATGCTTATCAAAATATGGAATTATTTTACAAAGATTCAGCTAATTATACGATCGCAAAGGCACCATTCTCTTCGGACGCAGATGATTTCAGCCCTGCCTATTTCCAAAATAGGATTGTTTTTTCAAGTGACCGTACTAAATTCTCTATGGTCCGCTCTACTTATAACTGGACAAAATCTTCGTTTCTTGACCTTTATGTCGCAAATCCCGAGGATAAAGAGGCTAGTCCGTTTTCAAATAGATTGAATTCCATTTATCACGAAGGGCCTGTTACATTCAGTAAAAATCAGGACACCATCATTTTTACCCGAAGTAATTATTTCCGTTCCCGGTTGCGCAAAAGCAATGAAGGGATCAATAAATTGAGCTTATTTGAGGCTGTATGGGATTTAAAATCAAATAACTGGATCAATATTCAACCGCTGTCCCTGAATGATGATCAATATTCCTGTGAACATCCGGCCTTGAGTCCTGATGGAACCGATTTGTACTTTACTTCTGATAAGCCGGGCGGACTGGGTGGATTGGATCTGTATGTTTCTCATTATATTACCGATTCTCAAGGGGCAGGTTCATGGAGTCCGCCAATCAATTTAGGCCCCGGAATTAACACGCCGGGTAACGACATGTTTCCTTTTGTAGATCACCAGGGTAACCTTTGGTATGCTTCAAATGGAATTCCCGGACTTGGTGGTCTGGATGTTTTTTTTGCATGCAAATTGGGGGAAGGGTTCTCAACGCCAATAAATCCAGGGTATCCTTTCAATACACGATTTGACGATTTCGGCTTTATAACTCTTGATACGGGAGAGAGTGGTTACTTCAGCTCAGACAGGAATAACACATTTGGAGATGATGATATATTCAGCCTAAAACAATCTTTTCGCAATCATAATATTTCGGTTTTTGATGCAAAAACCAAAAAAAGTCTGCCCTTCACAAGTATTGTTGTTGCTGAGGAAGGTACTGAACCTGTTACCATTCTTAGTAATAGTAACGGCAGGGAAGATGTTAAGATAAACCCGTTTAAATCTTACCGTTTTTTGGTTGCCAACAAAAATTACAAAGAGAGTCGGCTCGAGTTTAATAGGGAAAAACTACAAGAATTGGATACAATAAAAGTGGCATTGGTTAGAGAGAGTCCCTTATACATGCTGAAAGGAATTATTTTTTCGGCAATCGGTAATAAGCCAGTGTCAGGGGCTACAATAGTTTTAAAGAATAGGCTCCGATCGATCAGTGAGGAGGTAAAATGTGATGCAAATGGTTTATTTCAGCTAGAATTACAACCGGAATCAGATTATCAGATCAAAGTTGCCAAACTTGCAAACAAAACAAAATGCTGGCTGGCCACTGTAAATCTCTCAACCAAAGGAATCAAGAAGGATTCAACATTTACCCCATCCATACCTGTCTATTTTGCAGGTGATGTAATTGTGATGAAAAACATCAATTTCAAGCTTGACAGATGGGATATATTACCAGAAACAGCCAAAGAGCTCGATCAGATTGTTTTATTGATGAACGAAAATTCCGAATTAGCAGTTGAGTTAAGATCATATTCAAGTAGCATGGACAGTAAACAATACAATATAGATTTGGCGCAATTTCGCGCTGATGCAGCGGCGAATTATGTCAGATCAAAAGGGATTACTGCCGGCAGGATCGTTGCCAAAGGATATGGGGAGACCCAATTAACAACAAAATTACCCAATGGATTCATTAGGTCTCCTGGTCAAAATCTTCAAAGTAGCAGAACTGAAATTTGCATTTCCGAGTATGTAAAAAAAATGTAGATCAATCAAAAAGTGACTATTTCGTCAATAAATATATTTGTGCAATATCAGAACGGCGATCCTTCATCTATCTGATCACCGGGCCTACCAAATCCGGAAGAGGATAATTTATTTCCTGCTCCTGCTAAAGCAAATTCGTCATTCATTTTTGAACGATAGATCGCCTCTTTTTTACCTTCTCCAAGATCATCAGGCATTGTTCCCATTGAAACCTCTTCCAAATCAGTGAATTTTGCAAGCGAAGCCTTAAATGCTAACTGAACATCACCGACTGAACCGTTACGATGTTTAGCTATGATAATTTCGGCAACACCCATTAACGAATTTCCATCAGTATCCTGGGTGATTCCATAGTACTCAGGTCTGTGAATAAACATAACCATGTCAGCATCCTGTTCAATTGCTCCTGACTCACGTAAGTCGGAAAGCTGAGGCCGTTTCCCGTCACGGGATTCAACAGAACGGTTTAACTGCGAAAGGGCAATGATCGGCACATTAATCTCTTTGGCAATGGCTTTCAGGTTTCGTGAAATTGTACTGACCTCTTGCTCTCGGTTTCCTTTTACGTCGCTGCCGGCTGTCATTAACTGAAGATAGTCGACAACAACGATTCCAATGTTGTGCTGCATTTTCAACCTCCGGCATTTTGCTCTGAATTCGAAAACGGATAAAGCAGGGGTGTCGTCAATGAATAGCGGGGCATTTTCCAGATTTTTAATCCTGCGGTTAAAAAGTTCCCATTCCCAATCTTCAAGTTTGCCGCTTTTAATTTTTTCGGATCCAAGCTCTGTTTCTGCAGCAATCAACCTGTTAACTAGCTGTATTGAAGACATTTCAAGCGAGAAAAAAGCAACCGGAACATTTTTTAGTACGGCCATGTTTCTGGCCATTGAAAGTACGAAAGCTGTTTTACCCATCGCAGGTCGTGCAGCAATGATCATTAAATCGGTATTTTGCCATCCAGATGTGATTTTGTCGAGATTTGTAAATCCCGATGCAATTCCGCTCAATCCGTCTGGTTTTTTCGCGTTTTCTTCAATCCTTTCGATGGCTTCGCGAAGCAAGGGTTTTATTGGTTGCGACTCTTTCGAGATATTTCCTTCTGTGACTTTGAAAAGAGACGCTTCTGCATAATCAATCAGATCGTCCAGTTCCATTGAGTCGTCGTATGATTTAACCTGGATCTCTGACGCAATTCTTATCAGCTCGCGCTGAATAAATTTCTGCGCGATAATTCTCGCATGGAATTCGATGTGCGCCGCTGAAGCTACTCTGCTGGTTAATTGGGTGATATAGATGGGGCCGCCCACTTCATCCAATTCCTCCCTGTTTTTCAATTCCTGGGTAACCATCAGAAGGTCAACAGGTTTTTCATTGGCGACCAAATGCTGAATAACCTTAAAGATTTTCTGGTGCTCTTCCTTATAGAAGCTTTCAGACTTAAGTATTGCAGCTACTGTAATATAGGCATCCCGTTCGAGCATCAATGCACCAAGTACGGCTTCTTCCACTTCAGGTGCCTGAGGTGGAATTTTACCATATTGAGCATTCAACTGCTCAATGGTCATTTTCGATTTAGTCTTGTTACGGAAATTATTTGTTTCGGGAGGCATAACGATTTTTTAGCAACAAAATATTTTTTAATTATTTTGTAATAATTAATTGAAATAGTGTGTGATAACGTAATAATTCAAGGAATCCGGAACCTCAGGATTTTACTGCAGAACGATGTTTTTATCTTTTCAAAAATAGTATTCAATTCCGGATTTTGAAACAGGATAATGATCATACTACCGTGTATCGGTTCCCGAATCAGGCGTTTGACCTTCGCAGAATAATTGTCAACACCTGAACAAACATGGATATCAACAATTAGTGGATATCAATGTTCGTCGGTAAGTGCTTATACAACTGCGATCTGTCAGTTTCAGTTTTTAAGACCGGACTGAATGATATCTGTTAATAGGTCAGTTAGATTCATTCCCATTGCTTCGATTTGCTGTGGGATAAAACTGGTTCCTGTCATGCCCGGGACCGTGTTTACCTCTAAAAAATAGAAGGTGTCACCTTTGAGGATATAATCAATGCGTACAATACCTCTACAACTGCAAAGATCGTATATTCGGGATGAGAGTGCCTGAACTTTTAGGGTTAATTCTTCTGATATTCTTGCGGGAGTTATTTCTTCGACCATCCCGGGTATGTATTTCGATTCGTAATTGAAGAATTCGTTTTTGGGGATTACTTCGGTGACTGGTAAAACCAATTTCCTCTGGCCTGTTTTAACTACACCGCACGTAAATTCCTTTCCTTCAATGAATTGTTCAATAATTGCTTCCGGGCTTTCATCAAGCGCCTTGTTTACAGCTTCGACTAAGTCTTTGGCTTCCTTCACTTTAGTCACACCAAAACTTGATCCGCCTGCACTCGGTTTAACAAACAATGGAAGGCCTAATGACGTGATAATCTGTTCTGAACTGTATTTTTCACCGATGATCAGGCGCACCGATTGGGCCATTTGAATACCAAAGCTTCTTAAGTAATTGTTGCAGAAAAACTTATTGAATGTTAATGCTGATGATTGCACATCGCTGGAGGAATAAGGAACATGCAACATTTCGAAATAGCCCTGCAATAATCCATCTTCACCGGGTGTTCCATGAATGATAATATAGGCATAATCGAATTTGCATTTTTGTCCTTTAACGGTAAACGAGAAATCGGACTTATCGATGTCCGATAACTTATTCTCCCCATCAAGGACTATCCACTCTTCCCCTTTCATTCTGACTAACCATGGGGTAAACAGTTCCTGGTTGATAGCCTTTAGTACATTGGCTCCGCTTTTGACTGATACGACATATTCTGATGAGTCACCTCCAGCTACAATCGCAATATTTTTTTTACTCATTGATTATATTTGTTGATCTGAATCTCTGTTTGATATATAGTTACGCCATTTATCAACCAACTGTCCCAAATTCTCAGGCAATTCGGAATCGAAGAGCATCTCTTCTTTGGTTACCGGATGGACAAACCCAAGAATTTTGGCATGAAGTGCTTGTCCGGGAATCATCGAAAAGCAATTTTCAACAAACTGCTTGTACTTTGCAAATGTTGTACCTTTTAATATTCTGTCTCCACCATATACGTCATCATTAAAGAGCGGATGGCCGATATGTTTCATATGAACCCGGATCTGGTGAGTTCGCCCGGTCTCCAGAACGCATTCAACAAGATTGACATATCCGAGCCTCTCGATCACGCGGTAATGGGTGACAGCAGGTTTTCCGGTTAATCCATCCGGGAAAACGGTGAAGACCTGACGGTTTTTCGTACTTCTTCCGATGTTTCCTTCTATTGTTCCTTCGTCTGATGCCAGGTTACCCCATACAAGGGCAACATACTTACGTTTTGTGGTTTTATTGAAAAACTGAAGGGCGAGGTTAAGTTTTGCCAATTCGGTTTTTGCCACAACCAGTAAACCTGACGTGTTTTTATCAATCCGGTGCACCAAACCCGGTCTGGGATCATTCCCTCCATATAATTCAAGGTTCTGATATTTGTATACCAATCCGTTAACAAGTGTTCCGCTGTAATTTCCGTGTCCAGGATGAACCACAAGACCAGCCGGTTTATTGATGATCATGAGTTCTTCGTCTTCATAGACGATGTTCAAAGGGATATTTTCTGGAAGAACTTTTAGTTCGCGTCGTGGATAGTCTAGCATTACAGTCACCGCTTCGCCAGGTTTTACCCGATAGTTTCCCTTGACAGAAACCCCATTTACAAAAATACTTCCAGCTTGCGCGGCTATCTGGATTCGGTTTCGGGACGTTCCCTCAATCCGATTGGCCAAAAACTTATCGATGCGTAATAATCCCTGACCGGGATCAGCTATAAAACGGTAATGTTCAAAATGTTCAATCTCTTCTCCGGCATCATCAAATTCATCCGGGTCAATATCATTATTTATAGAGTTCATCAAGTGCCTGTTAATTATTGTATTTCTGAATTGGTTGTGGCTTCTGTTTTAAGCTTTAGCCATAGATCAACAGATATTCCCGGCATTACCCTCGTTGTGGAATCGGGTAGGGGCATCTGCTTCCAGATGATCGCACTTAAGGTGTCTTCAGTAGTAAGAATGGATGGATCGTATATTATAGAGCCAACGTTTAATGATCTGCTTTTTAAACTGTCACGGGCCGCAGTTAACGATAGTGTGCTAAGGTCTGGAATAGAGGTTTCTCTGCCTGTAATGTTTTTCCCGACCACTAAATCAATTGTTGAGCCGTTATCGATCCTTGAACCAGGTTGAATCATCTGCCCGTTGTGTTTCTGTTCAAGAACGAGATCATTAAATTCAGATGGACGTTCCTCAACATTCCCAAGAGCAAACCCTTTTGATTCAAGAAGTACCCTTGCCTGCCGAATTGATACATCAGTGAGCTTTGGAACTTCAATCTGTTCCGGCATGGAGGAAGACAATGTAATGTGAATGACTCTATTGGGCTTTATTTTATGCCCGGCTAAAGGATTTTGTAATACAACCGTACCAGGCTGAACCTCTTTTCGATAGATTGTATCTTCAATTTCGAACCGGAGATTGTTATTACCAATGATCGACTTAACCTCACTAATATTCAATCCTTTAAGGTCTGGTGTAGTTATGTTTTCTCCCTTATTGGTGTAGATTGAAAGCATTGTCATTGTAAACCATATCAATACAATTGTCAGTACGACAGCAATTCCAAAGCTTTTGAGGAAGATTTTGCTGATGAAAAATTCTTTTAGCTGCATACGTGATGTTTCAATATTTAATCATTGGGAGCAAAATTAAGCCTAAACTTTCAATAAGAAAATTGTACAGCGCATATTTCGTGGATTATTCTGATGATGTTGTAGCTGAAGGAGCTTTATCATCTATGTAGGATGGAAAATAATCGCGATAAACACAAAAGGTAAAGAACACCGTTCTTTACCTTTTGTTTGATATTGTTGAACAACAATATTTTATCTCTTGTGGTGTGGTTCGTCCGAAACACTCAGTTTTGTACGACCTTTTCTGCGACGTGCTTTTAAAACTTTACGTCCGTTGGCTGTAGACATTCTTTCACGGAATCCGTGTTTGTTTATTCTTTTTCTATTCGATGGTTGAAATGTTCTTTTCATCTCGGACAAATATTTTATTAATTTACAATGTTTCTTCTATATTTTGGAGTGCAAAAATAAGTCTTTTTTCGTTTATGTCAAAACAAATAATGAATTAGAATAAATTTATTTCGAACGATTATTTGTTTACGGGCAGATAGACCACCTTTTTTGTCTCAAAAAACGGCTCAGAAAAAAAATTGGAGATTTCGGTTACCTCAATATTTCTCTTGTAATCCTTTATTTCCTCCTGAATATCACCTCCTTTTAAATAGATGATTCCATTTGGAAGTGCATTTTGTGGTTTGCGCAAAATAATCTTTTTCACCAATCCGACAAATGCAGGGAAGGTTGTAACCGCTCTTGAAATCACAAAATCAAATTCTTCCTTCACATCTTCAACTCTCCCATGAATTGCCGTAACATTTTTAAGTCCAAGTTCTTCGGATACTGCCTGAACAACTTTTATTTTTTTTCCTATTGAATCTATTAATACAAAATGGCAAGTTGGGAACAATATGGCAAGCGGAATTCCGGGGAAACCTCCTCCGGTTCCAACATCCAGGATTTTTGTTCCAGGCCTGAAATCAATGATTTTAGCGATTGCCAGTGAATGCAAGATGTGTTTCTCGTATAACGAGTCAATATCTTTCCTTGAAATGAGATTGATTTTCCCGTTCCAGTCGCGATAAAGGGAATCCATTTTTTCGAAACGGATGATTTGCTCCGGTGTTAAATTGGGGAAATACTTTAAGATTTTCAGCATATTATTCTATGAAAAGGTAAGCTAGTCGCTCATCTCGGTGTTTTTGAGGAGTTCAAAAAGCATTTCGCGTGATCGGAAAAGTTGAACCTTTACTGTTCCTAACGGAAGATCCAGCTCCTCGGCTATTTCTGCATAGGAATATTCTTTGAAATAGCGCAATTCAAGTAGTGTCCGGTAGCGGGGCTTTAAAGTGGAAACGGCTTTTCGTAACAGTTTTGCATTTTGTTCTTTAATAAATGCCTCTTCCGGCGAGTCGGATTCTGTGCGAATATTGTAGTTGTATTCGATCCCTATGATTTTATCGTTGCCAATTGTAGGTTCAAGCGGAACGGTAACGGCTCTTTTCTTTCTCAAATGATCGATTGCATTATTTGAAGCAATGCGAAATAACCATGTACTGAAGGCGAATTGAGGCTCATATTGGCTAATATTGGTAAAAGCTTTACCAAATGCTTCGATCGCCAGATCTTCAGCATCAGTTTTATTATTTACCATCTTTAGAAGCATAAAGAAAATCGCATCTTTATATCGCTTCATAAGCTGGGCAAATGCTTTTTGATCGCCTGATCGGGCAGCATTAACTAAATCAAAATCATGCCTGGCATTTTCCGAGAGATTAGGGTTTACTTCCATTTGCGCTTCTGACCGGTAAATAGCTGATTTAAAGATATAAAACTGTTGAAGAGTGGAACTAAAGATCTAAATAGCAACAATCCTGGAAAAAGATTTTTTTCACCAAGGCGTTTCGTAGCAACAATTCCCCAGACTAATTCATGAATAATTTTTACAAACCAGACTCCTAGCACCCAAAGCCTCCAGGGTGAAAGAATCAGAAGAGCAATCATTGAAAAATCAAAAACAAGTCGGCTAATTGTATAAATCAAAAGAAAAACACTTTGCCCAACAGTAAATTTTTTCTTTAGTAACAACTGTTTCTTTTTAAAGTTCATTCCGTCGTACCAGTCTGTGTCTCCTACATAGGAAACGGCGGTTGGGCGGTTAAGGAGGTAAACAGAATTTGAGCGGTTCGATATTTTGTTCAGGTACAATTCATTTTCGCTAAACGGAGAATCGAGCACTGCAGCGAAACCTCTGCGACTCAGAAACTGTTCCCGTTTGTATGCAATATTCATGTCGGTTATAGGCATGGATAAACCAAGGTAACGAGCTGATCCATAAAGTATAAATGAATCAAAATTTTCGTATCTGATAAATCTGCGCATCGAACCGTATGAATTTGTATAGTTCACAAAACCAAATGCTGCTTCTGATTTTGGATTCAACTCTTCGGCAAATGATTTCAGCCAGTCCTGGCCTATAACCCGGCATAAAGGGTTCAAAAATATCAGCCAGTCTTTGGAAGCCGCCCTGATTCCGATTGTAATTGCCAGAGCATTAGGAAAATCGGTTTCCTGAATTATACGGCTCGTTTTGAGTTTATAGGTTTGTAGTTTAAGTTCATTTAGATACCATTCAGTTCCGTCGTAGGAACAATCATCGACGACAACGACCTCAAAATCGGGATATTCCTGTTCGAGAAGTGTCGGAATAAGTTCCCTTAGATTTTCTTCGTAATTTCTTGATGGAACGACAATTGAGAATGATGGATAATCAACTGGCTTATCTTTCTTTTTGCCGCTTAAGGTGAAATGGGCCATCAAAAATTGATAGAACAATTGTATTAAAAACATCAAAACAAAACTGATCAGTAGTACCAGTTCTGCAACGCCAAAAGAGAGCCCGCTTATTTCAATCATAATAGATTCATGGAAAGTGCTCAAAATTACACATTGGCATCAGAAATATAGCAGCTTTTCAGGAATTATTAACGATTTATTCACCTTTCATGATATTCTTTCATAATGACTATCTTTACGCCGCGAAATTTTGAAAATGAAATTTGAACTTCAATGCACAGCTCCGTTATCAAAAGCACGGGCAGGAAAAATAGAAACAGCACATGGTCAGATAGATACACCTATTTTCATGCCGGTGGGTACGCTGGGTTCTGTGAAAGGTGTCCATTTTAAGGATGTGAAAGAGGATATTAAGGCTCAGATTATACTTGGGAATACCTACCATTTGTATTTGCGGCCTGGTGTCGAAATTATCGAAAAAGCCGGAGGACTCCATAAATTCATTGGATGGGATCGACCAATTTTAACCGACAGTGGTGGATTTCAGGTTTTTTCGCTGGGCGATATCCGGAAATTAACCGAAGAAGGAGCTCGGTTTCAGTCGCATATTGATGGTTCCCGTCATTTGTTTACTCCTGAAAATGTTGTTGATATACAGCGATCTATTGGTGCGGATATCATAATGGCATTCGATGAGTGCACGCCTGGTGATGCTGATTACGACTATGCAAGTAAGTCGCTTGAATTGACCCAACGTTGGCTCGAGCGTTGTATTAAGAGATATAATGAAACCGAACCAAAATATGGGTATTCGCAATCTTTTTTTCCAATTGTCCAGGGATGTGTCTATGCCGACCTGCGTAAAAAGGCTGCTGAACATGTAGCCTCTTTCAATTGTGACGGATATGCAATTGGTGGACTTTCGGTAGGCGAAAAGGAAGCCGATATGTACGAAATGATTGAAGTTGTCAATGCTGTTCTTCCGGAGAATAAACCGCGATACCTGATGGGTGTAGGCACACCGATTAATATTCTTGAGGGAATTGACAGGGGAATTGATATGTTTGATTGTGTGATGCCAACGAGAAATGGAAGAAATGGAATGCTATTTACACGTAATGGAATCATCAACATCAAAAACAACAAATGGCGTGATGATTTTTCGCCCATTGATCTCAATGGAACCTCTTTTGTTGACCAACAATACTCCAAGGCATATTTACGCCATCTTTTTCAGGCGAAGGAGATGCTGGGTGCCCAGATCGGTAGTATTCATAATCTCGCATTTTATCTTTGGCTTGTTGGCGAAGCCCGTCAACAGATTTTGGCTGGTACATTCAAAGGATGGAAGGAACAGATGGTTAAACAAGTAGGGCAACGACTCTAAATTTAGTGGCTTAATGTTAAATATAAATTAAGACGAATGGTCATAAAATTTATTAAAAGGATTGACCGGTATATCATTAAGAAATACCTGGGAACTTTTTTTCTTGCTATTGCCTTAATAATCAGTATCTCAATAATTTTCGATGTCTCCGAAAACATTGATGATTTTATAAGCAAAAAGGCACCTTTGCGTGCAATCGTCGTTGATTACTATTTAAACTTTATACCCTATTACGCTAATTTGTTCAGTGCGTTATTTACATTTATTGCGGTGATCTATTTCACAAGCAAAATGGCATATACCTCTGAAATAATAGCAATTCTGGCAAGCGGTGTTACTTATATGCGCTTGATGCGGCCTTTTATGATGGCCTCTACTGTTATTGCTTTAATGTCGTGGTTGTTGGGAAATTTCATTATTCCGTCAGCAACTGATGCGCGTGTTCACTTCAGGAATACCTATATTGATAATGAATTTGTCAATAGTGACAGGAACATTCATCGTCAGCTGGACCCCGGACTTTTTGTTTATATGCAGAGCTATAATAATAAGTTGGATGTTGGTTACCGTTTCTCTATTGACAAGTTTGAAGATAAAAGGCTGGTGTCGAAATTGATTGCTGAAAGTATTAAATGGGATAGAGATAAAAAGAAATGGGTGATTCAGAATTATTATGTTCGCGACATGCGAGGTCCGGTCGAGATAATTACAACCGGAACTGCTATTGATACCACCCTCAGAATGTTGCCTTCCGATTTCGGCCAGCAAAACAGTAAGGAAGAGACAATGGATTACTGGCAGCTCAATGCTTATATCAAGGATTTAAAACTTCGCGGGGTTGACAATGTTGCCCGTTATGAACAAGAAAAATACAAACGTACTGCGCAGCCGTTAAGTACCTTTATTTTGTCAGTGATAGGTGTTTCACTTGCTTCGCGCCGGATGAGAGGGGGGATGGGACTGCAATTAGGACTTGGCTTATTGCTGAGCTTTTCATACATCATGTTTATGCAGGTTTCTACGATCTTTGCCGTCAAAGTAGGATTTAATACGCTTCTTGCAGTTTGGCTTCCAAATATTATATATTCAGTGATTGCAATTGGCCTTTACAGGTGGGCTTCAAAATAGTTAGAATATTTTACCAGCATGGTCTATTCTTTGATTCATAAAGATTTAGTAAAGTTTTATTTTAAAATCAGGTAGTTAAAAGTCTAAAATGTTGTATTTTTGCAACCGGATTTTTTAGACCAATCAATGTTTGACTCTGGTAATAAACGATGAATTAGTAATTTAAAACGCACTTATGTCATTTAAGAGAAACATCCTTGACCTCCGGAAGAGAAAAAAGGAGGCCCAGCAGGGAGGTGGCGAAAAAGCCATCGAGAAGCAGGTGGCCATGGGTAAGAAGACTGCCCGTGAAAGGATAAAAGCTATTCTGGACGAGAATTCTTTTCACGAGTACGATCTTTTTGTTGAACACACAGGCCGTGATTTCGACATGGAGAAAAAAGTATTACATGGTGATGGTGTAATCATTGGAACCGGAACCATGTACAATCAACCTGTGGCAATCTATGCACAGGATTTTACGGTAGCAGGGGGATCATTGGGACTTATGCATGCACGTAAGATTACAAAAATTATGGATCACGCGCTGAAAATGCGTGTTCCGCTAATCGGGATTAATGATTCGGGTGGTGCACGTATTCAGGAAGGTGTAAACTCACTTGCCGGATATGGTGAAATATTTTACCGTAATACGATTGCATCAGGAGTAATTCCCCAGATCTCTGTTATCCTCGGTCCATGTGCCGGTGGTGCAGTGTATTCGCCTGCACTTACAGACTTTGTATTTGTAGTTGAAAATATTTCGAAAATGTTTATCACTGGTCCCGGTGTTATCAAAAGCGTCCTTGGCGAAGAAATTTCGATGGAGGAGCTTGGTGGGGCTATGGTTCATAGTGAGATAACAGGAAATGCACATTTCTTCGCTAAAAGTGAAGACGAGTGTTTCGAGCAAATCAAAAAGCTGATTACCTTCATCCCATGGAACAATGCTCAAAAGGCACTTAAATTTCCGATTCAGGAACCACTTTTAAAGAAAAGCATTGAGGAGATTGTTCCAGTTGATCCGCACCTTCCTTACGATATTCGCGATATCATCAAAGCAGTGACTGATGGATCTGACTTTTTTGAAATTATGGAATATTTTGCGAAGAACATTGTTATAGGCTTCGGGCGAATTCAGGGAAATACAATTGGATTTGTTGCTAATCAGCCAATGTATTTAGCTGGAGTACTTGATTGTGACAGCTCCGATAAAGCCGCGCGCTTTATCCGATATTGTGATGCATTTGGTATTCCGATTGTGACATTGGAAGATATGCCAGGTTATTTGCCGGGTGTCGACCAGGAACATGCCGGAGTAATCAGGCACGGTGCAAAATTACTCTATGCTTACAGTGAAGCTACTGTACCAAAAGTAACAATTATTATTCGTAAAGCTTATGGTGGTGGTTATATTGCAATGAATTCACGTCACCTTGGAGCGGACTTTGTCTTCGCCTGGCCAACTGCAGAAATCGCTGTGATGGGGCCTGAGGGAGCAGCGAATATTGTTTTTAAGAAAGAGATTGACGAAGCAGAAAATCCTGCGGAAATGAGGAAGCAAAAAATTCAGGAGTACAAAGATAAGTTTGCAAATCCGTTTGTTGCTGCAGCGAAAGGATACATCGATGAAGTGATTGAACCATCGGAGACAAGGGCAAGATTGATCCACTCACTCGAAGTTTCGGGTAGTAAAGTTGATCAGCGTCCTGCTAAGAAACATGGTATTCCACCATTTTGATCGGTATTTTTGTGAAATAAAATTTAATTATGGAAGAAAATAACTCTAAATATCAGGATTTCGTTGTTAACAGTGCCAAATATCTGACATTGACGACTACGAAATTTGATAAACGTAAAAAGTGGCAGAAGTCCGATCCCAAAGAGGTTCGTTCAATTATCCCTGGATCTGTAATTGAAGTTTTTGCAAGTCCCGGACAGAAATGCAAAGAGGGTGATATGTTATTGACGCTCGAAGCAATGAAGATGTACACGAAGGTGCAAATGCCTTTTGATGGTGTAATTAAAAGCATCAATGTTGCAAAAGGTGACCGGATTCCCAAAAATACGGTGATGATCACAATTGAATAATAAAATAGGGTGTCTCAGACAATGGGACACCCTGTTTTTTCAAAGTTGAGACATAAGGGATAGTTGTAATTCAGGTTCTCCCTAAAGCAGAATATTATCTCTCTAATAGTCTGTATTTAATTATATTCCACTTGTGCAGTCTGTAAAGGATCGACACTTTTAAAACTCCAAATCCATATTTTACACTTCTAAGAAAGCTAATTGACGAAGCTTCCTTAAAATATCGTGTAGGACAGGTGATTTCAGCGATTTCATATCCAGCACTAAAAATCTGGGCAATCATTTCATTGTCGAAAATAAAATCATCCGAATTATCCTCGTAATTGATTTTCCGCAGTACCTCGGTGTTAAATGCCCTGTAACCAGTGTGATATTCCGATAATTTTTGCCACAAGACCAGGTTTTGAAATAAGGTAAGAAACCTGTTTGCAATGAATTTGTATACAGGCATTCCACCTTTGACCGCACCCACGCCTAAGATCCTGCTCCCAAAAACAACAGGATAGACATCATTTGCAATAAGATAGCACATTGAATGAATGAGCTTAGGCGTATATTGGTAATCAGGATGCAACATCACTACGATATCCGCGTTTATTTCAAGAGCTTTGTTATAACAAGTTTTTTGATTGCCTCCATATCCTTTGTTCTTATCATGCTTAATCACATACTGGATATTAAGCTTTGACGCTAATTTGCTGGTTTCATCACTGCTACAATCATCAACAAGAATCACGTAATCAACAATATCCATCGGAACTTCGCTCAGAGTAATTTCAAGCGTCTCTTCAGCATTATATGCAGGCATTACAACTGCAACGGTTTTGTTAAGTATCATTTATTATTTGTTAAATATTCGTTTAAGCAATACAAATCCGCCCTTTTGCTCAACAACTGCAAGTTGAGGATATTCAACGAGAATTGTTTGCAATTCGGTTATCTTGGTGACAAAATAAACATCGCAACCTGTGTTGCCATGCAGTAAAAATTCTGTCTCGTCAATTTCTGTGGTGGCTCTTTTCTGTTTATCTGCGTAAAAATAGGGGGCATAACTATAATAACCCAAAGTGGAAACCCATACGGGTTTACCTTTAAAGGCTGAAATAAACTCAATAGCAGCTCCCTGAGAATACTTCTCAATCTTAGGAACCAATACAAACATAAACATGAATATAAATATGGCGGTACTGCTATAAATGGTAAGTATTTGTTTGATCCCGTGCAAATAAAATACAGAGACGATCAGGATTACTCCAAATGCCAAACCCAGGATGAACTCGAATCCGCTCCAACTAACTGTGCTGTTAATACATGCTAAAGCAAAATCGTCGTTGATAAACTTTTTTAATACATCGGGTGATATCGTAGTAGTTATTAATTGCAATAAGCCAGGGATGATTGCGTAAACAAAACCTACCACCAAAAGAAGCAATTTCGTCAAGGTGTTAAGGACTCCCCCCTTGTAACAGATATCATAAACCGAAACTGCAGCGAGGTAGCTAAGCGGGAAATAGCATAGTGAACTGTAATGGACAATTTTTGTTTGAACCAACGAAAAAATCACTAGCACAACCAGGAACAATATTACCATTAATCTTTTATAATCAATATTGATATTGACCTTTCTGAAAAAAACATTTAATGCCAGAATGGAGGTAGGAAATACACCAATAAACAATACCAATGGATGATACAAAATACTTCCACCATGTCCGGCATCCTCAGTTTTCATCAGTCGTAGCTGATAAATGAAAAAATCGTATATCAACTGCCAGTTTCCTAAAAACATTTGATAGATGTGATAAGATCCTCCGGTAATAATTAAAACGAGGGTGAATATCAATATATCGATCCATTTTAATGATTTTATTTTTCGTTGTATCAAAATGAATATGAGGAGCGTAACTCCAAATAGCAAAATTGCAACGGGTCCTTTTGTCAAGACGGCCAAACCCAGAATGCCGGCTGATAAAATCACATTTAAAAACCCCTTTGGGTTCGATTCTCTTTGATTAAAGTGCTTAAATGCGAAATATAATGAAGTGAAGATAAAAAGGTTAAACCACGGATCGATAATTCCTGATTTGAAATATAAAAATGGTAAAACTGATGCTCCATATGTCAAAGCCCAAAGCAATCCAAATTTATAATTTCTTAGAACTTTACCTATTTCAAACAACGAAAGCAAGGTCAGCACACCACATATTGTATTGGGAAACCTGGCTGCAAACTCATTTATTCCAAAAAATTTCATGCTCAAAACTTGCATCCATATAAATAGCGGAGGTTTTTCCCAAAAAGGAATAAAGTTGATACGCACGGTACTGTAATCGCCGGTTGTAATCATCTCGCGGGCCGATTCTGCAAAATTAATCTCATCCCAATCGAACAAATGAACCAACCCATTAAAAGGCAGAAACAGAAGAAGGCCTATGAAAATAATTAAAACCCTGAACCGGGTTTCTATCGAAATGTTTCGGATCATATCGGTAATTGTCTGACAGAAATCTTAGGTTTAAATACGAGTTTCTTATTCAGCCTTCTACTTTTTAATTGTTGGCCAAAATAATAACACAAAATTGTGATTGTTACTGCGATAGAGGAACCTACAACTACATCTTCAGGGAAATGAGCCGACAGATAAATCCGCGAATAGGCCACCAAAAACGCAATGACAAACAAAAAGAATTTTACAATTTGTTTTTTGCTCAATATAGACAAATAGAAATAAACACTAAAAGCTGTAGCTGAATGACCTGAGGGGAAAGTACAATACATTGGGGGATCATAACCTGTTACAAGTCTTACTGCCTCAGTGTATTCGAAATATGCTACAGGACGATAAAATTCGGGAAAAAAGACATTTTTCAATATGGTTACAGTAATGGTGATTAATATGGTTATAACCAAAAAAGTCAGGGCATCTCGAAAGGAAACCCAAAGCAAAATTACCACAAGAAAAAAAGCAATAATTCCATCTCCCAGGTTGGTAGAGAATAGAAAAAAGAAATCAGCAAACTTTGAGTGGAGACCATTTAAATGAAGGAATAAACGTTCGTTACCGTAAATTCCTAAAAGAGCTGAAATTAAAGAAATTGAAAGAATGAACGGAAGTAAAAAATACTTGTTTTCCCTAATTATCTTATATATGTCAGATGCTTTTCTAAATTTTAAATCCATTACCGAAAAATTATCGGGGCAAATGTAACATTTGAATATTTAAGAATTGTGTCCGTCTTGTAATATTTCGGGTAATTATTTTTGTAAAGAATCAAAAAGTAGTATTTAGTGCTAAATAATATATGACTTAAAGTTCTGGTAGAGACCGGAATATTAAAAATTCAGTTCACTTTACTACAGTAACATTTTTGTATCTGTTCTGAATTTCAGCTTTTGCCTGGTCCATCCCATCCATTGCTTTTACACAAAGAATACCTTTTTTCTTCATCTCAGGATTTCTGCTTATATGCGTCTCAGGGAATTTTCCATCTTTTACAAGTACAATCCGGATTGATAATGCAAGAATAGCTGTTGAAACCAGGGCTATTGCAATCAGGACAATTTTTAACGTGATCATCTTCTATATATTTTAGCCGGCAAAGCTAACTACAATTTTCAATTCTTGTATCTAAATTTCTGTAAATTTCAAGAAGATTTTCAAGTGTAAAATTATTTTCGGCCTGAATTCCAATATGTTGCAGTAGATTAGTCGCTTCGGCTTGAAGGTCACCGTGAATATAAGATGTGTCGTGTGCAAAATTCAGATATTTTAAAATCCAAAATGCATCCATCAAATGAAACACCCTTTTTTCGAGGACTTTTACGTTTGAGCAGTTACTTCGTAGTTCGATCAGTTTATCAATCGTTTGGGAGTTTTTACAAAATGATTGCAAGGTAGGATGCATCGTTCCGATTACTTTTTCTATTTCGGAAGATTCCATTTGCCAAAATTGAGAAATATTCGAAAACAACGGTTTTAGATTGCCGAATGCTTTGAGTGAATAGGTAAAATTCAATTCAGGACTCCCTTCAATCCATTTTTTCATGGCTGCACCTGTTCCGAATGGTACCCGGTCGGATTGACGGGCGGCCGGAAAAACAGTTGTGGAATTGATATTCCCATAATGGCCAAGTAATACCAGTTTGTGCAAAAAATAAAAATCTTCGCCTGCTTTCCGTCTGTTCATCCCCCCTTGTTTGGCATATGCTGATGCTTTTAAGGCAAAGCTCGAACCGACTGTGTGAATTGGATGAGGGTAGCCGGTCCATTGTAAAGCGTTTCTATAATAACGCATATGGAGTTCGTAACGGATAATCCCTTCGCGAAATGATTCACTTAACGCCTGATCATGAAAAGGATGTTCGAAACGAATTGTAAAGAAGTTGTACGTCGGGTGATCATTAAAGGCAGATTCAATCGTTCGCAGGTAGTTTGGTAAAACTGTACTGTCTGCATCGAAAGAAACTAGTATTCCATCCGTAATATTGTTTTTAACAATTTGTTTGACAGCTTCGTCCATCCCGATTTTTCGAGCCCAACCAACACCCGCCCATTTTTTTGGAAGGGAAGAAGCTACTATTCGTTGTACATCAAAAAATAATTGCTGATGTTGTAATTGCCATTGCACTATACATTTTGATGTTAATTCATTCTGTGCAATAGCCACTGCAGAGGAGTCTTCTGCGTCGTTGATGACTATAAGCACCGATATTTTAGCTGTTGGAGGATTGCAGGCGGCGAGTGAATTGAGCGTTGTAAGTATATCAGGCTCGTTGTAACAAGGGATCACGAAAAAAATTGAAGCTCCCTTTATAGGATGGTCAAGGCATCTTGAATATTGATCGGTTTGCTGAACGATATAGTGTTGAAGAATATCCATTAAGAAAAAAAACCGTCTGTCCGGTCATCTGAAGGACAGACGGGTCTCTTATTTTTTTATTTTGTAAAGGATTTATACCTATCATTCAATCCCTGAGTGACCTCTTTCGTTATGTTGAATTGAGGAGAACCCTCCAGCATACTAGCACTGTTTAAAATAACGTCATATTTCTTTGCTTCGTTATAGCTTTTCAAGAATGAAGAGATACTGTCGACAATTTGCTGATTGATTTGCCCTTGTATTTCACTTAATTTCTGTGTGAAATCATAATCCATCTTTTGGATTTCCTGCTGAACAGCTCCCAGACGTTCCTGTTCCTGACGAGCACGGTCTTCTGTTAAGAATCCGCCACGCTGAACTTTTTCCTGAAAGGATGCCAAATCCCGCTCGAATTTAATCCGTTTATCCGTGTACTCTTTTTTATAAGATTCCCTTTTCTCTGCAAATTGGGAATTTAATTTTTTAGCAAGTTCGTAGGTGAAAAGCATCGAATCCATTTTCACATACGCAATGGTCAAAGGTTTGTCTTCCCCTTTTACCATATTAGCCTCAGTCGATTTGTCTTTTTTATTACCTGTGAAATAAATAATGTAAAGACCTGCAACTGCAAGCGCCAAAACGATATTCACAATAGTCGAGTTCTTCATAAAAAGCATTTATGTTTTATTCTATGTAAAAATTTTGCGTGACAAATATAATTGAAAAGTTGAAGCGTAAAACTACCTTAAATATTTTTGTTTTAACCAGCAAAATCATCCAAAAATAATTTCAATTAAGTTGGGATTGAACTTCGCTCAAACATTAAGGATTCCTTACGTCATGTAAAAATATTAAAATTGGTCATATGTATTGATAAACATCATAGATCATCCGGTAATAGCGCCATATTTTTACAAAGTTTAACAATAATAGAATTTCAAGGCTAATCCGACAAAAAAATGATCAATACTTTAATTGCTAAAATGCTTCCCTATTTCCCTGAGAAAATTGTGTGGGTTTTTTCAAAACGTTATATCGCAGGAGAATATATCACTGATGCACTTGCAGAATCGCGTGCGCTAAACCAAAACGGAATTATGGTTTCAGTAGACTTACTTGGTGAGTACAGTAAGAATCTCTCAGATGCAGAAAACTATAAGAGGCATTATATCGATTTGATTAAACGATTTACGGATGAAAAAATAGATGGCCATTTTTCTGTGAAACCATCCATGTTTGGTCTGTTGCTCGATCTGGAGGCTTGCTACCGAAACTTATATGATATTGTTGAAGTTGCCGATCAGTGCAACTCCTTTATAAGAATCGATATGGAGGATTCAGAATGTACCTCCAATGAAATTGCGATTTTCAGACGCTTAAAATTGGAATTCCCCACACGGGTCGGATTAGTTGTACAGGCATACATGCGCCGGACACTTGAAGATGTCAGAAACCTGATGGATTTAAACCTCCCGGAAGCCCCTTTGAGTTTCAGACTTTGCAAAGGAATTTATATTGAAGACGAGCGAATCGCATACAAAGGCTATCAGGAAATAAGGGATCATTATATTGAAGATTTACGTTTTATGCTCCAAAACGGAATTTACGTTGGTATTGCTACTCATGATAAATATTTGATTGATAAGGCGTATGAATTAATCAGTGAGTTGAATATTCCCAAAGATAAGTATGAATTTCAAATGCTATATGGCGTAACACCTAAATTAAGGCAATCAATTGTCGATCGCGGACACAGGATACGGGTTTACGTCCCCTACGGAAAACAGTGGTTCAGTTATTCGACACGTCGTCTTAAAGAAAATCCGAATATGGTTTGGCATATTATTAAGGCCATGTTTGTGAGGAAATAGGGAACTAAAAATCAATGGCTTACCTTTTGCGGTAGAAAATAGCCGAACTGTTCGATTTTGAATTATTACTTAGTGACAATCGTATCGGTAACAGTTTCCGGCTCCAGCATTATTCTATTTATGGCGTCGAAGTGCTCAAGTAAAATTGCACTTTCATTGTTAGAAACCATCTCTTTGGCAATTTTGTGAGGCGTGGTAATTGGTGATCCGTAGATGATACTGTACGTTCTGTAGCTTTGGGTTGATACGCCAACAGAATTCTCAGGTGAGACGAGCATTCCTTTGTATTCGGTACGCATTTGGTTATTTCGTATCGCTTTTTTTGCATTCATATCGGCATCGTATACCTTTGAATATTGGGTTAGTCCTTTAACAACTGCATCATTCGCATGGCTTTGTGCGATATCCATTGTTTTTTGATCCGTCTTAACCGGTGTTATGATCATCGAGGTTTCGGGCATCCTGGGCAAGATGACAATCTCTGCAAGTTTTATCGGTTGTTCATACATGAATACTCCAACCACATACTCTTCCGATTTTAGTGTATCAGGTATTACGAGCATTGTTGGTTGGTAACCCATATAAGTAAATTCTATGCTATCACTTGGGGATCCGTAAAATGAAAAACGTCCCAATTCATTAGTCGTAAAGATGTTTTTATTATTGACTTTGAAATTGGTATTCGATAACGGTTCATGTGTCTTGCTGTCGTAAGTAATCCCCGTAATGAAAACAGGTTTGGCGTTTTTTAGGGTGATTTCCTGTCCATTTGCTATTCCCCATAAACTATTCAATAACAGCAGGATTAATATTATCCGATTCAAGTAAAGACTTTTCATGGCTGTATTTATTAATCAGGATGAAGTTAATATATTTTTAACGGATTTAACCGGATTTAGTTCAAAATTATAATTGGTTCGTTTACTTGTCCGAATTTTGATTTTACATGTTTAATAACATTCCTAAATTAAATCAGGAGCATGAATTAAAGATTAAGTTTGCAGAACGGATCAGAACAGATGGATTGATAGTTTTTGTGTATGAAAAAATTCAGTTTTAAACCTAATTTAGACTCAGGAATATCCAAAGTTCAACAGCTTGTTGATGCTTTGATCCGTTCTATTAATTATAAGATGCTTCGCGAAGGTGATGCGTTGCCTTCGGTAAATGATTTAATGAAAGAGTCTGGTTTATCGCGCGATACAGTGTTTAAGAGTTATTCAGAACTGAAAAGGCGGGGTATTGTTGAAGCAATTCCGAACAAGGGCTATTTTGTGATTCGTTCCCAAAAACAGGTATTTCTGTTTCTTGATACGCTTAAGGCTTATAAAGAGGTGCTTTATAACTCGTTCAAGCAAAATTTACCAAAGAATGTGATGGTGGATATTAATTTTCATCATTATAATTTCGATCTGTTCGAATCGATTATCCGAAATAGCATAGGGAAATTTAATTCATATATCATTATGAATTTCAATCATCCGGATGTTCCTAGTATCGTGAATGAGATTGACCCTGATAAATTGTGTCTTATAGACTGGCACATACATTCCGAAGTGGGTCAGGCGAAAGTTTACCAGGATTTTGGCGAATCTGTTTACAGATGTCTAACTTCAGGATGGCACCTGTTAAGAAAATACGACGAGGTGGTTTGTGTTTATCCGGAATATACATTCCATCCCATTGAGTCGGTTGAAAATGTCAATCGGTTTTGTGATGACAACAACTTGAAATTTAGAGTGATATACAACATTTCCGACCTTGACATCCAGATTGGGAAAGTTTATTTCGTTTTCGAGGATATTGATCTGGCGGCTATCCTGGAACAGGCACAAAGTAAGAAATTCAGACTCCGGGAAGATTTTGGCATTTTGTCTTATAACGACACACCAATGAAGAAGTTCATTGCCAATGGGATCACGGTTATATCAACCGATTTCAAACTGATGGGTCAAAAAGCAGCAAAATTTGCTTTAGACAATGAAAAGCTCGATTTCCAGGTTCCCACCGATTTAATTATCAGGGAATCTCTTTAATGATCATGACACAACAGAACAGATATATTAATAAACTTTGAACTTCAAACTACTATGTATTTATTAGGAATTGACATCGGAAGCTCTTCGGTGAAGGCTTCCATTCTGAACGGTGAAACAGGTGAAATCGCCGGATCCTCATTCTACCCCAAAAATGAGATGACTATTGTTGCCAAAAAGTCTGGCTGGGCAGAGCAGCAACCAGAACTTTGGTGGGAAAATCTAAAACTTGCCATACATGAAGCAAAATCATTGGCTAAAATTTCAGGTGACGAAATAGTAGCCATCGGTATCTCTTACCAGATGCACGGACTCGTAATTGTTGATAAGCAGCAGAATGTGCTGCGTCCTTCTATTATCTGGTGCGATAGCCGTGCAACTGAAATAGGGAATAAAGCATTCAATGAAATAGGTAATGAGAAGTGTCTGAATACCTTGCTTAATTCACCCGGGAATTTTACGGCTTCAAAGCTGAAGTGGGTAAAGGAGAATGAACCATCCGTTTATGAGAAAATTGATAAAATAATGTTACCCGGCGATTATATCGCGATGCGTCTGACAGGTGAAATTCGTACAACAGCTTCCGGATTGTCAGAAGGAATGTTTTGGGATTTCAGAAAAAACGAAGTATCAGAACTTGTTCTTAATTACTATGGATTTGGTAAGGAACTGATTCCTGAACTCGTTGATACGTTTGGAATTCAGGGACACGTTTCAGCTAAAATAGCTGGAGAACTTGGTTTGAAAGCCGGCACTCCTGTGTCGTACAGGGCAGGTGACCAACCAAATAATGCTTTGTCGCTGAATGTTTTAAATCCAGGTGAAATTGCAACAACAGCCGGAACATCGGGCGTCGTTTACGGCGTTAGCGGCGATGTGAAATACGATCCGCAATCGAGGGTGAACACATTTGCTCATGTCAATCATTCAGCTAAAGATAGTCGTTTAGGTGTTTTGCTTTGCATCAACGGAACCGGAATTCTGAATTCATGGTTGAATAAATATGTGGGGAATAAGGCATTTTCCTATGAAGAAATGAACAAAAAAGCTGCGGAAATCGCCATTGGTTCTGAAGGTTTAAGCATTCTGCCTTTTGGAAACGGAGCAGAACGTGTTCTTGGCAATAAAAATATTGGTGGTCAAATCTCTGGATTAGGCTTCAATATTCATACAGAGGCACATCTTTTCCGCGCTGCGCAGGAAGGAATTGTCTTCTCATTCAAATACGGAATGGAAGTTATGGAACAAATTGGTATCAAGGCAAAGGTTATTCGTGCTGGAAAAGCCAATATGTTTCTCAGTCCTGTATTCCGTGAAACACTTGCCGGCGTTTCTGGTGCAACTATTGAACTTTACAATACAGACGGATCAGTGGGCGCAGCACGAGGCGCAGGTATTGGTTCCGGCTATTATGCTTCAGCAAAAGACGCATTTGCCAATTTGAAAAAGCTGGAAACAGTAACACCAGATACAAGCAAAAGTGCTCAATACGAGGAAGCCTATCAAACCTGGAAAATTCAACTTGAAAAATACATCTAAGTAAATAACAATTCAAAAAATCAATTTTAAAATTTATCATTATGGCAGCTTTTAAAGGAAACAAAGAGTATTTCCCTGGTATCGATCAGATTAAATACGAGGGACCGGATTCAAAAAATCCAATGGCATTCAAATGGTACGATCCTAAACAGGTTGTATTGGGCAAACCTATGAAAGATTATCTTCGTTTTGCGGTGGCTTACTGGCACACATTCTGTGGTGATGGTGGAGATCCATTTGGTCCCGGAACACAAATTTTTCCATGGGTTGGCGCATCTGATCCGATGACAGCCGCAAAAGAAAAAATGGATGCTGCTTTTGAATTTATCAGCAAATTAGGCGTTCCATACTACTGCTTCCACGACACCGATGTTGTTGGAAATGGGACTGTTTTTGAAATTGAAAAACGGTTGGCCAATATGATCGACTTTGCCAAAGAGCGTCAGCAAGCCACAGGTATTCAGTTGTTGTGGGGTACTGCCAATGTATTCTCCGATCCACGTTACATGAATGGTGCTGCTACCAATCCCGATTTCAATGTTGTTGCCAATGCTGCAGTTCAGGTTAAGAATGCCATGGAAGCAACAATTGCTTTAGGTGGTAGCAACTATGTTTTCTGGGGTGGGCGCGAAGGTTACATGAGTCTTCACAATACGGATACCAAACGCGAACTGGAACACATGGGCCAATTCCTGGGTATGGCACGCGATCATGCACGCAAACAAGGATTTAAAGGTACCTTCCTGATTGAGCCAAAACCCATGGAACCAATGAAACACCAGTACGATTTCGATACCGCAACTGTTGTTGGCTTCCTGAAGGCACACGGTTTGGACAAAGATTTCAAAATGAACATCGAAGTAAACCATGCTACTTTGGCTGGCCATACTTTTGCTCATGAGTTGAGGACAGCCCGCGACACGGGAATGTTTGGTTCCATTGACGCCAATAAAGGTGACTATCAGAACGGATGGGATACAGACGAATTCCCAACTAATATTTATGAAGTGACTGAAGCGATGATTGAGATCATTCAGAATGGTGGTTTCACAACAGGTGGTATCAACTTCGATGCTAAAACACGTCGTAATTCAACCGATCTTGAAGATATCTTTATTGCCCACGTTTCGGGGATGGACGTATTTGCTCGTGCTTTGGTGATTGCCGACAAATTGCTGAAAGATTCAAACTATCTGAAACTGAAATCGAACCGCTATGCTTCGTTCGATTCGGGCAAAGGCGCTGAATTCGATCATGGCAAACTCAGTTTGATTGATTTATATAATCATGCAAAAGATGCTGGCGAACCAAAACAGATCAGTGGTAAACAGGAAATGCTTGAGCAACTGATAAACAGCTACATTTAACTTTATGAAAGATCGTAATATCGTTTATATTATGGCGATTACCCTGGTGGCAACACTGGGGGGTCTTTTATTTGGATACGACACAGCTGTAATATCGGGAGCAGAGAAATCTGTTCAGGCTTATCTGATCACAAGTCTTGGACTTGGATCACTTGCACATGGCGCAACTATTTCAAGTGCCTTAATTGGCTGTATTATAGGAGGCATGATCTCCGGGCTACTGGCGTCAAAACTGGGTCGCAAAAGAACACTGATGCTTGCTGCTGTATTGTTCTTTATTTCAGCATTGGGTTCAGGTTTTCCCGAAGCTTTGTTTTTTAAAAGAGGTGAACCCACCCTGGGCTTATTGTACATGTTCAACTTTTACCGGATAATCGGTGGAATAGGCGTTGGTCTGGCATCTGCTGTCGTTCCGATGTACATAGGGGAAGTTGCTCCTGCAGATATTCGCGGCCGACTGGTTTCGATCAACCAATTCGCCATTATTTTTGGTATGTTGGTTGTCTATTTTGTCAACTGGGGAATAGCACAGGGGAATACGATCGAATATATTAATGAAACCGGATGGCGATGGATGTTTGTTTCCGAGGCTATACCCGCTGCAATTTTTGGGATATTGCTGTTCTTTGTCCCTGAAACACCGCGTTATCTTGCGCTAAACAATCAGGATACCAAAGCGTTGGAAATTCTCACGAAAATTAATGGGATTCAGCAGGCGAGACTCATTATGAATGATATCAAAAAATCTGTAGAAGCTGCTTCTGAAAAATTATGGGCCTACGGTAAAGTTGTGATCATTATCGGTATCCTGCTTTCTGTATTTCAGCAATTTGTCGGAATCAATGTTGCATTGTACTACGCTCCCCGTATTTTCGAAAGTATGGGAGCCGCCAAAGATGCATCAATGCTTCAAACGGTGGTAATGGGATTGATAAACGTAATATTTACGGTTGTTGCCATTATGACTGTAGATAAATACGGAAGGAAACCACTTCTGATGATCGGATCAATAGGTATGGCAGTAGGGATGTTTGCTATCGGCGGACTGGCATTCATGCATGTTATTGGTATTAGTACACTGGTATTTATTATCATCTACACCGCGTCTTTTATGATGTCGTGGGGTCCGATATGCTGGGTTCTGATTTCTGAAATCTTTCCAAATAAAATCAGAGGTCGCGCTATCGCGATAGCCGTTGCAGCGCAATGGGCTGCCAACTATTTTATTTCGTCAACCTACCCTGCCATGATGGAATTCAGCGGTGGATGGACATATAGTTTTTACGGGATTATGAGTGTTCTTTCATTTGTTTTTGTATGGAAAATGGTTCCTGAAACAAAAGGTAAAACCCTTGAGGAAATGGAAGTTTTATGGCTGAAAAAGAAATAGGTCCCGATTTAAAATGATTTAATTAATAATGAATCCCTCAAGGCATTTAATGCTTTGGGGGATTCTTTACTTCAACAGTTCAAACCTTGTCACTAGTTTTAATGGTCCATTATCAATTGCTTATAATGCTAATGTATTGCATTCTAAATTTCTTTATCGACTAATATTTTTTTTGCTTTTCCCGATTAAACCAAACAGAGGTTGAAAAGTCTAAACCGAATGCAAAAATAAATTGATTAGTTTTGTATAAAATAGTTTTAAATTGGTGGATATTTCAATCATAATAGTAAATTTCAGAGGGTGGAAAAGACTTACGCAATGTCTTGAATCTTTGAATGTAATAGAGGATAATCGGTTTTCTCATGAAGTTATTGTTGTTGATAACAACTCCGATGACGAAATGTTGGAAAGCTTCCGCCAATTATTTCCCGGATTTACTTTTATTTTAAACGATGGCAACTTTGGATTTGCAAATGGTTGTAACCTTGGAGCGAAAAATAGTCATGGTTCCCATTTTCTGTTTTTAAATCCTGATACAATTATAAATACGGAAGCTCTTTTCGCGATGCTTACTGAGGTTCGGATAAGAAAACCATTTTCAGTTATTTCATGCTGCCAGGTAAAGGAGAATGGTACTGAAGAGCGTCCCTACGGAAGTTTTTTATCTCCCTTTAATTTAACCGGTTGGCTCCGTGCAATCAATAAGATATTTCTTCATCATCAGGAAAAATCATTCGTTCAGACTGAGAATTACATTTGTCCCGATTGGGTTTCCGGTTCTGTTGTCATGGTCAGCAGAGAAACTTATGAAGGTCTGAAAGGATGGGATGATGATTTCTGGATGTATTTCGAGGATGTAGATCTGTGTCGCAGAGCCAGTTTTAAAAATGGAGAAATCGTTTTGCTTAAAACTGTTAGTATAGTTCACAATCATGGTGGTGCATCACGAATTAATAAACAGGTCACAGCATTAACCAAAACCTGTGTTAATATTTCACGCCATATTTATATTTCGAAACATGAAGCAGGATGGAAAGCTTTTTATATGCATATGTTCCTTATACTTGATCATGTTTTGTTTGGACTTCTTCCGGCAATCGCAGGTGTAATCTTCTTTTTTAACAGTGGGCTTAATGTGATGACGCTTACTTATTTCAAACAGGTTTCGTATTATCTGAATGTTCTGAAAACAAGGACATGGTTAAGCCAGCGATCGCCCAATTTCATTTCGAAACGATAATGTCCTGTTAAAAAGTGCAAGACTCTTCAATCCTTTTTCCTCAATTCAGTATATAGTTTCATTAACTTTTCTGCTACGAACTTTTCGCTGAACAGTGCAGTATTCGCTGTTCCTTTTAGAATCAACCCTTTCCTTAACTGTTTGTCAGTGATTACATTCTTAATTGAAGTCCCAATTTGTGAAATGTCCCCCGGATTGATATAGAGCGCCCCTTCACCTCCTGCTTCTGGCAGACTGCTGATATTTGAAGTAATTACTGCGCAGCCAGATGCCTGGGCTTCAAGCACCGGAAGTCCAAATCCTTCAAAGAAAGATGGATAAACCATTACTTCTGCCATTTGATAAATTGCCTGCAACTCTTCAGTGGTTGTATGATGGAGAAACATCACCTGTTTATGGATACCTGATTCACTGATAAACCGGTTAAGCTGCGTGATATATTCAGTTGGTTTTCCCAGAATGACAACCGTAATATCGAGCTTCTCTTTAGCGACAGCTTTTAAGATAGCAAGTTGATTCTTCCTTCTTTCAATTGTTCCAACGGTCAGGATGAATTTTTCGGGCAGATTGAATTTTAATCGCACAGCGGCTATTCGCTCATCACTTAACCTATCGTAAAACAACTTATTGCACGATTGATAGATCACCTCAATTTTATCAGGATTAATACCAAAGAAGCTGATCAGATCGGCTTTGGTCTGATTACTGATTGCAATGATTTTTGTTGCTCTATTGCAAGAGCTGCGGTAGATGGTATGATACATTTCCCGATCAATTTTATTATAATATTCGGGATACCTTAAGAAAATAAGATCATGAATTGTAACGACAGAAGGTGTTCCTGTTTTTTCGATTCCAAATGGCAGAACATGACTTAAGCCATGAAAAACATCTATGCTATTGCATTTTAGTAGTTTATTAATCTGATGTAATCTCCAGTATGAACAAAGTAACTGTGAAAAAAAAGTTTTAGGTGTGATGATTTCGGCTGACGCAGGAATCGTATACAGATCGGTAAGCCTGGGAGCAAAGAGTTTATATTTATTCTCGGGGTAATACCTTGTTAATAAATTAATGGTGTTCCGGCTATAGTTTCCCAGCCCCGAACAATTTTGGAATACGCGCTTTGCTTCATATCCGATTATCATTTTTTCATCTTTAGGTCGCATCAAAAATAACTTATTATTCGACATCCTCAGGAAATATGAAATTTACTTTCTGATATATTTTACTTAATTTTTGAGCTTTAGCAAGGTGAAAGTGATTTTTTTTAACTTTGCTGCCCAGGTTACCACGCTAAATAGCTATTTTGAACCCTATATACGAATTTGATGAATATCCTGAATACCCTGATTTATAGAATTCTTGTACCTAAATTTATTCGGAAGAAAATTGTGGCCAAAGTGCTTCGGGCATCTGTGCTTGACTATTATTCTAACCTGTCAGAACCCCTTTCTGATGAAATAGAAAAGGTACTTGATTATTTAAGAAACCGGAAGGTCGCAATGTTTCCTTACTATTTTCAGGATAAATATATCGAAGATTCAGTTGAAGTTCATGATGATCTGGAGAAAAGATTACGGTACGTGCTGCTCGACGATAAAAGACTTTATTTTAAGAAACGTTGGAGTAAAAAGCGAATCAGATTAAGTTTTAATGAGCTGATGAAGGAGCAGGATCCAATGTGTCCGCATTGTTACGAGAACGAGGATTTTAAATTTGAAAAGGACGATGTATTGGTTGATATTGGCGCAGCAGAAGGAAATTTTGCATTAACCGTGGTTGAAAAGGCGTCACGAATTATCCTTTTCGAAAGTAATAAGGAATGGATGGAGCCTTTAAATGCGACTTTCGAACCCTGGAAAGACAAAGTGACCATTGTTAAAAAATTTGTTGGGGATGTATCTAATGCTACTTGTACGACACTTGACGATTATTTTGCTGCGGGTGAAAAATTGTCTTTTCTGAAAATTGATGTGGAGGGTGCTGAATCGCGCCTGTTGGATGGCAGCAAACGGATTCTTCAGGAGCAACATCCGCTTAAAGTGGCAATTTGTACCTATCATAAACCAGAAGACGAACAGGAATTCAAGGAGCGTTTAACGCAATATGGGTTCGAAACATCTCATTCCGATGGCTTTGTGCTTTTATATACTGATCGGAAAATAAAGGCGCCCTTTTTAAGACGCGGTTTGGTCCGTGCTATTAAACACTGATTAAAATTAATTTTTCAGTATGCCAATCGCAAAGAAATTAGCTGTGTTTTTTAGCAAACCTTTCTTTAAAGACTACCGGACCATTTATTGGTTGTGGATAGGTGTTTCGGTATTTATGGGTGTATTCAATTCCATGAACGGAATTCTTCATAATAATTACAAGATCTACAAATATGTGTTTCTGAACATATTGGAACAGTTTCCACTCTATCAGCAACGCCCCGAATTTTTCGACGATCTGAACCATTATGGTCCTGTTTTCGGAATTATCATGGCCCCTTTTGCGTTAATGCCCGACTTGTTAGGTGGTACACTTTGGCTGGTTATGTTAGCGTTGGTGCTTTATTACGCGGTTAAAGAGTTACCGCTTAATCCGTGGCAACACATCGCGATATTATGGATTTGCACCAATTCAATGATTATTGCGCAAACAAACGTTCAGTTCAATACCGCAACTGCCGCCCTTATTATATTGTCATATACTAACATCAAAAAAGAGAAGGATATCTGGGCTGCTTTTATGATCATGCTGGGAACCTTCGTGAAATTGTATGGAATCGTAGGATTTGCCTTTTTCTTCTTCTCGAAACATAAACCGAAATTATTGATTTGGAGTGTAATCTGGGGCATCGTTTTCTTTGTGTTGCCCATGTTTATTTCGTCGCCGGAATTTATTATCGATCAATACAAAGGCTGGTTTAACGAGTTGGTTATTAAAAACCAGGGTAACGGTAGTGCACTTCAGCAAAATGTTTCCTTTTTGGGTATCATACATAAATCAACAGGGAATTTTGAGTTTTCGAACATCCCGGTTTTGCTCGGAGCGCTTGTGCTTTTCGCACTTCCTTATTTGAGGATCCGGGAATACCGGCAGAACTGGTTTCAGTTGCTCACACTTGCTTCCGTTTTGATCTTTACCGTGCTGTTTAGTACCGGAAGTGAACCAAATAGTTATGTCATCGCCCTTGCAGGTGTAGCTATCTGGTTTGTGATTCAGAAAAGACCATATACAACGTGGAATTTGTTCCTGATCATCTTCGGGATAGCAGTCTCCAGCTTTGCCCCTTCCGATCTTTTTCCCGATTACCTGTACCGGCACTTTATTCAACCCTATGCTTTGCAGGCGCTTCCATGCACGATTATATGGCTGACAATCATATACGAGATGCTTTTTCGTAAGTCGGATAACTACCTAACAGAATTGCAACAATGAAAAAGAAACTTGTTTCAATTGTACTTCCTGCACACAACGAAGCGGGAAATATCGATATCATCAATGAGCGGATCAATTCCTGTTTTCCATATGACCGATACGACCTTGAAGTTATCTTTGTCGATGATGGAAGCACTGACGACACTTTGAAGGAAATTGAAAGCCTTCAAAGTCGTAACAACGGAATATTCTACATCGAACTGTCCCGGAACTTTGGACATCAGAATGCGTTGAAGGCCGGTTTGGATAGGGCCAGTGGTGATTGCATCATATCGATGGATTGTGATCTTCAGCATCCACCCGAACTGATATGCAAATTGCTTGATAAGTGGGAACAAGGTTTTGATGTTGTTTGCACACGACGGGCAGAGAGCGAAAATCTCTCCTATCTGAAGCGTAAAACATCAAATGTGTTTTACGCTATTGTAAGCTGGTTGTCTGATATTAAAATTGAAAAAGGATCCTCTGATTTCAGATTGATCGACAGGCGGGTAGCGGAGGTATTTTCCCGGTTTAGAGAAAATGATTTGTTTATCCGGGGACTGATTAAATGGATCGGATTTAAACAAATTGCCATCGACTACCATCCCGATGACCGGCAATATGGACAAAGCAAATATACTTTTCGTAAGATGGTGCATTTTGCCTTTAATGGAATTACTTCGTTAAGTATTCGTCCGCTTTACCTCGCTGTTTACCTTGGATTTAGTCTTTCATTGCTTTCCTTCTTATATCTTCCCTACGTAATTTGGTCTTACTATTATTCAGGACATTATGCTTATGGTTGGGGTTCTGTAATATTAACAGTCGTGTTCTTTTCCGGGTTGCAACTTTGTGTTTTAGGGATTATTGGAATTTACATCGGAAAAATGTTCATGCAGGTTAAAGACCGGCCAGTGTATATTATAAAGTCGACGAATCTAAAAACCAAATAGTTGTATGATTTTTTTAAGTTTTGATATCGAAGAATTCGACAACCCGCTTCCCTATACAAAGACACTCAGCTTTGAGCAGCAAATGGCGGTTTCAAAAATTGGGACGGTGCGCATCCTTGATTTGCTTTTGCAAAAGGATGTGAAAGCTACTTTTTTTTGTACTGCAAACTTTGCCATCAATGCCTCCGATTTAATCGGACGAATGGTAAATGAAGGACATGAAGTGGCATCGCACGGCTATTACCATGCAACATTCGAAATAAAACACCTTCAGGAATCAAAAGAAGTTTTGGAGCGATTGACCGGGACAACGGTTTACGGATTTCGTATGCCTAACATGATGCCAATTGAATCAAATCCTATTATAGAAGCAGGATATCAATATAACTCTTCGTTAAACCCTACTTTTTTGCCCGGGAAATACTACAACCTGGCCAAGCCACGCCGCATTTTCTACGAAGGTCCACTCTGTCAGATCCCTGCTTCCGTTTCTTCAAAATTCAGAATACCATTGTTTTGGTTATCGCTGCATAATTTCCCCTTGAATATTTACAAACGGATGTGTTTGGGTGCAATCAAAAAAGATGGATATTTAAATGTCTATTTCCACCCATGGGAGTTTGTCGATCTTTCTGCTCCCGAAGTGAAATTGCCGTCCTACATTGTCCGAAACTCGGGAATTAAATTAGTTGAAAGATTGGGTGATGTAATTGATTATTTCAAACAGAAAGAATACCGGTTTGGAACATTAAAAGAGTGTTCAGGTTATTTCCCCGAAATCTAAAATTTTTCATGCAATATTGAACTTTAAATGAGTCTCAAATTCGGTGTCAACAGGCAATTCCCTTTTTCCATGGTACATTCGGTATATACAGTGATGTATTTCACATTGATCGCTGATTTCTCGAATTCTTCAAAACTGAATTCTTCCATTTCTTCCTTCCTTTCCATCGTCTGCAAATTTAATCGTTATTACTTGCAGACACAGTTGCATGAATAGCCTCAATAGCCTCCAATAACTCGGGATGTTTTCTTTTTTCCTTAAGTTATTTGGTAAATAACTTAAGATGTTTTTCATTTTCCTGAAGTTATCTTGTAAATAACTTAAGATGTTTTCTTTTTTACTGAAGTTATTTGCTAAATAACTATATATATTTCACTATATCCTTAAGATATTTGGTAAATAACTTAAGATGTTTTCTTTTTTACTTAAGATATTTGGTAAATAACTTAAGATGTTTTCTTTTTACCTGAAGTTAACTTGTAAAAAACATAAGATGTTTTCTTTTTTCATGAAGACATTTGCTAAATAACTATAGATATTTCATATATTCCTGAAGTTATTTGGTATTTAACTATAGATATTTCACTTTTTCAAGAAGTTATATAGTAAATCCCATAAGTTATTAGATGTTGAGTTTGGCGTCCTGCAAAAGCTGATATTTATTAGCAAAATTGTCGCGTCGAACCCATAGCTTTGCCGTTGAAACAGCTGGATTCGAAAAGTGGATTTGCTGAATAATATCAAATCTCCAATTGCTATGACAAAAGGTTTTTATAATGTCCCGGTTCCTCAGAATGAGCCTGTAAAGAGTTACAAGCCCGGTTCTGCCGAAAGAGTTGAACTCAAGGCGACGATTGCAGAAATGCGGTCAAAGGTGGTTGAACTTCCCATGTACATTGGTGGGAAAGAGGTGAAAACTTCCAATAAAATTGAAATACATCCGCCACATGATATCAGGCATCTGCTTGGCTATTTTTACCAGGGCGACGAATCGCATGTTGTTCAGGCAATCGATGCGGCTTTGGCGGCCCGTACCGCATGGGCTGACCTCGAATGGCACCACAGGGCAGCTATATTTTTAAAGGCAGCCGATCTTCTTGCCGGATCTTACCGTGCTAAACTCAATGCGGCAACAATGCTTTGTCAATCGAAGAATGCCTACCAGGCTGAGATTGACGCTGCTTGCGAACTTGCCGATTTCTATCGTTATGGAGTGAGGTGTATGACCGAGATATACGGAATGCAGCCAGAGTCAAATCCGGGTATGTGGAATTACAACGAATTCCGCCCGCTTGAAGGATTTGTTTTTGCGTTGACGCCGTTTAATTTCACCTCTATCGCCGGTAATTTGCCGGTTGCACCGGTCATGATGGGAAATGTTTGCGTCTGGAAATGTGCCAAGACAGCAGTTTATTCAGCGGCAGTCATCATGGAAATATTAAAAGAAGCTGGCTTGCCTGACGGTGTAATCAACCTTGTTTACGTATCGGGACCTGCAGCAGGTAAAATAATTTTCAGTCATCCCGATTTTGCCGGTATCCATTTTACAGGATCAACTGGCGTATTTCAGGACATCTGGAAAACGATCGGTGCAAATATCTTCAGGTTTAAATCATACCCAAGGATCGTAGGAGAGACAGGAGGCAAAGATTTTATTTTTGCTGATCCTACAGCTAATACCCAGGCGCTTGCTACGGCTATTGTCCGTGGTTCCTTCGAATATCAGGGACAAAAATGTTCCGCAGCATCAAGGGTTTATGTTCCTGCTTCCATCTGGGCAGAAACATGGGCTGCCGCTCTTTCTCAAATGAAGCGGTTGAAAATGGGACCACCCGAAGATTTCACCAATTTTGTGAATGCGGTTATTGATGAGGCATCGTTCGATAAGCTGAAAGGGTTTATTGACAGGGCCCGCGCAGATGAAGATGCAGAGGTGATCTATGGCGGTAATTGCGATAAATCAATCGGATATTTTGTCCAGCCTACCGTTATTCAGGCGAAGAAAGCCGACTATGTCACAATGAAAGAGGAGCTTTTTGGTCCGGTTGTTACCATTTTTGTTTACGATGATGCAATGATGGATGAAACCCTGACACTGCTTGATACAACATCTGCTTATGCCCTTACAGGTGCAATCTTTTCGCAGGATCGTTATTCGATCGAAAAGATGGCAAAACGACTGAGTAATGCGGCCGGTAATTTTTACATCAACGATAAGCCAACCGGTGCAGTTGTTGGGCAGCAACCTTTTGGCGGAGCCAGGGGATCGGGAACAAATGATAAAGCAGGTTCGGTTTTCAACATGCTTCGTTGGGTTTCAATCCGTACGATAAAAGAGACTTTTGTTTCAGCAACTGACTTTATGTATCCAAATTTCTTTCCGGATAATGATTGATGCGAACTGACTATCAGGTTGATAAAAAAATTGGGGGAACTTTAACAGGTTCCCCTTTTTAATTTGATGAGGATTCCGTTAATTTGTATTTTATATTTGAATTTACATGAAACCGATTATTCCAAAAGCTCTCTTTAAAACCATCACGAACAAATACCTGTTCGCGTTTTTGGCTTTTAGCGTTTGGATGATCTTTCTCGACGATCACAACATCCTGTTTCTTCGTCAGAACCTTAACAAACTGAAGAGGTACAGGGTTGAAAGTACGTATTACAAGGAAAAGATTATGGCGGACAGCGATCGCCTTAAAGAACTTCAGACAAGTTCAAAGAATCTTGAAAAATTTGCACGTGAGCAGTTTTTAATGAAGAAAAAGAACGAAGATATATTTGTGGTCATCGAAAAGGACTAAGGTTTGACTTAAAAGATAATTTATCAGAAGTTGTTGCGTTTTCTGCAACTTATTTAAAACCAATAGCATCTTTAAAACGTTTAAGGTATAAATCATCTGGTTTTAAACAGGGAATTGATAATTAGGGAACTAGCGAATTTGTAATCTTTAAAAACCTGAACGCTATGAAAGTCGATTTCGATTTTTTCAAAATACACAGCAAGATCGCCCCGCAAAAGGGTCGTATTATCATATCCGAACCATTTTTGCCGGGAAATTATTTTAGTCGTTCCACCGTTTTGCTAGTCGATTATTCTTCCAAAGGAGCTGTAGGGTTTATCCTGAATAAACCATTCGAAACACCAATCACTGAATTGTTTGCTGATTTTCCTGATTATACGCCTGAGGTCTTCGTTGGCGGACCCGTAGGCAACGATAGCTTGTTTTATATCCACACGTTGGGAGATATGATTCCCGGGAGTACCAGGGTTAAGGATGAATTATACTGGGGCGGAGACTTTGAAGAATTGAAATCGGTAATCGCTGCAGGGAAGGTGGAACCCAATCAGATTAAATTTTTTGTGGGATATTCGGGATGGAGCGCAGGACAACTTGACGATGAGATTACAGAGAATTCATGGCTGGTTACCGAAGCCGATGTAAAACAAGTGTTGAAAAGCGACCAGAATTTTTGGGTTGAAAGTGTGATAAAGGCGGGCGGGCACTACAAAACGTGGCGCAATTTCCCTGAAGATCCGAATTCAAATTAAATAGAAATAGCACCTGATATATTTTTCCTGATTCTCAATTTCCAGTCTTAAGATGTTCTTCCTTTGCCATTTCGCTTAATCTCACCGCAATATTGATTGTTCCGGTTGTGTAGTATCTTCTGGAATTGAGTCCTAAAACCAGTTGGATTCCTAAACAATTGTCGATTAAAAACAATTCATCGGCTTGCAGAAGATCCTCGTGGCTGATCTCTTTCTTTTCGATGATTTCAAAGCCGAACTGTTCGGCGCATTCCATTACAACTCCAAGTATTGGGGGACTGTAACCTTGTGCTTCTGGAGCAGGGAACACCGCTGTTCCGTCAATTAAGTAACCAAATGTTCCCCCGATTGATTCGCAGGCAAAACCTTCGTTATTCGAGAGAATCAGATTATTCTTTGCATTTGAGATTGCTGTCCGGGTTGCTGCAATCCACAGAAACCGGCTTGATGGTTCATAAGAATGATAGATCGAGGGGGCTTTTGTCCCTTCATTGTAAAAGTCAATTAACAATCCTGTTTCGTTAATTGGATAAAACCCAACTGGTACTTCTTCGGCAGTCAACAAATAGTCGGTTCCAGAAGTTCCGGGAATTAAATGAATGACCACCTTTGCGGCGAGAAAGAAATGGTTTTTATTCAGCAATCGTGAAACATCACGCATGAAACGGGGAAGGTCCCAGTCTTGCGGAATGGGCAGACCGATGGATAACAACGAATTAATCAAATAATTGAAGTTGTCTTCCGCAAACATGATCAGGTTATTCTCTGTTCTGAACGACTCCCGGATGCCGGTATTCAGTCGGTAAAGGTCTGCTCCTGTAAACAAGGGATCTCCTTCGCGATAGAACTTACCATTGTAGAGAATATAGCCGCCTTTCACTTTTCAGGTTATTCGTTTGCCATTCAAATCTAATATACTTACAATTACTGACCTGTTCCCCCATCAAAAAGAACTTTAATGAAATCCATGAACAACGAAGGTTGCAGGATGACAGGAAAGAAGAATCCAAATACTGCTCCCAGGAAATGGGCATCATGACCAATATTGTCCGATTTTTTTGTGCTCATGTAATAGGAGTAATAGAGATAAAGTCCGCCAAAGATGATACCTGGTATGGGTAAAATTCCGAAAAAATAGATGTTGCTCCACGGATTAAAAAAGATTGCAGTGAAAAGGATTGCAGATACCGCACCCGATGCACCTATTGCATTGTAATTTGGATTGTTTCGTTGTTTGTAAAGCGACAAAAGACTTGAAAAAATCACAGATCCGAAAAACAGGATCAGGTAATAGTACATCCCGATTGTTCCAAAGTACATTTGAAAATAGCGCTCAACCAGGGTGCCAAACGAAAATAGCACAATCATATTTACGATCAGGTGTTCCCAGTTGGCGTGAATAAATGCGTGGGTTAATATCCTGTAATATTGGTGACGATGAACGATCTGATAAGCGTTGAATTGCAATTGAGCCATTATGTCCTTTTGCTTAAAAGCAAAAGCCGAGATCAGCACAATAATTAGAATCAGCATTATGGTAATTGTTCCCATTCTTTATATATGTAAGATTTTAAATACAAGTTCTTTTAACAAGTCACCGTTACTCGTTGTGCCACCGCGAGCACCTTTTGATCGTAAATCGTATTCGCGCATCATCGAAATGATAAGAATTGCTTTATCGAGACTGTAATTACGGGCAGCATTGGCATAATCGCTGATGAAAAAAGGGTTCACCCCCAGCTTTTGCGATACGATGGTGCGATCCGACTTATTCTCAATCGAGTGATAAATAAGTAATTTCCGGAAATACGTAACTAACATTCCAATGATTACTGTTAGCGGATGGAGTTTTTCGTTGTCGATAAAATAGTTGATGATCCTGTTCGATTTCAGAATATCCTTGTTTCCCAGCGCATTTTGAAGCTCAAAGGTATTAAACTCCTTGCTGATGCCAATATTTTTCTCAACATCTTCGGGCATAATGCTGGTACCCGGAACCAGTGAGATGGTTACTTTTTCAAGTTCGTTAACGATCCTTTGGAGATCACTTCCCACAAAATCGGTAATCATCTGGGCTGCCCGCGGATCGATTCCAAGGTTTTTTTCTTTCAGATACTTTGAAATCCATGCTGGTACCTGATTTTCGTACAATGGTTTAGATTCCATGTAAACGCCGTTTTTCTGAAGCGCCTTATACAATTTCTTCCGCTTGTCGATCGTCTTGTATTTGTAATTAAACACAAGGATCGTTGACCTCATTGGCTTTTCAACATAGGGTGCAAGATCTTCAATGTTTTTGATATTCTGGGCTTCGCGGATTACAACCACCTGCCGTTCGGCCATCATCGGAAAGCGTTTTGCCGCTGTCATTATCGAATCGAGACTAAGGTCTTTGCCGTACAAAATGGTCTGGTTGAACCCTTTTTCATCCTCGGTTAGTACATTTTCGAGAATATAATCACTGATCTGATCCATAAAAAATGGCTCTTCTCCTTCGAAGAAGTAGACTGGTGAATAATTCTTATTTTTGAGATCAGCAATAATCTGATTAAAATCCATATCAATTAAAATTTCAGATGTTTTACCGACCGGCCGTCATTAATTATTTCGGTTAACGCACCGATGCCGACTTCGAGGTGTCTGTTCACATATTTTCGTGTCACCTCTTTGTCGCTTGCTGCCGTTTTTACCCCGGTGGAGATCATAGGTTGGTCGGAAACCAATAACAAGGCACCTGTTGGAATCTGATTGCAAAACCCCACTGTAAAAATCGTTGCGGTTTCCATGTCGATCGCCATTGCGCGGGTTTTACTCAGGTACTTCTTAAATCGTTCGTCGTATTCCCAAACTCTCTTATTGGTGGTGAACACAGTGCCGGTCCAGTAGTCGAGACCTAGATCTCGAATTGTTGAAGAAACTGCGCGTTGAAGACTGAAAGCTGGAAGGGCAGGGACTTCCGGTGGCAGATAATCGTTTGAAGTACCGTCGCTTCGAATCGCTGCAATGGGCAGGATTAAACTGCCAAGTTCACTCTTCCGCTTTAAACCACCACATTTCCCAAGGAAAAGGACTGCCTCTGGCATAATCGCACTGAGCAGATCCATTATCGTGGCGGCATTCGGACTTCCCATCCCAAAATTGATGATTGTAATACCATGAGCACTGGCATTTGGCATTGATTTGTCTTCACCAACAATCGGCACGTTAAATTTCTCGGCAAAATTTTCAATGTAGTTCTGAAAGTTCGTGAGAATAATGTGTTGAGTGAAATCTTCAAGTTCCCGACCCGTGTAGCGGGGAAGCCAGTTTCTTACAATCTCTTCTTTTGTCTTCATATCCGAATTTTAGGCAAAATTATCCGGTTTTCGCAGATTTTTGGTTCGATTGAAAATAAAAATTAGTTTTGAGTGATTTAAATATCAACAATGATCCTTAATCTGCCTCAATATCCTTTTCGCATCAAGGATAAGCTTGATAAAAAGCTGATTTTTGATGGTTTTCGCCGGCGATGGGTAGCACTGACTCCCGAAGAGTGGGTCCGGCAAAACTTTGTCCGATACCTTACGGAAGAGAAGCATTACCCGGCGTCACTTGTAGCCATTGAGCGATCGTTGAGGATGAATCAGCGGGATTTCCGCACAGATATTGTGTTGTTTTCAAAATCAGGGAACCCGTTGGTTGTAGTTGAATGTAAGGCACCCGAAGTGAAGATTTCCCAACAAGTGTTTGATCAGATTGCCCGTTATAACCTTGATCTGAGAGTCAGTTACCTGATTGTTACAAACGGATTGACCCATTATTGCTGCCGGTTTGATCAAGTTCAACTCACTTATACTTTCTTACCTGAAATACCAGACTATAGGGAGCTCTAAAGCTAAAAAGCAATTTTGCAGCTCTAAAAATTAGTGGTAGGATGAAAAAGAAGGCGAAATGCTTGATTAATGATATTCGTATTAATATCTTTGTGCTTTGACTAATCTTACTTTCGTTGAAATATGAAATATTCTGAATTGGAACGAAAATTAAAAAAAGAAGGGTGCTATTGGATAGGTGATGGTAAAAAACACCCCTGGTGGTTTAGTCCGATAACAGGAAAGGAATTTCAAACAGGGCATCACAAAAGTGAAGAGGTGAAATTTGGAACATTAAAGCAGATCAGTCATGATTCGGGAGTTAAATTTTAAAAAATATTGATAAGATGAAAGTAGATGTATTTATTGAGAAAGGCTTAGACGGTACTTACGATATACATTTGGGGGAGCAAACCAAAGGTTTAACGTTTGGGATGCTAGGGCAAGGAGATACCGTACAGGAAGCCATAAATGATTTTTACAGCAGCAGGGATGAAATACAGACTTATTATAAGGAAGTCGGCAAACCTTTCCCAGAAGATTTAGAGTTTGTATTTAAATACGATACAGCTTCATTTCTTGCATATTACTCAAATGTATTATCATTGGCCGGGTTAGGAAGGCTGACTGGCATAGCACAAGGTCAGTTGAGCCACTATGTAACCGGAAGGCGCAAGCCAAGCCAAAAGACGGTTCAGAAAATTGAAAAATCTCTGCATAAATTTGCTGACGAGATAAGTCAGGTACAGTTGGTGTAAAAATACGATCTTATCAATTTTGTCTATTGGCAATATTAATGAAGGGAAAGACATAATTGGTGAATAATTGGCCTATGCTTTTAACGTTCATCATTTTGCAAATGATATCTGTCTGAACTGAAAAGAGAGGCCAAAATCACTTCTACCGGAAGTAAGACTAAAAAATAAGTGCAATTATATCATTATTTGAATATCTGTTAAATTGTCTCTTTTGCCACCAATTGGAGCATCACTTCATCTTTCCATCCTGCATCTGTCCGAAGCCACTCCTTCTTAGTGCCACAAATCCGAAAGCCATGCTTTTCGAACAACTGGAGACTTATTTTGTTTCCCGTTTCGATATTCGCATACAATTGATGGATATTTAGCTTTTTAAAGCAATAATCGATCAGTAGTTCAAGCGCTACCGAGGCATAACCTTTCGACCGGTCCTCGCGGCTATGAATCAGCAAGCCGATCCCAACGCGTGAATGGTAAGGTTCGAAATCAAAAAGATCAATGGCGCCAATGGTTTTCCCATCTGTAGTTTCGATCATTAAACGAAGTTGTTTGCTTTCGTAAATGTCTTTATCGGCATTTTTTATATATAGGGCAAGGATGTATTTCGAATAGGGGACCAGTGTGTGACTAACTTCCCAAATTTCCGGATCGTTTTCCCATGAAAACAGCAATTCAATATCTTCGGGTTCAATCGCCCGGAGCGCGAGAATGTCGTTTGAGAGATATGATTTCATTTGCATCAAACTTTGGTATTTTTATAGCTCATCAGAAATTTTTAACTCAGTGCAACTGGCTTCTTGTAATTCAGCTATTGACATAATTAGCATCTCCAAACCCTGTTTTTAGCGAGCCATTAAACGATATAAACAGTTTTTCAACCTATATCACAGGAAGTTTTCAAAAAGCATACGGTTAACAATCGACCGTCCTAAAGTCACCTCGTCCGTATATTCGATTTCATCTCCGATGGAAACACCTCTCGCCAAAGTGGTAATCTTCACATGGCCCCCTTTGATTTTTTTAAAGATATAAAAATTGGTGCTGTCGCCCTCCATCGTGGTACTTAAGGCAAATATCACTTCATCGATTTCGTTATTTTCAATCCTTTTAAGAAGTGAATCAATCTCAAGATCGGCAGGGCCAATTCCATCCATCGGTGAAATAATTCCGCCCAAAACGTGATAGACGCCCCGGTATTGTTGAGTGTTTTCGATCGACATCACGTCGCGGATGTTCTCAACCACACAAACCGTACGGCTGTCGCGCGATGGATTATTGCAAATATTGCAGATTTCAGCGTCGGAAATATTGCGGCATATCCGGCAATGCTTTACCTCTTCACGTAGTTGTGTCAAGGCCCTGCTAAACCGTTGAACTTCTGTGACATCTTTTTTTAGTAAATGAAGTACAAGCCGTAGTGCCGTTTTCTTTCCGATTCCGGGCAGTTTAGCGAATTCATTTACCGCGTTTTCCAAAAGTTTAGAAGGGAAATTATCTATTGTCATGCGCCGATTTAATTTTCACCAAAGGTAACAAGTGTCAGTAAATGCTTTTCATCCCCGTGAAATTATTCCTGAATTCGGAGGGTGTTACCCCTTGTTTCCGCTTAAAGACACGATTGAAGTTTGAAACATTGTTAAAGCCTCAATTAAAACATATTTGCGCAATACTCGTATTTGTTTCGATCAACTGCCGCGTGGCTAAACCAAGGCGCATTTCGTTCAAAAAATCAATGAATGACTTTCCGGTGTGTTGCTTAATTAGTCGGGTAAATGAAACCACCGACATGCTAAGTAACTGGGCAACATCTTCCAACTTAATCTTCTTGTTGTAGTTCTCCTTAATGTAGTTGTACATCTTTTCGATGTTTTCACTGTTGTAAAAATCGTTTGCCCGTTGAAAAGAGGCATTGGTCAGCAACCGCTGGTTTCGGGAAGTGGCCAGATCAAACAGTAAAGACTGTAATTCAAGGATTGAATCGAATCCGCTTTTCTTGCTAATTGTGAATAGTTTGTCTTCAACTTGCCTGATTGTTTGCCGCGAGAAAGCGATTCCACGCTGTGCATGGTGAAACAGCTCTTTGATGGGTTTATAAACATTCTTATTTAGAAGATTCTCGCCGATCAGGTCTGCCGGAAACTGAATAGTGATTTCATGAATCTGCTTTTCGGTGTTGTGGTAATCTTCCCAGCAATGGAAAATATTCGGTCCGACAAGTACCAACTCCAGATCATCAATTTCATCAATATGATCCCCCACAATCCTTTTTGCCCCTTTTGCATTCGAAATATAGTTGATTTCATATTCAGGATGAAAATGGACAGGGAAACTAAATTCCGACTTATACCGGTCAAAAACCATAAAACAGTCGTTATCGCTTAGCGGTGTTATCTCTCTGTGTATAGGATCTTTCATGAGTAAAACGTTTATTTTTTAATTCAGACAGATTTATAAATTAAGTCAATGCTGCTGGATTGTTGGAAGAAAGCCGTTTAGTTTATAATCAGCGCTAAAATACTGTTTATATTCGAAATTTGGTGTGATAGTATTGGAAAAAAGTATGATTTTAATTTTTTCCGGATATCCATTTCACTATGAAATGACGATAGCACTTTGATTTCCTGAAGGTAACTTATAAACTTAACATTCAATTTTAAATGGCTATTTGTTATACGGAATGATTCGTAATTGCCTCAATTCAAGTTGGTTTTTTCAAGACAGCTGTGTAAATACGGTTATGACTGATTTTGAATAAAATGTATTTTTACTGTCGAAATTGAATAAAATAAAAAATGGATGTTGATTTAGTATGCTTAACTGATCAGAAAGTACATTTATTAGATAAGATACTATTATAATTTGGTTGTTTTGCAGACTAAGTTTGCATACAACTAACGGACATGAATTATACTGATGAAAAAGGTTGAGTATCGATGTCATCGACCTTATAATGTAGTTTTTACAAAAGTGATGTTTAATGAAAGAGTCTTTTAATCTCGACGATGTGGAAGAGGTTTGACATGTAGTCAATTTGAATAGACTTGAAAACTAATTAGCTGACAAGATATAAAACAATTTAATCATGAATGACGAATTATTTCAGAATCGCATTGCAATCATCCGGAGTGAAAGTGAAGCTTTACTGACCCGAAAAAATGAGAAGCGTTTCAGTACGAATGGTGTTTTTAACCGGTTTAAGTACCCGGTTTTAACACGGAATCATATTCCAATCCATTGGCGTTATGATCTGAATCCTGAAACAAATCCTTATTGCATGGAGCGTATCGGATTTAATGCGACTTTTAATTCAGGTGCTGTAAAGTGGAACGGTAAATATTTATTAATTGTTCGTGTTGAGGGGAATGACCGGAAATCTTTTTTTGCCGTTGCTGAAAGTCCTAACGGAGTCGATAACTTTCGGTTCTGGGAACGGCCTATTACAATGCCCGAGACAGAAAATCCCGATACCAATCTTTATGATATGCGGGTTACGATCCATGAGGATGGTTATGTATATGGTGTATTTTGCACCGAAAGAAAGGATCCCAATGCTCCTGAAGGTGATACAAGCAGTGCTGTAGCTGCGGCTGGTATTGCAAGGACAAAAGATTTTATCAATTGGGAGCGCCTTCCTGATCTGATTACTTATGGCGGACAACAACGCAATGTGGTATTGCACCCATGGTTTGTTGATGGAAAATATGCATTTTTCACACGTCCGCAGGATGGTTTTATCGACACAGGCAAAGGAGGTGGAATTGCATTTGGCCTTTCGGATACCATCGTAAATGCGGAAGTTAAACATGAGAAAATTTTGGATGCCAAAGTCTATCACACGGTATACGAAGTGAAGAACGGTCAGGGTCCTGCTCCGATTAAAACCGCAAAAGGGTGGTTAAATATTGCTCATGGTGTCAGGAATACTGCTGCCGGACTTCGATATACGCTTTATCTGTTTATGACTGCAATTGATGATCCTACAAAAGTGATTTACAAACCTGCCGGCCATTTTATTGGGCCGCTTGGCGAAGAGCGTGTCGGGGATGTTTCGAATGTAGTATTTACAAATGGCTGGATTGAAGAGGAGGATGGTGAGGTATTTATTTATTATGCTTCATCAGATACGCGTATGCATGTCGCGACATCAACAGTTGATCAACTGGTCGATTATTGCATCAACACACCACAGGATAAGTTCCGTTCGGCTGCATCAGTTCAGAATATAAACGAGCTTATCGATCAAAATATTGCTTTTAATCCAGATTTATGACTTATTTCCCGCGGAAATTAAAGGATGAACTTGCTCAGGAACTGGAGCATATCTTAAAGTACTGGACAGATTTCTGTTTGGACAATGAATTTGGTGGATTTGCTGGCAGACGCGATCATTTTAACCGGCAAATAAACGGCGCATCCAAAGGTGTAGTCCTGAATGCCCGGATTTTATGGACTTTTTCTGCTGCATATAATTTCACACATCACCCGGAATATCTTGCGTTGGCTGACAGGGCCTATCAGTATATCAATGAAAATTTCAGTGACAAGGAATTTGGCGGATTGTTCTGGGAACTCGACGAAAAAGGGACTGTTCTGAACAGCCGTAAACAGATCTATGCGCAGGGATTTGGAATATATGGTTTTTCGGAGTATTTCAAGGCAAGTAAAAACCCACAGGCGCTAGAGAAGGCCATAGGGTTGTTTGAATGTATTGAGAAATTTAGCTACGATCCGGTTGAAGGTGGTTACTTCGAGGCATTTGCCAATGACTGGAGTATACTCAAAGATTTCAGACTTAGCCCGAAAGATGCGAACGAACCCAAATCAATGAACACGCATCTTCATATTCTTGAACCCTATACGAATTTGCTGAAAATATGGCCTGATAATCAGTTGAGAGAGAAGACCGCCGCATTGATCCGTATTTTTCTCGATAAAATTATTGATCCTCGGACTCACCATTTCAACTTGTTTTTTGCGAACGATTGGACAGTTCAATCACCGATTGTATCATACGGACACGATATTGAAGGAGCTTGGCTTTTGTATGAAGCAGCCATTGCTGTGGGGGAAACGAAACTGATTGCTGAAGTTAGTGAGAACCTGGTCCAGATGGTTGATGCTACATTAGCAGATGGGTGTGATTTGGATGGATCTCTCTTTAATGAGAAGGACATGCTGTCAGGACATCTTGATACGGATAAACATTGGTGGATGCAGGCCGAAGCGATGGTCGGTCTTGCTTATGCCTGGAAAATTACGGGTAAAGATATTTATAAAAATCAGCTTGTCAATGTGTGGCAATTCATTCGCACTACTATGATTGATTGGGTGAATGGTGAATGGTTTTGGCGGGTTGATAAAGATGGGATTCCAATAGCTTCTGAAGATAAGGCCGGTTTCTGGAAATGTCCCTACCATAACAGCAGGGCAATGATGGAGGTGATCGGAATTGTTTCAGAACTTCCAGGTAAATGAATGGGCTGTGTTTTCTCAAAGTGAAATGAAGCGGCTGACAGTTGCTGGTGACAGATCGTTTCAATATTTTATCGACTAATATTATTGACTACATTTGAAACAACAAACCAATAAATAACGAACTGAATTATGATTCAAAAAATCACCCTGAAAGAGAAAATTGGTTACGGATTTGGCGATGCTGCTTCATCCATGTTCTGGAAGATTTTCGGAATGTATTCCTTGTTTTTTTATACCGATGTTCTCGGAATCACAGCCGCTGCAGCCGGAACGATGTTCCTGGTTGCCCGTTTGTGGGATTCGTTCTTCGATGTTTTTGTAGGAATAATCAGCGACCGCACCAAAAGCCGTTATGGAAAATATCGCCCGTATTTGTTATGGTTTGCCATACCGTTTGCTGTAATGGGTGCCATCACGTTTTTTGCTCCAGATTTCGGCCAAACCGGAAAATTAATTTATGCATACGTTACCTATTCTTTAATGATGATCGTGTATTCGATGATCAATGTCCCTTATGCATCTTTGCTCGGAGCTATTTCTTCCGATCCTACTGAACGAAATTCGCTTTCATCTTACCGCATGTCGTTTGCATTCATTGGCAGTTTTGTAACCTTCATGTTGTTACAACCGCTGATTGACTTTTTTTCCAAAACATTTGGTAACGAAGGTGTTGCTCAGGCAACTCAAGCTGCTGAAAACTCCATAAGTACCTCTCCTGTTGGATGGGTGATGGGCGTTGGTGCGATCGGAATGATCTGTATTGTCTTGTTTTTGTTGTGTTTCAGCTGGACAAAAGAGCGGGTAACTCAAATTGAAAGCGAAAAAGATGTTTCAATCAAGAAGGATTTGAAAGATCTGTTTCAAAATGCTCCCTGGTGGATTTTAGTTGCAACAGGTTTGGCAGCCTTGCTTTTCAATGCTGTACGGGATAGTGTGGCCATCTACTTTTTTAGGGACTATGTGCAATCCAACTATAAAATGGCGGGAACAGGTTGGGATATGACGACTATTTACTTTTTGGTTGGTCAGGCTGCCAATCTGATCGGGGTAATGGCAGCACCTTCCATTTCCAGAAAATACGGTAAGAAAAGAACGTATATGATTGCCATGTTAATTGCCGGAGCATTGAGTACAGGATTTTATTTCATTCCAAACAACATCACCTGGATCCTGATTTTCCAGTTCATGATCTCCATTTTCGCCGGATATGTTCTGCCATTGTTGTGGTCGATGTTTGCCGATATTGTTGATCATCAGGAATTACTTACTGGACGCCGTGCGACAGGATTGATTTTTTCTTCTTCTTCGATGTCACAGAAATTGGGTTGGGCGCTGGGTTCGGCCATGAGTGGATGGATTCTTGCGGTGTTCCATTATATGCCTGATGCGTTGCAACAGAGTCAGGAAACCATTTTTGGCGAGCACATCATGATCAGCTTAATGCCTGCTGTCTGCTGCATCCTGGCTTTTGTAGGGATGATGTTCTACCCGCTTTCAGATAAGAAGGTCAGGGAAAATTCGGAACAACTCACCTTGAAAAGGAATAAGGCATAAAAAGCGAGAATAGCATTCAAAAGAGCATCTTATATCTTTAAAAGAGCCGTCGGTGAAATATCCGGCGGCTCTTTTTTGTCAGAAAAGTAGTTCTTTCATCCTGGCTGATCATCTAATTTTTTCAGTTATGATGATTTGGATTTCTTGAAAACTATGTAAATTTACAATTGTTAAAACGCCATCCTTTTTGACAAGTGCTAACTGGCTGGCATTCTGTCGAAAATCTATTAGGTAAGTTATTCTGAATGTAAATAAACGGGTTCCTGATATCAGCCGCTATAACACAACTTTCACATGGAGAACCATGATGAAAATAATATCGCTTCGTACTGACTTAATATTAAAACAATGGGAAACAGACGTATATTTTTGAAGGGTGTCCTGGGCATTTCTGCCGGACTGGTTGCAATTACCAAATTAAATGGTGCCAATAGTTATTCAACCGCTACTTTGCGACCCGATATCGATGCAATGTCGTTTTGTTGTCTCAAATGTGATCCGCAATGCAGGATATTCAATGCAACTTTGAATAACGACCTCAATGCGAAAATCGAATTAGCTGAAAGTTGGAATAAAGAATTTGGGATTCCATTTACAACCGACGACGTATTTTGTTATGGGTGCAAAGCCGAAGGGAAACCACAAAATAAGGCGATGCTTAAATGTTCCGTCAGGAAATGTGCCAAAGAGAAAGAAATAAAATCGTGCTCTGTTTGTCCTGATCTTGAGAAGTGTGACAAAGATCTTTGGGGAAAATGGCCGGGATTGAAGGAAAATGCATTGAAAACGCAAAAAGAACTTAACGGATAAAAATGACATGAAAAGTAAAGCTGAAATAGAATCCGTTTTATTAAGTCAGAACTTCACAGATTTCAAATGGATCGATCCAAAAAAAATTGTTGTTGCACATTGGGTGAGGGTAAAATGCTCGTTCGGATGCGGTGATTATGGATTAGGCGCTTGTCCTCCAAATACACCATCTGTAAATGATTGTGACCGGTTTTTCAAGGAATATGAAACTGGTTTGATTATAAGATTAACCAAATTTGCCGATAAAAACGTTTATCCATCCGAATGGTCGCGCGAAATGACGAATAAATTACTGGATATTGAACGTGAGGTCTTTCTGTCGGGCTATCAAAAAACGTTTTTATTGAACCAAACATGTTGCACGTTGTGTAAGGATTGTTCCGGGAACAGGATAAATTGCAAGGATAAAATGAAATCGAGACCAAGTCCCGAGAGTTTCGCGGTCGATGTTTATCAGACGGTCCGAAATGCAGGATTAGACATCAATGTGGTAAAAGATAATCCGGCAGAAATGAATAAAATTGCAATCTTATTAATCGAATAAAACCGGATGACTTTAACCGAAATTTCAAATTGTCGTTTATTCAGTCAGAAAATTGCATCAACCAAATTCACCTCAGCCAAAGAAGTTGTATTATGGATGGGGGCAATGCAGGCTCAGGATTTTGCAATGGCGAAATGGGCGGTCGGCGTCCGGCTTTTAAATCCGACCAATGCAATAATTGAGAAAGCTTTAAACAAAGGAGAAGTTCTCCGGACGCATGTTATGCGACCAACGTGGCATTTTGTTGCTTCAGAAGATATTTACTGGTTACTTGACCTCACTGCGAACAAGATTAAATCGTCAATGAAATCAAGAGACAAAGAACTGGAACTTTCCGTAGCCATCTATACAAAGAGTAACCATATCATCGGGCAATTGCTTGCCGGAGGCGTCCATTTATCGCGCGAAGAATTGGCCATCGCCTTTAACAACGCTAATATCAAAACAGACAACAACCGTTTATCCCATATAATGCTTCGGGCAGAACTTGAAGGGATTGTTTGCAGTGGACAAGTTAACGGCAATAAACAGACCTATGCCTTGTTATGTGACAGGGTTCCTTACAAGAAAATCCTTTGGAGAGGCGAATCCCTGGCTGAACTTGCAAGAAGATATTTCACTAGTCATGGACCTGCTACCTTCCAGGATTTTGTCTGGTGGTCCGGTTTGTCTGTCACTGAAGCGAGACAGGGATTTGAAGCTGTAAAATCTGGATTTATTTCTGAAACGATTGATGCTGTCCAATATTGGTTTAAAGATTCCTTTCCCGGTAATAGGATGGATAGAAATTCCGTTTATTTATTGCCCGCATTCGACGAGTTTTTAATCAGTTACAGGGACAGAAGCGCTTCTCTTTCATTGGTCCATCACAAAAAGGCAGTTTCAGATAATGGAATTTTCCGACCGGTTATTGTTGCCGACGGTCAGGTGGCAGGTTTGTGGAATCGGACAATTAAAAAAGACGAAGTATTGATGGGGGCTACGTCTTTTCTTCCGGACAACGAAATCACATCCGGTTTATTTGAAAAGGCATCGATGGCATATGCACGTTTTCTCGGTAAAAAAGCATTTTTAAGTGCTGACAATGAATGGCGATAAAATCGTTCGTAAATTTTGAAATGAATTATTTATCTTTGAATCATGAAAAACAGAGTTGAAGATATCGGCAATTATTTTGGAACAGCGCTATTTATAGTTCTTTTCTTTTTTATTGTTGCTGCTTTTTCTGACTACTCGAATCTGCAATCAATCAAGCCGGTGCCGCACGAATTAGTATCGGAATGGCATTCAAAATCTGCTCAGGCTGTTGGTGCAGATGCTGTTCAGTTACCGCTCTTCGAAAAATCCTGGGTTTCTTTTGTCGATCAAAAGTACATTCACCTTTTTAATACAACCTTTAAACAATCTGCGGACAACAGAACGATCGCCCAACGGTTTTTCACGCTCCGTCAAACCGAATTAGTAATAAAACCATTCGCTATGAGCCGGTTTTATTACCACCTCTTCCCCAAAGGGGCTGAAGATGTGCCCGTTTTAAGTTAGATTACCACAAGTAATATTACAAATGTTCCGTCTTTTCGAAAAGGGAACCGTATTTTTAACTTAAAAATTTTATAAAATGAAAAAAACAATCATCTATTTAATAATAGCCGTTTTTGCATTCGGTATAATTGCCAGTTTCTTTTCTAATAAGGCAAGTGCAGAAACCCGTATTTTGATCCAATCGGCTGATAACAATATCTCATCGGCCACGCTTTCGCAATCTGCAGCGATTTTTACGGCCCGGCTAAAGGATTTCAGTTCCGAAAAGTTTGAACTGACAGTCATTCCCGGGAAGAACCAAATTCAGGTAGTTCTTGCTGATGGCTGGGATGTGAAGGCAATTGAAAACCTTCTTACACATCAAGGATCATTGTCATTTTATGCGACTTACAATCGCGAAAGTTTTTCCGAAATTTTAAAGGGAGACAATCATTTATTTTCACTTTTAAAGGCCGATGGCCCTGATCATTCAATGGCAGTAATTGGTTGTGCTACCGTACCGGAAGTGGAAAAAGTAAACGAGTATTTAAAGACAGTTACCCTCAATCAGAATTGTAAATTTGCCTGGAGTGCTTCCTCAGGAGATGCGAATGTGTGTCTTTATGCACTTCGTTTGGAAGGCGAAAAAGGGGCATTGCTGACAGGATCGGATATTGAAAGTGCGAAATCCGGTCTGGACAAAGCATCCGGAATCTATGAGCTTGGGATTGAATTTAAAAAACCGGCGGTACAACTTTGGGCTGATGCAACAAGGCGTAATATTAACAATGCAATTGCAATTGTATTGGATAACAAGGTGCTCTATGCTCCTGTAATAAGAGATGCGATCGAAGGTGGTAAATGCTCAATTACAGGTGATTTCACACAAGCCGAAGTGCGCTATTTTGCAGCACTTTGTAATAACGGTGAGTTGCCGGTCCGTTTTACAATTGTAAAATAGTTTGAATATTCTAAAGGGGTGAGATTGTATAAACTCATCCCTTCTTTTTCACCTCAATATAAAAGCAATTTTGTGTATTCCGCCAACTAACGGATGAATCTTTTATTACCAGAAGACGAACTTTCATTATCCGATTTCCGTTAAAATACTTAACCGGAATTAATCATTGCTGTATTAATTCCGGATAGAAATCATAAATAATTTAATATGAAACTCGTATATCTGTATATATTATTGACTGCCATTCCATTTATGGTAGTGGGTCGAAAAACCGATGCCAATGTTTTCGGAGATGTAAAATCAAATGGCGAACATCTTTCGTTTGTCTATGTGTTTATTCAGGGCAAAGCGATCGGCACCTCAACTGATAATACCGGCCATTATATGCTAGTAAATCTACCGGAAGGGGAGTATATTCTTGTCGCCCAAATGATCGGATATGAGACGCAAACTAAAAAGATCAAAGTCATAAAAGGCACTACAATCGAGGTTAATTTTGATTTAAAGGAAGTTCTGAACACTATAAACGAAGTGGTGATTTCAGGAACCAAAACGTCGAAGCGAAAAACCGATTCACCTGTAATTGTGAATGTAATTGAGGGAAAAATGCTTAATATTATCCAGGCAACCACGTTATCGGAAGGTTTGTGTTTTCAACCTGGCTTACGTGTCGAGACTGATTGCCAAACGTGTAATTATTCACAACTGCGCATGAACGGACTCGGGGGTGCTTACTCGCTCATCCTTGTTAACAGCAGACCCGTATTTAGTCCGCTGACAGGACTTTATGGTCTTGAACAGATCCCTGCCAACATGGTCGACCGGATAGAAGTGGTTCGGGGAGGTGGTTCGGTTTTATATGGATCGAGTGCTATTGGCGGAATCGTAAATATAATCACCAAAATACCCGACAATAACTCCTACCAGGTCACATCGAACCATTCCTGGATTGGAAATGGAGCATCCGATTTTCAGCTCAATGCCAATGCCAATGTGCTTTCACCTCAACGGAATTCAGGGATGTCGTTCTTTGCATCGCACCGCGACAGGGAGAGCTACGACCAAAATGGTGACAATTATTCGGAGCTACCGATGCTGAAAAATAACTCTTTTGGGGTAACTGCCTTTTTAAAGCCTACGGCAAATCAGAAAATAGAATTCAGTATTAGCAGTTTGTACGAATACCGGTTTGGTGGTGAGATGTCTGCGAAACCAGCTTTTCTGACCCAACAATCGGAAGAACGTACCCATAATGTGTTAATGGGCGGAATCGATTATGAGATTACTTTCAATGAAAAGAGCTCTTTCTCGGCCTATGCCGGGGCACAAAGCACGAAAAGGAATCATTACACGGGTATTCTTCCTGAACCGGATGACCAGCCAGCATACAACAATCACCTGTTGAATCCTCCTTATGGTAACACCTTGAATCGCTCCTACCAGGGAGGTGTACAATTCAATTATAAAACGGACAAATTCATTACCGGAACCAATTTGTTTACAATTGGTACAGAGTATTTTTATGATGATATCGTTGACGAAATTGATGCCTATAACTACAAACTTGATCAGACGACACGAACATCGGGCAGCTTTTTGCAGAGTGACTGGAATTTTGCCCGGGGCCTTACTTTCCTTTCAGGAATACGTGCCGACAAACATAACCTGGTGGATAAACTTATTGTGAATCCAAGGTTATCTTTACTATACAAATATAAAAATGCATCTCAACTCAGGGTTTCATGGTCAACCGGATTCCGTGCCCCTCAAGCTTTCGATGCCGATATGCATATCGCATTTGCCGGAGGCGGGATTTCAAGAATCCGGCTATCTGATGATCTGCGCGAAGAGCGTTCAAACAGTTTCAGCGCCTCATTCAATTTCGATAAGCCAACAGAACGTTTTATTTTGGGATATACACTCGAAGGATTTTATACGCAGCTCAACAATTCATTTGTACTTGAAGAGGTCGGTTCCGATGAATTCGGTGTGATTTACGAAAAGCGGAATGCCGCAAGTTCGCTTGTCCGTGGGGTAACGGTTGAACTAAGGGGAAACTATAGCGGGAAAGTGCAGCTGGAAGCTGGTTATACCTATCAGAAGAGCAATTACGAAAACCCTGTACGCTATTCAGCGACACTCCCAGCCGTGAAACACTACCTTAGAAGCCCCGACAAATACGGTTATTATACCTTTACCTTGACCCCAAAAGGGAAATTTAATGCTTCGATCAGCGGGGTTTATACCGGTAAAATGGAGATTCTGCACCTCGCAGGTGCTCCCGAAAATCCCGTGAACGACAAGTATGTCACTACACGTAGTTTCCTTGAAAACAATGTTAAGCTGATCTACCTGACCAAAGTGATTCGGTTAAACCTTGGAATAGAAATATTTGGTGGCATTAAAAATATTTTCAACGCCTACCAGGATGATTTCGACTCGGGTAAAAACCGTGACAGCAACTACATTTACGGACCATCAGCGCCCCGTACTTATTATTTTGGAATCAAATTTGGGAGCCTCTAAATATTCAGGATCGTGCATTTCCTGCGCTATCCTGAGTATATAAACAGAAATATCCTAAAAGGCAGGTGTTAATCCTCCCGAAGAAAATTATAGAATAGACTCAGTTCCGTGAAAACTCCTGTATAAATAGCCATGATGGTTGTGTAAATATATTGCCGGTCATTGCAAACAACCGAAATCCTATTGTAAATATGTTGCCGGTCATTGTAAGCAACCGGAATCCTATTGTAAATATGCTGCCGGTCATTGCAGGCAACCAGAATCCTATTGTAAATATGTTGCCGGTCATTGTCAGCAACCGGAATGCTATTGTAAATATGCTGCCGGTCATTGCAAGCAACCGGAATGCTATTGTAAATATGCTGCCGGTCATTGCAAGCAACCGGAATGCTAATGTAAATACGATGCCGGGCATTGTAAATGGTCAAAAATATACTGTTAAGATATGACTTGTCTCCACAAAACTGACCTCCTACGTCTCAGAAAAGTCGTATCAACCTTGCGAATTTTGCAAGGTTGAAGCGCTCTGTAAAATCAGGCAAGCATTTAAAGCTGTAAGAGACAGCACTTTCGAAATTATGGGTAAAACCACGTTGAAAGATCTCAGCACGACAGAGTAAACCTGAGAATTTTAGTTTTCAGTGATCCAATTTGTTGATTAACGACTTTTCATCATCGCGAACCCATTCGGGTTGAATATTGAAATGATGAATGTCGTGATGTAGAAGGATGGTCTCTACTTTATCCAGAATCAACTCGAAATGTGAAATCGTATAATCCTCCTCAAGATCGAGATGTGCTTCGAACATCATGTCATGATCGTCAAGTTTCCAGGCATGAACGTGGTGAATATTCTTAACGCCTTTTATCAGTGTAATCTCGGCTGCAACGTCTTCAATATTAATCTGTGAAGGGGTAAATTGCATAAATATCCGTACCGATTCATAGAAAATTTCCCAGCTGCTGTAAATCAGAAAGAGTGAAATCGCAATGGTCAGGACACCATCTACCCAGAACCATCCAAGGTAACTGATAGCAAAACCGCCTATAAAAACGGCCACAGAGGTGAGCATATCGGTAAACAGGTGCAGATAGGCAGAGCGCATATTTATATCTGATCCAGCCTCCTTTTTTACCATCAGGGCGCTTACTCCATTAAAGAGAATCCCCAGCGCAGCAAGGTATATCACGATATTTCCTTCAACTGGCCTTGGGTTCATTAACCGCTCAATGGCCTCCTGGATAAGAACGGTTGCAATAATCATCAGGGTTGCAGCGTTAATAAATGCGGCAAATATTCCGGCACGTTTATACCCGAATGTTTCTTTTAGCGTTCTGTCGCGTCCGGCTAACCTTGCAGCAATATAGCTAAATATCAGTGCCAGAACGTCACTGAAGTTATGTGCAGCATCCGAAAGAAGGGCAATACTTCCGGATATGATACCCCCAATAACTTGTGCAACTGTGATTCCTACGTTAAGGATGATCGGAAGAATCAAATTCTTTCCGCTTAAAATTGGGTGATGGTGGTGATGTTTGTCAGACATATCGAAAAATGCTTTTATAGCCTTTCAAATATAGGTTGTTTTAATCAGCTACAAATTTTTATCTACATTTGTTCAAATAATTCTTCCACCTGACGAATGAAAAAAATGGAAAATAACCAATCAAGGAGGGTCTTTTTGAAATCAGCTGCTGGCGTTTCAGTCGGTTTAGTTGGAATGCAAACCATTGCTTATAGCGCTTCCGGTCCGCAAATACAAGATAATAAGAAAGATCTTTTCTCTGGTAAACCATCCGATTTAAAGGACCGTATCGAACGGGTGAAAATTGCCACGCTTGGAATGCAACGTTTCGATTGGGAACAAGGTACAGTTGCACAGGCGTTTCTCGAGATGGGCGAATATGATCTTGCCATTTCGTTTGCCAGAGGTGCAATTTTAAGGCAGGTAAACGGGCGGTTTTCGGTGATTAAAGGCAATGGTCCGATCAACGACTGTTCAAGTATAGGGGAGGTGGTCTTATTCGCTTATAAAAAGATGGGCGATCCGATATTTAAAACGGGTGCCGACGCAATGCTTGATGTATTTAAAACGTCAAATCATAAAACGCATGAAGGAATCATCTATCACACACAGGAACCTACTAAATGGATCATGTCGGATGGGAATTACATGTTACCACCTTTTCTGGCCGCGGCTGGAGAATACAAGGAAGCAATTAGGCAAATCGACGGTTTTCGAAAATATTTATATCATCCAAAAGATAAGTTGTATTCCCATATTTGGGATGATGAAAATAAACAATTCAAACGCGAGGATTTTTGGGGTGTCGGTAATGGATGGTCAGCGGCCGGAATAACACGAGTCATTAAGTTGCTTCCTGAAAATAGGATGGAGGAGAAAAAGAAGTTGATCATTTATGTGAAGGAGATTTTGGATGGTTGTTTGAAATACCTCCGGCCGGACGGACTTTTTCACGATGTGGTTAACAGACCTGATACATTTCCTGAAGTGAATCTGAGCCAAATGCTTGCTTACACGATATTCCGGGGAGTTAAAGCTGGTTATCTCGATTTTGGCTACCTCGTAAATGCTGAAATTATGCGAAAAGCTACGAACGATCGCGTTGATAGTTTGGGTTATGTACACGATGTGTGTGGATTGCCAAATTTCGACCGTTCCTATTTTGCTCCTGAAGCGCAGGCGTTTTACCTGTTAATGGAAGCCGCCGCAAAAGATATGGCGTAGAAACAAACATTAAACCAATATCTTTGCATCAGAAAATTACTAATTATGTCGGTAAAACCAATTCACAATATCATTTTCGACCTTGGAGGAGTTATCCTAAACATCAATCCGCAATTAACTGTAGATGCATTTCGGAACCTGGGATGGAGCGATTTTTATGAGGAGAATAATAAAACGAACGGTAAGGAACTCTTTTACAGCCTCGAAAGTGGAAATTCATCGCCCGAGGTTTTTCGTAATAATGTAAGGAAAATGACTGCCTTACAAAGGAATGACAGGGAAATTGATGAAGCCTGGACAGCAATGATTCTGGATATTCCCGCCGACAGGATCAGGTATCTAGAAGAATTGAAAAAGAGCTACCGGTTATTTTTATTGAGCAATACGAACGAAATTCACCGTATCAAATTTCACCGGGAATTCGAAGCGGACTTTGGCTATTCGTTTTACGACTTATTTGAACGGAACTTCTATTCGCATGAAATGGGAATGCGAAAACCAAATCCCCGGATTTACATTCATGCTTTAACTGAGGCCGGTCTTGAGCCGGAAGAGACGCTATTTATTGACGATATGGAAGAAAATACTAAAGCGGCTAAAGCGTTAGGAATGAAGGTCCTTCATATCAAGCCAGGAACGTTATTGGAAAAATTACCGGGATTTCTGAAAGATAATTAAACCTCAATCGTCTTGATAAAATAATTCCAGACGGGATCATTTGGTGGAGGTGCCAGGATGGTGATTGGGTCCCCGGTTACAGGATGCGTAAATTCAATTTTACGGGCATGAAGGTGAATTCCTCCGTCGCTGTTTGATCGTGAAAAACCATATTTGAGATCTCCTTTGATGTGCAATCCAATGGTGGACAACTGCGCCCTGATTTGATGATGCCGCCCGGTATGCAGTTCGATTTCAATCAGATGAAAACGATCAGACGAACTAAGATAATGGTAAGTCAGGCTGGCTTTTTTCGATTCCTTCCTTTCATTCAGATATGCAAATGACTTATTCTTCTTCGTGTCGCGAACAATCCAGTGGTCTAATTTACAGGTTGATGGCTCTGGCTTTTTGTCAACTACTGCCCAATAAGTTTTGTGGATCGAATGGTCCTCCTTGAACATTTCATTCAGTCGCGTTAGCGCTTTTGAAGTTCTGGCAAAAAGTACAGCACCACTTGTCGGCCGGTCGAGACGATGAGTCACACCTAAAAATACATTGCCAGGCTTGTTGTATTTCTCTTTAAGATAATTCTTTACCTCATCTCCCATTGTTGGGTCGCCGGTTTTGTCTCCCTGCACGATCTCCCCACATCGTTTGTTGATGGCAATAATATGATTGTCTTCAAAAAGAACGGCTAATTGCGTCATCAATTTTATATCAAAAATTATCTAAACAAAATATTTTCGAAGCCTGGCAAACTATCTCATTTAATATCGACAAACTACTCGTATTGTTCTTTCTCATTCGGAAAGTCACGTGATTTTACATCTGCTACATAATTTTCAACCGCACCTTTAATGTCAGCAGCTAGATTCAGGTAACGACGTAAAAACCGGGGGGAGAATTCCTGTGTCAGGCCTAGCATATCGTGAATAACAAGAACCTGACCATCAACTTCTCCTCCCGCACCAATACCTATTACCGGAATTTTTAATTCTTTAGCAACTTGTTCGCCAAGCTTTGCTGGTATTTTCTCGAGAACGATTGCAAAGCAACCGGCTTGCTCCAATAAATGGGCATCTTCGATTAGTTTTTTCGCTTCTACCTCTTCCTTCGCCCTTACCGAATAAGTTCCGTATTTGTGTATTGACTGTGGCATTAGTCCGAGATGGCCCATCACTGGTATCCCAGCCCTGACAATCCGCTCAACCGATTCGATTTCTTCTTTGCCACCCTCAAGTTTCACTGCATCCGCATGGGTGATTTTCATGATTTTGATCGCTGAGTTAAGCGCCTCAAGCGAATTACCCTGGTAGGTTCCGAATGGCATATCAACAACGACCAATGCCCTTGTCACAGCCCTCACAACCGATTTGCCATGATAAATCATCTGGTCGAGTGTAATCGGGAGCGTAGTTTCGTTTCCAGCCATCACATTCGAAGCTGAATCTCCTACAAGAATCACATCAATACCAGCCTGATCGACAAGCTTCGCCATGCTGTAATCGTAGGAAGTCAACATCGAAATCTTCTCTCCATGCAACTTCATTTCAGCAAGCACATGGGTTGTAACCCTTTTCACCTCTTTCTGTACTGACATAATTATATTATCAAAAATGAAATATTCATGACAAAAGTAGAAAATTCGTTAGATCTCAGTCACAAATACTTCAATTTTAGTTCCGGTAAAGTTTAACAGTTGATCAGAAAAATTAAACCCGCAGGAAGATTTTCTTTTGATAAAGGTAATACAGTAACAACCATTCAAGTACAATGGCCCCCAAAATCACGATCCATTCACCTAAAGGGGCAGCGAGCCAACCTGCAAAAAACATGGAAGCGCCACGAAAATCGATAATTGCAGTTAGCATATAGATCGTAATGGAATTCATTCCTATTACCTTAAAAAACAATATTTTATATGAAACAATTCCTCCTGTCCAGTTTTTTACGTCAATTGTAAAATAGAATAATGAAAGCAGAAGGGAACCAATCCCTACTGTCAGCAGGTTGAAAGGAACTGTCCATGCTGCTTTGATGATCGGGTAAAATGTTGAAAGAACAAGCGCAACTGTGATAAGACAGGCACCGGCTATCGCTAATATCCCTGCTTTTCGTTTTGATGCAGGTTCTCCGTCGCGAAGGAGTGAACCGGCTAAAGCCCCCATTAAGGTTACTGTTATTGCAGAAACAATACACAACAAGCCCTCAGGATCAAACGTTCCGCCATGCAATCTGCCAGGCAAGAAAGTGCGATCGATCCATGCATTCATTCCACCTACCTGATCTAAAAGGCCAGCGCCATATCCGGGAACCGGAACTAGGAGTTGTAGAATAGCAATGCCTGACAAAATGCCAATCAACCAGGCAAGTCGCGTTTTATATGATTTCGTATATAAAACTATGGTTGCTGCGAACAGATAACCCAGACCAATTTGTCCAAGGACACTGGCAATTCGCATATTCGAAAATCCATGTTTCAACGCACCGTTATAGATGATCCCAAATATCACTAGCGTAATTCCCCTTTTAAGAATTTTGTTGAAAAGCATTTTCCGCTTAGCTCCTTGTTCAACTTTAGCCGTTATCGCGTATGGAATAGCCACACCTGAAATAAACATGAAAAGCGGAAAAATAAGATCTTCGAAATGAAATCCTGCCCATGGAACATGTTCCATCTGCTCGGCAATCACTTCAAGCCAACCCCACTTCGTTGCTTCCGCTAATGCAACTATCAGACTGCCACCACCAATAATCCATAACATATCAAATCCACGCAATACATCCAGTGACTGAAGCCGCTCCTGGATTTTTGGTTCAATTTTTTTCGGTTTCATAGATATTTAATTTTTCGAATAATTTAGTTTGCATCAAAATTAAAAAATTAATAATAGGTCACCTTTGCTTATGGTAAAATTGTGTTAAAATTAAAATAAACTGGCGGAGTCGTCTCTTCAACCCGATTATGCATATATCTCTTCACGCTGTCGTTTTGTCATAAAAGATGACACTTTGATTTTAAATTCTGCATTTTATTGTGCCAATATTGCCAAATAAAGCTGTTTGTCAATATTGGCACAAGATTGGTAAGTAAAGGGTAATAGCATTGAAAATTGAATCAATAGTACAAATATAACAATAGAGAAATGGGAAAAATTATTGGAATTGACTTAGGAACAACCAACTCCTGTGTTGCCGTTATGGAAGGCAACGAACCGGTGGTTATCCCCAACAGCGAAGGCAAACGCACAACTCCGTCAGTTGTGGCATTTGTTGAAAATGGCGAACGTAAAGTTGGAGATCCAGCAAAACGTCAGGCTATTACCAACCCTGCCAAAACGATTTCCTCAATTAAACGCTTTATGGGAGAACCATATGCGAACCTGTCAAAAGAAATCAAAAGAGTTCCGTTCTCCGTTATTCAGGGGGATCATGATACACCAAAGGTGAAAATTGACGATCGTTTATATTCCCCACAGGAAATTTCGGCAATGGTACTTCAGAAAATGAAGAAAACCGCAGAGGATTACCTGGGTCAGGAAGTGACAGAAGCGGTTATTACCGTTCCTGCTTATTTTAATGACTCACAGCGTCAGGCAACAAAGGAAGCCGGAGAAATTGCAGGACTAAAGGTCCGCCGTATCATCAACGAACCAACAGCCGCTTCATTGGCCTATGGTCTTGACAAAATGCACAAAGACATGAAAATCGCTGTGTTTGACCTTGGTGGTGGAACATTCGATATTTCAATCCTCGAATTAGGTGAAGGCGTTTTTGAAGTTAAATCGACTGATGGTGATACCCATCTTGGTGGTGATGATTTCGATCAGGCAATTGTTGACTGGTTGACAGACGAATTCAAAAAAGACGAAGGCGTTGATTTGCATAAAGATGCAATGGCATTACAGCGTTTGAAAGAAGCAGCTGAAAAAGCTAAAATTGAACTGTCAAGTTCTACACAAACAGAGATCAACCTGCCATATATAATGCCGGTTAACGGCGTTCCAAAGCATCTTGTAAAATCGCTTACACGTGCTAAGTTCGAGCAATTGTGCGACAAACTGATCAACGCGACAATGGAACCTTGCCGGAAAGCTTTAAAGAATGCCGGTATGACCATTAAAGATATTGACGAGGTTATTCTTGTCGGTGGTTCAACCCGTATTCCTGCAATTCAGGAAAAAGTACAGAGTCTTTTCGGAAGAGTACCATCGAAAGGTGTTAATCCTGACGAAGTAGTTGCTGTTGGAGCTGCCATTCAGGGTGGTGTCCTTTCAGGTGAAGTAAAAGACGTATTATTACTGGATGTTACTCCTCTTTCTTTGGGTATCGAAACCATGGGTGGTGTAATGACAAAATTGATTGAAGCCAATACTACGATTCCGACCAAAAAGGCAGAAACATTTACAACTGCAGCTGATAGTCAGCCGTCTGTCGAAATCCATGTGCTTCAGGGTGAACGTCCAATGGCTCAGGGAAATAAAACGATTGGCCGTTTCCATCTTGATGGACTTCCACCAGCACAACGAGGTGTACCTCAGATTGAAGTTGCTTTTGATATTGATGCCAACGGGATTCTTCACGTTACAGCAAAAGACAAAGCGACAAATAAGGAGCAGTCAATCAGAATTGAAGCAACGACAGGTCTCACCGATGATGAAATCAAAAGGATGAGAGACGAAGCTGCTGCAAATGCAGAATCAGACAAACAGGCAGTAGAAAAAATTGAGAAACTTAATCATGCCGATACCCTGATCTTTCAGACTGAAAAACAACTGAAAGAGTTTGGAGATAAACTTCCTGCTGATAAAAAAGGACCGATCGAAGCTGCCCTGGGCAAGTTGAAAGACGCCCACAAAGCTCAGGATCTAAGTGGTATTGATGCTTCAACAACGGAATTGAACGCTGTTTTTCAGGCTGCCTCTCAGGAGATGTATAACGCAACCAGTGCTCAAGGTGGCCCTGCTGGTTCTCCGGATGGTGGACCAGACGCTCAACAACAAGGTCCAAAAGGCGACGGTGAAGTAACCGACGTTGATTTTGAAGAAGT
>JBBRZE010000018.1:0-70528 GCA_038236995.1 Bacteroidales bacterium | reverse complement strand
GTACCTGCACCTCCATTTATTGTTAGTCCTGTACCAAGGTTTGTGCCCGTACCACCCGATGCTGTCCACCAGGTTACGATGGCATTTGTTCCTGCCACACCATTGGCAGTCAAAGCTGTTGTGGCCCCCTGGCAAACAGAAGTAGCACCTGCTGTAGCGGAAGTGATCGCTAAAACTTCGTTGGAAGTTACTGTAACACTGGCTTCGGCTGCTGATCCGCAATCACCGGTTACCCTTGCATAATAAGTACCTGCACCTCCATTTATTGTTAGTCCTGTACCAAGGTTTGTGCCCGTACCACCCGATGCGGTCCACCAGGTTACGATGGCATTTGTTCCTGCCACACCATTGGCAGTCAATGTTGTTGTGACACCCAGACAAACAGAAGTGGCACCTGCTGTAACGGAAGTGATCGCTAAAACATCGTTGGATGTTACTGTAACACTGGCTTCGGCTGCTGATCCGCAATCACCGGTTACCCTTGCATAATAAGTACCTGCACCTCCATTTATTGTTAGTCCTGTACCAAGGTTTGTGCCCGTACCACCAGATGCTGTCCACCAGGTTACCAGGGCATTTGTTCCTGCCACACCATTGGCAGTCAATGTTGTTGTGACACCCGGGCAAACAGAAGTGGCACCTGCTGTAGCGGAAGTGATCGCTACATCAATTTTTAAGGAAACTGTAACAATGTCACTTGCAGAACAATTATTTTCATCTGTCACAGTAACTGTATATGTCGTATTTTCATTAATTGTAACAGAAGGATTATAAACCGAAGAAATCGTTGTAACAGGATTTGAAACCCAGGTATAAGATGTTAAATTTGAGGGTGAAGCATTTAGAATTTCAGTAGATCCGACACACACTGTTCCACTTCCTGCAGATGCTATCACAGATAAAGGTGGTAAAATGGTTAATGTGAAAGGTACACTGGGAGAAACGCAATCTGTTGAAGAGACCACAATGTTGAAATCATAAGTACCGGCAGTAACAGAATTTGGTATAGATATGGTTTCGGGAGAACCAACCAAATTAGCATCGGTAACTGGCGAAAAACCCGGAATAGCTCGATCCCCTGTTGTAAGTGTGTACAGAACAGGGTTTCCAGTTAAAGAATAGGAAAGGTTAAATGTACTGCTTCCATAACAGACTATAGCATTGGCAGGCAATATGGTACAAGGCCCCTGTCCCTTCGATTGTCCAGCTAAACACAAGAAAAATAAGGATAATAAACCAAACTTAAAGCCTAGTCTTTTTTCTTTTCCAAACCATTTATGAATATTTTTCATAAGTTCAATTGAGGCAGTTGTCTAACAACTCTATTTTAAGGATGAATGTTTTACTAATAATCGACCATGTAGGCTTAAAATAAGAGTAATCGGTTAATCTATTAATACGAATATCCTCAACAGTAGTTTCATTTTTCTGCTATTCCAATTTTACTAAACCATTATGTTGTATTTAGAGTGGCACATATTATAGTCAATCCGGATTTTTTGATCCCCGTTAGTCTAACCTGACAAATTTTTCATTTTTTGGAAGCTACCGAAATGTAAATATTTAATCAATTCATAATCAGCACATTTGTACTGAACACAAAAAAAAAGAACTGTAATATTTAGTCCGGCGATATTTGAAAAGTGCTGTGCTTTTTTGGAAAGGTTTAATTGGGGTGGTACCTGTAATTATGGTGCTGACAAGAATGCTGGCGCGGGTTCTCCTTTTTAAGTGGAAAACATTTCGTACAATTAACTAATTTTGGATGGCACTAAGTACCTTTAATAATAATGACAAAGGCCTTTTCATTCTTTAAAATAAATCCTTTTAACCCGCTGTCCAATTGAGGTGAGAATTTCGTATGAAATTGTTCCCAAGGTTTCAGCCACCTCACTTACGGGCAGATCTTCTCCAAAAATAATTGCCCGGTCACCTTCGTGGGCAACGATCCCAGTAATATCCACCATACACATATCCATGCAGATGGTTCCAATAACCGGAGCTTTCGATCCCCTGATCAATACCTTTCCCACCCCATTACTCAATCTTCTGTTGAAACCATCAGCATAACCGATTGGCAAAATTGCAATTGTCAGAGGAGTATTGGCTACACCTATTCTCCCATAACCAATTGTTTCACCAGCCTCAACCGTTCTAATTTGAGAAATAGTGGTTTTAAGCGTGGCAACATTGCGTAATCCTTTCTGGCAAACAGAACTTACACCATAAAGGCCAATTCCAAGCCGGACCATATCCAATTCCATTTCCGGGAAACGCTCAATCCCCGATGAATTCAAGATATGTCTTAATATCTTATATTCAAATTGGTTTGCGATAATGTCACAATAATCCCTAAATCTATCGAATTGCAATTGTGTAAAACGATCATTCCCGGGATCATCACTTACTGCCAGGTGTGAGAACACCGAACGAATATACATGGTGTCATTCGTTCGGATAAATTCCGCCACTTTATTCATCGCCTCTGGATGATCGAAACCAAGCCGTTTCATTCCTGTGTCTACTTTCAGGTGAACCGGAAAATTGCTGACTGCATTTCGTTTTAAGGCTTCATCAAATTTTTGAAGCAGTTCGAATCGGTAAATATTTGGCTCGAGGCGGTTCTCAATCATTGCATCAAAAGCATGCTCCTCAGGATTCATCACAAGGATAGGAACCTCAATCCCATTATTTCTCAGTTCGATACCTTCGTCAGCTATAGCAACGGCAAGATAATCGATTCGTCTGTATTGCAGCGCCTTCGCTACCTCTACGGATCCGGTTCCATAAGAAAAAGCTTTTACCATCGCCATCACTTTAGTGGTCGGACTCAGCTTCTCGCGATAAAAATTAAGGTTATAAACCATCGCGTCAAGATCAATTTCCATCACTGTCTGGTGGGCCTTCTGCTGAAGGACTGCTGAAATTCTGTCGAAACGGAATTGCCGCGCACCTTTCAACAGTATTACCTCGTGATTGAAGTCGCTTTCCTTAAAATGAAGCAGAAACTCATCGGAAGAGGGGAAAAAGAGTTTTTCGTTGGTAGCAAACATAGAACCAAAGCGGCTAATTTCCGGTCCGATCCCGATGAGCCGGTCAATATGACGCATTTGAATGTAATAGGAAACCTCCCGATACAAAATATCCGGGTATTCGCCCGATTGGAGTATATCCGAAATAATAACCGTACAGCGTGTTTTCCGATTATCTGTTTGTTGATCGAGAAAATCCAACGCATTTACAAGCGATGCGGTATCGGAGTTGTACGAATCATTAATAATGGTGCAACCATTAATCCCCTTTTTCAGTTCAAGCCTCATCGCAACGGGGGTAATCTTTAAAAACTTGTCTTTTAAAGATTGGATATTACAATTTGTTGCCAATAAATACGCCCAGCAATGAATCGCATTTTCGATACTGGCATCATCGGTGAATGGAATGGTGATGGAAATCTTTGCCGACTGGAATATGCCTTCAATCAGTGTAGATTCGTTGCTCGTGGCCTTATTAGTAATTAACAAATCAGCAGAATGGTCACCTGCGGACCAACTGAAAAGTCTGGGATTATTATTGAATATGGCTTTCCCGATTGCTTGACGCAGTAATTCAAAATCTTTACAATATATAATGAGGGTACTATTTATGAATAATCGGATCTTTTCATCCACCAATTCTTCAATCGAACTAAAATTCTCGAGATGGGCCTTCCCAAGATGGGTAAAAATTCCATGATCAGGTTTTAAGATCGCCTCTAGCCTTTCCATCTCACCTGGCTTTGATATTCCGGCTTCAAAAATGGCAAGATCGAACCGTTGATCCATCAACCAGACAGAAAGCGGATTTCCAATCTGAGAATTATAACTACGCGGACTTCTGACAATTTTTAATTCAGGACTCAATAGCTCACTAAGCCACTCTTTTACAATAGTTTTACCATTACTTCCTGTGATTCCGACAACAGGATATGTAAACCGTTTACGATGAAAAGCCGCCAGTTTTTGAAGTGCAGTCAATGAATCTTTCACGACAATAAACTGAGCCGAGGAATTCAAAGAACTTGATGCCGGTAAATCTTCAACAACAAATGAATTCACCTCCCGGGCTAACGCATCATCAATAAAGCGGTGACCGTCATTGCGTTCACTTTTCAAAGCGAAGAAAAGGGTTTCTTTACCTGAAAGGATGGTGCGAGAATCAAATGATAAAAATCTGATTGGCTGATCGGTTGCATTATCCAGGCTAGTTAACTGGCCACCTATAATTGCAACAATCTCTTTAAGCGAATATGAGATCATATTATACGGATCTTTGATATTTTGCGTATATAAATATTCTTTTTAAAACAGCAATCGGCTCCATGTAACTGGCTATGGGTATTGACAACTTTACAAATCGCCCCCATATTAAATCATTGTTTTTTAAGGAGTCAGATTTTCCACGAATGGATTTGCAAGTTACTAACAGCCAGAAGTTCTGATTCTTGATTTTTTACGAGCCAATCTAAAGCCTGCTTCTTTAACTGGAAGCAAGACCCAAATCAAAAAAGCATTCACGGCAAAGTGGTTCATAAGCACCTTTTTCGCCCAGAACAACTAATTTTTCAGCATCCGAAAGCCGGTGACTGAAATGGGCAAGATATCCGCACCGCATGCAAATGGCATGAACTTTTGTGACATATTCGGCGCAAGCCATTAATCCGGGCATTGGCCCGAAAGGTTTACCTCTGAAATCCATATCAAGACCAGCAACAATAACTCTTATACCCATATCTGACAATTTATTGCAGACATCAATAAGTCCAACATCAAAGAATTGCGCTTCATCGATGCCAACAACATCAACATTTCCGGCTAACAACAAGATTGTCGCAGAATTATCGACTGCGGTTGAACGAATGGTGTTTTCGTCATGCGAAACTACATCGGTTGAAGAATACCGGACATCAATACTAGGTTTGAATATTTCAACTTTTTGACGCGCGATTTCAGCACGGCGCAATCTTCGGATCAACTCTTCGGTTTTCCCTGAGAACATTGATCCTGCGATCACTTCGATCCATCCGCGCTTACGGCTGTTTGGGAGATTACTTTCGATAAACATAGAACAAAAATAACCTTTATCATTTGGTTTTTCGTATTTTTAGCTGCGAAAAAATAAGAACGATGGAAGCAAAAACACTATTAAAGCTAATAAAAGACGATATTACACATCTTGAGGGGATTACAAGCGATTTTTTATTCGAATCGCTGCCGGCTTCAGATGAAGTTGAATTGGCGCTCGTTCGGGCAAAGGCATTATTAAGAGAACTTGAATTACTCCATAAAATTGCAGCTCAGCACGAAAGTATTCCCGCCGCAATTAAACCTTCAGAAGAACCAAAAGGCGAAATTCATACATATTTTCATTCAGAAAAAGTGCCTTTTGAACAGTTTGCCAAAGAAGACTTGGCCGATGAGAAGGAAACTTCTCTGACACCAGATCCGCACAATCTTAATCCTGTTGATGTAATTCAGGAAACAGCATTAAATATTGAAATCCAACAAAATACCGAAGAAATACCCGAAGTTGAACCTAAGGCACAACTCACGGATGACCACTTCTCTGCATTAGTTGAGCCTTCAGATTCGATTGATGTTGAACCTGTAAGTCCTGTTTTCGAAGAAGTAGAAGTATCAGTGGAGGAAGAAGTTGAAGTCCACCTTGCTGATTCGACTGAACTGGCAGAATCAAGCGATCTTGTGGCTGCAAGTCAGATTATTACTGAAGAAGAAATTGTTGACATCCTTCCAGCCAAGGTTGAATCTGAAGATGTCATATCTGAGACAAGCAATGATCCAACCGGAATTGAAATAGAAGTACCCGAAGAACTGATAATCACTGAAACAGAGACCTCCGACACCACCGATATAGTGGCTGTTCCTGAAAATATGGATCAAAAAGAGGAAATACTCGCCGATGAGTTTAAAGAAGTAAAGAAAACGTTGAATGAAACGTTGGGTGAATCACATCAAATGGTTAATGACATCCTCACATCCGAAAAAGATGATACAGGCTATAAAATAATTCCGATCAATAGTATTTGGGATGGTATAGGCATCAACGACCGGTTTCTCTTTATCCGTGAATTGTTTGCCAATAGTAGTGCAAAGTTCGAAAATACAGTTGCGGCTCTTGACAGGCTGGCCACGATACAGGATGCAGTCAATTATTTAAAAATGAATTTTAAATGGAACAAAACTGAGGCCAGTCAAAAATTTTTGGTCCTGGTTAAGCGCCGCTTTACAAATTAGTAATGGGAAAATTATACCTGGTACCAACCCCTATAGGGAATCTTGAAGACATAACATTACGAGCGATACGGATTTTAAAGGAAGTGGATCTTATTTTAGCAGAAGATACGCGAACATCGGCGGTTTTGCTGAAACATTATAATATCGCAACACGCCTCTCATCGCACCATAAATTCAATGAGCACCGGACGGTAGAACACATTGCGGAACAAATACTTGCAGGGAACAACATTGCGCTTATATCTGATGCCGGGACTCCATCAATATCCGACCCCGGGTTTTTGCTGACGAGAACCTGCCTCAATATGGGTGTTGAAGTTGAATGCCTTCCCGGCGCAACAGCTTTTGTTCCAGCCCTTGTTAATTCAGGATTTCCCAGCGACCGGTTTTGTTTTGAAGGATTTTTGCCTCAAAAGAAAGGGAGGCAAAAGAAACTAAAGGAGTTAGCCGACGAAACACGAACGATGATCTTTTATGAATCACCCTATCGCCTTGTTAAAGCACTTGAACAATTCGCCGAATATTTTGGGTCCGACAGAAAAGTCTCTGTTTCGCGCGAACTCTCCAAACTCTTTGAAGAAAATTTCCGGGGTACAGTAGCCGAGGTATTGCTTCACTTTCAATCTAAAACGATTAAAGGGGAAATTGTGATCGTTTTGGAAGGTAAACCCGACCCGAAACTGAGTGATAAGGAGGATGAGGAGGAATAAGCGAATATAAAGCGGAAATCGAAGTTTCTTTACCACAAAGTTGCCCAAAGTAGATCGCAAAGGTTCACAAAGGAAAATTACAACATTTATGGATACAGAAGGAATTTTTAAAACTTTCCGGATGGAAGTTAGGGTTATTGGCTAATTTTAATGTCATGCATCTTAAAAATGGCATTAAACGGGTCATTCTTTAGTTCGTTGTGTGACTTTGTGCGATCCTTTGTGCGACTTTGTGGTTATTGTATTTCAATTTATTATCAACCAAACCCCGACGGGGTGTCAATATTATAGATTGCATTTCAATTGATTATCAACCAAACCCCGAAGGGGTGAAATATAATAATTATGGCAGGAACATTTTCACAGATCTATATTCAGGCTGTATTTGCCGTTGAGGGTCGGGCGAACTTATTACAAAAGCCTTGGCGTGAAGAAGTTTTCAAATACATGGCAGGAATCATTAAAGGCAAAAATCAGAAACCTATAATTGTGAATGGAGTAGCAAATCATGTCCATTTGTTTATTGGGTTAAAACCTTCCTTAGCGTTATCTGATTTAGTAAGAGATATTAAGAATAATACAAGTAATTTCATTAATACCCAAAAATTTGTTCCCGGTAAATTTTCATGGCAGGAAGGGTATGGCTCATTTTCTTATGCACATTCTCAAATCGAACAGGTATATCAGTATATACTAAATCAGGAAGAACATCATCGCAAAAAGACATTCAAAGAAGAGTATCTGGATTTTTTGAGGAAATTTGAAATCGAATATGATGAAAAGTATTTATTCAAGTGGAATGAAGAATAATATCATCAATAATTTCACCCCATCGGGGTTGGTTGCCGCATTAATTCATCCTTGTCTATAATCGTAACAGCCCTTCGGGCTTTTAAAAATAAGCTCCTAAATATTTCAGAACAACCTACATCAACAATGGCCCCAAAAAAATACACCCACCTGTTTTTCGATCTGGACAATACAATCTGGGATTTTAATTCCAATTCATTCGATGCGCTGTATATCGCTTTGGATAAATTGCAATTACTGGATCAGATTGGTTCATACGATGCCTTTTTTAAGATCTATAGCGAAGTCAATGAAAACCTATGGAACTTATACCGGCAAGGCCTGATGACCAAGAAGGTGTTAAGCATTCAACGTTTTGAAGAAGCGTTTGAGAAGAATGGTACTCCCCTCAGCATAGGAGGCGGGCTTGTAAATGCTAAATACTTGTCCGAAATGCCATTACAAACAAAACTGGTGGAAGGAGCCCGCAAAGTGCTCGATTTTCTGCATGGACGATACGACGTAGCTATTATAACAAACGGATTCAAGGAAGTTCAATATGATAAAATCCTAAAATCGGAATTATCGAAATATTTTCGGAAAATATTCATTTCGGAAGAGATTGGAGCTCAAAAACCAAAGAAAGAGATCTTCGAATACGCCATTAAGTCGATGAATGCCCCTAAAAATAGCTCACTGATGATCGGAGACTCATGGGACGCCGATATAGTGGGCGCAATGAATTTTGGCATCGATCAAATCTATTTCAATCCCAATATTGATCAAAAGAACTGGATGGGCCATTTTTTTATACCCACCAGTCAGAATATTATCGATATTTTAGCAAGCACCCCCCCTATTTTAAACCTAAGCCAGTCAATAAATAATAATAAAAGCATCAAAACTGCAATTATTTCAGATCTACATCAATTAATTAAAATTTTATAAATAATTTTTAATCATTCTATACAAGCCACAATTAAAAAAAGCGATGTTTACTATTAATCTAATAGTTAATTAAATACAGCCTCCCCCGGAAAGGCAAACCTGTACAAACATGACAAAAGTCACATTAATAAATTGTTAACGTAATTTCATACTGTTTCATACCCATTGCAGAATATTTTTCTTTAAATATATTTGCACCGAATAACAATTTTTAACAGTTTTGTAGTTTTAATTAACAGATCGCAACATTATTTGGATTAAATGTGTTAAAAGAGGCTTGGCGGAGTTTTTTTAGACAGTTAAGGTGTCAGTTTCATTTGTTAATGATCGTTAAAACTTAATCCGGGATCTTTTGTTAATTATTTTTATCACTATTAATTTTATTTTTTAAACACTAAAATTTAGTCTATGAAGAAAATTTCGCTGTTGCTTGCTTTTCTGGCGTTCATAGGATTGCAAGTGGTTTTTGCACAGACCAGAGAGCTCTCTGGTGTTGTGACTTCTAGCGGAGATGGAAGTTCCATTCCTGGAGCTTCCGTGGTAGTTAAAGGGACTACGCTGGGAACTGTCACCGATATGGACGGGAAGTTTACCCTAAAAGTACCCCAAAGCGGGAAGGCATTAATGATCTCTTTTGTGGGGATGGTTTCAGCTGAAATCCCAATTACCGGTTCTGCTACATATGCCATTTCTTTGAAGGCTGAGAACGTTTCTGTTGATGAAGTTATTGTCACAGCAATGGGTATTAAAAGAAATCCGAAAGAGATGGGTACTGCTACTGCTAAAGTTGCCAACGAGGAGTTGACAGCCGCAGGTGCTGCCAACGTTATGAATGGTATGGCAGCAAAGGTATCTGGTCTTCAGATTAACACTATTAATAATGGTGTAAACCCTGATACCAAGATTACACTTCGCGGTAACCGCCACTTTTTGGCAAGTAACCAGGCTTTGGTCGTTTTGGACGGAGTTCCTGTTAGCGCTACTTACCTTAACTCAGTTAACCCAAATGATATTGAAAGTGTTAACGTATTGAAAGGTGCTTCGGCAGCGGCTCTTTACGGAAACGATGCATCGAACGGGGTATTGATTGTAACCACTAAAAGAGGTGATAAAGGCAAACTGACTGTAAAAATCAGTAATATCACGACTTTTGAACAGGTTTCTTACCTGCCAAATTTACAAACACGTTTCGGAGGTGGTTCAAGTGAAACAACTTCGAACTCTGATCCGAACTATACGATGTTCATCGGACCTGACCGCAATACTGACCCTTACACCTCTTACGAAAACCAGACTTTTGGTCCGGAATTCAATGGCCAGATGGTCATTTTGGGTGGTAAACTGGTTGATGGTTCTTACCAGATGATTCCTTACAGCGCTATTAAAAATCAGAAAAAGAATTTCTTCAATACTGGTATTTCGCTGCAGAATGACATTTCTGTAAGCAGCAGCGATGAGAATAGTCATTTCTACCTCTCAGCACAGGATGTTTCAACAACCGGAACGATTCCTGGTGATAAAAACCGCAGAACCGGCGCCCGCATGGCAGGTGGCAGAAATTATGGCATTTTTGCAGCCGATTACACGTTGAGTTTTACACAAACTGCTACAGATGTATCAGGTGGTGATATGAACCAGGATCGTGGCGTTTACTGGAATCTTTTAAATACGCCTCCACAAGTTAATGTCACAAAATACAAAGACATCGTGAACAATCCTTTTGCTACGTTAGATGGATATTTCAATGCATACTATCCAAATCCTTACTGGCAAATCAAGCATTCTCGCAAAAAACAAATGCGTGATGATGTTTTAGGTTCTGTTAACCTCTCGCTGAAACCGCTTAAATGGCTTGATATTTCAAACCGTACGGGTCTTGTCTTCAACACAATCAACAATCACAACTACAAAGACGAGGCGATCTATAACAGCTATTCCAAGTCTGACCCGTGGAGTCAGGGCCATATGGGTGTAACATCGCCCTATTCAGGTAGTTCAAGCGACCAGATGAGACAAACAATGGTTCTGACCAATGACGTATTGATTACTGCGGACAAAAAATTTGGTGATTTCTCTATTAAAGCAATACTTGGTAACTCTGTTTATATGCAGCGTTACGAATCCTCATATGATGCAACCGGATCGTTGGTTATTCCGGGTCTCTATAATATTAGTAACCGTTTTGGCGAGCCAACTGTATCACAAACTACTGAAAAACGTAATTCGATCGGTGTTTTTGCGGATGCAACTCTTGGATTCAAGAACTATGCTTTCTTACACTTGTCGGCCCGTAATGACTGGGACTCAAGATTAACAAAAGCAAACCGTTCATTCTTCTATCCCGCAGCTGATGCCAGTTTGATCCTTTCGGATATGTTTCCGACTTTGGTCAGCAATCCTGTCCTTTCGTTCCTGAAATTAAGAGGCGGTTGGTCACAAACCGGACAAATCGCATTAACCGACTTTTATGCAACACTGCCATCCTATCCTTCTGCTCCAGGGTTTCCATACGGGAAGATAGCGGGATTTGCATTGAGCACTACCTTGAGCAATAAATCGTTAAAACCTGAGCAGACAACCGAAATGGAAGCTGGTATTGAGATGAGTTTTCTGAAAAACAAAATCCATTTCGAAAGCAACATCTATCAGTCAAATACGAAAGATCAGACGATTCCAGCCACCATCTCGGCTGCAACCGGTTTTTATCGCGCTTATATCAATGCAGGTGAGTTACAGAATAGAGGTATTGAGGTTGACCTGAAGTTTACGCCAATTCTTAGAATAGGTGATGTACGCTGGAACGGATCTCTCAATTACTCCTATACCGAATCGAAAGTAATCTCAATCATTCCCGGAACTTTAGATGAAATTGCGATTTCTGACGGTACCAATACCAGTGTGTCTTATGCCACAGTTGGTGAGCAATTTCCTAATATCAAAGTTACCGACGTAAACAGGGATCCGCAGGGTCACATCATCGTTGACAAACTTACCGGACTTCCTTCTGTTAACTCTGCTGTAACACAGGTTGGTCATGGTAATCCAAACCACATTGTTGGACTAGCTACTGATTTGACTTACAAAGGATTCAGATTGTCAGCCGTAGCTGAATACCGTGGTGGTAACGTTATCAACAACCGAATAGGAAATGCACTCGACTTTACAGGTGTTTCGGAACACTCTGCACTGAACGGACGCCAATCCTTTATCATTCCAAATTCAGTGATTGAAACTTCGCCGGGTGTTTATACGCCTAACACGACTGCGTTGGTCGCTCAGGCCGGTCGTCAATTCTGGGTTAACTCTGCTTACCACACCACCGACATGGCATATGTGACAAGCGCTGCATTCTGGAAACTGAGAGAAGTAGCATTGACCTACGATATTCCTGTAGACCGCATCTTTGGCAGCAATGTAATCAAGAATGCCCAGGTAGGTATTGTTGGAAGGAACCTGCTGATGCTGCGTCCAAAAACAAACGTATGGACAGATCCTGAGTTTAACAACTCATCCACATCAAGTAACGCGGTTGGTTTCACGACCGAAGACCAGGCACCTCCTACCCGGCTTTATGGGTTTAGCGTAAAACTTACTTTCTAAAATTTTAAATTCAAATACGATGAATAAGAAAATATTAACACTGTTTGTTTCATTGGTACTATTAGTAAGTTCCTGCACGGAATTCCTCGCTGTGAATGAGGTGAATCCGAACATCGCGTCTCAGGTTCCTTCTAAACTTCTGCTGCCGGCTACATTGAACAACATTGCCTATACAATGAACTATCCGAGAAGGTTTGATTTTGTTTACCTGTGGCATGGCTTGTGGTGTATCAGTTCCGGTTATTCGCAGCCTACCAACCTTGCGCAATATCGTTTATTAAACAGCGATTACCAGAATGCTTTCCAGGAAAGTTATACAACAGGTCAGAACCTTGTGGAGATCGAAAAGGCTTCAACTGATCCGAAAGACGCAAGCTATCTGGCGATTGCGATGATTATGAAGGCATACATCATGCAAAACCTTGTGGATTTATGGGGTAACGTCCCCTACAGTGAAGCATTCAGATCCGACGAAGGTCTATATAAACCAAAGTATGATGATCAGAAAGCCATTTATGAGGACCTGATTGTTAAGCTTGACGCGGCAATCAAAATAATCCAGAACAGACCTGTGAATGCCAATGAAATTACCGGGTTAAGCGACATCATGTTTGCCGGTGATATGAATAAATGGGCTAAATTTGCCAATACATTGAAATTAAGGATGTTGATTCATCAATCAGGTATGACTGGTCGCGATGCTTACATTAAAGGAGCTATTGCAACTACAGCTTCTGTCGGTTACCTGGGAGCTGGCGAAAGTGCTTTGGTTAATCCAAGCTTCTTGGCTTCAGCAACTAAGATGAATCCCTTCTATGAATATTTCTACAAAGCGGATGGTAATACTCAAAGTGATGGTGTTACCTATTACAATGCAGGTAAGGATGTGGTAGATTTTATGAATGGAGTAGCCGACCCGCGTATTTCGCGGTTCTTTAATCCATACAGCGGAACTGTAAGTGCTGGTACTGCACTATTTGCCGGTAATGCATTAGGTATTACTGAACCACCGGCGCGTACTGCAGCCACTACCTCTAAGTTGGGTTATATTTCAGAGAAAGATGCTAAAACTTCCGGTTTTTCTTCATTGGCAGATGCTAATGCTTCCGGTTATATGATTGGTACATTAGATAAGTCAGCGCCTATTTTAACCGACTTTGAAAGTTTATTTATTCAGGCAGAAGCTATTGAACGTGGATTTATCACCGGCTCAGGTAAAGCCTTATACGAATCGGCCATCACCCGGTCATTTGTTTACATGGGTCTTTCAGCACCGCTAGCCGCTAAATTTTTGGCAACAGAAAAAACCGCTGTTAATTATGACCTTGCCACCAACAAGCTTAACCTGATCCTCGATCAGAAATGGGTTTCGCTTAACGGGATTGCCCCGGTTGAAATTTGGACAGATTACAGAAGAACAGGACGTCCGGCTAACATTACTTTCAGTAAGGATCCGAACATTGCAAACGCAACTCCTCCGGTTCGCCTGCTCTACCCGCAACGTGAGATTTCGGTGAACAACGACAACGTGGTTGCAGTTGGGAAAATCGACGCGTTCACTTCAAAGATTTTTTGGCAGAACCGCTAAGGATCAATTTACTATCATTAAAAAAATTAGAGTATGAAAAATAAAATAATCTTGTCTGTTTCGTTCCTTGCCGGAATATTCCTGCTCAGCGCCTGTCTGAAAGACAATGTGGGTGAATACTGGCCGGATGGTGTAGCCGGTAAAATGTATGCTACCGTGCCAAGTTATACGTTACAACAGAAGGCGCTTGCGCCTGTTGCCGGCGATGTGCCAATATCCTTTTTAGTGAATATCGCAACTGATGCACTTCCAACGGAGGATATTACATTGACCCTTGCGGTAGATCCTGCAGCTGTGACTCAGTACAACAAGGATCACACCACAACTTTTAGTGCGTACCCGAATGTACAGGTCCTTTCGCCGTCAATAACGATTGCAAAAGGAACACGTAATGCTACGGTAACTGCAAAAGTCTGGGGTGCAGAGAAACTTGATGCTTGTGCCGCTTTTATGACAGCTATTTCTATTACAGCCGCCAAAACAGCCTCAGGGAAAGATGTTCCGATTGCCGGAAACATGAAGTCCTATTTACTTTCGTTACCGATTTCAAATCCGTATTCAGCAGATTACCATACTGTTGGCTATCGTATTCGTCCTGGCAATCCAACGGAACCTGTTGATGCAACACAAACATTTAATACGCTCAACTGTAAGACAGTCCAGAAAAATGGATTCGGAAACTATTCGGCTTTTGATATTACAATTGAAGTAACTGCTGAAACAGTGGTTGTAGGCGGCACAAATTGTCTTAAGGTAATTGCTACTCCTATTGATCCGGGTACCGGTCTATCTGTGGGTGGTATGTTTACTTCATGGACAGGAGACGCTACTCAAAAACCTGCAGATCTTACGATCAATTACTATAATCCTGTTACAAAGACTTTTGTATTGAACTGCTATTACACAAGCTCTGCGGGAAACCGGATTATGTATGAAGTAAATACAAGGAAATAATTATATTTGATTACACGTTCATTCAAATAAAAAAATTAAATATGAAAAGAAAGAATATAATTTTAGCAATATTGCCCATCATCCTGGCAATCTTTGCTTTGCAGAGTTGTACTAAAACGGACAACACAACCTTCACAACCTATTCTGCATTTACGCAGCCAGCTACGACCTCACCGGTTGTCCGGGAAGATGGTACAGTGTTATTTACAGGTTCTACCGTGAATTTGACCTGGACCTCTGAAAACAAGGCTAATAATACAGTTTCGTGGAATGTTTATTTTGGGACTGAAGCGTCTCCTGCATTATTTAAAAGTGGACTGACGGCACAGACATTGGCTGTACCTGTTGCTGATGGAAAAACCTATCACTGGAAAGTTGAAATAGTAGATGTAAATAAAGTAAAAACAACTTCTGAAGTTTATACTTTTACTGCTGTTAATGGAACAAACCCTGATATTCAGATAGATCTAACTGTAACCACCGATATCAAAACTTCAATTGGGTTAGATAAAACCGCCGATCAGGTAGTCGATTTACGATTTCTTGTCCTTAAGAAAAGCGATATGACAATTGTCAAAACGATTGATGATGGAAATGCGAATGAGTCGTATAGCGATTTCGGAACTTTACCCGATGGTGAGTATTTACTTGGAGTAGATATCTTTTCTACAATCACTGCAGGTGATTTCAATAAGGCGCTTAATTTAAGTTTGTCTTTGCAATTTGACCAATTGGGAATGATTAATAAAATATTAGAATTCCCTAATGTAATGACCAATGCAAATCCATGCAAACTTTATCGCACGTATCTCGCAAATGTTAAAAAAGTGGGTGCTGTATATACAATTACATCGGCTGTTTCGTATCTTACTCCTCCCGTTACAACATGGAAAGGTACGGATGATGCTTACCCAAGTGAAATTAAAACCACATTAAATTGCACAAGCACGTCAATGACAGGTTTAGGTTTTGGTTGGATGCTTGATTATTGGGGCGAGATTATTACTTCTGGTGGTACTTTAGCTTATACTATTTCCGGAACAACTATTACAATTCCGCTACAGAAATATTGTAAGACCACCTATAATGGTGCCGCTCAGCCTGAATATTCAATTTCAGGAACGGGAACTATTGACAATAGTGGTGCAACGCCTGTTTGGACAATCAAGTACGATTTTATCCAGAGTGGCAAGTCTGTTCTGACTAAAGCAAATGGTGTTCCTTTAGGATACCTGCAGGCAGTTATAAATCAATAATAAGTTTCATAATGGTGACAAACCATTAAAATACTTATTCTAATCATTGTTAAAAATCAAAGGCCGTTTCCTGTAATCAGGGACGGCCTTTTTTTTATGCCTGAATCACTCATTCAAACCATAAAATTTGTTAAGCTATTTAGAAGATTGATCCGGCTTTTCAGATAAAGGCAGGTGCATTATCAGATTCCAGGTTCAAAATTGAGTACCTCCAAAACGCAGCCATGTTGTTCGGAAAATCCGCTCAAAATATCCACCGGATAGCAGCCAATATTCCTAAAAGAGCGGCTTATCTTTTGCAGGAAGGAAATAAAATCAATAAATTTTAACAGTTTTTTCCGCACTTTTTGCCGAATCGGGCGCCCAGTACAGATTTTCACCTTTATCGTAGGGCAGCTCATATCAGTCTGTATACCTGCCATTACTTGCAAGAACAACCCCAAACACCCGCCGATTCTTCAGATAAATAATTTTCATAAAATTAATTTATAATCATTCTAATCTTCCGGTTTCAGCCGGTTACTCCCTCTCCGTATGCGGCTACGGGCCAGCTTAATGACAATATATAATATTGCTTCCGTTAAGTAACACATGATTTTAATCATGCAGGAAATCGGATACATCAGATTGGAAGGTGAAAAATAAGGAAAATTAGTTCCATGAATGAATATATTTGCAAGTAGTAACACATTTTAACTTTCTGTTTTCCAATTAATAGTTTGGAAACAGAAAAAAGTATTGATTCAAAAGCAAAACAAGCGTTGTTGACACTAATTTATGTCATCCAGTCATTTCCTTTTAAAGGGAGATGATTTTGTTTTTTTAAGATTTTGGAATGTGAATTGTTTTTAATTTTTTATTTAAACAATAATTTTATGTCTATGAAGAAAATTTCGCTGTTACTTGCATTCCTCGGGTTTATCGGGTTGCAGGTTGTATTAGCACAGACCAGGGACATTTCGGGAACTGTGACTTCAGCCGATGATGGAAGTTCTATTCCCGGAGCCTCGGTCGTTATTAAGGGGACAACACTCGGAACGGTCACGGATACGGACGGGAAGTTTACTTTAAAAGTTTCTCCAAGTGCCCAAACACTGACGATCTCATTCGTAGGAATGGTTTCGGTTGAAATACCCATTACCGGATCAACTATTTATGCGATCAAACTGAAATCTGAAAATATTTCGGTGAATGAAGTTGTAGTTACTGCTTTAGGAATTACCCGTGATAAAAAATCACTCGGCTATTCAGTTCAGGACGTAAAATCCGAGGATTTAATGAAAACCGGAACTTCGGATCTTGCGAAAGCGCTTCAGGGTAAAGTGGCAGGTATCGATATTAAACTATCAAGCGGAATGCCAGGGGCTTCGTCACAGATCCTTATCAGGGGCTCCAGATCATTTACTGGAAATAACACACCATTATACGTTATTGATGGAATGCCAATTGAAAGTAACTCTTCTTTTAATACCGGGAATAGTGTTACCGGTGCAGATATTTCGAACAGGGCGCTGGATATAAATCCAAGTGATATTGAAAGCGTCAACGTTTTGAAAGGTCAGGCAGCGGCAGCATTATACGGACTTAGAGCTTCTAATGGAGTAATAATTATTACCACAAAAAGCGGTAAAGGTGGGCCAAAAGGCAAAGCAGTTGTAAGCTTATCCCAGACCACAAGTTTCGATCAGGTTTCACGTACACCGGACTTTCAAACAACATGGGCTCAGGGATCAGGAGGAATTTATGATAAAAATACAGCATCCTCTATGTCATGGGGACCAAAAATCTCTGAATTACCAAATGATGCCACCTATGGTGGAAATGCAAATGGTCATACAGGTTTGTATAAAGTACCTCAGCTCGAAAAAGCCGGTCTTGATCCGTGGGTAACACCTCAGGTATATAACAACTGGAACGATTATTATGAAACTGGGGTTACTTCAACCACAGGTGTTAATGTAAGTCAGGCAGAGGCAAAAGGAAATTTCGCAATTGGAATAGGCTATACCGATCAGAAAGGTATCGCACTAAATACGGGAATGCAACGTTGGAATGCAAAAGCTTCTGCAGACCGAAAATTGAATGACAATTTTTCTGTTGGTTTTACTGCGAATTATATCAATACCAAAATAGATAAATTGACCGGTGCAAATGATGGTTCGCTTGCCGGCGTACTCGCAGCTCCATCGAGCTATAACCTGAAAGGAATTCCATCAAATGTTCCTGGCGACCCCTATTCGCAAATATATTATCGCTCGCTTACATTCGATAATCCATATTGGATTGCAAAAAACAACACCTTTAACGAGGAAACCAACCGATTTTTTGGAAATGGTTATCTGCAGTATGCTACACCCCTCGCTGAAAATATGGACTTAACGATTAAATATCAGTTAGGTATGGATTCATATACGACCCACTATCAGGACATTTTTGGATTTGGAAGTAAAGGTGGCACCGGAACTATTGATAATTACGGGATCACCGATATGACATACAATTCGTTGCTGACAGCAAACTACGACTGGAAAATAAACAGCGATCTTAAATTTAATGTCATTTTAGGTAATGAATTAAATCATAACAGGTCGAAAACATACGATCAATATGGCGAAAAATTCAATTTTGGCGGATGGAACCATATTGACAATGCCAATACAGTAACTTCAACAGAAGCTCAGTACAAAAAACGCACAGTGGGTTTTTTCTCCAGTATGTCATTGTCATGGAAAGAAATGTTGTTCCTGAATGCTACGGGACGTAACGATATTGCATCGACGATGCCTCGTGGTAACAGATCCTTCTTCTACCCTTCTGTTTCTTTAGGTTTTGTGGCTTCCGAACTTGAATTTATAAAGAATCTTAACTGGGTAAGTTTTGCCCAGATCAGAGGTTCTTATGCAGAAGTTGGTCAGGCAGGAGACTATCTGGCAAATTACTATGTGAAACCTGCATATGGAGGCGGGTTCTGGACAGGAACCCCCATCTCTTACCCACTTGGTGGCGTGAATTCTTATATTCCGAATAATACATTATACGATCCTGCACTCAAACCTCAGAACACAAAATCTTACGAAATTGGAGTTAGTCTGAAAATGTTCCATAACCGTTTTGGAATCGATTATACTTATTCAAGGCAAAATGTGATCGACCAGATTTTCTCAGTTCCTTTGGCAGGTTCTACAGGTGCCAGTAGCTTGATGATGAACGGTGGAAAAGTACATACAAACGGTCATGAAGTTGTTCTTTACATCATTCCAATTGCAACCAAAAACTTCAAATGGGATGTGAACTTAAACTTCTCAAAATTCGACAATGTTGTAGATGAACTTGCTCCAGGCGTTGAAAGTATCTTCCTTGGAGGATTTGTGTCTCCACAAGTAAGAGCAGGAATCGGAGCCAATTACCCGGTTCTTTACGGTGCTCAATACAAAAAGAATGACAAGGGACAAATCCTGGTGAACGAAGACCCCAATGCTACCGATTATGGTATGCCAATGGCAGGTGAACCAGGAGTACTTGGTTCTATTTCTCCCGATTTCATCATGGGCCTAAATTCCACGTTCACATACAAAAACCTTTCTCTTGGTGCTGTTTTTGAATGGAAAAACGGTGGCCATATGTATTCCGGTTCGAATGGTTTGTTAGATTTATATGGGATGTCGCAGCGGACTGAAGATCGCGAATCAACTTTCATCTATAAGGGGTTCAAGGCTGATGGTACTCCCAACGACATTGTTCGTGGCGGACCTGGTGATGCCAGAGCTGTACAAACGCTCTTTTCAGATGTTTTGGGTAATATCGACGAATTTTACATCTATGGAAATTCATTTGTAAAACTAAGGGAGCTTTCACTAAAATATCTTGTTCCCAAAAAATTGATTCCTAAACTTGAAGTTTCTGTTTCAACTTTTGCAAGAAACATTTTACTATGGACAGAACTACCAAATTTGGATCCTGAAAGTTCTCAGGGGAATAATAATATGGCTGGAGGATTCGAGCGTTTTTCGCTTCCTCAGACAACAAGTTATGGTTTTGGAATAGAGGTGAAATTCTAATCAAAAAAAAATATAAAACATGAAAAGATATACAAACATATTAATGATCGCACTTAGTGCTGGTATGGTATATTCATGTTCTGAAGATATCATGGATGGTATTAATAAGAATGTGAATAATCCAACAGACGTATCATCAAGACTGACCATAACTGATGCGATGACTAGTTCAGCCTTTAACGTTACCGGAAGTGACCTGGCATTTTACTCTTCCTGCTACATCGAGTACAATGTTGGCATTTATGGTCAAATGTATAATGCTGAAATCAGAGCAAATGAACCCACGAGTAGTACAACGTACAATAATTCATGGAATTCAATTTACCAGAATCTGTTAAATCTCAAATCAATAATCGAGAAATGCTCAGAAGGTGGTTCTGAAGCTGGAAATTATCATACACTTGGAATGGCGCAGACGCTTACAGCTTATAATCTGGCTATTTTGACAGATGTTTATGGAGATGTACCATGGAAAGAGGCTTTGCAACCGGGTATCATCTATACGCCAAAAATAGATTCTCAGGAAACCATTTATGCTGAAATATTTAAATACCTGGAAAGTGCAACGACAAATCTGGCCAAAGTATCAACGTTCCCTTCCATTGGTACCCAGGACTTTTTATATGCTGGCAATGCTGCAGGCTGGGTCAAATTTGCGAATGGATTAAAAGCCCGGTATACGATGAGGCTATCAAAAATAAAACCAGATTATGACGCAGTTATAGCTTTTGCAAACAGCTCTTTTACAAGTAGCACCGAACAATGTCAGTTTAAATATAACGGCGGCACCTCCACTAGTCCATTTTATCAGTTCTTAAAGGACAGAAATTATTTTGGAGCCAGTAAAAGCTTTTATAATAAATTAGTATCCAGAAGTGATCCACGTGATACGATATACTTTAAACCTGCTGCTGCTGGTGGCGAGCTTGTTTTGGCTCCAAATGGTGCGCCTTCACAATCACAAGGTCTTTATGGAATTTCCGGACTTAGTACTACTACAGCCCCTACTTATTTATTAAGTTATCACGAAATAGAATTTTTGAAAGCTGAGGCTTATGCCCGTAAAAATGATTTGGTAAATGCATCTGCGGCATTGAAAAAAGGTATTGTTGCAGCTTGTGCCAAAGTAAATGTCAAAGTTTCGGGCACGAAAGCAGAAACTTACTTCGATGATGAAGTTGCTCAAAAACTTACAACTCAAGCGTCTGCTATAAATGAGATTATGATGCAGAAATATATTGCCTTCTTTGAAGAGGAAGCAGTCGAAGCTTATAATGATATCCGCAGACTAAAAGCGATGGGAGAAGGTGACTTCATTCAACTGAGTAATCCTTTAAATAGTAATAAGTTCCCTTTGCGTTTTACTTACGGATCAGAGGACGTTACGACCAATGTTAATGTTCGTGAAGCTTACGGTGATGGAAGTTACGTTTATACTGCAAATGTTTGGTGGGCTGGCGGTTCTAACTAGTTTAATTATTTAAAAAGAAGAAATATGAAACGTTTCAATATAAATATAATTTTTGTCGCATTAATCTTACTAATAGTTGGAGGATGCGAGAATACAAACTTAAACCTGGTCGAACAACGGGGAGTAGCAGTAGTACCGTTGATTTCCAATTTGAGCCCGGCAGTATTTGATTCGAATGACCCACAAAATACATTCATCGAATTCAAAGTGGATGTTGCGGATAAAACCTTACTCACCAATGCAATTGTTAAAGTTTCGCTAAATGGAAAATTGCAACGAGTAGATTTTTCAACGATAACTACTTTTCCTCAAACAGTAAAAATTTCGCTAAAAGAAGCTGCAACAAAGCTTAATATCGGAATTGACAATATTGTTTTAGGCGATATACTTAACGTTGAAATCTGGACTACAACCAATGGAAAAGTCTATCAGACAAGTGCGTTATTCAACGCAGGTGTTGTTTGTCCGTATTTCCGCAATCAGATTATAGGAAGTTACCACAGCGTTAGTGCAGACTGGGCATCTGAAGGAGATGTTACAATTACCGCTGACCCGACAAATGAATTTATTGTTTATGTTGCCGGATTGGAAGCTATAGACGGACTTGATGAAGACAAGGGACCGCTTAAAATGGTCATAAACCCACTTGATTATTCAGTAACTGCAGTTAAGACGGTCCTTGCAACATCGACTTTGGGATGGGGAGCAACAAGTGATTACCATAATATAGCCTATGAAGGAACTGGCGTATTGAATACTTGCAATGGAACCTATGAGATGAACTTCGATATTTCAGTTGATGAAGGTGTATTTGGGTCAAACCAAAAATTTACACTGACTAAGAACTAATTAACCTTGGTGATACTCTAGAAACTGTTATTTAGTAATATAAAAAGGGCAGCCTCATTTTTTGAGACTGCTCTTTTCCTTTTAATATTATCATTGCTGTCTCCACGAATCTAAATCCAAACAGGTGATCTTAAGTAATAACAAGAATATAATGTCGCATTAATTCAAAAAAACAGAACGCAGACTTTTCGGATTAAGCGGATAATAATAGATGATATTTGGACAGATTTAAAACAGATTTAAGTCATGCAAGCATGACTGATACGACAATAAATGATTGAAAATCCTTAGCATTCCAAAGATCGTACTAGCCATTACTAATGTCATACTGGTCATTCCGAAAGTCGTACTGGCCGTTCCGAAAGTCGTACTGGCCGTTCCGAAGGTCGTACTGAGCATTACTAATGTCGTACTGGCCGTTCTGAAGGTCGTACTGGCCGTTCCGAAGGTCGTACTGGGCATTACGAAGGTCGTACTGGGCATTACGAAGGTCGTACTGGGCATTACGAAGGTCGTACTGGCCGTTCCGAAGGTCGTACTGGCCGTTCCGAAGGTCGTACTAGCCATTACTAATATCGTACTAGGCATTACTTAGGTCGTACTGGGCATTACTTTGGTAAATCGGGAGGTAAATCTGACACCGTCAGATGAAATCTATTCCGCAGTTCCTCCATGTGACAACGCGGCAGGTGAAATACGTTACGCGGCACATCAATTTGATAACGCTGCCGGAGAAATGCGTTCCGCGGTACATCAATTTGACAACGCGGCAAATGAAATACGTTCCGAGGCACCTCAATCTGACACCGCGTCAGATGAAATTCGTTTCGCGGTACTTCAATCTGATTTTCCTGCATCTTAACATCATTAGCTCATTAAATATTTGATATTTCAATATCCCAAATTCGAATCCAGGTGCTGAATCTATCATTTCAGCATCCTGCATTGATCTTATGCAATAAAAACATAAGTTTTTGGCATATAAAACTACCTTTAAAACAGGCGTATATGATACATTCAGATACCACTAATTAAACGTTAAATTAACACAATATAATTTAGAATTATTCTTATTTGTTTTTTAAAATTCATGTTTAAAGCCATAAAGGTCTGAACAACAAATACAATTTGAATTACAAACATTGGCTCTTAGAAATTTATATGATTTTTATCATTCTTTACCCTGCTTTTTACACAGCAACCAACGAAAGTGAATTTGGAATATAAGTACGAAAGAATATATTTGCACTAAATAACACATTTTAACATTTCAAGTACCCCCTTAATTATTAGTGCAGGGAGTCAATTTCAATGTTTTTTCAATCAATTTTGCATATAAAACCAGGTTTTCACCTTTCCTTCTGGCTATTTTCTGCAATTGAGCGATATTTCTTGTTTTTTGGAGTTTTAAAAATGTTTGAAGATTCGTATTGTTTATTTTTAATTTTTAGTCTATGAAAAAAATTTCGCTGTTACTTGCCTTTCTTTGTTTCATCGGATTGCAGGTTGTTTTATCGCAGACCAGAGATATCTCGGGTACTGTGAATTCTGCCGAGGATGGAAATTCTATTCCTGGGGCATCAGTCGTCGTTAAAGGCTCAACGATTGGTACAATTACCGATATGGAGGGAAAATTCACCCTTAAAGCACCTATTACTGCGAAAGCATTGGTTGTTACATTTGTGGGTTTAACCTCGGCAGAAGTCCCGCTAACAGACAAAAACAATTACAGCATTAAGCTGACCTCGCAAACTGTTGACGTTGATGAAGTGGTGGTTGTGGCATACGGAACCGCAAAAAAAGGATCAATTACGGGTTCGGCGGCTTCAATTTCAGCAGCTAAACTGGCAAACAGACCATTAACCAATATTTCAAAATCGATTGAAGGCTCCATGCCAGGAGTTCAGGTTACTACAGGAAACGGTCAACCCGGATCCACACCTGAAATCCGTATTCGTGGTTTTGGATCCATTAATGCTTCAAACGATCCATTGTATGTTGTTGATGGCACTCCATACACACTCTCGATATCAAATTTAAATATGGACGATGTTGAAAGTGTATCTGTTTTAAAGGATGCTTCTTCAACTGCACTATATGGTAGCCGTGCTGCTAATGGTGTTATTTTAATTACCACCAAAAAGGGAAAATCGGCCAAGGATAAAGTTCAGTTCAAGGTTTCACAGGGGATCAGCGAAAGAGGATTACCTGAATACGAACGTGTGAATGCTTTTCAATATTATCCCTTAATGTGGGATTATTACAGAAACGGAATGGTTAATCGTACAAGCAGCCCAATGACATCGGCTGCTGCGAGCCAACAGGCTTCTGGCCTCACGACCGGTCAGCCAGGCATCAAGGACAAGCTTGGATATAATCCGTTCAACGTTGCCTCCAATGCAATCGTATCGGCCGATGGGGTGATGAACCCGGCTGCTAAATTATTATGGGGCGATGACCTGGATTGGGCTTCTCCGCTTCAACGGATTGGTAAACGTGGCGATTATTCGATGGGACTAAGCGGTGGCACTGAAAAAACACAGTACTATCTGTCTCTTGGTTATCTGAATGATCAGGGCTTTTTAATCAAATCTGACTTTGAACGCTTTACCGGCAGGGTAAGCGTGGATTCCAAAATTAAAGACTGGTTAAAGACAGGGTTAAGTATTTCGGGCAATATGACGAAATCGAATTATGCAAATGACGAAAGTTCTACAGGTTTTGTCAATCCATTTTTCTTCTCAAGAAACTTAGCACCCATCTATCCTGTCTATGCACATGATCAAAGTACAGGAGCCTTTATCCTTGACGGCAATGGAAATAAGATCTACGACTATGGAAATTCCAACGTTGCAGGTCTTCCGCAAAGAGCCGGTTATCCCGGAAGGCATATTGTAGCTGAAACTGAGTTAAATAACCGACTATTTAAACGCAATGTAATAAGTGCAAGAACCTACGCTGAAGTTCATATTCTGAAAGAGCTGAAATTGTCCACAAATGTCGGAGTCGATGTAAGCAGCTATAATGCTTCAGGCTTTGAAAATAAATTTGTCGGTGACGGTGCTCCAGCAGGACGCAGTTCCAGAACAAATAGTCTCACCACCACTTTAAATTTCAATCAGCTATTAAACTATTCAAAATCATTCGGCAATCACAATGTTGATGCAATGATCGGTCATGAAAGCTATAAGTACACGTATAACTACTTCTACGGTTTCAGACAAGGGTTAATTGTTGACGGGAACGACGAACTGGTCAATTTTACGACTACAAATGATCTAACCTCGTATACAAATAATGACCGCATTGAAAGTTATATTTCAAGGTTAAATTACAATTACAACGAGAAATACTTTGCTTCAGCCTCTTTCCGCCGCGATGGCTCTTCAAGGTTTAGTCCCGATGGTCGCTGGGGAAATTTCTTTGGATTAGGTGCTGCATGGAGACTCGATCAGGAGGATTTCATAAAACCTATGACCTTTATTGATCTGTTAAAATTCAGAACTTCTTACGGCGAAACAGGGAATAATGAAGTGGGATTATATGCATGGCAGGCACTTTACGGCATTCAGAACAACTCTGCTGAATCCGGATTCCTTCAAAGTACTTTCGCAAATACGAATCTTACCTGGGAGAAAAACGCCAGTTTCGATTTGGCACTTGAATTTGGACTCTTTAAAAGAATAACAGGAAGCATTGAGTTTTATAATCGTCAGTCAAGCAATTTATTGTTTTCAGTTCCGCAACCACTTTCCAGTGGGGTTGAGAGTGTAATGAAAAACATTGGGACGATGTATAACCGTGGTATTGAAGCTCAATTGGGTGTCGACATCCTCAATTTTAAAGATTTTAAATGGAACATGACTGTAAATGCATCGACCTTTAAAAATAAAGTGACTAAACTGCCACAAGCTGAAATCATAACAGGTACCAAAAAATTAATGGTAGGACATTCCATGTACGACTTCTGGTTACGTGAATGGACGGGTGTTGATCCTGCAGATGGTTATTCATTATACAGAGCGAATCCGGTATCCTATGCTGCCGACAAAGCCGCTTTTGATCTAAATCCGGCCTCAGCAGGGATTAAGGATTATCGGATTAATGGCGCTGATACCCTTACAATGAATGCAAACAAGGCTAAATATCATTATTCGAACTCCTCGATTCCAAAAGTCTATGGAAGTGTAAGCAATACGTTTTCATACAAAGGTTTGGAACTGACAGTTATGTGTACTTACCAGATTGGCGGTAAGATTTATGAAACAAACTATGCTTCCCTGATGTCTCCTGGTTATGGCTCTGGGTTGCATGTTGACGCATTAAACAGATGGCAGAAAGCCGGTGATGTCACCACTATTCCGAGATTAGACGAAGCCTGGACTGCACACATTAATGCAGGTTCTGACCGGTGGCTGATCGATGCATCCTATTTTAATCTGAGACAAATAAGTCTGGCCTACAACATCCCTGAAAAAATTGCTGCCAAAGCATTTATTGCCAATGCAAGGGTGTTTTTCAGCGGCGAAAATCTTTGGTTGGGTAACTCTTTAAAGGGGATGAATAATCAGCAAAACTTTAGTGGAACTGTCTCGAATGTTTATGTTCCGGCCCGAACTTTTACCTTAGGTGTTAATTTCTCACTTTAATCCATTTTAAAAATGAAAAGAATATATTACATATTAGGAGTGGCATTGGTCCTGATTTCTTCCTGTAATAAGGAATATCTTGATACAAAACCAACAGACAGTTATTCCGACATGACTGTATTTGCAACGACAGCAAACGCCTACAGTGCCATTAATGGATTGCATCGAATGATGTATGCGCAGAGTGGCAACTACTACACAGCTTACAATCAGGATAAATGCGGACAGCAATCGATCAATATTGTAGCCGATTTACTTGGAGATGACGTACTACTTCCCAATTCAACGAACTCCTGGTATAGAAGCGTTTACCAATGGGTTGATCATCGCAATGAAACAGCGTCATGGCCGCGGTATGTTTACACTTTTTATTATATGGCCATCGTTAATGCCAATATGATTATTAAGAATATTGATGCAGCCGTTGGTACAGATGCCGAAAAGAAACTGATTAAAGGACAAGCACTCGCTTACAGAGCATGGGCACATTATAATTTAGTACAAATTTTTGGTAAACGATACGATGCTGGTGCAAAACCCAATAGCCAACTTGGGGTTCCAATCATGGTTGAGGTTACAGTCGCTGGTCTTCCAAGAGCCACTGTTGAAGATGTTTATGTACAAATCCTAAAAGACCTTGATGAGTCGATGGTTAACCTGACAGGGGTTGCCGCCAGAGCAAATAAGTCGCATTTTGATTTAAATGTTGTTAAAGGAATCAGGGCTCGTGTTGCATTGACAATGCAGGACTGGACCAACGCCGTCAAATACGCTTCGGAAGCGCGCGCAGGTTATTCGTTAATGACGAACGCAGAATATACGGGTGGTTTTAATAGCGTAACCAATCGTGAATGGATGTGGGGAAGTAAGGTTCAGGATGATCAGACTAATTATTTCTATGGATACTTTGCCTTTATGTCGGGTAATGGTCCTTCCAGTAATATTAAAGCAACACCTAAAGTAATTAATGCCGATTTGTACAATTTAATTCCGGCTACCGATATCCGTAAAAAATGTTGGGATGCTACGGGTCTGCTCGTACCGGCACCATCCGGAGGTCTAAAAGCCAAATATGGTATTTTAAAGTTTTTGACAACTACTCCCACAGCTTCAAGTTTCATGGGTGACCCGGTTTATATGCGCGCCGGTGAGATGTACCTGATAGAAGCCGAAGCAAATGCCCGTCTGACACAAGATGCTGCTGCACAGACTGCATTATATACATTAGCTTTCAACAGGGACCCGAGCTATGTTAAGTCTGTGAAAACAGGCACTGCACTAATTGATGAAATCCTGATTCAGCGTCGTTGGGAACTATGGGGTGAAGGTTTCCGATTCTTTGATTTGAAGAGATTAAACAAAGATCTGAATCGTGCCTGTGCCAATTACGCTTCTTCGGTCGGACTAATACAAACAATGGCTGTGGGTGAGAATGCATGGCAGTGGATGATTCCAAAAGATGAATTTAATGCGAATTTGAATATCGGTACTCAGAATCCATAATTAAAGATTGCTCTAATTTAAACAAAGAGGTCATCTTAAAAAAATTAGATGACCTCGTTGTTTAACAATATTGTAGATTTAGAATTAACTAAATACACAATAATTTTTTAAATTTGAACACACTTATATCAAATTACTATGAAACAATCCTTTTCATTGATCGTCGTCTTAATGATCACTACCCTTCTCGCATGCAACGCGCAGAACAAAGTGACCAGCTTGTCAATTCCTGTTGAAAAGTATAAGTTAGCCAACGGCTTAACCGTAATACTGAATGTCGATAAATCGGATCCGATCGTGGCCCAGGCCGTCTATTACCATGTTGGATCGAGCCGTGAAGTTCCCGGAAAAACAGGTTTTGCCCATCTTTTCGAACATATGATGTTTCAGAAATCGGAACACGTGGGTGAGGACCAGTTATTTAAAAATATACAGGGAGCCGGTGGAACATTAAATGGAAGCACGAGTCAGGATGTAACCAATTATTATGAGGTTGTTCCGAAAAATGCACTCGAAATGGCCATTTTGATGGAATCCGACAGGATGGGTTACCTCACCAATACGGTAACAAGATCTGCACTGACCAATCAGCAGAATGTAGTTCAGAATGAAAAACGCCAGAGTGTTGATAATGCTGCCTACGGTTTCAATTCAGGTATTATTGCAAAAAATATTTACCCCAAAGGTCATCCCTACAGTTGGACAGTGATTGGCGACATGCAGGACCTTACAAATGCGACGGTCGATGATGTAAAAGCTTTTCACAATAAATTCTATACACCAAACAATGCAACGCTCACAATTTCCGGCGACTTTGATAAAGACGAGGTAAAAGGCTGGATTAAAAAATATTACGGAGAGATACCGATGGGACAACCTGTAGAAAAAAGAACAGCTAATCCGTCAACACTTTCGTCTGTCATCAAACTTTATCACGAAGATAATTTTGCCAAATCTCCTCAGTTAACGATGGTTTTCCCTGCAGTAGAGCAATTTTCAAAAGATGCTTATGCACTTGATTTTCTGGGAGACCTGCTCGCTGAGACTAAAAAATCACCGCTATATGTGATTCTTGTAAAAGATAAAAAATTGACTTCACGCGTTATGGCGCGGAACAATTCACAAGAGTTGGCAGGAAACTTTCGGATTTCGGTATCCGCCAATCCGGACGTTAATTTGACAGAGGTGGAAAAGGCAATCTTCGAAGGGTTTGACAAGTTTGAAAAGGATGGATTCACGGAGGAAGATCTTATTCGCATCAAAGCTAAAAATGAAACCCGGTTTTACAATTCGCTGGCAAGCGTTCAGGGAAAGGCTTTTCAGCTCGCAGAATATGCCACTTTCACAGGAGATCCGGAGTATTACAAAAAAGATTTTGCAGCCTGTCAATCTGTTACAATCGATGATATAAAGCGCGTTTATCAAAAATACATAAAAGGAAAGAATTTTGTTGAAACAAGTTTTGTTCCAAAGGGTAAAGTGAATTTGATTTCGGAAGGATCAGTAAATGCGGGTATTATCGAAGAGGACGTGACGCATGCTGCTGAAGTTAAGAGTGCCCCTGCCGTTAATGAACCCATTGTCCTGACACCTACAAAATTCGATCGTACAGTGATGCCAAAAATCGGACCGGATCCCGCAGTCACAATTCCGCAGGTCTGGACATCGTCGCTGGAGAATGGAATGAAAGTATGGGGAATCAGCCAGCATGAACTTCCGCTTATTCAATATTCGATTGCAATAAATGGCGGCCATATGGCTGAAGATATTTCAAAGGCTGGTCTTGCAAACCTTGTTGCATCGCTAATGAATGAAGGAACAATCAATAAAACACCTGAGGAACTTGAAGATGCAATCGGACTGCTGGGTGCTTCAATCAGAATATCAGCAAGCAATGGAGACATTTCGATTGATGTAAGCACGCTGGCAAAAAATTTCGATAAAACGATTGCGCTTGTCCAGGAAATGCTTCTCGAACCAAGGTGGGACATGGAACAATTTGAACTTGCCAAAAGCAGGATTATCAATACACTAAAAAGAAATCAGGCGAATCCAAGCTATCTTGCTTCGACAACCCTCAACAAACTGATTTTCGGTGAAAACAATATACTTGCCATCGAAGCATCAGGGACAGAAGCATCTGTAACTTCCATTACAATTGATGACCTGAAAAATTTCTACAGCAATAATTTTTCTCCTTCAAATGCAAAGTTGCTTGTTGCCGGCGATGTTGATCAAGCGAAAGTTAAAGATGCCTTTGCAGTGCTTTCGCTAAAATGGAAATCCAAAGAAGTAACCATTCCAAAGCTAAAAGTGCCAGCCGCTCCAGAAAAATCGGCAATCTATTTTGTAGATGTTCCTGGCGCTAAACAATCAGTAATTGCAATCGGAACGCCCTCACTCACAAGAACTGACCCTGACTTTTACCCGGCAGTTGTAGCCAATTACAAATTAGGCGGTTCATTTAACGGTATCTTTAACCTTATTCTCAGGGAAGAGAAGGGTTTTACATACGGAGCCCGCTCGAATTTCTCTGGCTCAGCAGACTATGGCACGTTTACGGCAACTTCGATGGTCAGGACAAATTCAACACTTGAATCTGTGTCGATATTCAAAACCGAAATGGAAAAGTATCGCAAGACAATTCCACAGGAATATGTTGATTTCACTAAGGATGCGCTGATAAAAGGGAATGCATTGCGTTTCGAAACGATTGGTAGTCTTTTGGGATTATTAAATACGATTGCGACTTACGGATTACCTGCCGATTATATCAGACAGGAAGAGTCATTTGTTAAAGGACTTACCGTTGAAAAGCAGTTGAAATATGTCAACAAGTACATCGATCCTTCGAAAATGTACTATGTTGTTGTTGGTGATGCAAAAACACAACTTGATGAATTGGAAAAGGTTGGACTGGGTAAACCAATTCTTGTAAAGTAATTTTAGCTATAAGAAAAAGGCGGCCGAAATGGTCGCCTTTTATTTTGACGGAATTTATATACCTGATTTTTATCTGTTTGGTGATAAGGAAAGTCAATCCGAATAATCAACTAACCTTGTTTGCTGATCTTCTCCAGTTTTTCGAGGTCAACGACTTTAATCTTCCGGCCATCCATTGCAATCACCTTTTCGCCGGCAAAAATCGATAGCGTCCGGATCGCATTTGAAGAGGTCATATTCGAAAGATTAGCCAAATCTTCGCGCGACAAATAAACCCTGAGCGTTTTCATATCATGCTCGAAACCATACTTTTCGATCAAAAGGAGAATTGACTCCGCCAACCGTCCGCGAATGTGCTTTTGGGTGAGACTAACCGTACGATAATGCGAAAATCCAAGTTCCAGTGCCAGATCTTTTAACAAGGCAAGCGAAAACTCGTAATTCCGCAACAGAACATTATAAAGAATATCAGGTGGAATTGTGATGATTTCAGAATCTTCGATCGCAATGGTGGTGCCATTGTGAGGTTCTCCGGCTAACAATGAACGGTATCCAATCAATCCATTCTGGGTGATCATCCGTATGATCTGTTCACGTCCGCCAATCCCCTCTTTAATCAGCTTTACCATCCCCTCTTTAAGGTACTGCATACCAATCGGCATCTCCCCTTCACGATAAACAAAATCATTTTTCTTATACCGTGTTATATCAAGATTTTTTTCAAGAATGGCCTTCTCGTCGGGTTTCAAAAGATTAAATATACAATTTTCACCCTTAAACTGACTTTCAAAGACTTGACCCGAATCCAACATAAATTGCCCGATTAGATGTTATAAAACATCAAAATTAAAAATTTTATCGAAAATTAACGCTTTTTTGGAAGGAATAGCAGACTGAATAGTCAAATTACCTAATTGTCAAATAATTTATAATACATATTTCGCAACAAGTGGCATCTTACGACCCAATCCGAAGGCTTTGGATGAAACCCGAAGGATTGGCGGTGTCTGAAACCGCTTGTATTCATTCCGGTTAACCATCAAAACCGTGCGATGAACGGTCGTTTCATCGAATCCCATCGCAACAATTTCGGCAGGACTCTTAGCCAATTCGATGTAATCAAACAGAATCTTGTCAAGAACCTCATAATCAGGAAGTGAGTCAGAATCCTTTTGATCGGGCCGTAATTCAGCAGATGGCGGTTTGGTGATCGAATTGATGGGAATAATTTCCTTATCTCTATTGATAAACCTGGCCATTTCGAAAACATCGGTCTTATAAACATCCCCCAAAACCGATATTCCGCCATTCATGTCACCATACAAGGTTCCATATCCGACAGCTGATTCGCTTTTATTAGACGTATTAAGCAAGATATGCCCAAACTTATTCGATAAACCCATCAGCAATGTTCCACGAACACGGGCCTGAATATTCTCTTCCGTCAGATCGGGAACGCGCCCTTTGAAAACACCCGACAGCGTGGAATCGAATGCGTCTACAATTTCATTGATTTTAACCAGATCGTATTTTACCCCCAGGTTATCTGCCAGCTTAACGGCATCATCAATCGAATGATCAGAAGAATATTTTGACGGCATCAGTAACACGTGAATATTTACGGCTCCCAAGGCCTCTGCTGCAAGAACCAATGTAACGGCTGAATCTATACCGCCCGAGAGACCCAGCGTTGCCGTTTTAAACCCTGTCTTACTGAAGTAATCGCCAATTCCAAGCACAAGTGCATCATGAATTTTTGCGATCGTCTGCGACTCCGGCTGGACAATTTGTCCAACCGCCCGTTTTTCCGTGTCAATGATCGTAAAATCAGGAGCAAAATAAGCCATCTCGCGAATGACCTCTCCCTTCCGATCAACAAACAAGGAACCCCCATCGAAAATCAGTTCAGTTTGGGCTCCTACCTGGTTGACATAGATGATTGGCACTTTATATTTTCTTGCATTATCGAGAAGAATCTCTTTCCTTAATTTTGCCTGGTTGTAGGAGAATGGGGATGCCGACAAATTGATAATCAGATCGGGATCTTGCTTGCAATATTCGGCGACAGGATTTACCGAATAGAGATTCTCCCTCCCGAATGTACTAAAGACAGGTTGATTAAACCAAAGATCTTCACAGATTGTGACGGCTAATTTTAATCCGTTCAATTCTATCAGATTGAATTCCCTGTTTGGTTCAAAATGACGGTATTCATCAAAAATGTCATAGGTAGGAAGCAATGTTTTGCTGTGAATGCTTTCAACCTTTCCCTCCTTCAGAAAATAGGCCGAATTCAGCAACATCTTCCCGTTCGGCGAAGGGTTAATGCTTGGGGCACCAACCAAAGCCGCAATACCTTTGCAATGAACAGCAATCTGATTTACAGTGTCAATGCACTGATCGATAAATTCGCGCCGCTCCAGCAAATCATTGGGGTAATAGCCACACACAGCAAGTTCGGAGAAAACAACAAGCTCAGCACCCTGTTCTTTTGCCTTCACAATATTTTGGATAATCTGATCCCTGTTTGCTTCAAAATTTCCGATGTGGAAATTCAACTGTGCAAGAGCTATTTTCATAGAAATATCATAATTAAAATACAAAACCCACCCTTAAGCGTAAAGCTTTTAAGGTTGTAGCGTCATTACTATTCTTATTGGTAGTCGCATCGGTAAAACCGTTTGAATAAACAAGACCGCAAGTTATAGCATTACCGTGACCCAAATCGTATTCCAAACCAGCCCCGATATTTAGACCGATATTATAAAAGCGAATTTCATCTTTAATGACCTCTTTTTGAAAAGAGCCGTCACTTGTCGTCGCTTTCGCCTTAATATTAAACCAGTTAGTAAGTCCAAACTGAGCAAAATATCGAAAGCGGTTAAAATCGCGTGTACGCATTTTCAACGCAAGCGGGAATTCGAGGTTTGTGAGATAGTAATTCACTTTCGTGCCAGTTGGCAGTAATACGCCTCCAAAAGATATTGGTTGATTGTAAATAAGAGAACCTCCGGTAGTACTCACAGTCATACCTGTAGTGAAGGCATAATTATCAGATCCGAGAAAGAAATCGCCTTCAACACCATATCCAAATCCAATAAACCCTCCATCTGCTTTGATATCCTTTGAATCAGACTTCAGCCACGATACCTGGGGACTTGCCAAAAAAGTAAGATTAAAACTTTTCTGCGAGTAGGTTACCACTGTAACAGACAATAAAATAAGTACAAGAATGAATTTTTTCAGAAACATACATCTTAGTTTTAAATTTGACTCGCTAAACAATTTGTATACGAGTTACCATTTTCTTAATTAAAAAACCATGTCCATTGTATACTTTTACGCCAATTGAACAGAACAAAAGTAGTCAAAATTCAAAATGGTGGTCTATGTATAAAGTTTTCCGTCTGCTTCTTGTGATAATAATTTTCACCAGTTGTCAGCATAACCCGTTAAAGATCGATGTCTCAGGCGTTGATTTAAAACTGAATATTCAAAGGCTCGATCGTGACATTTTCGAGGTCACACCTGAAAACAAGCTCATTACCATCCCCAAGTTAAGGCAAACCTACGGCTCATTTTTTAATGCTTACAATGAAAATGTGATCGCAATTGGCAACCCTTCAGACTCGCTTTATCCCACCTACCTAAATACATTTCTGACGGATTCAATAAGGATGCAATCTAAATTGAAAATCGATTCGGTTTTTAGTGACCTGACTGATCTTGAGAAAAAGCTGCAATACGGGTTTCGGCATTATAAGTATTACTTCCCGGAGAATACGATTCCCAGGTTATTTACAATCATCTCAGGATTTAATCAGTCGGTGGTAATGACAAATGATGCCATCGGTATCAGTCTCGACAACTATCTCGGGGCTAATTGCCAATTTTATAAGATGCTTGGTCTGCCGGAATATAAAAGGGAAAACATGTTCAGCGGTAAAATTCCCATTGATGTCCTCTTTAATTGGGCACTTTCGGAATTTGCATTTGATGAGTCAAAAAACAACCTGATTTCAAACATGGTTTATCAGGGGAAGCTACTCTATTTTTTGGATGCGATGTTTCCTGAAGAACCTGATTACCTGAAAATCGGGTATCGATCTGAAAAACTCGACTGGTGCACCAAAAACGAAGCCGGAATGTGGACTTATCTCGTTGAACATCGGCTACTATTCACGACAGACAGGATGAACATCGTCCGGTTTATCGGACCTGCACCTTTTACCTCGAGTTTCACCAACGACTCGCCCGGAAGAACAGGCTCGTGGCTGGGATGGCAGATTGTAAGAAAATACATGAAGAAAAATCCAGCTATCACTTTACCGGAATTAATGAAGGATAACGATTACCAGAAGATTTTGAATGATTCGGGGTATTCGCCTGATTATTAAGGGAACGACGAGGTGACGAAGAGAGGGAGAGAAAAGGAGAGATAGAAAAAGGGTATCCAATAAATGAGGTAAGATTTAGAAAAATAGTTACTGGATGGCAGTTATAAAACCCTGAAAGGGTTAAATCTGAATAACCCCGGGTAAGGAGGGACGACGCCACCCGGGGCAGGCAACAGAACGATAATTTAAGGCGCATCTGCAATGGTCAACAAGGTAAATTTTGTTGTATGCGCCGCAGAGAAAGAAGGTTGGCAACAATTAATTAATCCTATAGGCTAATAGAACTAAAGACTAAAGGCCGAATTTCAAAATACATTAGTCAATATACCTTCCCACCCTTCAAGTTAGCTAATACAAGAGAAGGTCTTTTCTTAGTGCCTTACAGGTCAGAGACTGGAAAAGGTATGACAACAATATCCCCTTTTACAAATTTTTCCATGCTTCATCTTCTTCTACTATCAACCAATCATTGGCTAATGTTTTCTCACTTGCAAAATGAGTAAGAATTTTGTCACATGGAATTGTCCTTGTCTCTTTACGAATAACTTCACCATGCATCATTTTCTCCTTATATGGCAGTTGTTTAACAAGATCGACAACTTGACCGAAATTAATTGAAAGGTTGATGTTACTTGTTACCGTTTTCATGGTTACCTTTTTAATAGTGCAAATACTTTTGATCTTATTGATCCAAATACATTGTCAATACTTCAAATCTACAAAAATATTGGTTGAAATAACACAAAAAAAGCCGTCCCGAATTACGGGACAGCCTTTAATATTTTTGAATTTAATCCGATTACAACTTACGGATTTTGATATTGCGATACCAAACGTCATTTCCATGATCCTGCAGTCCGATAAAACCCTCTTTCGCTACCTTAGCCCAATCGGGGTTATAGGATGGAAATTTTGAGTTTTTCACAAGTTCATTCCATTCAGGTGTCCAAAGATGATATTCAACGATGGTAGCTCCATTTTGTTTGTGCACGATAGTTCCCTGGTAAGAGATGATCTCTGCACTATTCCATTGACCGGCAGGTTTTGTATTTTGTGGTTTAGCAGGAATCAGATCGTATAATGAACCTGCCATACGATTGCCGTCTTTTCCCAACATCGCATCAGGATGACGTTCGTTGTCAAGAACCTGGAATTCAGGAGCTGTCCGCCAGATTTCCTTTCCGGGAATCTCCTGTGCCAAATATAAAATACCTGAATTACCGCCTTCAGAAATTTTCCATTCAATTTTAAGATCGAAATTTGAGAATTTCTCCTTGCCATACACGAGATCTCCTCCTGTAAGAGCACCAGCTTCGCCGTTCCCGGATCCTTTTAATTTGATAGCTCCGTCAACAATGCTCCAATCAGTTGGGAAATCTGTCTTATTATATCCCCGCCATCCTTCACTGCTTTTACCATCAAACATAAGTATCCAACCCTGTGCTTTTTCTGCACTTGTAAGGGCATTCAAGGCTGTTTTTTCTTTTTTCACTTCTTTTTTCGGGGGAATTGCATTGCAATTCAATGTAAAGAATACAGCAACAAACAAAAGCAAAAGTGTACTTTTCATCGATATCAATTTTTAATTTGTGAATTAATAAAATCTCTTTTTATAAAATCTTTTCATTAACGATTTGTGCATGATATCAAACAGATTTATTGGTTCTTTGCGACTTTAAGCTGGCACCTTTTCGCCAGAAGCTAGCCGCTAATCGTTTAGTAATCTTAAATATCGTTTATCATGCCAATTTCAGCTACAAATTTTCAAAATTCTTTTGGATTTCAACCTTTATTCTACCTAAAATACACGATTAAATTAAAAAATAAAATTAACAAATTTAATAATAGCCAGTTATGGTTACTGGTTACTTAGATCTTTCGCAGTTACAACGCCCTTATTTTTATGTTTCGAAACCATACATCGTTGCCATGATCCTGTAATCCGATCGACCCTTCCTTGGCAATATTCTCCCAATCGGGATTCAAACCCGGAAATTTCGATTTACTCACGAGCGCTTTCCATTCCGGTGTCCAAAGTTCATATTCAAGAATTTTCACACCATTCTGCCGATGCACCACCTTCCCCTGGAGGCAGATAATCTCAATCGAATTCCATACTCCCACAGGTCTGGCATTCTGAGGGTTTGCCGGAATAAGGTCATAGAGAGATCCTGATTTACGGTTACCGTCTCTTCCTCTGTTAGAATCAGGATTCTTTTCATTATCAATGATCTGCATTTCCAATCCGCTTTTATAAATAGGCCATCCTGGTATCTCTTTTGCCAAATAAAAGACACCGGAGTTACCTGCTACCGATATCTTCCATTCGAGTCGGAGATCAAAATCGGAGAAGAGCTGTTTTGAATAGACTATATCTCCACCATCAACTTTCCCAGTGTCGCCTCGACTTTCTTCACTTCGGCATTTTAAGGTTCCGTCTTCGACAACCCAGGCTGCCGGAAAATTTGTCTTGTTGTAACCACGCCACCCGTCGCTCGTTGTACCATCAAACATCAGCAGCCACCCCTGCGCCTTCTCTGCATCTGTCAACTGATTAAGCGGACCTTTTTCGCAACATGCTACATTTTCCAATTGTGTTTTGACAGATTGGGTATCTTCGCTTCTTTTTTTTGTCCCGAGCTTACAACCCACAACAAAAAGCATGGAAATTAACAGTATAAATAAATTCTTCATGCGAATATTAACTATTGATTATCTACTTCTTAGTTTGGAATAAAAACGTTTTAATTCAGGGTGAGCACTAGCGGGACTTTTTCCACTAATTGAATTGGTTGACCAAATTAATGACAAAACAAATTACAACCCTTATTCAGAACTAAATCACCATTTAATCTGTTTAAAAATAGAACGAAATAACTCATTTCAATCAAGATTCAAATTTACATTAAAATGTTCACATTTTATAAATTCCAACATAGAACTCATATACCACTCCTTACAACTTATATCAGAGTTTTTTCCACTGCAAAAATGAGTCAGGCAAAATATGTGTTAGCTTTGCAGTTATTAAAGTTTAAAAAATGGTCAATCATTTAAATGTTGAATAAAATCGCTTGATTATGGGTAAAAAAATTGCAATTCTCACAGCTGGAGGAGACTGTCCAGGACTAAATGCCGCTATCAGGGGTGTTGGAAAGACAGCAATTGTAAACCATGGAATGACCGTAATTGGTTTTACCGCAGGTTTTAGCGGGTTAATCAGGAAAGAGTATGTTGAACTTCCGGAGAACAAGTTATCGGGTATTCTCACCCTCGGAGGCACCATTCTTGGAACCTCGCGCGAAAAACCGTTTAAACTGGAAAAAGGGGAAGTCTTTAACGAAAAACCTGGATTGATCAAGAAAAATTATGAAGATCTGGGACTCGATTGCGTGGTATGCATCGGAGGAAACGGAACCATGAAAACAGCGCATCTACTTTCTGAAGAAGGTCTTAATGTGATAGGGATTCCGAAAACAATTGACAACGATGTTTTTGGAACGGAGCTCACTTTTGGTTTTGACTCGGCTGTAGAAATTGCCACTGAAGCCATTGACCGTTTGCACTCCACCGCCAACTCGCACCAGCGGGCGATGGTAATCGAAGTAATGGGGCATAATGCAGGATGGATCGCGCTTTATGCTGGTCTTGCCGGTGGCGGTGACATAATTTTGATTCCCGAAATCGGGTACAATATAGAAAAGGTATGTCGCGAAATTGAATACCGGTTTTCGATTGGAAAAAATTCAGCAATTGTCGTAGTGGCAGAAGGAATCAAAAAGCCGGATAATATTTCAGCTGCCTCTTATATAGTTGAGAAGATTCAGCAATTAACAAGCATTGAAGCGCGCGAAACACGTCTGGGATACGTTCAGCGTGGAGGAAGTCCTTCTGCAATGGATCGGATTCTGGCAACTCGTTACGGTGCCTATGCTGCCGAATTAATTGCAAAAGGAGAATATGGTCAGATGGTTGCAGTTCACGGAGGTGTCCTTAATGCGGTGCCGCTCGAAGAGGTTGGAGGAAAACTAAGTCTTGTCGACCCAAGCCATCATTTGATAACCAAGGCAAGAAATATGGGCGTTCTGTTCGGGGATGAATAGCCCCGGACAGAAATTTTTTTAGCTTTGCAGTGAAGGTTCGAAATTTAAATAAATTTCGAACCTTCACTTTCAAAACTCAGTATTACAAAACGGAGTTTTAATAGAATTAATTATTTATTGGAATTATAGGTCGCAATAATTAACTAATTAGTCATTAGATGAAATAGCCATGAGAAAAACTTCTCACAAACCAAAATGATTTTATGGCTATTCCCTGTGACAATTTAAAAACAAATTATAATCGCATGAAACGAATATTTGGAACTATCACCTTGCTTTTTTTGATTACAGTATTTCAAACCGCAGTTGCTCAATCCTTCGCCGATATTCAGTTTGAAAAAATGGATTACGACTTTGGTAAAATCAATGAAGAAGCCGGGCCTGCCACTTTCAACTTTAAATTTACGAATACGGGTAAAATACCACTTATCCTTCAGGGTGTTGTGGCATCATGCGGATGTACCACACCAGAATGGAGTAAAGAACCGATTCTTCCGGGGAAAACCGGATTCATTAAAGTATCATACAATCCCGACAGAAGGCCTGGTGTCTTCACCAAAAGCATCACAGTAAATGCTAATGTTCAGAAAAGTCCTTATGTATTGACGATTACAGGTGACGTAGTCCCTAAAGCATTGAGCAACGAGGATATTTACCTTGTTGATTTTGGCAAGATAAGACTTATGTCTGGTGAATTTTCCTTTTTGAGAATCAAAGATAATGAGCGAAAAACAGATACACTTCATTTTTACAATCCGGGAAAATCCCCTGTTACTGTAAAATTCAAAATAATCCCCCCTTACATCGCTATCAAAACAGTTCCGGCAGTTATCCAGCCTAAATCGAAAGGCTATTTTCTGATCACCTTTGATGCCACAAAAAAACCTTCTTTCGGGTATGTGACAAATCGTATCTACCTTGCATTCAATGGTGAAGAAAAATTTGATAATGCCATCAAGGTGAGTGCCATTATTGAAGAAGATTTTTCGAAACTAAGTACTGCAGATTTGGCGAACGCTCCAAAAATTGAATACAACAGCAGAACCTTCAATTTTGGAGAAATCCCCGAAGGGAAAAAGGCAGAATACACATTTAAGATTATGAATAAGGGGAAAAATCCCTTAATAATCAGAAATGTGACTACTTCGTGTGACTGCACTGCCGGCCAACCCTCTTCAAATACAATTCAGCCAGGTGGAATGACTGATATGAAAGTTTCGTTTGATTCTGATGGGAAAGTGGGAATGCAAAACAAGATAATTACAGTCATCTCGAACGATCCGGAAAATGCAACGACCATTTTAAGGGTAGCCGGAACAGTGAAAAGATAACTTTCGTATTAAAAAATTCTAAAATGAGCTATCATCATCCTGAAAATGATCCAAAATACATTGGTCTGAAAGTTAATCCAGGTATCGAAAAGCCTGAAGCAGTAAATGCCGATTCAGTTAAACGGTTTCTGAAAAATACCAAACGCAAGATTCTTTCATCTGAAGAATATTTCCAGGGAATTCTCAAAGGAGACATTACAATTCTTAGTCAGGCCGTCACGCTTGTCGAAAGTAATAAACCCGAGCATCAGAAAGTAGCTCAGGAGATTATTATCAAATGTCTGCCTCATGCCGGAAAATCTGTCAGGCTGGGAATTACAGGTGTGCCGGGAGCTGGCAAAAGTACTTTTATTGAATCACTTGGTAAGCATATCACGAGTCAGGGAGGAAAGCTAGCTGTACTCGCAATTGACCCAAGTTCTGAGCGCTCGAAAGGATCAATTCTGGGAGATAAAACACGGATGGAGGAACTTTCTGCAGATCCGAATGCCTACATTCGTCCGAGTCCGGCAGCCGGATCACTGGGAGGCGTAGCCCGCAAAACTCGCGAAATCATCGTCTTATGCGAAGCTGCAGGCTTTAATAATGTATTTATCGAAACTGTCGGCGTTGGACAATCGGAAACGGTGGTACACTCGATGGTCGACTTTTTTCTGCTGATTCAGATTGCGGGCGCAGGTGATGAACTCCAGGGGATTAAAAGGGGCATAATGGAAATGGCGGATACAATTGTCATTAACAAAGCCGATGGCGACAACCATGAAAGGGCACAACTGGCAGCTGCACAGTTCCGGAGTGCACTCCATCTTTTTCCCCCCACAGGATCAGGATGGACTCCGCTTGTTTTAACCTGCTCTGCGCTGGAGAATACAGGTGTATCTCAGGTATGGAAGACTGTAAATGAATATGTTGCACTAACAAAAAAGAATGATTTTTTTAAGAACCGGCGTCACGATCAGTCACGATACTGGATGTACGAAACAATCAACGAAACACTGCGAAATAATTTCTACTACAATAAACAAATCCGTCCCAAACTTCCGGCATTCGAACACCTTGTTCTCACAGATGGAATGAGCTCATTTGTAGCTGCGAATGAACTACTGGATACTTATTTCAAATCAGTTAGGAATGATTGATTACTATTTGTTAATTAAATTGTTTTAATACCTTTGCTCACACAATTCACATATTGAAAAACAATCATCGCACAAAATTATTATCTAATGAAAAATATTCTGATTATTATCCTGGCATTTGCCGGACTTTTCTCCTGTGCTAAACCTGAGGGTTTTGTCATCAAAGGTGAAATAAAGGGAAAAGAGAGTGGCAATATCAAATTAATGAAATATGCTGACGGTAAATGGGTTGCTGAAGACTCCGCCAAAATTGAAAAAGGGAAATTCGTACTTAAAGGGAAAACCGATTTGCCTGAGTTACGGCTGATTTCGCTGGAGCCTCAAACCGTTGTTGCTCAGTTTTTTGCTGAAAACGGAAGTCTGACTGTCAGTGCCAATATTGATAGTCTTGCTAAGACAGAGATAAAGGGGTCAAAATCAAACGATGAGTTTTCGGTCCTGACCAAAGAGATCCAAAATATTGCTAAAGAGACCCAAGGCTTACAGCAACGTTATACTGAAGCGATGCAGAGCGGGAACGAAGAAGGAATGAAAAAAGCCCAGATCGACTACGAAGCGATGATGGGAAATCAAAAAGTTTACGCTAAAAACTTTATACGAGAACATCCAAAATCTACTGTTTCACCTTTAATCGCATTGATGCAGTTTGGCCAGGAGATTTCAGCTCATGAAGTGGATACGTTAGTCGCATTTCTTGATCCTTCTGTCCGGGCGTCGGTATATGTAACTGAACTTAAGAAAGTGGCAGACAAAATGCGTATTACAGAAATAGGCTCTTTGGCTCCCGATTTTACGCTCAACACGCCTGAAGGAAAACCGCTCACGCTATCCTCGTTAAGAGGTAAGATTGTCCTCCTCGATTTTTGGGCATCATGGTGCGTTCCTTGTCGAAAAGAAAATCCCAACGTAGTTGCAGTTTACGGCAAATACAAAGACAAAGGATTCGATATCTTAGGAGTGTCGCTCGACCGTGAACAAGGTGCATGGGTTAAAGCAATTGCTGACGATCAATTAACCTGGAATCATGTTTCGGACCTTAAATTCTGGCAAAGCGAAGCCGCTGTAAAATATGGCGTTCAATCAATTCCATTTACTTTGCTTCTCGACAAAGAAGGAAAAATCATTGCCAAAAATCTTCGAGGCGAAGAACTTGAAAAAAAATTAGCTCAGTTACTTCCCTAATTCCAATAAAGCGGGTTGTAATATCTGCCTAAAAAAAAGTGTGCAACGAAATAGATCGCTGCACACTTTTTTTATGAATTGAATTAAGCGGAAGAGTTTCAGTATAAAAATGTATTATGTCTCGTCTTCCCTCTTCCGAATCTGTAGATTGGCAAATTACTTTGCTATTCAACCGGATCTGCTTTATTCTTCTTAAATCCGTTGTATATCAAATAAGCCACATATAGACCACCTAATCCTAAAAAGACCAGCGAAAGTTCGGTGTAATATTTATCAAGGATATCTTTTTGCGACCAAAAGAAATAACCCAAAAGGGCCAGTATGACATTCCAGATTGTTGATCCGATAGTGGTGTATAGAATAAAATCGCGTAATTTCATATTGGCTAACCCGGCAGGCAACGAAATCAGCTGACGAATACCAGGAACCAACCGCCCTATTAATGTAGAGGACTTGCCGTGTTTTCTGAAATAGACCTCTGATTTTTCAATCGATGATTGATCAATCAACATCATATGTGCAAGACGTGTATTTGCGAATTTCATGAGTAATTTACTACCCAACCATTTTGCCAAATAATAATTAAACAATCCCCCTACAATTGCACCTAGTGTCCCCACCAATACAACCAGAAAGACATTCATATCTCCATTTGCGGCTTTATAGGCAGCAGGAGGAATTACTATTTCGGAGGGAAAAGGGATAAACGAACTTTCGATCGCCATCAGCAAAAAAATGGTCCAGTAAGTAATATGGACCATGTACCATTCAATAATCTTTTGAAATATAACTCCCATCTGAATAATTTTTGACAAAGCTAAGCTTTTCTTCTATTAAAAAGAAGCTCAAAAATGGGACGAAACGGGTTTATGGGTAACAGATTTGAAAAATAAAACCACCCCTATTGTCGCATTGCGAAACAGGTTACTTAAATTAACCGAATATAGTGGCGACAGTCAGTTGCCGGGAACAACCAATTTAATTCTTTAAAAGTCTGATAAACTTCTTAATTCTCCATGAGTGGATTTTCAACTTTCCCGGCAAAGAGAATCGCTCCTGTATCCTCTTCAGTGATCAGAAAGAGGAAAGGCCGGATGGCATGAAATTCAGGCCCTCCTGGTCCGGCACTTGTCATACCAATTCCGACAGAAGTAGCAGCCGCTGCTTCAGTGCCCTCTTCATTCACATCAATAAAAGTTTTGTGTTTTACTTTCGTGATAAAAAGATGACCATCTCCATTAATCTTCGTGAAGTTGGCCTCTTCTTTAGAGAATGCCACTGCCATTCCAAGCGAGGAGAGAATTTGTTTAAGGTCGCTTTCCCAGTTGAATTTAAAACGCGGCAACCACACATCTACTTTTATTGGTGAATTCAATGAAGTTTTTAAGGTTTCCCAGGCAGATGGAATCATTTGTTGCATTATCTGATCTGGTGTTTTGCCAATATCAGGAAGGAGAATCACCATACCGAATTTTCCACGTCCATAAGGCATTTTTAGCGCCTCGAATCCAGTCTGCTCCGAATAACCAAATTTTTCTTTAATTTTCATCAAAGGAACAGTTACCGATCCGCCTGTTGCAAGGGTGAATGATCCGTTCTGCGTTTGCGACTTCTCGAACTGAATTTGCCACTTGCCGTTGAAATAGATCGCATTGATCAGGAACATCACTTCTTCGGCTGAAATCTCATCCAATATTTTCGGAATTTTGGCATTCGTTTTTTCGTTTACCCAACCGTTGATGGTATTAAGCGCAGCAGTATTAAAATCAAGCCGGTCAACCCTTGCATCGTAATATTTATGATTAGTTGCAACGAACGACTCCAATACCGGAAAATCTTTCTTGATCCATATCGAATTAGCCACATTCATCACCACATTCGGATCAGCTTTTTTTAGAGCAGTAGTGAGATCCAAATAAACCTGATTGATCTCGTCAACACTTAAATCATTTAATCCTAAAGCATTGATCATATCGGTTTTCGTAGAACCGTGTGCTCCGTTAAGCGTCATCGAAAGAGCTAACGAAATACTCAAAGGCGAAACCATCACATTCTTGCCCTGCGTGACAGGGATTGCATTAAGCAATTTGAAAGTAAAAGCGTTGTCTGCCTTTACCAACTGCAACGATTTGGTATTCATTATAATATCCTCCGGCACAGGAACTGGTGGTACATTTTTTGAACATCCTGCAAATGCAAGGACCATACACATTAGAATAGTGTTAGTTTTTGTTTTCATATGTATATAATTAGCTTTTTAATTGTCGTATGGAATCGAAGATCACCATAGCTAATTGCCATGAATAAATAATCATCCCAATTTTTGATTTCTCAATCATGGCTATTTAATAGTTTAATTCTTTAATAACTTACAATCTCAGCAACCGCTTCAAGGGTTTTCAACCATTTGAAGGGTGATATTTACCTTTAGATGCATTAAATCCAATTAAAGTTGCATTTTTTTCAGCTATCACGCAACCATCTGAATTATTAAATGCGTCTTAACCACGAAAGAGCCTATTAACCAAATTACAGGAGTTAAGAAATATGAGAAATCAATTCGGAACATGGCCACCTGAACAACTTCCGTACGCGGATAAGTTTCTTTTTCGTTCTTTAACATACTTTAATACTATTGATGCAAATTTTGATGTTCCTTCGGGCCTGATTTTTGCTATAATTAACACAAAGTCGAATTAGTGACCAACCTCGAAGAAACGATACAAAAATGCGCATCGGGCGACCGAAAAGCCCAGACGACATTATACAATCATTTTGCGCCAAAAATGTACGGGGTTTGTCTGCGCTATTCTAAAGATACAACTGAAGCTGAAGATAATCTTCAGGATGGTTTCATTCGTGTCTTTACAAAAATCAACCAGTTCGGATTCAAAGGATCTTTCGAAGGATGGATGCGCCGAATAATGGTCAATACTTCGCTTGAGAAATTCCGTAAGAGCAGCCATCTATATCCCGTAGAAGACATGATGGTTTTCGAAAGTATTCAGTACTCCGAAGAGACACTTTCAGGTATTTCAGCGGACGATTTAATGAAAATTATTCAACAACTTCCTCCACGATATAGGATGGTTTTCAACCTTTATGCCATCGAAGGATACTCGCATCAGGAGATTGCCAAATTGATGAAAATCACCGAAGGCACTTCAAAATCAAACTTGTCAAGAGCAAGGGTGATTCTTCAAAAAAAGGTTATTGATGATTTTGGATTAGAAAAAAATACAGTGACAACAACGCTATGTTAAATGAAAACAGAAATATAGACCAATTATTCAGGGAGAAACTGGGAGAACTCGAGAAAACTCCTCCAATGTATCTCTGGACAAATATTCAGGCCAGGCTCAATACCCGCCGAAAAGAGCGACGCATTGCAATGCTGAAAACTGCCAGCGTAGCGGCTGCAATCGTTCTTGCCTTCCTTGCCGGCTGGTGGATGACCAATCCAATAAACAATGGCACTCTCCCAGAGAATCGTGTAGCAGATCAACGAAGCATTATTAACAATATCAGCCCATCTGCCAATAAAAATTTAGCAACTACTGAAAAATTATCTGTTGCTGCCAATCAGGATACTTCAGGCAATTCAGCAATTTCGCCCAAGGTAATTCGCTCATCTTCTTCGAAACTTTCATCACTTGCCACATTTGCTGCAAACACATTTTTTATTACAAATAAAAATCCGTCGACTGTCCAAAAGACAGGAGAATTGGAACTTTTTAATAATGAAAATGAATTTCTCGAGGAACTTCAGCAAAATTCAAAGATTGTGAAGAAGTTTTCAGACTGGATCGCTGCTGTTAAAAAAGACAGTATTTTTCACGAGGAAACAAATTCAAAATCAGTCGTAATCCGTCCATTCAGTTATTCAACATCAGAAAAATCGGTCACATTAGCGATGAACAATCCTGGCACTAGCAACGGACGGTGGAGCATTAAAGCGGAGGTTGCACCTGTTTTTAATAGTCAGGCAAAAAACAATGGCCAAAGCAGCTATTTCTTGGCAAATGGCTCTCAAAATTATAAACCGCAGGAAACCACCACCGAAAACACTTTCTCCGGAGGCATGGTGGCTGGTTATAAAGTTGGTAAACGGCTTGTCGTTAAGTCTGGTTTTGTTTACAACAATATTCGGCAAACCACCAGGAATGTTGATTTTATGGGTGCAAACCTAATGTATAATATTCCTGGAAATGCAACCCTTGCCTCTACGCCATCTGGATTTGTCAATCTTGATAGAATCGTTGGGGGAAATACACAATCCGATCCTATTTCCGGGAATTCCGATTACCTGCTCAGTTCATCCTATGCGAAATATTCTGCTGCAAACGATCTGAAACAAGACATCAAGTATATCGAAATTCCGGTTCAGGCAACTTATAAACTAATTGACAGAAAGATCGCTGTCGGACTTACAGGAGGAATAAGTACTAACATTCTGGTAGGAAACAAAGTGATCTTATCAGAAAATGGCGAAAATATAGGCACTGGTGAAACATCCAATATGCGTAATGTTGTCTATTCGGGGTCAATTGGTTTCGAAGTTGGGTATGAAATCACCAACCGTATCACGCTCACCGTCGAACCACGTTTAAAACACTTTATAAATTCAATAAGCTCCAATAAGTCTGTTAATTATAAACCTTCACAGATGGCTATTGTAACAGGTTTAACGTACTCATTTAATTAAGATCGTTTGCAATAATTGGATTAACCCTTCAAAACAACTAACTTTGAAGCATTAATTCAAGCATTTCAAATGGAAGATAAAAACTCCCTTAAGAATAATTCCAACCTGTCAAAGGTTTTAGTGTTCCTCTCAATCATAGCGTTTAGTGTTATCATTGGCGGACTGTTTTTCAGCTCACAACCTGCGGTGAACAACCGCATTGTTGAAACATCTGCCGGACCACAGGAGATCTTTTTCACGGCAGTTGCCCTTCCCGAAAAGCTCAATTTTGCTGACGAGGATGTTCCACTCGAAAACTTCGATGTTCGCGAATCACTCGACCGTGAAATGCTCATCGTAGCCAATTTTCATTCACAGGAGCTTCTTTACCTTAAAAAGACCAATCGTTATTTTTCGATCATCGAACCGATCCTAAAAAAGAATGACATACCTGATGATTTTAAATTCCTGGCTTTGGCAGAAAGCGGTTTTCTCGACAAAATTGTCTCTCCCGCAGGAGCCGTAGGGATCTGGCAATTTATGAAAGATGCAGCCATTCAATACGGACTTGAAGTAAATGAAGAAGTTGACGAACGATATCACATCGAGAAAGCGACAGAAGCAGCTTGTAAGTATCTGAGACATTCGTTTGAAAAATACAAAAGCTGGACAATGGTCGCGGCCTCTTATAATGCAGGAATCACCGGAATGAACCGACAGATTGACGTACAGGACAGCCGGAACTATTACGATCTTCTACTTAACGAAGAAACTTCAAGGTACATTTACCGGATACTTTCCCTCAAATTAATAATCAGTGATCCTTTGAAATACGGTTTTAAAATAAGTGACGATGAGAAATATCCCATAATTCCCTTCAAAGAAGTGAAAGTTGCCGGAAGCGTCAAAAGTTTTACAGAATTTGCACGTTCGAACAACATCAACTATAAATTGTTTAAACAGTTTAACCCATGGCTCAGGCAACCAGACCTGAAAAATCCAAAGGGTAAGATATATACTGTAAAGATTCCGGAGGTCGGGAAATATCGCAAATTTGTCTTTACCGAAAATTCAGATTTGCAATAGATTACCTCTTCCACTGAAAAGAGAGTACCAATTACATGGATCAAGAAGATAAAATTGTAGTAAGAGGGGCGCGAGAGCACAACCTAAAAAATATCAATGTCGAAATACCCCGTAATCAGCTGACTGTGATCACCGGACTGAGTGGCAGCGGCAAATCGTCGCTTGCATTCGACACTATTTACGCTGAAGGTCAGCGCCGTTACATCGAAACTTTCTCTGCCTATGCCCGCAGTTTCCTTGGAAACATGGAACGTCCCGATGTGGATGAAATCACCGGATTAAGTCCTGTTATATCCATTGAGCAGAAAACCACCAATAAAAATCCACGATCCACTGTAGGTACCGTTACCGAGATTTACGACTTTCTTCGTCTTCTTTTTGCACGCGCCGGGGAAGCCTTTTCGTACAATACAGGCGAGAAGATGGTCAAATATACAGATGAGCAGATCATTAACCTGATTCTTGAAAAGTTCAGCGGAAAACGAACCATGATTCTAGCACCCGTCGTTCGGGGACGAAAAGGTCATTACCGTGAACTCTTCGACCAGATCCGCAAAAAGGGTTTTTTGTATGCCCGGGTTGATGGCGAAGTCACTGAGATGTCTCACGGTTATAAAGTAGACCGGTACAAAAATCACAACATTGAGATGGTGATTGATAAGCTGGTAGTCGACGAGAATGACCGAAAACGGCTTCGCGACTCTGTTGATATTGCGATGAAACACGGTCAGGGAATCATTATGATCCTTGATCAAGTATCGGGCGACACCCGTTTTTTTTCACGCCACCTGATGTGCCCTACTACCGGTATTTCATATAACGACCCTGCTCCGCATAGCTTTTCATTCAATTCACCACAAGGGGCTTGTCACAAATGCAATGGTCTGGGTGAGATCACCGAAATAGACTTTGAGAAAATGGTTCCCGACCCCACGTTATCAATTGCCAAGGGAGGAATTGCACCGCTTGGTCCTCAAAAGAATACGATGATTTTCTGGCAGATTGAAGCACTTGCGGACAAATATGGCTTCACACTTAAAACACCTGTCGGGGAAATAGCCGAAGATTCGCTCAATGCGATCTTGTTTGGAACTGGAGAAAGAATACAACTCAAGAACTCTCCATTAGGAAGTTCGATCGACTATATGATGACTTACGAAGGGATTGTCAAATATATCCTGAACCAGAAAAGCGATAACCCTTCGAAAACAGCACAGAAATGGGCCGACCAGTTTCATAAAAGCATGACTTGCCCAGAATGTAATGGTCAACGATTGCAGAAGGAACCCCTTCATTTTAAAATTGACGGGAAGAATATTTCGGAACTGGCAAAACTCGATGTCTGCGAACTTTCAGATTTATTTGATGGAATAGAAACTCGATTGAGCAGCCGGCAATTACAGATAGCAACCGAAGTGATCAAAGAGATTCGGACACGACTCCGCTTTCTGATTGATGTTGGACTCACTTACCTCTCGCTCGACCGCCCTGCGGGAACCCTTTCGGGGGGTGAATCACAACGGATTAGGCTTGCCACTCAAATCGGATCGCAACTTGTTAATGTACTCTATATCCTTGATGAACCAAGCATTGGGTTACATCACCGTGATAACCTTAGATTGATCAACTCGTTACAACAACTGCGCGATACCGGAAACTCTGTTGTCGTGGTGGAACATGACCGTGATATGATGTTGCAGGCCGATTACCTGATTGATATGGGACCATTGGCAGGTATTCATGGCGGAGAAATTGTAGCTGCAGGTCTCCCGTCCGAAGTACTTAAAAGTGATACTTTAACTGCTAAATACCTTACGGGAAAGAAAAAGATCGATGTCCCTGCCACTCGCCGGCCCGGTAATGGAAAATCATTGATCATCAGGGGAGCAACTGGTAACAATCTGAAAAATATCGACGTGGAATTTCCGCTCGGGAAGTTTATTTGCGTCACGGGCGTATCCGGAAGCGGCAAATCGACGTTGATCAACGAAACTTTACAACCCATCTTAAGCCAGTATTTCTATAAATCGCTCCTCGATCCGTTGGCATACAGCTCAATCGAAGGAATCGATCATATAGATAAAGTGGTGCAGGTTGACCAGTCGCCCATTGGAAGGACGCCGCGTTCAAATCCAGTCACCTATACAGGCGTTTTCACCGATATTCGCAACCTCTTTATGCTGCTGCCTGAAGCGAAGATCAGGGGTTATAAACCGGGCCGTTTCTCATTCAATGTGAAAGGTGGAAGATGCGAAGAGTGCCAGGGTGCAGGGATGAAAGTAATTGAAATGAATTTTCTGCCCGATGTGTATGTCCATTGCGATAAATGCAACGGTAAACGGTACAACCGCGAAACCCTGGAAGTACGTTTTAAGGGAAAATCGATCAGCGATGTGCTCGATATGACCATTAACCAGGGCGTTGAATTCTTCGAGAGCATACCGGCGATTGTTCATCGGTTACGCACAATTCAGGAAGTAGGACTGGGATATATTACGCTGGGACAAGCATCCACAACGTTGTCGGGCGGAGAATCGCAGCGCGTTAAACTTGCTACAGAGCTAAGCAAACGCGACACCGGCATGACCCTTTATATCCTTGATGAGCCCACAACAGGTCTCCACTTCGAAGATATCCGCGTATTGCTCGAAGTGCTCAACAAACTCGTTGACAAAGGGAATACAGTGATCGTGATTGAGCACAATATGGAAGTAATCAAAGTGGCCGATCATATTATCGACATCGGTCCTGAAGGCGGCAAAGACGGCGGTCATCTGCTGTGCTCCGGTTCGCCTGAAGAAATCATCGCTATGAATCAATCATATACTGCCAAATACCTTAAAGAGGAACTAGGAAGGTGAAATAGTTAATTCATTCTTTAACTGATTGCTTATTCAAGTTAATAAGCTGAATTTTAAAGCATATAGAAAATTCCTTTTTATTTACATTGCAAGATAGATTAAACGATAAATTGTACTCGCCAGTCCTTTATCAAATTGCAAAAAAATCTCAATTCACACTTTTCTATCCATTCTTTTTCTGCCATTAAATGATTGACGAATCGTTCTATTTCCCGATTTCCGAATCGTCGAATTTTGAATATCTTTGTGCTGATTTTGGTAAATAAGGTTTAAACAAGAATATCAAGGATATAAGGATTTTTCGCCCATGAAGAACATCAGGAACTTTTGCATTATTGCCCATATTGATCATGGGAAAAGTACGCTTGCCGACCGTCTTTTAGAGATTACACAGACCATCAGCGGGCGCGACATGCAAGCGCAGGTACTTGATGATATGGAGCTTGAGAAAGAGCGGGGGATTACTATAAAAAGTCATGCTATTCAGATGATACATACCCAGGATGGTGAAACATATAAGCTAAACCTCATTGACACACCTGGGCATGTCGATTTCTCGTACGAAGTTTCGCGTTCGATTGCCGCCTGCGAAGGGGCCTTGCTGATTATTGATGCAACGCAGGGAATTCAGGCACAAACCATTTCTAACCTTTACCTTGCGATCGAACACGACCTTGAGATTATTCCGATTCTCAACAAAATGGATCTCCCCAATGCAAATCCGGAAGTTGTTGAAGATCAGATTATCGATTTAATCGGATGTAAACGCAGTACGATTATCAGGGCGTCCGGCAAAACAGGAGAAGGGGTTGACGAGATTCTTCACCGCATTATTACAGACGTACCTCCACCAGCCGGAGACCCGGATGCGCCACTTCAGGGATTGATATTCGATTCTGTTTACAACCAGTTCCGTGGTGTGATCGCCTATGTGAAAATTGTAAACGGCACAATACGAAAAGGAGACGTTATCAAGTTTGTCTCAACTGAAAAACAATATAATGTTGATGAGGTAGGTATATTAAGGATGGGGCTTGAATCGCGCGAATCGTTAAGTTCAGGCGATGTAGGCTACATCATTTCAAATATCAAAACGGCGCGTGAGATTAAGGTTGGAGATACGGTTACGAATGTGAAACAACCTTGTTCTGAGCGTATCGCCGGATTCGAAGAGGTGAAACCGATGGTTTTTGCCGGTGTCTATCCGATCGACAGCGAAGATTATGAAGATTTGAGGGCAGCAATGGAGAAACTTCAGTTAAACGATGCTTCACTAACCTATACGCTTGAATCATCGATGGCACTGGGATTTGGTTTCCGATGTGGCTTCCTCGGATTGCTACATATGGAGATTATCCAGGAGCGTCTTGACCGCGAATTCGATATGAATGTGATCACTACGGTACCGAACGTATCGTATATGATTACAACAAGAGCCGGCGAAACCTATGAAGTTTACAACCCTGCCGGGATGCCCGAAGCCTCACTCATCGAAATGATCGAAGAGCCTTACATCCAGGCCCAGATCATCACAAGCTCTGAGTTTATTGGCTCTATCATGACCCTTTGTCTTGACAAACGGGGAATGCTTAAAAAACAGGATTACCTCACCGCGGAAAGAGCGGAACTCACCTTTGATATGCCGCTTGGAGAAATTGTCTTCGACTTCTACGACAAGCTAAAGAGTATTTCGAAAGGATACGCTTCATTCGATTACCATATCACCGGTTATCGACCGGCAAAACTGGTAAAACTTGATATTCTGCTCAATAGTGAGCCTGTAGATGCACTTTCGACGCTGATTCATTTCGATAATGCCTACAATTTCGGCCGCAGGATGTGCGAAAAACTTAAAGAATTGATTCCTCGTCAACAATACGATGTAGCGATTCAGGCAGCTATCGGCGCAAAGATTATTTCGCGTGAAACCATAAAGGCAGTACGTAAAGATGTAACCGCCAAATGTTACGGAGGAGATATTTCCAGGAAGCGTAAATTGCTGGATAAGCAGAAAAAAGGGAAAAAACGGATGAAGCAGATCGGTAACGTGGAGGTTCCCCAAAAGGCGTTCCTCGCGGTGTTGAAACTTGACTAAATAGCTGCCAGATTATTTTAAATAAAAAAAAAGGAGTCCTCATACGGCTCCCTTTGTCGTGAATATAACACAGATATAACATTATTTTAACGGACCTTGTCTGGCTCCGATCTATCTTTGCAGGAAATAATAACCAATGTTTGTTGATTCCCATTCGCACATATATTCCGAAGAGTTTAGTACCGACAGGACCGAAGTTATTGCCCGTGCGGTAAAGGCAGGAGTCAACAAAATTATTTTGCCAAATATCGACAGTTCGACCATAAAGTCAATGCTCGATCTGGTAGATTCAGGTCCCCAATTATTTATTCCATTAATAGGTCTACATCCAACTTCAGTAAAAGAAGATTTTCGCAAGGAGCTTCAGATCATGGAATATTGGTTAGGCAAGCGTAAATTTTCGGGAATCGGAGAGATCGGAATTGATTTGTACTGGGACAAGACGTTTATCAATGAACAGATTGAAGCTTTCCGAATTCAGATTGGCTGGGCTAAAAAGATGAGAATCCCAATTATTATACATGTGAGAGATTCATTTCAGGAGGTATTCGAAGTACTTCAGAAGGAGAAAGCGGAATCGCTTACAGGAGTTTTCCACAGTTTCACGGGAAATGCAGAACAAGCGGCGCAGGTGATTGACCTTGGCTTTAAAATTGGCATTGGAGGAATTGTGACCTTCAAGAACTCTGGATTAGACGTTGTAGTACAACAAATCGACCTTCAGCATATTTTACTCGAAACTGATTCACCCTGGCTAGCCCCGGTTCCTCACCGCGGACGCCGAAATGAATCCGCCTTTATCACGGCAGTTGCCTCCAAAATCGCATTGCTTCACGAAACCAGCATCGAAGAAGTCGCCCGGATAACTACACAAAACGCAAAACAATTATTTGGATTTTAAACCATTAATTGAACAGGGATTTATACTTTTGCAGAAGACATAACATTTAATAACCTGAGAGCAAAGTGACATCCGAAAAGCAAGCAATTCTGATCATTTATACAGGGGGAACTATTGGAATGCGCGAAGATCCGAAAACAAAAACCCTCTCGCCTATGAAGTTTGAACTTATTCAGGATGAAATTCCTGAACTTCACAAACTCGGGTTCGAAATTGAATCAGTGACCTTTAATCCCCCCATTGATTCGGCCAATATGACGCAAGCCATTTGGATTCAGCTGGCAAAAACAATCAAGACTTATTATTCGCAATACGACGGATTCGTGATTCTGCATGGAACCGATACAATGGCTTATACCGCATCGGCGTTGAGCTACATGCTCGAGAATCTTGATAAACCTGTAATAATGACTGGATCTCAGCTCCCCATCGGCGTGTTACGCACTGATGGCAAGGAAAATATTATTACTGCGATACAAATCGCCGCAGCAAAAAAAGATGGAAGAGCGATCGTACCCGAAGTGTGCATCTATTTCAGTTCCCACCTTTTCAGGGGAAACCGAACCACAAAGGAAGATTCGCAGCAATTCAGTGCTTTCACTTCGCATCATTACCCTTCGCTTGCCATAGCCGGAGTAGACATCAAATACAATTATGAAAAAATTAACTATCCTCGTAGTAAAGGAATTCTCAACATCAACACTTCTGTTGATGACAATGTAATTATTCTGAAAATATTTCCTGGGATCAATCGCAAGTATTTCGATGCCATACTTGCATTGCCTGGGCTAAAAGGGATCATTCTTGAATCTTACGGATCGGGAAATATGCCTACATTTCCATGGATTTTTGAAGCAATCAGGCAGGCAACACTCTTAGGAATCATATTTATGAACGTAAGTCAGTGCCCCGGAGGAAAAGTAAAGATGGGCTATTACGAAACCAGCCGGGAGCTTCAGGAAGTCGGAGTGGTTAGTGGCAAGGACATCACAATTGAAGCCGCCGTTACCAAACTGATGTTTCTGCTGGGACAAAACTTGCCTGTTGCGGAGGTGAAGGCATACCTGGTTCAAAATCTTAGTGGCGAAATTGAAAATTAAAAGTTCGAGTTCTAAAAAACATAAAAATATTCCGGAGAATTGTATTAACGCAATTGATTATTTCATTCTTCAGTTTATTGGATTGAAAAACAGGAAGTAACACGATACATTCATTTGCTATACTTCAGCATTTTTAATAATTGGGAAAAACAGTTCTTCCAGAGCACTAACGTACTCAGAAAATGAAAATGTAAAAAGCGTGTGAATTATTTAGCCAAAAACTAAGGTTAAAGCTTAAGTTACTGAAAAGCGACTTATGCATAATTGAGATTTAATTGTTATTCAGGTATTCTTTTTATAACTTGCAAAACAAATTTTAATGCACCTAAAGTAATATCAAGTACGGTGTTAATTTGTTTTATTGATCAGGAATTTTAAGATTCCTTATATTTAAATTGAGTTTATATTATAAATGCAAAATAGTAAACGCAGAACCAATTATTCAAAAACATTTTATTAATTAAAAATTCAGAAACAGTTATGAGAAAGCTATTTGCGCTAATTGCAGTTTGTGGGATGCTTAGTTTTGGAACCTCATTCGAAACCAAAGCTCAGGCACCGGTACCAGCTACTACAGTCCAGCCTAAAGCAAAAAGTTTAGCTGCAGACCCGGTTGAGCAAGCTGCAGCCCAAAGTGAAGCAGGTCAATCATTACACAGCCAGATTAAGCAAAAATTCATCGAAGGAGGCCCGGGATTTATGGCTTCTATCCTTGCATGTTTGATTTTAGGTCTTGCACTGAGTATTGAGAGAATCATCTATTTAAATATGGCAACTTCAGATACGAAGAAACTCCTTTCCAACGTTGAGGAGGCATTAGGTAAAGGTGGTATTGAAGCGGCTAAAGATGTTTGCCGCGATACCCGCGGGCCGGTAGCTTCTATTTTCTACCAGGGCCTTGATCGTCATTCGGAAGGATTGGATGTTGTCGAAAAATCGATCGTATCGTATGGTGGCATCCAGGCAGGATTACTTGAAAAAGGATTAAGCTGGATTGCACTGTTTATTGCTCTTGGTCCTATGCTTGGATTCATGGGAACTGTAATCGGGATGATTGCTGCATTTGATGCAATCGAAGTTGCCGGTGACATTTCTCCTACCCTCGTTGCACGTGGTATTAAGATCGCGTTGATCACAACCGTATTCGGTCTTATCGTGGCTATGATTCTTCAGGTATTTTACAACTATTTCCTTGCTAAAATTGAAAGCATCATCAGCTCTATGGAGGATGCTTCAATTTCATTGATGGATTTGCTTGTGAAATTTAACCTGAAAAAATAATTTAATCAATTTATTTTTTACTCCCATGAGTGGTAACAAATTTATCAAATATTTGAATATTAGTCTTTGGGTCATGTTTGCCATTTCAGTGATCCTGATCTTTTTGGTGGTCAAAAACAGCAATGACACTGCCGTGCAACTTGACGGTTTACTGAATACTAATTTTTATTGGGCTTACTTTCTCTTTTTCTTTGCACTGGCTGGCATTGTTTTATTTTCAGTATACCAAATGGTTACTGTCAAAGGAGATAGTAAAAAGGCAATCATTGCGTTAGGAGGTTTAGCTGTTATATTTATTATCGCTTATTTGATGTCGTCAACTGAAATTCCGCAGTTTTATGGAGCAAAGGCACTGATTGCAGAGGGTTCTTTAACACCAAAAACAGCCCAGATGGTAGATACAGGATTATATGCCACCTATATTTTAGCGTTTATTTCAGTGGCAACATTGATATATGCCTCTGTTTCAAAAATATGGAGCAAATAAGATTTACATTTTAAGCGAGGTTAACTGCTTAAATAATTTTTTAATTATAGCACAATGGCAAAAAAAGTTCCTGAAATACCCTCTGCATCGATGGCAGATATTGCCTTTATGTTGCTGATCTTCTTTCTCGTAACAACTACGATGGACGTTGATTCGGGTCTTGAACGGAGACTTCCTCCACCCGCGGACCCTAATCAGGCACAAACTGATATTCAGATCAATGAGCGGAATATCTTTGTGGTATTGGTAAATGCCCAGGATCAGTTATTAGTCGAGGACGAGTGGTTAGCAATAAAAGATTTACGTGCCAAAACGATGGAGTTTTTGGAAAATCCAAAGAATTTAGCAACGCTACCTGAGAAAGAGGTTAAAGAAGTTCCGTTTTTTGGCCCGACCGAAGTTGAGAAAAACGCAGTAATATCGTTAAGAAATGATTTTGGAACCACTTACGGAATGTACATACGGGTACAAAATGAATTGGTAGCTGCCGTAAATGATCTTCGGGACGCAAAGGCGATGCAGAAATGGAGCAAGAAATTCAAGGATTTGAATGAGGCGCAACAGAATGCAATCAAAATGATCTATCCGCAGAAGATATCAGAAGCCGAACCAAAAAAGGTTGGAGTAAAGAAATAATAAAATAAAGAGGACCAGAAATGTCAAAATTTAGAAAAGACAGTGCGAAGGAGACACCAGCAGTATCAACTGCTTCGCTTCCTGATATTGTATTTATGCTTCTTTGCTTTTTTATGGTAACAACGACCATGCGTGAAGTAACGCTGAAGGTGAAAATTAAAAAACCTGAAGCTACTGAACTTACAAAACTCACAAAGAAAACTTTAGTGAGTTTTATCTACATAGGTCAGCCAACGCTTCAATATCAGAAAACTTTTGGAACAGAACCGCAGATTCAATTGAATGATGTATTCGCTAATCCTGGCGATATCCAGAGCTTTATTACAGTCGAAAGAGCTGCCAGGGACGAATCTGAGATTCCCTTACTAATTACCTCAATAAAAGCCGACGAGTCGACAAGAATGAAGATCATTCAGGAGGTAAAAGAAGAATTAAGAAAAGCGCAAGCGTTACATATCAACTATTCAGCCCGAAAAAAGACGGTTTCGCAATAGTAGAATTATCAGATCACAAAAAAAGGACAACTTATGCTGTCCTTTTTTTGTGTGTCAAAAATATCGAATGGTGAATTAACTCATTTTTTCAATTTTAGAATCAGCCCTTAACTTTGGGAGTTACCAGCGACAAATAGAGTTCGTTGAGTTGAGCCTGTGCAATCTCAGACGGAGCATCGTTCATAACATCCCTGCCAGAATTATTTTTTGGGAATGCAATTACGTCACGGATAGAATCGAGTCCGGCAAACATAGATACGAGACGGTCGAAACCAAAAGCAATTCCGGCATGAGGTGGTGCACCATATTTGAATGCTTCCATCAGGAATCCGAATTGATTTTCAGCCTCCTGTTTCGTAAAACCGAGTGTTTTAAACATCTTGGCCTGAAGTTCGCTATCATGAATTCTTACAGAACCACCGCCTATTTCAACACCATTAATTACCAAATCGTAAGCATTCGCCCTCACTTTCCCGGGATCGGAATCAAGTAACGGAATATCCATCGGTATCGGAGCTGTAAACGGATGGTGCATCGCGTAGAAACGTGCCGAATCTTCATCCCATTCAAGCAAAGGAAAATCGATTACCCAAAGTGGTTTGAAATCTTCCTTGTCAGTTAATCCGCACTGGCGCCCCATTTCAAGACGTAACACCGACAATGCGGACAATGCGCGGGTTCTTTCTCCCGAAATGATCAGTATGAGATCGCCAGGTTTTGCCTCGAAAATAGCAACCCATTTCGCAAGATCTTCCTGCGTATAAAATTTGTCGACCGAAGATTTCACAGTGCCGTCGTCATTCACCCTGGCATATACCAGCCCTTTTGCCCCAACTTGCGGCCGTTTAACAAATTCGGTGAGTGCATCCAACTGTTTGCGGGTATATTCGCCACAACCCGGGGCACAAATTCCTACAATATATTCAGCCTCGTCAAATACCTTAAATTCTTTGCCTTTGACAATTTCTGTAAGATTTTTAAATTTCATCCCAAAACGGATATCCGGTTTGTCGTTACCATAATTCTCCATCGCATCGGCCCATGTTATGCGTGGAAACGCACCCGGGTCGATCCTTTTGATCTCTTTAAACATGTGACGGGCAAGTCCTTCAAACATGTTCAGAACGTCTTCCTGCTCAACAAACGACATCTCACAGTCAATCTGAGTAAACTCGGGCTGGCGGTCAGCACGAAGGTCTTCATCGCGGAAACACTTAACAATCTGGTAATAGCGATCGAATCCGGCAACCATCAACAACTGTTTGAAAATCTGTGGTGATTGCGGTAGTGCATAAAACTGATTAGGGTTCATCCGTGATGGAACCACAAAGTCACGTGCACCTTCGGGTGTTGACTTCATCAGGACAGGTGTTTCCGTCTCAATAAACTGAAGTTCATCCAGGTAATTACGGATAATATGCGCCATTTTCGCCCTCAGTTCAAGGTTTTTTCGAACTGCCTCGCGACGAAGATCAAGATAGCGGAATTTCATCCTGATTTCGTCACCACCATCGGTGTCATCCTGAATTGTGAATGGTGGTACAGCCGCTTTATTGAGCACTGTCAACTCTTTTATATCAACCTCAATTTCCCCGGTTGGAATTTTTAAATTCTTACTCGAACGCTCTCTGACAACTCCTTTCACCTGGATCACATATTCGCGTCCAAGTTTATCGAACTGCTCTTTCAACTGAGCAGAAGTATTTTCATCGGCGACTAACTGCGTGATGCCATAACGGTCACGAATATCGATAAATGTCATAGCACCAAGGTTTCGCACTGTCTGAACCCAACCAGCCAAAACAGGTTCCTGACCGATGTGTGTCAGTCGTAGCTCACCGCAAGTAAAATTTCTGTACATTTAATTGCTTTGTATGTTTAAGGCGTAAAATTACAAAACTAAGGCAAGATTATAAAATCTAAAATCACCCATCTCTGATTCTATTTAAGTCAAGGAACTATTTCTAATCGACGACATCGAAAAACACGGACATGGCAGACAGAACATGGATGCATCATAGAACTTCTTTGTAGCATCACTGAACAACGCGTTAATATCGCATGAAAGTCTGGAAAAATAAAGGCTGCCTATGGTGCGGTCATTTAGAATGCCAGAAGTAATGAATATCGTTTACTTTTGACAAAGAAAAAAGAGAACATGATAGACCCTTTTGATGATGAATATTTCATGAAGCGTGCCCTTGCAGAAGCAGAGCAGGCATTTGCAGATGGTGAGATTCCGGTAGGCGCCGTTGTGGTTTGCCGTAATCAGATTATTTCGAGAGCACATAACCTGACGGAGACTTTGAATGATGTGACTGCGCATGCTGAAATGCAAGCAATTACAGCAGCTGCTAATCTATTAGGTGGAAAGTACCTGTCGGGCTGTACGCTTTACGTAACCCTGGAGCCGTGCACGATGTGCGCCGGGGCATTGGGCTGGTCGCAAATCGACCGGATCGTATATGGAGCAAGCGATGAGAAACGTGGATTTCTTAAATTTGCACCTGCTGCGCTTCATCCGAAAACCTTACTTCTTGGTGGAATTCTCCAGACCGAATGTGCTGATATTATGAAGCGGTTTTTTGAACAGAGACGGTAAGAAGGTCCGAAAGCGAGAAATTGCAATAATTTACCAATCAGGCAAATTTAAAATTCTTTCATTTCAAGTTCCTAAAGCGTTAACTGTAATGAGAACATGATGCCAAGTTTCGCTTTCCGTTCTTCATTGTAGTTGTAACGCCATACCGCATCAACCCTGATTATTTTGAAGATATTCTCAATTCCGGCTGAAAATTCGGTATATGGTGTACTTCTCAGTCCCGTCATTCCTGCAGGGAAAATCATTCCGGTATGCTTTGTTTCATCATAACTTCCAATCAATGTTCGAACCCCAACTACTTCACGCCATTTCAATCGTTTGAACAAGGGAACTTTATTCAGAAAAAATCCCTGAAAATGGTGCTCCAAAAATAAACTGGCATAGGTATCGCTTACAAACTCCTGATAATTCATCAGATTGAAGGCATACAAATCAAAAGCGTACGTTTCATTTCCTTCATGGATTTTCATCAGCGGGAATGGGATATCTCCCCAAATTTTGCCCGCCTGAAGGTAATAAGTCAAATAACCAAAAGGGTTTAACTTGATTTTGTCAGAAAGATTAAAATCAAGCTTCAGGTAGTCGTAATCGCATCCTAAAAAACCCTTTAATCCTGCGGTTACACCCACGTTGATTACCGGATCGTAATTTCCAAATGTATTACGTTCAAATCCATCCTGGACAAAACTTGTACCCGGCGAATAACGTGTATTTAATTTGATTTCACCAGTTCTAATAGAAGGAATTGAATCTCCGGTTGAATTTATAAACGGAACATAAGGTCCTGAGAAAATATGGGCCGAAGCTACCGAAAGCTGATTCGAAAACCCGTTAATCCACTCTTTGTCAAATGTGGCCTCTACCCGATCGATCATATTCAGCTTTGTATTGGGATTCTTGCTGAGGACCGAAGTTAGAATATTATCCTCCATCAATGCATTCGAACTTTTGCCAAGTAATTCATAGTCGTGTTGCCCCTGAAGCGCGATCATTGAACGCGGTTTCTTCGAAAAATAGTATTCGAGACCGCCGCCGTACTTAAAGTCCTCGTCCTTAAATCCGTATGCTCCATAACCATTTAGTCTCAGATTTGGATTGAATTTTGTGGTGGTACGACCTCCAATTCTCACGCGCGAACCTTCAACTTTATTGGAACTATAAAGGTAATAGTAAGGTCCCAGCTCAACCTTTCCCAGATCGCGATAACCATAGTAAAACATGTACAGATATTCTACAACTGTTTTATAGAGCGGAACAGTTTTTACTAATTCGACCATTTCGTATATACCAGCTTCTCGTTTCTGCAACTCAATCGGACGAGTATTCTCCCAGAAAAGTTCATCTTTTTTAACTGCGTCCTTGCTTACTACGATTTCATCTTTTTTCTTAACCGCAACAGGAAGCGATTCCGCAAAAATAAAATCCTGATAAACATTGGTCTTGCGTCCCATAAAACCCATTTTTTCTGAATCTTTGTCTTTTTGAATATCAAGATCAGTGATCAGAAGCTCATTCCGGGGAACCCATCGACCCTCCTTTTTTTGATAATCAATTGAATACTGTAAGTTGTTCAAAAAATTAATATTTGCTTTTCCCGAAAGTTGCATTTCAACTTTCGTCACGGCAAAACTCTGGTCCTCGACCCAAAATTTACCCCTGAAAGTCGGCTCCTGTGGTAACTTTGGCTTAAAAGAAATTTCGTAAATCTTTTGACCATTCACAATCGCACTATCGCGTAGATAGTAATGATAAAATTGTAATCCAAGTGAATTCAATGGAGAGACAAGCCCAATATCTGAAACCATGATATAGTTATCGTATGGATTCACCCCTTCGTACATTTTACCGGTAAACTGGGTAATCATATCGGAAGTCATTCCGGAAGCTTTGTTCGCAATGATCTCTTCGCGATTGGAATTTGATACACTGCTATGATAATAATTAGAAACAGTTTCAGTGAAAAAGATCGGGAGAAAGGTTTTTCCTTGAATCTCAAGGGAGTCAATGTATTTAAATACAAACTCGAATTGCTTTAAAAGTTTCTTTTTCCGTAGCGTCTCTTTTACATTTTTGATGTCAATCTCGGTCTTGCTATAGAGCTTCGATTGCCAGGAAGGAAAATTGGATGGATTATTTTCTTTTTTCCGATCGACAATTTTCCGGAAGAGCGGAATTGCTGGGTTTTCCCCTGGCCGGACAGAAACCTCAGCCAATGAAACGACATCCTCTTCCATTTTAACATCAAGCTTATTAACCTGATTCGGTTTAATTGTAAAAATCTGCTTTTTATAGCCTACAGCAGTAAATTCGATGATGGAAGCCGGCTTTATGGAACTTAAATTATAATTTCCATTGAGGTCGGACATGGTACCCGTGTAAGTACCCTTAAATAAAATGCTAACATATGGAATTGGATTGGTGTTACCCGCTTCTGTAATTTTCCCTGAGATCTCTGTTTTCTGGGCTTGAACAATATTGACAGAGAACGTTAATAATATTATTATCAGACCTATATATTTGCTCATCGCTACTTTTTATCGGAAAATAAATATTTCCGTTTTATTACTTATTAAAATGTCATGCTTCTGTTCTTCCTTTTAAAGAAGTTGAGAAGTTGTAGTACAAATTAACAGACAACAAAAATACAAGGAAGTTGCGTTAACAAATCCAAAAAAAATCAGGATATGATAACCATATTGATAAATTAACATAGCGTTAACCTTCAAATTAACAAACACCCGGCGAGGGATGAAATTTTAAAGCACTTATTAATTAGCAACATATGCTCTTCGCACCCGGCATTACAAAGATGAATTAAAAATATAATTGTGCCAGATGAAAGAAGCGAAATTATTACTTAATCAATTCCTTTTGAAGCTGTTCCAATGATTTTCCTTTCGTTTCGGGATAAAAGAAAAATACTACAAAGAATTGCACAATCATCATCACTCCAAAGAAGACAAAAGGAACACCTCCAGACTTCGCTGCTAAAACCGGGAAACTCCACGAAACAATCGCAGCCATTACCCAATGTGTAAAACTTCCCAGGGCTTGGCCTTTGGATCTTACAGAATTTGGGAATACTTCACTAATATATACCCAGATAACTGCACCTTGCGAAAAACCGAAGAACGCGATATAACCAACCAGCAAGTAAACAAGCAGGAACTGGTAGCTATTGGTGAAGAAAATCAATGAGACGCCAGCCAGGCAAATTGCAGTCCCGACAGAACCAACCAATAATAGTGTTTTGCGCCCGACCTTGTCGATGATTGACATTGCTATCATTGTAAATAACAAATTAGTAGCACCAACAGCGACTGACTGAAGATCACCTGAAACCTTGTCGAATCCGGCCTGGGCAAAAATATTGTTCAAATAATAAAGTAGGGCGTTGATTCCTGAAAACTGATTAAATATTGCGATAGAAACAGCCAGAAAAATCGGGAAAGAGAATTTTTTACTAAATAACCGGTCACCTGAATGTTTTGCTGCATCTAATGACTCCTGAATATCATTCATAACCTCATCAATCCGCTCCTCGCCCACCCGGACAAGCACTGCCCTTGCTTCATCAGTATACCCCATTTTCATTAACCATCTTGGACTGCGCGGAATGAAAAATAAAGCAAAGAAAAAAATGATAGATGGGATTGCCTGAATTCCAAGTTTCCAGCGCCATTCAACATCACCCAGATCGAACTGGCCAACTATATAATTTGACAGGTAAGCCATCAGAATTCCAAAAACTACATTGAACTGAAAAAGCCCTACTAAACGGCCACGATAAGCAGCCGGTGCAATTTCGGCTATGTACATCGGTCCCACTACAGACACAACTCCAACTCCTATTCCACCTAAAAACCTTGCAAAAAGCAAGGTCTCCCAACTAAATGAGAAGGCACATCCAAAAGCAGAAATGGTATAGAGCACGGCTGTCACAATCAGTACTTTTTTTCGACCGTAAAGATCAGCTGGCCGACCTACAATAAGTGTCCCTACTATTGTACCAATCAATGCGATGGCGACCGTAAATCCCAACCCCGATTTGTCAAGAGAAAAAATCCGTTCCAGGTCAGCAGTTGTACCTGCAATAACCGCTGTATCGAAACCAAAAAGAAAGCCGCCTAAAGCTGCAATCAATGCAATGATAAAAACCTGATAAGATCGCTTGTGCATGAATTAATTTATAATTGGTTAGAAAGTATTGTTAGTCAAGTGAACGATTTCGAAAATGAAATCTCATTTATAATTCAATCGTAATTTGTTTCCCAGAAGTCTCAACCAAGTCACCCGGACGTAGTTTTGCCCGTTTTCGGAATTCAACTTCTCCATTTAATTTTACTTCTCCATCCTCCACCATTATTTTTGCATGTCCACCCGATTCCGCAAAATGAAGCAGTTTTAACAACTTGATCAGTTCGATATATTCTGCCCCGTTTAAATTAAATATCATAGTTTTCTAAATTAATCTTGTTCAATTTCCAATCGCAATCTAGCCGGTAATGATTGAAATACAAGATCGTAAGAGTGATCTATCATTTCAAGAATCAGCTTTTTCGACAACGAACCATCCAAGACGACGGTATTCCAATGTTTCTTATTCATGTGATAACCCGGTATAATTGCCGGATTTTCTTCCCTTAACCCGATCGCTCTGTCAGGATCGCATTTCAGGTTTATCGAAGGATCGCCTTCCAGGTTAATTAAAACAAATATCTTTCCCCCAACCTTTATAACCAGTGTGGTGTCATCGAACGGAAATCCCTCTTCAACCCCCTTTTTAGTGAGACAATAAGCCCTGATCGCTTCAATATCCATAAGAATAACATTGTGTTTATAGATTGACCAAAATTAAAAAAATTCTGTTAACGTCTCGACTAATTGACCGGCGGAATAAATGCACCCGGGAAATGTGTTAACTCGTATTTGACATCATCAGAAAAAACGATTGAAATAACGTCGAAACGGGTTTCCAGATCAATCTGTCGCTCGTTAAGCCAGGCGTCTGCCGCTTGCACAAGGTTTCGGATTTTTTGGGTCGAAACCGCTTCCCATGGTTCCTCAAAATAATCTCCTTCACGGGTTTTTACCTCAACAATCACGATCTCGTCACGCTGCTGAGCAATAATGTCAATTTCCTTATGATCGTAAAACCAGTTACGTGCCAATATTTTATAACCTTCCTTTTTAAGGTAACCGGCTGCAATCTGTTCCCCTTTACTTCCAAGTTCTTTTGGTGGCAACATCAGATTCGAATTTTATAATGTTTTAATAATCACCTTATCTTCTGAGACATCCAAAGATATTTTACTTCCCATAAGCAACGGATAATTTGGTAATTCGTGACCGGATTGCATTCCGAATACAACAGGATACCGGTATTCTGCAACTGCATCTTTGATAATTTGACAGGCCGTTTTACCAAAAGGCGTTTCGCCATCTTTCATTCCTGTAAAGTACCCCGCAACCAAACCGGAGAGCTGTCCAAGTACACCACCGACTTTCAGATTCTGCATCATTCTGTCAAGGTGATAATGGTGTTCGTCGATATCCTCAATAAAGAGGATTTTTCCTTTAGGTGAGATGTCGAGCGCTGTGCCCCGCAAACTTTGGATAATCGATAAATTTCCCCCGGTCAAAATCCCTGAAGCCGAACCATTCCTGTTCAATTCGTGTGGTCGTGAAAAGTAATCAGGCTTATCTCCTTTTAATAAATTCATCAATCGCAAAAAACTATCAGTCAGCATCTCGTCCTGTTCAAACCAGGCAGTCATCACACCGTGGACCGAAGCAATATTGTGCCGTGAAAGGTATGCATGAAAAACGGTAATATCACTAAATCCAATCAGCCATTTAGGCTTTTTAAAATAAGATGACCAATTGATTAACTGATGAGTTCTAATAGATCCATACCCGCCACGCGTAAAAAAAATAGCTTTTACTGATTTATCATTCAGTACCTTCTGCAGATCGGCAGCACGGTCTAGATCAGAACCGGCAAACATCCCGTCTTTGTCAAAAGCATGCAGTCCAATTTCCACCCGAAATCCTTGCTGCATTAACAACTCAGCAGCACGTTCAGCTATTTGACGATCTATTTTACTTGCCGGTGAAATAATAGAAACTTTATCTCCCGGATTAAGTTTAGGTGGAAACTTCATTCTGCAAAATACTTTTTAATTAGATAATCTTCAATTGCCTCTGGAAAACACCTGTACTCGAGTTCATGAATTCTTGCTGCAAGTGTTTCTGGAGTATCATTAGGATATACAGGGCACTTTACCTGTAAAAGGTTATCCCCTTTATCGTACTCTTTATTGACGAGATGAATTGTAATTCCAGACTCTTTTTCCTGATTCCGGACCACAGATTCATGCACAAAAGTGCCGTACATTCCTTTGCCTCCGTAGGTCGGTAATAGAGCTGGATGAATATTAATAATGGCAAATGCATCAACTAATTCGGGGGGAACCAGCCAGAGAAATCCTGCCAGAACAATCAGATCGATGTTGCGGCGTCTAAGTTCCATAATCATTTGATCAGATCCACTAAACTGTTCACGCGTAAAATACCTCGATTCAACACCTAAATCTTGTGCTCTCTGAAGAACATAAGCCTCTTTTTTGTTTGACCAAACCGAATCTACCCTCACGTTAGGATGGTTTTGGAAGTATCGGATAATGTTCTCGGCATTACTGCCCGACCCAGAAGCAAATATAGCTATATTTTTCATTTACAATTAATTAATATCTTTGCGAATTCGACTATTCGAACCAAATGTTTTAATAAGAATTGCACACGGTGATTTTCATGTCTAAAATAATAGATTCTTGACTAAATATTTGGAAGATAAATTTCTTTCTTCGTTTCTTTGCACTCGCTGTTCGCAAAAACCAGCGAACAAATTTAATAATAGTATTAACGTAAAAATTTAAAAAATCATGTCTGACATTTCAGCGAAAGTAAAAGCGATCATTGTTGATAAGCTTGGTGTTGATGAAAGTGAAGTTACTCCGGAAGCATCGTTCACGAACGACTTAGGTGCCGATTCTCTTGATACCGTAGAGCTAATTATGGAATTCGAAAAAGAATTCAACATTGCTATCCCCGATGATCAGGCTGAAAAAATCGGAACTGTTGGCGATGCCATTAATTACATCACAGAAAACGCGAAGTAATCAAGTTTTTCATTAATAAAGGGCTCAAAAGTTTACTATGGAATTAAAACGAGTTGTTGTAACCGGATTGGGCACAATTAACCCTCTAGGTAAAAACGTCGGAGAATTCTGGGAAAACCTGTGCAATGGGGTTAGCGGTGCCGGCCCCATTACTCGTTTTGATGCATCCAGATTCAAAACGCAGTTTGCCTGTGAAGTAAAGAATTTCGATCCAAGCGAATACCTTGAGAAAAAAGAGGTTCATAAGCACGACTTGTATGCACAGTTCGCATACGTTGCTGCTGCCCAAGCATTAAAAGACTCGGGAATTGACCTTGAAAAGACTGACAGAGATGAGTGTGGTGTCATCTGGGGAGCCGGAATTGGTGGTCTGAATACTTTTTTACAAGTTGTAACTGAGTATAATGCCCAACCGGAAAATCCAAGATTTTCTCCATTTTTTATCCCAAAAATGATTGCCAATATGGCCAGTGGAAATATCGCATTGAAATACGGTTTCCGCGGACCAACTATCACCACTGTAACAGCTTGTGCCTCGGCAACCCATGCAATGATTGATGCAGCTACTTATATCCGTCTTGGAAAAGCAAACATCTTTATTGCCGGAGGTTCCGAATCGGCTATCAATGAAGCTGGAGTAGGAGGTTTTAACGCCATGCGTGCATTATCGACACGCAATGATGATCCGGCAACTGCTTCCAGACCGTTCGATGTCGGACGTGATGGATTTGTAATGGCGGAAGGTTCAGGCGCGTTAATCCTTGAAGAATATGAACATGCAGTTCGCCGTGGTGCAAAAATCTATGCCGAACTTGTAGGAGTAGGAATGTCAACAGATGCTTATCACATGACTGCTCCGGATCCCGAAGGTGGAGGCGCAGCATTGGTTATGAAAAGAGCTCTTGAGGATGCCGGATTGAAACCAACAGATATTGATTACATCAATGTTCATGGTACATCCACCGGTCTTGGTGATATAGCCGAGCCTAAAGCCATCCGCAGAGTATTTGGCGATCATATTTATGATCTTAGTATCAGTGCTACCAAATCAATGACAGGTCACTTATTGGGTGCTGCTGGAGCTGTTGAAGCGATTGCCTCTATTCTGGCAATGAGAGACAGTATTGTTCCTCCAACGATCAACCACTTCGAGCTCGACCCTGCAATTGATCCGAAAATTGATTTCACCTTTAACAAAGCCAAAAAACGCGAACTCAAGTATGTTTTAAGTAACACCTTTGGGTTTGGCGGTCATAATGGAACTGTAATCTTTAAAAAACTTTCTTAGTAAAGTGTTAAGAGATTTAAGGTATCGAATAAAACTCTTTTCTTCTTCAAGAAAGGAGTTTTATTCATTTAT
>JBBRZE010000017.1:0-71004 GCA_038236995.1 Bacteroidales bacterium | reverse complement strand
ATAAATTTACATCAAGTATATATATTTTACGCTTATCGAGCATTAGTCGTTAGTATATTTACAGACAGAAAAAATTATTATTTAGCATTCAAGGCATGCATATCTGCAAATAACTGCAAAATAATAGGTTCGATTTGCATTGGATAAGGCTATATTATAGCATTTTAAAAAATGTATAAACTAATAATCAACCTGTATATGTCTGAATTGTTTTGTTTTATTATAATTCTGATGCAATGCACGCACATTTAAGGATATTTTAAACATGGAATTCTCAGAAGTTGTGATTTGCTTCAAGGATTCTATTTTCGCGCTCCGAAAGCTAATTTAGCAAAGACAGTCCTGAGGATGAGCGTTCCCTGTAAAGGCAATCCAGGTCGTACAGGGTTTCCCTGAATCTAAAACAAGAAGACCTATCATACCATCATTTTTTACCATTCCTCTAATCAGCTTAATATGAAATCATTTGACAAAGAATTATTCCCTGTCTATTTGCTTGTTGATCTGTTTATTCTGAACAGCTGTTTTATCGTTTTCCATATTTACCGGCTTGATACTTTCCCAAATGTATTTCCGGAACATCTGATGTATTTCCTTCATTTCAACATTAGCTGGATCTTTGCATATTTTGTTTTTGATACAAAGTGCCTTTTTATGCACAAAGGTTTGGGGGATCGTATTTATATGATTACAAAAAAATTGCTGATCTATATGGGTGTAGTTGTCGTAACGACTTATCTTTTTGCCCCGGAATATAACCCAAACCATTATTTTGCAGAGTTTCTCGTACTCTTTTATTTAGTGTCTATCAGCACCTATTTTATTAACTATAAATTGTTGAAATACAAGCGGGAAAAAGATGTAAACACTACCCGTGCTGTAATTATATCCAATTGCGAAGCAGGGAAACGAATGCGCAGGATTATTGAAAGCAATCCTGTCCTCGGGTATAAATTCCTTGGTTTTATTGTATCCGATAATTCGACTCCCCAACAAGATGTTCTTGGTGCTAAACAAGAGTTGGAAAAACTTATTCGGGAATATCAGATTCAAATAATTTTTTCCGTACAGGATGATGCCAACTGGCAATTTAATCAATCACTTGCTTCAAAATGTGATAAATATGGAGTTAAATTTAGATTTATTATTGGGAATAACTACCCGTTTAAACTACAGTTGAATGTTGCAAAACAAACTCGTATAGAGGTTCATAATCCTCGCAGGTGTCCTTTGGATGATGTTGTGTCACGGATCGGGAAAAGATGCTTTGATATCTTTTTCTCATCATTTATTATTCTATTCGTATTCACCTGGTTGTTTCCCATTGTAGCACTAATGATCAAATTTACTTCCAGAGGGCCTGTGTTATTTAGTCAGAAAAGAACGGGTATCGGCAACAAAACTTTTACCTGCTTAAAATTCAGGAGTATGAGACCTAACCTGCTTTCAGATATCAAACAAGCATCATTGAATGATAGTCGGTTAACCCCTATTGGCAGGTTTCTCCGATCTACATTTATTGATGAACTGCCACAGTTCTTTAATGTTTTTTGGGGTCAAATGTCGGTTATCGGCCCTCGCCCTCATATGTTAAAGCATACTGAGCAGTATTCTGAATTGATTAATCATTACCTGATCCGCCACTACGTTAAACCGGGCATTTCCGGGTGGGCACAGATCAATGGTTATTGCGGAGAAACAGACGAATTGTGGAAAATGGAGAAAAGGGTTGAATATGATCTGTATTATATTTACAACTGGTCTTTTTTTGCGGATATCCAGATTGCCTGGCGTACAGTTTTTAAAACGAATCATATTATAATGGTCACCTCCAAACCTGCCTTTTTACACCCGGCTCTCATTGAAAACAATAGACCTGAAAATGTTCGCAGCTATTCTGCAGGTGTTCTGTCAGAAATTTAGCGTTCGTGCGTTCATTCTATTGATCGGAAAACACTAAATTGATTTTTCCGTTATAGAAAGTCCATATTTTAGAAGCGTCAGGATTCGAAACAAACAACTACTCAATGCCAGATTAAACCTTGCCAAATTTGTAAATCAGAACGATTATATAGCAATATTGCCCGGTAACCGAAATGTCGTCGGGCATTTTCATATCCGATAGTATCATTATTGTTTGTGCAGATCAGCAAATTGTCAAATCGTAACTTTGTCGGATCGGTAAATTGCAGAATCGATAAAACGCCAAATTGTCTGATCCGATTTTCGTATTTTTGTCAAAATTTAATGAAAATGGGAAAACAGAACTGGAAACCGGGTAATATGGTCTATCCTTTGCCGGCAGCGCTGATCAGCTGCGGAGATATAAACGGGAAGATGAACCTGCTGACTGTCTCATGGTTGGGAACCTTGTGTACCGATCCTCCAATGTGTTATATTTCAGTGCGTCCTGAGCGGCATTCACATGACATGATTAAGCAATCAGGTGAGTTTGTGATCAATCTGACAACTTCTGATATTGCGAAAGCAACGGACTGGTGTGGTGTAAAATCGGGTCGTGATTTCGATAAGTTTAAGGAAAGCGGTCTCACTCCGGTAGCTGCAACAATCGTAAAATGTCCGATCGTAGCCGAAGCCCCCATTTCAATTGAGTGCAAAGTTAAAGAGATCAAATCGTTGGGTTCACACGATATGTTTATTGCCGATGTTGTCAATATCATTGCCGACGATCGGTTTATTGATTCCGAAACCGGGGCTTTCAATCTTGCCGCTTCAGGAATCATGGCTTATTCGCACGGAACTTATTATTCATTGGGGAAGCGTATCGGCAAATTTGGATGGAGTGTTATGAAGGATAAAACAAAACGAAGATAAAACAATTATGAATTATGAATTACGAAGTAGGAATTACGAATTACGAATTATGAAGTAGGAATCGATGTTCTTTAGTTAAGAAGGTTCATTTTGACTCCACAGAGTTCTCCATAAACGAATGAAAAAGAATCGACTTGGGCAACTCTTACAGCGTTAACTTCGATTTCATTTTCTTTCCTCCGGTTGAAACCGGAGGTTATTTACTGGCAACACCTACGGAGTTATTCTTAGCAAAACGACATTGAATTACGAATTATGATTTATCTTACATAATGCACATCTGAACTAACCACAGAAATCTAAATTAAACTGTATGAAAATCAATTTATTAATAGGACTATTTTTATTATCCGGTATGACGACAGGTTATTCACAAAATGAAGTAAAAGAATCCAATCCGCTTTTGGTGGAATGGAATACTCCACATCAGACGCCACCTTTTCAGGAAATTAAGCATGAACACTTTATCCCTGCAATTGATGCAACATTAAAAGAGGCGAAAGATGAGGCAGATGCAATTATCAACAATACTGATGAGCCCACCTTTCAAAATACAATTGTTGCGCTCGAGGTTGCCGGCGAAAAGCTCGAACGCGTAACAAGCGTTCTGTTTAACCTGAATTCAGCCGAAACAGATGATGAAATACAGGCGATTGCACGCGAAGTTTCACCAAAACTCTCGGAATTTTCAAACTATATTACATTGAACGAAAAGCTTTTTGGAAAGGTTAAAGCGGTATACATTCAAAGGGAGAAACTTGATCTGACACCTGAAGAACTTCAGTTGCTGGAAAAGAAATACCTTGGATTTGTGCGAAGTGGTGCCAATCTTGAAGGTGAGGCGAAAAAACGGTATGCTGAGATTACCACCGAATTGTCGAAGCTTTCGTTGCAATTCGGCGAAAATGTTCTGGCTGAAACCAATGCTTATCAGTTGTTAATTACTGATAAAAAAGATCTTGCAGGAATTCCGGAATCGGAGTGCGAGGCAGCAGCACAGGTGGCAAAATCAAAAGGAAAAGAGGGGTGGATGTTCACACTTCAGGGCCCCAGTTTTGTTGGTTTTATGAAGTATGCCGATAATGGAAAACTTCGGGAGCAAATGTATCGTGCCTACACTTCACGTGGATTTCAGAAAAACGATAAAAATAACGAGGAGATCATCCGTAAAACCGTTAATCTCAAGCTTGAAAAGGCGAAACTACTTGGTTTTAAAAACCATGCTGAATATGTTCTTGCTGAACGGATGGCCGAAAATCCAAAACGGGTGAACGATTTTCTGAATCAGCTTCATGCCGCGTCACGTCCTGCAGCTGAAAAAGAATATGCAGAAGTGCTGGAATTTGCCAATAAGCTTGGAATGAAAGATTCTTTTCAGCGATGGGACTGGAGTTATTATTCCGAAAAGTTGAAAAATGCTCATTACGGTTTCGACGAACAGCAAGTGAAACCCTATTTCCAATTGGAGAAAGTACGTGAAGGCGTTTTCGATCTTGCCAACCGACTTTACGGACTCACTTTTAAAGAGAATAAGGCGATCCCGGTTTATCATCCCGATGCGACGGCTTACGAAGTGTTCGATCAGGATGGATCATTTCTTTCGGTACTTTACCTCGACTTTTTTCCGCGCGATGGTAAGAGTGGTGGTGCCTGGATGAACGATCTGAGACCTGAGAGTAATGTGAATGGTAAAGAAATAAGGCCTATTATTACAATTGTCTGCAATTTTACAAAGCCAACCGAAACGAAGCCTTCGCTGCTCACTTTTAACGAAGTAACCACTTTTCTTCACGAATTTGGCCATGCGTTACATGGGATGATGGCTAAAACAGTCTATCCGAGTCAGTCTGGTACCAATGTTTACCGCGATTTTGTCGAATTGCCGTCGCAGGTGATGGAGAACTGGGCAACTCAAAAGGAGTGGCTCGATCTATTTGCTGTACATTATGTGACAGGCGAAAAGATTCCTGCCGAACTCGTTCAAAAATTGATTGATGCTGAGAATTTCCAGGCTGGATACGCAAGTGAGCGACAATTGAGCTTTGGTATGAACGACATGGCATGGCACTCTATAACAGAACCATTTAGTGGGGATATTGTTTCCTTTGAGCAAAAAGCGATCGTCTCTACAGAATTTTTTGAGCCGGTTGCAGGTAGCTGTCTCAGCACCGCTTTCTCCCACATTTTTGCCGGCGGTTATGCGGCAGGTTATTACGGATATAAATGGGCGGAAGTGCTGGATGCAGATGCATTCTCACAATTCAAGAAAAATGGCATTTTTGATAAAACCACTGCCACTTCGTTCCGCAAAAATATCCTCGAGAAAGGTGGAACCGAACATCCGATGAAGCTGTATGTCGCTTTTCGCGGACAGGAACCTTCTATTGAACCATTGCTCGAAAGAAGCGGACTGAAGAAGAAATAATAATTAGACTATTTGTAAATGGAAAAAAGACTTCTACTATACGTATTCCTTGTTGCAATAAGCTTCTGTGTTCAGGCGCAGGAAAAATGGGATTTGGGAACATTTGTAAAGACAAAGGAGAATCCTATTGTCAGGGCAGACTCTACATTGGTATTTTTCTGTCCGATGAAAAAAGAACTTGTTAAATGGCAGAAAGCTGATGTATTTAATCCTGCAGCAATTGTGAAGGATGGTAAAGTATATCTCTTCACTCGAAGTGAGGATAACCCAAAGGCGATTTTGGGGGGTCGTACGTCTCGTATCGGATTGGCTGTTAGTGAAGATGGAATTCATTTCAAGAATTTTAAGGAGCCTGTGCTGTATCCCGATAATGACGAGTTCAGCAAGTATGATTATCCCGGAGGGTGTGAGGATCCACGTATTGTTGAGACTGCTGAGGGTTTGTATGTTATTGCCTATACAAGCTGGAATTACAAGGTTCCACGTCTCTCAATCGCTGTATCTAAAGATCTGTTTCACTGGCAGAAAAAAGGCCCGGCTCTCGCAAAATCGTATAATGGTAAGTTTTTGGACCTGGCATCAAAATCAGCTTCTATCATTACGAAGATGGTCAATAACAGACCTATCGTTGCAAAAATAAAAGGTAAGTATTGGATGTATTGGGGTGAGCAATTCGTGAACCTGGCTTGGTCCGATAATCTTTGGGACTGGAATCCGCTGTTGGATAAAAACGGAGAACTAAAAAAGATCATGACCACACGTCCGGGGAAATTTGACAGTGATTTGACCGAATGTGGCCCGCCTGCAATAATGACAGACAAGGGTATTTTACTCCTCTACAACGGAAAAAATGCTGTAAACGAAAATGCTACAAGTACTTTACCGAAAGGAACTTATTCTGTTGGTGAGGTATTGTTTGATCTGAATGATCCGGAAAAAATTATTCATCGAACAGACGCATATATACTTAAACCAACACTGTCACACGAAATGACCGGACAATATGCCGCAGGGACAACATTTTCCGAAGGACTGGTCTTTTTCAAAAACAAATGGTTTTTATATTACGGCACGGCCGATTCTTTTGTTGGACTGGCAGTTTCTGAAAATAAATAACAGATTAGCAGAAATGATGAAAAAAGAAAATTAAATAACCATTTTACCAGCTGTTAAATATGCCGTCAAGGTAAGTATACCTTGCATTTAAATAGTCCTTCAGTTGTTTGACGCCAAGTTCATAATTTGGCGGAGGTACTCCACCCTGAGGAAGGTTTTGGGTGGTGATTTCCCATCTTTTAAAATTAGCTTCCTGTGAAAGGTTGATTTTAGCAACCATCTGATCTGTAAAATTCAATAAAGTCAAAAGCTCGGTTTTCTTATTATTCCAGCGTATTTTAACCGCTTTTTTAAATCCTGCATCTTTCATAAATTGCTGAATCCAAACTTTGGGATCATGCGCATTCGTAGCCATTAACTTACGGGTTACATCTCCCAACCTTTTATCATTATTAAATGCAATATCAAAATCCCATATTGGCCCAAAGTAAAGAAGCGGATCGTTTCGACGCTTAAAAATATAGGTGCTCCACCAGGAATCGGGATTTCCTGTTAATTCGCTGATGATATAGTAATCGATAAAGGTCTTTTCGTCGAAGTATTTCCGCCAGCCAGTTGCCGGGTCGGTAAAGTTATCCGAGAAAAGGGCACTCTCTGCCTGATTTCCAAAGTAATCCTTTATATATTCGAACTGTGAAATATCATAATCGTCGTCCTTAGGATATTTTACAGTCGCAATCAGGTTCTTGTATTTTGTTTTGAAATAGAGTGGCTCGGTTTCTCCAAAGCCATCCATCTCTAAAAGATATCCGCCTGTAATCTTTAAAGGATTATTTCCATCCGCAGCTTTCAATGACTCGACATTCACCCTGCCTGTGGCAACTTCAACCTGATCGGTAAGATGGTAATTGCCTTTGTAATCTCCATTCAGGTAAAGATCGACAAAAACAGTTGATGGAACGAAACGGTCATTTGAAGGGTCGTCATTCATGATTTTCGCGGCTTTAAAGGCTACTGCATTTCGAAGGAGCGTTTTATCTGCATCGTTGGCAAGTAGTACCCAGCTTTTCTCTTTGGCATGATTGAGACCCAATGGGCTGAACTTGTCGGGGAATTTTATCCGGTAGGGATGTTTGGGAAGCCACATCGTGGAGTTTCCACGAAGACGGATATCAACCATCTTTCCATCCGCGTAACTGTTCCATATTCCTTCAGTAATACCGTTCCCAATCAACTGAAGGCTTGCTTTGACGTAAATATCACCACTAAAAATAGGATCAATGGCATTAATACGGACAATGGGTAATGAGGCATTGATTTGCGGACAAATAATTCTTACTTTATACGTTTTCTCACTACCGTTTTTTGCTTTTACCGTGTAATTAAGTGACTTCCTGAAGTCATTAACAGTTATGCCATGTATCTGACCTAATCCATTGACTGTAACAGTGGATTCATCATCTATTTCAAAGTCGGCAACTAATTCTGAAGGCGTTTCTGAATCAATCCATTGCAGTATTGAGCCGGTAATCTCTCCCTTTTGCTCGTCAATTGTAAAAGAAACTTCTTCGTTCAGACCTTTGTTACTGGCCTTTTTAAGATAAAAGAGTTTAATTGTACTTTCGGAGTTGGGTTTAATCTCTTTTTTACAATTCCCAAACAATAGCATTAAGGACATTATTGCTACAATAAGCCTTACTTGATGGATTTTGCTCATTTGACGATCAGTAGGTTAGTGATAGTATATTACACCCAAAAGTAGATATATTTTTTGTAATTTTGCAATTCACAAAATTGGGATTGCAATGTTAACGCGCATCAAAGAATTACAGCAGGAGATTGAAGGAATTGTCGCCAAGTCGGTTGAGGAAGCCGAAGAGCTTCGAATCAAGTACCTTAGTAAAAAGGGTGAGATCTCTAAGTTGTTTGAGGAATTCCGTAATGTATCCGCCGATCAGAAAAAGGAGATCGGTGCGGCCGTAAATACGTTGAAGGAATTCGCTCTTGAAAAGATCAATCTGTTGAAAGAAGGTTTGACAGAGCAGAAATCTGCCGGTTCAGGTGTCGATCTTACACTTCCTGGCGAACCGATGAAATTAGGAACGCGCCATCCTATCTCAATCGTCAAAAACGAAATACTCGATATTTTTAAAAGATTAGGTTTTGTTGTTTCAGAAGGTCCTGAAATAGAGGATGACTGGCATGTTTTCAGCGCATTGAATTTTGCGGAGGAACATCCGGCTCGTGATATGCAGGACACATTTTTCATCCAGACCAATCCCGATGTTCTGTTGCGCACCCACACCTCCTCGGTGCAGGTTCACGATATGGAGACAATGAAACCACCGATTCGCACGGTAACGCCGGGACGCGTTTTCAGAAATGAAGCCATCTCGTACCGTGCTCATTGCATGTTTCACCAGGTTGAAGGGTTGTATATTGACGAAAATGTGTCGTTTGCCGATCTGAAACAAACCTTACTTTACTATGCCAAGGAACTTTTTGGAGAGAATGCAGAGATTCGTATGCGTCCCTCTTACTTTCCGTTTACTGAACCTTCAGCCGAAGTGGATGTCTCGTGTTCAATTTGCGGCGGAAAAGGTTGTAACGTCTGTAAATACACAGGATGGCTCGAGATACTGGGTTGCGGCATGGTAGATCCTAACGTTCTCGAAGCATCTGGAATCGATAGTAAAAAATATACGGGTTATGCTTTTGGGATGGGAATCGAAAGAATTGCCATGCTGAAATTTGGTGTCAACGATTTACGCCTTTATTTCGAAAATGATGTAAGGTTCCTTCAGCAGTTTGAATCAGCCAACTAATCAACTAACAGCAAACTGCTATGGGAATTGTAAAGTCATTGCATTTAATTTCGCTGGCTTTGGTCTTCGTGTTAGGCGGATGCTCAGAACCGACAGAATGGATTTTAAAATCACCCGATAATAAAATCAGTTTTAAAGTCTACGAAAAAGAGAACCGGCTGTTTTATACTGTTGGCTTTTCAGATACGCTGGTGATTGGTGAATCACCGCTTGGAATCGCCCGGAATGATGCACAGTTTATTGAGAAATTGTCGTTTGTATCTGAGTCACAATTACGTTTCATTTCCGAGGATTATACATTGCTTGCAGGTAAACAACTGGAATGTAAATATTCGGCAAAGGAACTTTTGTTGACCTTCGAAAATGAACAGAAAGCCAAAATTGAACTGGTCCTTCGCGCGGGGAATGATGGGGTCGCATTCCGATATCGTTTTCCCGGGAATGCTACCGGCAATTACGAGATTTCAAATGAGATTACCGGATTTAAATTTGCAGAAACTGGTAAAGCATGGATTGAACCTTACGATAGCATCACAAAGTATTCTCCTGGTTATGAGCGTAATTTTACAAATGGAACCCCAATTGGGGAATCATCTCCTGAGGCTGAAGGATGGTGCTTTGCCGGTTTATTTCAGACTTCAAATGCCTGGGTTTTATTGACAGAAGCTGGCCTTGATGGTTCATTCTGTGGTTCACGTCTTGCTCAAAATGCACCCGCAGGTTTGTATTCTGTTCGCTATCCGGGTGAAAAAGAGGCAATGGGTCTGGGTAATGCCAATCCTCAAAGTAAAGAATTACCATGGGCGACTCCGTGGCGGGTCATTATGATTGCGAAAGATCCTTCCAGAATTGCTGCTTCAACAATGGTGAATAGCTTAAGCGAATCCTCCAAAATTGAAGATACTTCGTGGATTAAACCCGGATTGGTTTCCTGGAGTTGGTGGGCAGATCCTGCAAGTCCGAAAGTCTACAAAAGCATGATCCCATTTATCGACTTTGCGTCCGAATGGGGTATTCCGTACTTCCTTGTCGATGCCAACTGGAATATGATGGAAGGTGGAAATGTTGAGCAACTGATCGGATATGCCAATCAAAAGAAGGTGGGTATCTGGCTATGGTACAATTCAGGCGGACCACACAATACAGTTTCCGAAGCGCCCCGTGATATCATGTTCGATCCGGCACTGCGCAGGGCTGAATTTGAAAAGCTGCAGAAATGGGGTGTCAAAGGGGTAAAAGTCGATTTCTTTCAAAGCGATAAACAGCACATTATTCAGCAATATATGGGCATCCTGAAAGATGCCGCCGATTTTCATGTGATGGTCAACTTTCATGGCTGCACATTACCACGTGGATGGCAACGTACATGGCCTAACCTTGTAGGGATGGAGTCAGTTCCCGGCGAGGAGTGTTATATGTTTCGACCTTCCTATCCGGAAACTGCTGTCTGGAACAACACAATTCTCCCTTTCACGCGTAATGTGGTCGGCTCCATGGATTACACCCCTTTTGGACTGACGGATAAGGTAAATAAACACCTCACCACTTATTCCAACGAACTGGCTTTAACAGTTGTATTTGAGTCCGGCGTTGTTCATCTTGTTGATTTCCCTGAGGTTTATAAAGCATTACCTTCTTATGTACAAAGTTTTATCAAACAATTGCCTACAATTTGGGACGAGTCCAGAATGATCTACGGTTATCCGGGTCGAGATGTTGTAATGGCACGTCGTTCGGGTGAAAAATGGTTTATCGGAGGTATTAACGGTGAAATGGCTGAAAAGGCAATTACTTTAGACCTCGATTTTCTGACGGAAGGAAAGAGCTATACTGCAAAAATGATTACTGATGGTGTTGATGGCAAGTCCTTTCTTGCAAATGAAATCACAGTGAAAAAGGGAGATCGGCTGCCTTTGAAAATGTTACCTGCCGGCGGTTTCTCCGCGGTTGTTGAATAAGACCTATATCCTGAATGACCGGGTGCGCGTTAATGATATGAACGCTCGCCCGGTCATTTTATTATCTGAAATCCATCAAATCAGGAATTTACTGTGCAGATCAGAATATAAAAACAAGATCCAATGTCGTTTAGCTAATAATTACTCCGTAGGAGTTGCCAGTAAATAACCTCCGGTTTTAACCGGAGGAAAGAGAATGGAAAACGAACTTAACTCTGTAAGAGTTACCCCAGCTATCCCGTTTCCTTTGCTTTGGGGAACTCCTATGGAGTTATGTTCACTTTCTTTGTGACTTCCCCCAGATAAATCTGGGGGTTATGCACAGGCAACTCCTACGGAGTTAAAACAAATTTACTTAACTAAACGACATTGAAACACGATCTGTAAATACCATATTTTTGGATTTTAATTTTGGCTGTACCTTGATAAAATTTGCCATTGGATAACCTTATTCTTCTTATCTTTCCACCAGTGGGTAACCGATCAAATAAGTAACCTTCAATCCAAAATTGCTCCTCTTTTTACCTGCTTCCCAAAAATAATTTTCAGTATCAACTTCTTGCGCAATTTTCAGAAGTTCTTTGGGTTTATATAACCGGATGATCGAAACAACTCCATCCCAAACGGTACAAAATGGGATGATTGGAATGATATACGTAAAAAGCAGTCTTGAGAATCTGAAAGGTTTGAAAAAGGGTGTAAACAGGAAAAATAGGATGGGGTGAAAGATCAGGATACCTAAAACAGCAAAGAAATTCTTATTTCCTCCATCAAAAATGCCAATTCCGCATTTGGCATTGACTGCATCTTTGAGTACTTTTTTTGCAAAATCGTTATCGAAATGATGGAACCCGGAGAATATCGTTCTGAATCCGTTTAAAGTTACCGGAACATCCGAGGCATCAACGGAAGTGTCTGAAAATGAAATGCGACCTTGTGTTTTTGAAGAAATAAATTCAAAAGCATTTTTGTTTGGAAACTTATCTGTAAGTGTAATTTTGATTTCATTATCAGATTGCAGATCCATGTTCGTTTGAATCTGTTCAATGGCACCACCACCACCTGAACATAAATCTATTATCCGGATTGAATTCGTCTGTTTTAATCCCTCAATGATCAAGGGGATAATGGGTTTGTAAAAGTTGAGTGTGGTTATCAAATATCGCAAATAGTCTGTCATGCTTTCACGGATCGTATCCGGGAACCAGGCCAGATCTTCAAACTCAAACAGGTGATTCTTTATTCTCATGGCTGCAAAAATGTTAAATGAGATGCTTGTGAATTTGTCAGGGCATCACATTCTTTAACAATTTGCTTTCCGGTTTGGCTTTACTGATTTTAAACAGGCAACATTCATTAATATTAGTTCTTTGCCTTATCTGAGTGTGCAATTTTAATAATTCGTTGTGCGATATCTTCCGGTGAAAGTATATAATCGATACATCCGCTTGCTATTGCGGTTTCAGGCATATCTGGCTGGGTTGCTGTTACAGGTTTTTGTGCGATGGTGATACCTCCCACTTTCTTTATTTCGCAGAGTGCTTCTGCTCCGTCGCCATCATAACCGGAGACAATCACAGCAATGATTTTACCATCCCAGTTTTGTGCCATCGAACGCAGGAAAACGGTGATCACATCGGGCCAACCACGGGGCTTTGAAATTGGCTTAAGACGAAACTCATCGTTAAGAACGTGCAAGTCGCGTTGCTCCGGAATGATAAATACATGGTTCGGTTTAATATCCAATTTTTCTGTGATCAACTCAACCGGCATATCTGTATAACGTGGAAGAATCTCATGGAGCATGGTCGTCAATGTTCTTACATGATTAACAATAACGATAGCTACATCCATATCCTTTGGCAAATTTTGCAGCAAGCGGATATAGGCATCGAGACCACCGGCTGAACCGCCTACACAAACAACGGGAAAATCATTTGCAGCACGTTTTATTTTCAGATCTTTCATATACAGTCTCTTTATGAATTATTAATACCGGCAACTCCGGAACAAATGTAATGATATTGTTCCCCAATTGCCGATATTTTCAATAAATATTCCGTTTGCTGTTTGCTTCGTCGAGTGTGAGCTTCATATTTCGATGGGCAAATTTCATCCCCTTCAAATTTAGAAAGATCTGCTGCTCGTATTTGGGGGGGACATTAAAGCAGGAACGGTTTTCTTCAACGACAACATTATAGATATCGATCCGATCGAGTCCGGCTTCTTCGACCAGAAAGTCTTTTAAACTCTCTTTGTCAAAAGTTTGGCCGTATCCCATATTCATATAAATAGTAATTGGCGGGCCGGGCTGCAATTCGGGCGCGACCTTTACCTGCAAAGCTGTAAACTGAATGTTGAGTTGCGTCTCAAGAGCGTTTATTTCATTCATCTCATCCTCTTTCACAAAACTCACCGAGAGGCCTGATTTCCCGGCACGCGCTGTTCTTCCGCTACGGTGTGTATATTGCTCTGCCTTTTCGGCCAGATGGTAATGAATGATATAATCCAAATCCTTTACATCGATTCCCCGTGCTGCTATGTCAGTAGCGATCAGTAAATTGATTCTGCCATTTTTGAAACCACGCATCACTTTTTCACGCGACTCCTGGTTGAGATTGCCATGAATGGCATCAGCCGATACCACAAAACCAGCCAGTTGTTTTGATAACCGTTTGGCAGCAATCTTGGTCCGGCAAAACAAAATTCCGCGCTGCTCTGTGCGGGCATTCAATAAAGCTTTCAAATACTCAAGCTTCATCCCTTTTTTATAAACAACGAATTGGTGTTCAATCTTCTGATTAATCAACTCCTCTTCATTGATGCGTATTTCTACTGCATCGGCGCCCAGGTATTCTTTAATCAGTTGTCTGACATCTTTTGGCATTGTTGCGGTGAACAACGACTTCGTAATACCTTCCTTACACGATTTTAGAATCTCATCTATCTCGGCTTTGAAACCCATTTTTATCATTTCGTCGGCTTCATCTAATACCAGGAAGTTAAGGTCTTCGAGGCTGAGTGCTTTTCGTTCGAGCAGGTCGATCAGCCGGCCGGGAGTCGCAACCACTACATGTGTCGCGCGTTTGAGGTTCTGTATCTGTTCGTCGATAGGTGCACCACCATATACCGATTCGGCAAATACACGTGGTAAATATTTGGAGAAGAGAAAAAATTCCCGTGCAACCTGTTGTCCCAACTCACGTGTTGGAACCAGTACCAATGCCTGTATTTTAGGCGACATAGGATCGATGGATTGTAATATCGGCAAGCAAAATGCCGCTGTCTTGCCTGTCCCGGTTTGTGCAACGGCCACTAAATCCTGTTTTTTGCTGAGGATATGCGGAATCGCCTGTTTTTGAATATCTGTTGGTATGGATATTTTATTGTTCTGAAGCGCCTGGATTATATATTCGTTAATCCCTAATTCTGAAAAAGTCATCTTTGATCTGTAATTAATTTGAATCCTTCATTTTGAAGAATAGGGGTCAAAGATATTCTTTTTCAGGGAGAAGTAATTATTGAATCATTGTAGAGACAAGGCATGCCTTGTCTCTGCAATGATTCAACCCCATAAAAAAAGGGAACCTAAGTCCCCTTTTTAATATTTTAATTAATATCAATGCCCTACCTTGTTGGTCGCTCTAATAGTTTAAAGAACTGATCAAGCTGTGGAAGGATCACGATGCGTGTTCTCCTGTTGGCTGCTTTGCCTTCTGCAGTTTCGTTGTCACTTAAAGGTTGGTATTCGCTGCGGCCTGCGGCGGTCATCTTGGCAGGATTTAAACCGTATTTCTCCTGAAGTACGCGGATCACAGAAGTTGCCCTCTTGACGCTCAAATCCCAATTATCAAGCAGCTCACCTCTTCTGAATGGAATATTATCGGTGTGCCCTTCAACCATAAATTCGATGTCCTTTTGATTTTTCAACACCATGGCCACTTTACCCAAAACTTCGCTGGCCCTGTCTGTAATATTGTAACTTCCGCTTTTGAAAAGCATCTTATCAGAGATATCAATGTAAACGACCCCTTTATCTACCTTGATATTGATGTCCTTATCGTCAAGATTGCCGATGGCACCTTTCAGATTCATTACCAACGCCATATTTAATGAATCGCGCTGTGCAAGCGATGTCTGAAGACTGTAGATCATATTATCCTTCATTCCCATGTTTTCCATCGACTTTTTGATGCTTTCAGCTTGCGAATTCGATATTACAGACAGATTTTCAAGCTGTTTCAAAGCCTGAGAGCTGTTCTGCTTCAGAAAGGTATTCTGTTCTTGCGCCAAAGCAAGTTCTGCCTGGAGATCTGCAATTTTCTTATCATCAACAATTACCGTATTGGCACATTTATCCAGATTCTGCTTTGTAGCTTCATGTGCCGATTTCTCTTGTGCCGCCTGACTAACCTGTTCTTTATATTTTCGGGAGCTGACACACGATTCAATCATGATAAATGCGAGTAAGCAAACCATTAATTTCGTTTTCATATTCTCACTTTTTTAATTTTAAATAGTAATAACAATTGCAAAATTAAACATTCTGCCAGTCAATCGGTCCATAAAGACCGATTATTAACAAAGTATAACATTCTAAGCAGGTTTGTATAAGAATGTAAATGATTCATAATTTGTAGTTTGGTGCATTCTGAACTTTATTCCGTTTCTTTATTGAATATTCTGATAGCCGCTTTACCCGTTTAAATTCTTTTCGGAACAAACCATGCAACTAAATTGTCTTATTAGTCAGCATCTAAATAATTAGTAAATTTATTCAAAGATGGAAAGACGAAAATATATGAACCCCTATGTGGCGGGAACACTTCTTGGATTAGTGCTGTTATCTGCCATGTTCCTTTCGGGGCGCGGACTTGGTGCCAGCGGGGGTATTAAATATGCGATGGTGGCAATTGTTGGTGTGGTTGATAAAGATCATGCAATGGAATCGTCCTATTATAGTAAGTATTTCGAGAATGGTGAAAGCCCGTTGAAAAACTGGCTGGCACTCGAAGTTTTTGGAATGGTACTGGGCGGTTTTATTTCGGGAGCTATCTCACACCGTTTAAAATTCAAAGTTGAAAAATCACCAAAAATCACCAATAAGAAAAGACTGCTTTTTGCTTTTCTTGGAGGTGCGTTTTTTGTCTATGGGGCTCAGCTTGCCCGCGGATGTACCAGTGGTGCCGCACTTTCGGGCATGGCGGTTCTTTCTGTAGCTGGTTTTGTAACCATGATTGCCATTTTCGGATCGGCGTATCTTTTCGCCTGGTTTTTTCGCAGTCTCTGGATTTAAAAATTCGGTAGTTTATTTTCATCAATCATTCAATCCTTTAAACAATGGGTCCACTTTCAATACTTTCAGAATTTCCGGAATGGTTAAACCTCCTGATCGCCCTTTTCATAGGACTAGGATTTGGTTTTGCCCTTGAGCAAGCCGGGTTTTCATCAAGCCGCCGGTTAGCCGGAATGTTTTATGGTTACGACACAACAGTGTTAAAAGTATTTTTTACAGCCGCTATTGTTGCTTTGGTTGGTTCGCAGTTGCTCAGTTTCTTCGGTTTATTAAACCTTAAACTGGTCTATGTGAATCCCTATTATATGAATGCAGCGATCATTGGCGGTGTCATCATGGGTGCCGGATTTATCATGGGTGGGTATTGTCCCGGAACTGGGATCAGCGCCCTCTCAATCGGGAAAATAGATGCGATGATCTTTTTGTTGGGCGGATTAGCCGGAGCTTTTCTATTTGCGGAGACCTACCCCTATATTCAGACGATTTTCCTTGGAAATTATAAAGGCGAGATGCGGATCGATGAATGGATGGGCGTTTCAACAGGCGTTTTCACGTTCATGCTGATTGTTGCTGCCATATTCTTATTCTGGCTGGCAGAACTTGCGGAAAAAAGATTCAGCCGTCCCGAAATTACTTCTGAAATTTAAACCGATAACAATGAATGCACGGATAAAATTTTCAATCCTGTTAATTGGAGTTGGCATTATTATGGCTTTCTTACCTTTTAATACCACCAGGTCATTTCGGCTCAAACCGGACGAGTTACTTTCAAAATCAGTTTCCGATGACATTTATTTTTCGGTTGATCAGGTTGCCCGTTTCGTCAATAACGAAGACACGACCGTTCAATTGATCGATGTGCGGAGTGCTGAACAATTCAAGGCTTTCAATATTCCCGGTTCAATTAATATTCCATTTAATGATTTCTCAAATCCCAAATGGGAAATCTATTTAAATCAGAAGGGATTAAAAAATATCTATTACGGGAATGGCGATCAGACTGCCAGCTATGCCTGGACAATCAGTACTGGCCTGGGTTACGGAAATAATTTTGTTATGAAAGGTGGCCTTAACGAATGGTACAAGATTGTAATGCTGAGTCAGTTTGAAGGTGAGAATATAACTCCGCGCGAGAATGCGCTGTTCGAGAACCGGTTCGGTGCACGCAAGATATTCACTCAGATCAACAGTTTGCCCGATAGCTTAAAGATACATTATTTTAACGCAAAACATCTTCAGGCATCTAAACTGGACGGAGGCTGCGAATAAAACTGAATTCAAATAAAATGGAACAATTAAAAAATCTCCGATACGTATTCCTTTTTTTAATCATCATTATGGTTTTGGTCCTTGTCCGAAGCTTCAATCCGAATCTGTTCAGACAAGATCCGGGAAAGGCGGTTGAAGCGGCACAGAACAACAGTAATTCTATTACTTTGACGCAATTGAAATCGCTGAATACGCAATACCTGGTCATTAATTTGGGAAGTGGGGGCGGGTTCGATTCTGTCCGGATTAAAAATTCAATCAATATTCCGGTTGAAAATCTTTTAGAAAAGACGAACCTTACAATTTTTAAAGAATCGAAGGATGAAATTATTCTTTATTCCACAGACGTTTCAACAACAGCAAAAGCCTGGGTGATCCTAAATCAGCTTGGTTTTAAAAAACTTTTTATTCTTGCTCCCGAAGTGAATCCGGAAGCTTTTAAATACATTTTCCAGCCCGACACAACAGTCCGGCTGGAAAATGATTCAATTTAAATTAATTTTTCACATACGAAAGATTGTCAATTTCGGCTTCAGTAAACGGAAGCCACGAAAGTTTTTCCTTTTTCTCCACCATCGTTTTGTGCATAAATGCATTGTTTCCGTACATTAACGTTTTTGCATTGTAGCCAAATAAACGGAGATAAGCCGTTACGAATCCTGAGTTATGTCCTGTACCGCAATATACATCCACTTCTTTACCTGAAGGAATGGATTCCATTTCGGAAACAATTCCAAGTGTGCCATTTGGTTTGTAACGGACAGCTCCCGGAATATGTCCCGCATCATATTTGTCTTTCCGCTCGTAATTAATCGTATAGAAGTTCTTGGGTTGCTCAAAAACCTTTTCAGCCGAAGTGAATGCATCGGCATATCCCTCAGCAAACACATTTTTAAAACGAGCAGCCATGATTTCTTCTCCTGTCGTTTTGCCGGTATTCATCAGCGGAAAGTCGCTCAACGGAGCTTTTTGATTCTCTGTCAATTCCAACTGGTTTTCGAACTTATCAGAAACAGCTGCCAGCCACGAATCTTTTGCAAAATCTTTATTCCAGCCGCTCATTCCCCAACGAAGTGCATAAACATTCCCATATCCCATTAAGCGTAACAGTGATGTGGTGTAGCTCGCTATTTGCCCTGCATAACAAACCATTACAATCTTGCTGTATCCGAAAGGTTTGATGGTGTTTGTAAAATAATCGGGGATTTTGCTGAACTCAACATTTACAGCACCTTTAATATGTCCTTTTGCAAAAGCTTTTGGGTCTCTTAAATCGATAATATGAATATTAGATCCAAGCTCTTTATTAACTGCCGAAGCTTTAATTAGCGATGGAAAATTCCTTCCGTTCACGTAATCGCCCGTCTCCTCCAGGTATTTGAGCAGCTTCTGTGATTCGTCGTTTACTGCTACTGTGTTTGAGCTGATTTGAACGGGTGAGACTGCCGCTTGTTGCTTTTTCTGGTTTCCTCCTGAGCAGGATACCAGGAACAGTGCCATTATAAATACAATTGCCTGATTGAATGTTCTAAAGTGTTTTATCATGATTTCTTAAGTTTTCTAAAACTAACCTTTAGTAACAACTAAAACATCATTTTTATCGTATTTCAATGTTTCAGTCCTGCGCCCTTCCTTATCGTATTTATAGATTGTTGTAGCCACACCATTACCCGGATCGTTGATCACATTTTTGTTTTTATCCATTGCGCTCTGTTTGATCACAGCGCCATGTTCGTCATATACTGATGTTGTAACCGGAACATTTTTGCCACCCAGGTATTCATTGTCCTGATCGAACTGTGTTTCTTCCAATACGTATCCATTCTGATCAACCACACTGACCCGTTTTGCCCAGCCCCAGTATAAATTAGACAGTTGTCCGAATGTGTTATGAACCGAAAAGTTTAAGACATCGCCATGTTCATTGTTATCTAACTGAAAATACGAAACACCAATGTCGCCACAGTTTTCAGCTGTACAATTGGTGAGTGTATCTGCAGAGTAATTGGCAACACGGGTTGCATAACCTTTTGCATCATACGAAAAACGAAGTTCATGGAAAGGGCAAAACTCATTCATCACCACATCTTCACCAGCCAAATTGAATCGCACTTCCTGGATCATTCCGTCATCCATCTTTGCCCACTTGTAATTATGAATTTTGTTTCTGTTTTCAATGGGGGCGCCACTTTCATCTAAAAAACGCATTGCAATCCGCATCCCTGATTCATCGAGGGTATATTCAAAGGCTGATGCTCCGCCATTTTTTGTAGCTGCACCCTTATCATCAAAAAAATGTTTAAGCTGTTTGTCACCTTCATAGGTATAGGTAATTCTTGCAGCTCCAAACGACGAATAATCGAGCAGTACATTATTCCTATTGAATTCAACTGAAACCAGCTGGTTCTTTTCGTTATAGGTAAACTTGTAATTGTTAATTGTTTTGGCTTCCTCAGCAGTAAGCGGGTGAGCGCCTTTCTCTGTATCCCATGGCGTTTCACTGAATTGAATACCCCGGAAGTAACTTACATTCGTGTTCGCTTCTTTTTTTGCCGGGCTCTGATTACAAGCGTTGAATGCCATTGCAACGAAGGCAAATAAAATAAATTTGTAGAATTTCATATTTGATAAATTGAAGTTATTATTATACTTGTATTAACCACTTAAACACCTGTATTGTTTAATTTGTCTCCAATGGTTGATGCAGATTGGACTGTTAATACTTAAAAGTAAAGGAATTCTTAACATCTCTTAGGCAAAAGATGGTGTCGGACATCTCTTTTGCTCTGCTGTTTCTAAATAAGTACATGTGAATGACTGTGTTTTTATTCGCAAAAGTTTTTGTTTCAATAAATGATTTAACTTTTCCACCTATCCACCTGAATTCAAAATCAGGGACTGCCCCCATGTTGACCACTTTATGCGGGTATATTCTTCCGTCAATATCATCTGTTTTCCAAGAGATGAAAAGCGTATCAATTGGTACTGTTTTGTTAATACGCTCAATTTTAATGGTAAGATCGGTAAATTTTTCAAGATAGAATGTTAAAAACTTTGAATTGAGTTCAAGTTCAGCAAGACTAACCATCTGGGCGGAATAGGAGTAGGTTGAATCAGCCACAAAAACAAAATTATACCGGTATACATCCTTGATTTTTTTTAATGTATAGGTAAAATGTCCGGAGCTATCTGTGTAAAAGCGACCTATCTCATCGGTAGGTATTAACCCGGAATCAGCATATTTCAATCCTTGAATAATCACGGTTCTTTTTGGAGTACCTTCTTTCGAATATTCATCCAATACCTTTCCCGCGATGTCAATAGTTCCTACTGTACTGTTGCAACCAATCAGGATTAAACTCCAGGCAACGGCAACGATATACAATAAATGTCTCATTTTAGAACAATTATATTAGTTCTTCAGCTATGCGCAGGGAGGATTATAACCGCTGAACCTCCTTAGAAGTGCTGTACTTCAAATATACAAATTTCCTTACAACAAAGCACCGAAACCGGCTGATAACTTGATGTTAATGGTTGTTATTCTTTGAATTATCGCAACTGGAATGAAACAGGATAGATAACTTCAATGTCAACAGCTTGTCCATTTTGTAACGCTGGCAGCCAATTGTCAGGTTGCAGTTTTAATACCCTGAGAGCCTCCAAATCTAAGCCATATCCAAGTGGTTTTTCAATTTTATAATTACTCGTTTTCCCACTTTTGTCAACCACAAATGAAACAAACACTTTGCCTGAAATTCCATTTTGAAGTGCTTCAACCGGATACCGCAGATTCCTTACAATATCAGAAGTAAAAGTGTCGTCACCTCCTAAGAATATAGGAGGTCTGTTTAAACTGGTATCGGCATTGACAGTTTCATTGATGAATTTATACTTCTTGACCTTGTCACTTGGTTTGTAAAACAGAAGTTCATTTTGGGAATAATCATATTTAAGGGAAATTTGTCCGTCAAAGTTGTAGCATTCCCAAATACTGTCCTTAAGACCTTGTTTATAGAAGCCTTTGATTAATAGTTTATTTCTATAACTGAACTTATTGTATTCCCCATGTCTTGTAGTTTTATCTGATTTAAGAACAAAGAAAGTCTCATTGGTTTCTTTGGATGCAATTCTTTTGGTTTCCTGCCCGAATAGGATTGCCGGAAATAGCATCATTAGCATTAGAAATGTTTTTATCATTGAGGTTTTCTTTTTTATAATTTATTCAAATGCACACTGGGAGGGTTTTAACCATTATTCCATTGTGTGGTTTTGTTTATCTAAAAACCTGACAACAAATTGGCTGTTTGTCATTAATAGATAACCCAGAATGGTTTTTACCAAATAGAAAATAATCCACCCGGAGGTGGGACTTTCTCTAAACAGGTTATCCTGTTGAATAAACACCAATACCTGCTGGCAGAATAGCGGGAAACTATCAATGAAGATAAGTCCGCCAATAACAATTGCAGCAATCGTAAGAACGGTGGAGCGTTGAATATTTAGTTCTATTTTTTCTTCCGGAAACCCTTTGTCAAGATGCAGTTTGTCAATGAGCCAGTCTGTCTTAAAAACGAAAAGCCGCAGAATGAATACATAAATTCCTATCGTCAACAGGAATAAAGCGACGGAAATACCAATACCCAAAAGTCTGCCATTGCTGTTCGTCCCGAAAAAAGTTAACATTTTCGCAAATTGTGGAATAACTGTCAGGAAGCTCAGCACTAACCAAATTCCTAAAATTTTAATAAAGAGGATCCAAAAGGTTCTGATTGTCATTGTTGTTTAGTTTTTAAAATGGTTTAAGCATACGTTTATTTTATGAATCAATCTTATGATCTTGTCCACCGGAATAGCGTATTTACCGTTACAAACGACTGATTTTAAGATTACTTATTTCTCACTTTCAGGATATAGTCTTTTATTTTAAGTATTGTTTCTTCGGACAATTGACAAGCCACAAATGGGGTCTTCGGCAACACAATCTCATAAAGGATATATTCATTCAGAAACTTATTTTCAGCCGCTTCTTTTAAAATACTTAATTGCGGGTCATTATTAATTTCAGTTTTGGAATTATCCAAGCTAACCAATAATGCAATTAAACACTCCCTGTCTTCAATTGTAGTATAGATACCTTGTTGAACACCCATTGATTTACTGTAACCAGGCTCAAATAACCATAATGCCTTGGCCATTGCATAGCCGATCCATTTTTCATTAAATGCCAAACTGATTTTGCTATCCGAAACTTTCTTCATCTCCACCTGTGGATTGAAGTACCAGTCATTTGTACTTAAATAAGATCTCTTAAAAATATTTGCAGCCGACTTTTTTAAATTTTGATTGTTCCGATTCAATATCTGCGCTATTACAATTTCATCGATTGCATTTTTTGAATCGCCGGTTTTAAGATAGGCATCTGCTAAAAACCAATGTGCCATATAATCGATGTAATTTTTGCTGATGGCTGTTTTATACCACTTAATTGTATTTTCAACATCCCCTTTGCGCTCATACATTTGTCCGATATAGGTCATCACATTATAAAGTGAAGAATCTGCTTTTAAGGACAATTCGTAATAGAATAGGGCGCTGTCAGCATTTGATTGGAAAAAAGTTTCGGCTTTGTCGAATAATGGTTTGGCCTTGTCACTGGGCTTAAATGCATAGATAAAGAGGCCGGAATCACTTTTAACCCTGTAACTATCGTGATAGTTAAGATTCTTTGAATAATCGGGGCACTCAATTACCTTGTCAATGACATTCACTTCATACGAAAGCTTCGAATCTGACATGATCTGTAAAATCTCGGCCGGGGAATGTATTTGTTGTGAAAACAAATGACTTCCAATAACTACAAGAGCAATTAGTAAGCTACATTTTTTCATCGGATTTTAATTTAGTGATGAGAATTAGGGTTGTTTTAATGGTTTATCTGTTAATCAATTCATAAGTCTTTTGTTGCCACACAGCATTACTACTGATAATGTCCGCTGGCTCATTATTTGTTACTGATCGGTCGTACCTTTAAATAGTCTTCGATCTTAACATTCGCTGGTAATGCATTCTTTAATGCTTCTGTCGGTTTTAACCAAACAACGATTGTATCGTTTCTAGTATATATGTCTGATAAATTCAAACCACTCATTATAATTCGGCTGAATAGATATCATAACTTCCATTCGATATTATGAACAAATATACTGATTATTAGATTTGATATGGCAAAGTAATAATTATTTATATTATTTAAGTTTAACCCATATAAAAGGGGACTGTTCCGGAATTATGGAACAGTCCCCTGGTTGAAGAATTACGAATTATTATTAAACCGTCTCAGGTTTTGGTTCCGGTTCGTTGCTGTTATGTTTGCGGGTTTTGCGCGCGCGGGCAGTAGTATTGATTTCGTTGATATAGGTGACCAACTGGTTATAGATTTCACTATAAGTAGCTTTGTCGATTTGATTATTAAGCTGGATCATGGCCAGTATATCTGTCATTGCCGAAATCAATTCTTCCAAAATAGCGGTTGCAGGCTCCGAATCAGCGGCCAGGATCGCTTTTTCATCCGATTTCTGTTTACTTACTGAATCGAAAATCTGATGCGCGGTTTTCAACGACTCATAAAAGGGTAAAAGATTCAATTCTCTCAATAAAACCTGATTAGCGGGCAAATCGAATTCTGAAATAAGCGAAATTAACATCGCTGTTGCTTTTTTGTAACCAGCCTTATCAGCAGTTGCGCCATGTTTTTCGAAAATGGCATAAAGTTTCAATGCTTTCGCCTTGGATTCCTCGATCAATGAAACCGAAATGCCATACAATATATTGAAAAATGCAATGCGCGCCCGGTTACGACGCTTACCAAGTTGAAGCAATTCGCCGGTTAAAAGACTCTTACCCCCATTTTTCTGATTTTTCACTAAACGCTTATAAACCGAAGTCATTCCATTGTAAAGATTCTTGACTTTTGGATCAGTTTCAATTAGCGCTTGTATGGTCTTTTCAAATCGCTCAGCCATCAGGACACCATCACTGACTGATAGCAGAGAAGGAACAATTAGTTTTTCCATCTTAAATTTTTTTTTGAGAATGAAAATTGAAGTAAAGAGCTAATATAAATCATTTTTAGCAATAAAGAAGGCTTTATCATCAATATTTTCATGAAAATTGAAAAAAAAGTAATTTATTTTTCGCAAAACCATTAATATTTCCAAAATCAATCTAAAAGGATGGTTTTTGAAATCTGTTTGGGTATTATTGGGTGCCAATGGATGCCTTTTGAAATCTGTTTGGGCATCATTGGGTGCCAATGAATACTTTTTGAAATCTGTTTGGGCATTATAGGGTGCCAATGAATACTTTTTGAAATCTGTTTGGGCATCATTGGGTGCCAATGAATACTTTTTGAAATCTGTTTGGGCATCATTGGGTGCCAATGAATACTTTTTGAAATCGTTTTGGGCATCATTGGGTGCCAATGAATACTTTTTGAAATCTGTTTGGGTATTATTGGGTGCCAATGGATGCTTTTAGAAATCTGTTTGGGCATTTTAGGGTGCCAATGAATACTTTCTAAAATCGGTTTATGCATCATTGGGTGCCATTGGATGCTTTTAGAAATCTGTTTGGGCATTATCGGGTACCAATGAATGTTTTCTAAAATCGGTTTAGGCATCATCCTATGCCAATGAATGGTTTTTGCAATTATGATTGGACATAAATTGGAATGGTATGCCAGGTGGTAGAGATGTGATTAATCGCGTCTCTGCAACAAATTGAATGATACATTTTGCAATTTGCAGATCATTGCTTGTTGTAGCGCATTCCATTGAATCCTACACGTTTTGGATTTATCGCTTTTTCGATTTTGCTTTTAGCCGGTTCTCAGTCATCCTGAACTTTACAATTTTCGAAATCAGTTCCAATGGCATCGGCCGGTCGAGCGGAAACTGTACGGAGCCTTTGGCCCCCTTGTAAACAGAAAGTTCTTTTTTGAACGCTTCAATTCCCGATGGGACAGGATAGAAACCAATGTGATGCTTAAAGGCTGCAAAATGAACCAGGTTTCCGTTGAAGACGAATGTTGGCATTGCATATTTTATCGCTTCTTCTGCTTCGGGTGCAGCTTGCCTGATCGTCGCCCGGACTTGCCCAAGCAGTATCTGAATTTCTTGCGGGAAAGTACCTATGTATTCATCGATGGAGTTAATTGACGTGTTCATCGCTTGTAAATATTTGATTTATTAGATTCCCTTGTGATACTGAGCGTCAGTTGTGGGGTGAATAACTTGCCGGAGTTCCTTTTCTGATGCCGGATCTCCGTTCAGCAGATTTTCAAATAGGTTAATAATACCTGGTTTTTCCATTCCTATCTTCGTTTCGGTTTTCATATCTGATAAATTGATGAAAAACCCTGAAAAGAGATCGGGCACTTCTGTCACAACAGCGGTATTCAGATAATTGGTCTCGTTATAGATCCGGTGATGATTCCCCTTAGTTTTTTCAATATACAAAGTTTCCTGTTTAAGGTTTGTAATTGATTCTGATTTCACACAATGCTGAATACATTCATCATCCATCACCTCTTTTGTGCATCCCGTTACCTGGTGAAACAGGCATTGCCGGCTTGTCATCAGCATGATCGGGTGATAGATGCTGTAGTACAGTTTGAAATCATCGGGTTTCTGAATATGCAGCATCTGAACCTTACTTATTTCGTTCGAAATAAATGCGCCGAAGCAGTCGAAGGTTTCTTTTAAACAGACCAGGCTAAATGAATTAACGATATTCAAATAGGGACCCGCGATCCAACGTATTCCGTTTTTAAATGCTTCATATGCAATTCCGGTATTGTTTGTTACAATGAGCTGAGGCTTCACGTGCTGAAGAAATTCCACCGCTGACTGGTAGTCTTCACCTGTTAAAACAGGTGGGAACCAGGGAATGAGTTTCCTGTTTTCCGTAAAAAGGGAAGTCAATTCAGCAGATTCATTCTTAAACGATTCAGGTAACCGGAAAAATACATCTGCAGTTGTTTCATCACAAAGATGAACATCCTTTAGGGAGGATATTAGTACGGAAAGCGTGGGTTTCTCTTTCTGATGAATATGCTTTTGCAGGATGGGAACATCAATGGGGTCTACAAATTCATTTGAACCATTCAGGATGAACAGGATTCTTTTTTTAATGGACGTAAGCGCGTTAAACGGAATGTAAACAGTTCCCTGAAGATCTTCAAACGTCAGTTTCTCAATGTAATATTCCGTATCGTTGATGGCCTTCAGTCGTTTCAATACCATCGCATAACTGATGGCCTCTGTCCCGGTATTTACAAGATTCATTTCTGAAAGCACCTCAAATGAAGTTTCCGGCGTCTTTACTGTTACCCGCAATGGTGAGCCACATTCCCCGGAAACAGATATGATTAAAGGTGCTTTCGTGATATTTAACTGGTTGATTTTATTCTCAACAGACGATTTAGCCGCTGCTTTTTCATCATATAGTTCTAAATGACCTTTTTCCCTTGCATCATCCGTAGCATAGTCATTTATCTCAGAAAGATGTTGAATGGAATGATCGCGGGGATTGTCGATAAACATACCTTTATCAATCACTCCTTTTAGAAATGCATTTGAAAATGCCCGGTTAAACACCTTAAAAAGAGCGCTGTTGTCTTTGTTTAGCCTATCCTGAATATAAAAGATCAGCAACTGTTTTCTCCAACTGTTTACAACAGTATAAACGTAATCGAATTTTTTTATCCGTCCTTCAATCTTGAGTGAATCAACCCCCGCATCCGACAGTTCACGGAGATCGAAGAAAGCTGAATTATCTTTCAGATTCAAGGGGTAATCTTTACCCGCCGGAGTAGTTAAGTACTGATCTCTGCAGGGCTGACTGCATCTGCCGCGGTTCCCCGAGTTGCCTCCATGAACAGAACTCATGTAGCAAATGCCTGAATAGGATAGGCAATAGGAGCCATGGACAAATACTTCCGTCAATATCTTATTTTGATGGGCGACCATCGTCAACGCTTTTATCTCACGAATGTTTAACTCTCTTGAGAGGTTAATCCTGGTTACATTCAGTTTGCTTAAAAACTTTACCTGACCTTCGTTATGGGTGGTTAGTTGAGTAGATGCATGTATTTTAAGACCTTTGAAATAATGGGAGAGGAGATAAAACAGGCCCGGATCCTGAACAATTACACCATCAATACTTGTATTCACCAGTTTGTTAAGTAGGCCGATCAATGCCGGAATTTCATTTTCAACAATAATGATATTAAGGGTCAGGAAGATTTTACAATTGTTCTGATGCGCAAGTCTTAATATCCCCTGCAAATCATCAAAGCTGATGTTGGTTGCACTGTTTCTCGCATTGAATTTATTGAGACCACAGTATACAGCATCGGCACCCGCAAGAATTGCAGCTTTTATCGAGTCAATATCTCCGCCGGGCGCCAGTAGTTCAATTTTTCTTTTCACAGTATTCAAATATACGCTTTCCTTTCTGATGAGCAAAAAAACCTGTTTTCAGATTATCGTGAAGCTCCGTCACGAAGCGATAATATAGATCTGTTGATTAATTCACGAATTGCTTTCAGCGCATTTAATCGGATCAGACGATATTGTTGTGGGAATATGCATTTATATGAAAAAACAAAAACCGATCAACTTATTTATAAAACCTTATTTTCGTTTCTTAACCTTAATAGCCAGATGCTCAAAATCACACCAATAACCTTATTAACCTTATTTTTTCAATATGTTTTGATAATGTTTATTTTTATCTAAATAAGGTAATAAGGTTAAAAAGAAAATGATACAACGATGCTACTATGGTTTTTTGAAAAAAATGACGTTTTTCTGAAAAATAGCATGCATCAATTTGTCTTTTAAATATTATTCCCACAATAATTTAAATTGAACCGTTTAATCAGACCCCCTGGTTATAGCGCCAAAAAGAGAGGATGTCCCAACATGTGAGACATCCTCTATGATTGTTTTGCGAAAGGGAGAAACTATACCAGTTTCCAGCCAGCGCGATATTCGTAATGCATTTTCTTCGTTGCCGCGCCATCGGTATCGCCGATAAATGTTTCTGTCTTCGGATCCCATTTGATGGTCCGTTTCAGATCGCAGGCGATGTTACCCAATGTGCAAACACAACAGCTGCTATGTCCGATTTCAACTGTAACCTGAGGATCTTTGTGTGCCCTTACAGCTTCGATGAAATTGACCTGGTGAGGAATTTTTGTTTCGTAAGGGCCATCGCTGGTTACTTTTTCCTTCGAATCGAATTTAGGATCAGAACCTTTGAAATAACCGCGCGATACTTCAATCCATCCGTCTTCGCCGATGAACTTAACCCCTTTGGTTTTCTTTTCGTCAAATGGCTCAGATGTCATTACGACGCCGTTGGCATAAGTAAATGACATATATTCAGAACCATCGCCTATCGGAGATATTTCAACAGGACCGTTTTTGTCCATGCCAAGTCCCCATTGTGCGATGTCGAACATGTGAGCGCCCCAGTCGGTTGTGAAACCTCCACCCATTTCGGTGTACCAACGCCATGCACCCCATATTTTCTCATTTACATCGGGATCGACCGTAATAATTGGATCCAACGCATTGTTATAATGAATTGTAGTAGGAAGTGGCCCTAACCATAGATCCCAGTTCAAATCTGCAGGTATTGGTTCTGTAGGAAGATCATAAGGTTTTGGGGGTGCTCCAACATAGGCAAGTACCTTTGTGATTTTTCCCAGCGCACCGGTTTGAACAAGGTTAACTGCATGCTGGAAGTTTGGATCCGAACGCTGCTGGCTGCCAAGACCGAAGATACGGCCATTTTCGCGAACTGCTTTCTTTAATTCCTGACCTTCCTTGATTGTGAATGTCATTGGTTTTTCGAGGTACACATCTTTGCCTGCCTTTAATGCTGCAATGGCAATGTATGCGTGTGAATGGTCAGGGACAGCTATCACAACTGCATTGATGTCTTTCCTTTTCAGTATTTCGCCATATTTTTCATATGTTTCAACTTTAAGGGTTTTGCCTTTCTTTGTATTGGAAGCATCCACCTTTTTTTGAAATCTTCTGCGTTTGATGCCATACACATCGCATCCTGCAACGACATTAACTCCAGGAATTTCGAGGAATCCGTTCAACAGGAAATTAGCCTGCTGGCCTAATCCGATAAATCCTAATGTAATTTCCTTTTCAGCTGCAGCTGGTGATGCAAAACCTGTCATTCCCGGCAATACGGCAAGCCCGGCCACTCCAAGTGCCGATGCACCAAGAAACTGACGTCTTGACAATCCTTTTTTCTGTTCTTCCATTACTTTTACTTTAATAGTTCGTTGATATGATATAATTAATCCTTTAATTGGTTGTGTTTTGCCTGTTAATCTATTCTTCCAATAAGTTACGCAATTTAGATTTTTTTTCGGCCAGATAAAAGTCTGAACGGAAAAAATATCGGTCAGAAGCGGAGCGCCTTTCTTATCATCTGACTTACTTAAAAATCAGTTCTCCCCCTTCAACTATTTGCTGATGCCGGATGACACTTCCTTTAACAGGAAGACCATTCAATGTGATATTCTCAAAATTCTTTTGTTTTATATTATTACGGATTGCTTTAATTACAAATGGTTTTGCGTTACTACCTGATTTGATCTGCACTTCGTCAAATGCTGTTGCGCCGATCACATATTCGGGTTTTCCGGGGCAAACGGGGTAAAAGCCAATCATTGAGCAGACCAGCCATGCCGACATTTGGCCTGCATCTTCGTTTCCACTCAGTCCGCCGGGTCCGGTTCCATACTCTTCTTCAACAATTTTCCGGATCAGTTCTGCTGTTCTTGTCTGTTCTCCTGCCAGTGCGAAAAGATAAGGCGCCTGCTGATCGGTTTCATTCCCATGCCAGTAATATCCGCCATCGAAGAATTCATTGAGCCTTTTGACAAATGCTTTCTGTCCGCCGAGTTGCATGATTAATCCGGGCACATCCTGCGGAACATACCATGTGTACTGAAACGGGGTTCCTTCCGTAATATAGTTTGTTTTAACCAACGGATTGAAAGGTTCGATCCATTTTCCATCTGCATGACGTCCGCGTGCATAGCCTGTTGACGGATCAATTACATTCACATAATTCTTCGATCGTTTCAGCAGTACCTTCGCGTCATCCTTTTTTCCCAGCTTTTCGGCGAATTGCGAAAGTGCATAATCGTCAAGCGCATATTCCAGCGTTCGTGAAACTTGCTCCCGTTTGTGAAACGCATCCCAAACGCTATCCTGAAGCGGAATATATCCATACTGGATGTAACTGGGCAATGCCCTTCTCCCTTTTCCATCCTTGTATTCTTCTATGGTTGGCTGGTCGAAAGCATTCTGGCGCATATACTTATAAGCCGCCTTGGTGTCAAAGCCTGTGATCCCTTTTAAGTAAACATCTGATATCATTGTGCTTACATGGTCGCCGATCATCGCTGCCGTGTAACTGCTCCATGCCGGGAAGATGGGCATCCATCCACCCTGCTGCGCTTTTGCAACGAGTGATTTAACCATGTCGAGGCTTCGTTTTGGTTCGAGAATGGTCATCAGCGGGTGTAATGCGCGATAGGTGTCCCACATCGAGAAGTCGTCGTAATAATCGAAGCCAATTGCTTTGTGAATGATCGTATCCTGTGCAAATCCCTGGTAACTTCCGTCAACATCGCTCGCAATACGGGGTAACTGATAGCAATGATAAAGCGCCGTATAAAATTTAACGAGATCGTCATGCGAACTGTTCTTCACCTTGATCTTTCCGAGGGTTTGGTTCCATTCTTTCTCCCCGGCTTTTACGAGGTTATCAAAATTCCAGTCGGTGATCTCGCTCTTTAGATTCTTCCGGGCAGCATCCAGACTTGTGAAAGAGGTCCCGATCCTGACTTTAATATTTTTCTCTTTCCCGAAACTTACAACCAGTTGCTGGTCATTTCTGATTTGAGCGATTTCTTTAAATGGCTGGTCACATTGAATCACAAAATAGCCGCTGAACCCGGCAGATTTCCCCATCCCCTGATAGATTCTGAAAACGGGATTGTAGCCCGTAATCTCCTTCTTTTGTTTGTCAACAATTATCTTCCCCTGCTTTTCGTCGCTGTTAACACGCAGGTAAAGGTAGCTCTCTTTATCAGCGGGATAAATGAATCGCATCATTCCCGACCGGACTGAACCTGCCAATTCGGCGTTAATTCCGTAGTCTTCAAGTAAAACACTGTAATGAATTGGTGAAGACGATTCATCCTGATGATTAAAACGGGAGGATGGCCGGCTTTTTAGTGTGTCAATTGAATCTGAAACAAATGGCATCAACGTAACGCTTCCATAGTCCTGCGTACAGCTTCCGCTCATCCAGTGTGTTCCCCTGAAACCGGTAACGAGCTTGTCGTTGTAATAATAGGGTGAAATGCATTTGTCTTCTGTGGTGCGCGTTTCGGGTGTCCATTGTGTCATTCCAAATGGTCGGCCGACAGCCGGGAATGTCTGGCCCTTCAGTTCAGAACCAGCTTCGCTGTGTTTTTTAGCGCTTTCGGTAGTTGCCGGAGCCGTTCCGATCAGCGGATCAACATACTGCACGAGGGATTGTGCAAAGATCGTAGATGGTAAAAGCAGCAGCCAGATTAATAACTTCATAGTAAAACAGTTTATCGATCGTTTAAAACTTGATATTAAGATCCCGAAATTAAAGTTTTCAGGGATTAATTCCTTATTGTGCTCACGATTCTCCTCTTTTCTTCCTTGTGGCAATCAGCACATGCCACGAAATGGATGTTATTCGGACTTGTGGCATCGGCATAGCTGGTGTTCATTTTCGTAACATCAATTTTGCAGTTTGAAATCGCAGGATGGCAGGAAGCACAACTGTTTTTCGCATCGTTGCTGTGCGGATCGTGACAGGCAGTACAACTTAATCCTTCGTGAACACCACGTGGCGTGCGATCATCGGATGTTCCTGCCTGATGCATTGCATTTGGCGCATGACACTGAACGCAATTGCGCATAATGGGATCATCCGAAACTTTGACTTTCCGTTCGCCTGCCCATAAGTTTAACTGCGGCAATTCGGTGGCAGGGAAGTAGACTTTTTCATGACGATCGTAAAATCCCAGTTTAGAAATAGCTGTTTTCGTTTGATAAAAGATCGCTTTAGGATCAGCGTAATCGGGTCTCGCTTTGGGCGTTCCGTCCTGGTGAATCTGATGGCAGGCCATGCAAGGAATTGCAGGATTTGTTGCCATCTTCCCATCTTTGAGTTTCCATGGCCCTTTTATATTCATTGGTTCAACCACGTCATCAACAGTGCCTTCAAAAAACATCCCATGACAACGCAGGCAGTCGTAGTTGATTTGTTCGGTTGAATTGTGCTTCGTATTTAAAAATATGTGTTCATAATCTACCGAATGGCCACCTGATGTCCACTTTGCGTATTCAGAGGTGTGACAACGTTTACAGTTGTTGAGCACTTCCATTAGTTGTTCTTCGTTCAGTTTAATGTTGTCAACCTTCTTGTCTTTGATGTGGTTGACAACCATCATCCCTTTCTCTTTCATGCTGTGAAGTCCATTGCTTAAAGCCGTTCCGTGGCACTCTTTGCAATGAAAGTTACGATGTGAAGATTGTGCCTGTGAGTTGACCGATTTGCCGATCTCGTGGCACGAAGAACAAGTCTTGTCAGGTGAGGCGGTGTTCCAGTAAGTGTAAAACGAGCCAAATGTGATGGTGCAGACGATAAGAATTACCGGAATCGTCAGCAGTGTTATTTTAAGTTTTCTGTTCATGTTCATAATTGCTGGGTTATTTAAATCGGTTTCCTTTTGACCATTCACTGGCAATGTATCCACCTACACGGAAACCTAAAGCCATGATTGTCAAGGCCGGATTGAAACCTCCGTTGTTGACATTCAGACTACCATCAGCTACGAAGAGGTTTGGAACAGCATGAATTCTTCCGTATTTGTCGGTTACCGATGTTTTGGGATCGTTACCCATACGGCAAGTGCCCGCCTGATGCTGACCGCCACTGATTCCTTTTCCGCCGCCAAGTGATTGCCAGGTTTGTATGGCTCCGGCTTCTTTCAGCCATAATTCAGCTTTTTCTGACATTAACCGGCATCCTTCGATGTCTTTCTCATGTCTCGAGCCGGATAATCGGACGACAGGAATTCCCCAGAAATCTTTAACGACCGGATCGACTTCGACCCTGGCTTCAAAGCTTGGGATTTCCTGATAAGGTCCGACTGCCTGTGCGACCCGCTTGAAATTGTTTCGCTGAAATGCTTTATGATCTTTACCCCATCTGGCAGCACCGGGTGGACGGATTCCAGTAAATGAGTATGGCATGCGGATAAATTCGTTACAAAGCACGCCACCGCCCATGATTCCCGGGTTATGGTGATTGAAATCGCTGATGGCAACCGAAGCGCCCGGACCGAGATCATCATATACTTCATCTTCAAAAATTCCATAAGCACCAGTATAAGCATGCCCCTGGAGGTTGCGGCCTACCCAGTCATTCTCGTTTCCAATTCCTTTCGGAAAGAACTTTGACTTTGAATTAAGAAGTAACCGTGCTGTTTCTGTTGCTGATCCTGAGACGATAACAATGTCGGCGGTTTGGGTTTGCTTCTTGTTTTTTCCATCGAAATAGGTTACCCCGGTGATTTTGCCCTGTTCGTTTACATTTATCTCACTGACCACTGAATTGATTCGTAACTCGCAATTGCCCGTTGCAATCGCAACGGGAATCACTGTATTTTGGGTTCCGCATTTGGCATTTACAGGGCAGGCATAACCACAGCAGGTGCGCATCCGGATACATGCCGGACGGCCACCATATGGAATTGAATTACGCAGCATTGGAATTGGGAAGGGGTGATATCCCAATCGTTTGGCTGCATCATACAACAACTGCGCCTCTTTGTTATGCGAAAAAGGGGGCATCGGATAGGGCTTGTTGCGTGGTGCACCAAACGGATTCTGAGTAGCATCTCCTGCAACGCCAATCTCCCATTCTGCCTTTTCATAACAAGGTTCCAGATCTTCGTAGGTGAAAGGCCAATCGGCAAGTGTCGATCCTTCAATGGCTCCGTATGTGGTTTTCAGTTTGAAATCTTCCTGCATAAAACGCCAGGCCATTGCACCGTAACTTACAGTGCCTGAACCAACGCATGCCGCGTTATTGTTGTAACCACCTTCACTTGGTAAAACGGTGTACGTGCTTCCGTCCGCATTTTCTATAACACGTATATAGCGTTCATCATCTGGTCCGTATGCATTACCAAGAGGGGTCGTGCGCTGAGACTTTAATTCGTCGGTATCGGTATCATCGTAAGTAGCCCAACCTCCCCGTTCGAAGAGAACAACTGAAAGTCCGGCAACGCTTAACTCTTTGGCCACTATTCCACCTCCGGCTCCTGCACCGACAATGATGGCATTTACATGTTTATTTCCCATAAGTTTAGTTGTTGTAGCGGTTTTGACCGATGATAACCGGGTAATCGAGTCTCATCATTTTATAACTGACATTGTTTTTGTTTCCACCATGACGTGGACTTCCATAAAAGCCTTGCAGTGAGTGATCTCTGATCAGCCTGAAAAACTGTCTGTCAAGTCCTTTCTCCCAGAGCTTCCCTTCCATTTTTCCCGCTTCCATGGTTTCAAGGAAACGTGTCTGCTCCTCAAAAGGCAATTCTTCGAACCGCTTTTGAAATCTAGTCTTGCAGGTTTCCTGAATCGCCAGCAACCCTTTCCGGTAGGTTTCCTGATATCGGGTATAAGGTCCGGTTAATTGCATATCGATGAAATTGGTGACGCCTGCATCGCGTCCTCCGGGCCATTCATCTGTAGGAACGATTTGTTCCACCAATGCATCGAGTAAATCTGATTCCTGCACTGTAATGAATCTCCATGGTGAAAGGGGAGGATTGGAACACCTGCTCAGTAAGCACATTCCGCCTGCTCCCAATACGGACAGCGCGATAAAATGGCGTCGCGTTAGTTTAGTCTGCTTTTCCATACGAAAAAGAATATTTAGTTATTTATTTTCCATCATCAGGAAATCGCTGATATAGATATGTTTGATTCCTTCGTAACTATTACCATAGAATTTATCATTTGTAACTACCCATTTGGGATAGTTATCCTGAATCTTTAAAAGGTTGCCAAATTCTCGTTGTATAGTAGCTTCGTCATTTAATTGAAGCGCAACCTGAATATATAGTTTTTCAGCTCTTTTTTCGCAGACAAAATCTATTTCATAAGCACCTATTGCACCTGTCTTAATTTCAAACCCCATGTATAACAAATGATTAAAAACAAGATTCTCTAGTATTTTGCCTGAATCCTGTGGTTTGTAACCGACAATTGAATTGCGGAGTCCCAAATTTTCGAAATAGTATTTTTCGCCAATCACGAAAATCCGCTTTCCAATCAAATCGTAACGTTCAACCTTGTGTACCAGGAAGGCATTTGTCAAATAGCTTGCGTAGATCTGAATTTGATTGGACGAAATATTTGTGCTCTGAGATTTCAGAAAGTCGCTAATACTTTTTGCCGAAAAAATACTTCCTGTATTATCTGCAAAGAATTGGACCAATCTTTCCAAAAAGTTGGAATTGCGCAAGTTGTAACGGCTTACAATATCGCGATATAAGATTGTTGAATAGATGCTCTTCAGGTATTCTGAAACAATTTCATCCTCAAGCGGAAGATTTATCAGATAGGGAAGTCCTCCAAATCTTGTGTACAATGAAAGATTTAAATCATTCTTGTCTAGCTTGTGAAACCTCAAAAATTCAGGGTATGAAAGGCTGTAGACGTTAAACTCCACATATCTTCCGCTCAGATAGGTGGCTAACTCACCTGAGAGCAGTGTAGCATTACTTCCGGTGATATACAAGTCGTTGTTTTCATCCAATAGCAGTGATCTTAACGCCTTTTCGAAGTCAATAATGTCCTGAATTTCATCAATGAAAATGTAATTCATTCCATCAGGAATAAGCTTTGAAACTACATATTCATTAAGCCCTTTTGCATCCTGAATAGTGTCGAATTCCATATCTTCTTTATTGATATAGATGATGTTCGCGGTTGGCTCTTCTGAAAGGATTTGCTCAATCAATTGAAACAGAAGATAACTTTTACCTACGCGCCTTTGACCTGAAAGAACCTTTATAATTGGCTTTCTCATAAATGGGGCAACGCGTGCAATGTAACTGTCCCTCTTTATTAATTTGGATGGAATTTTCATTGAAGTTTTAGTTATACCTAAAAAATTACACAAATGTATAAAATATTTTAGTTATACTTAAAACATTTATTAAAAACAATAAAGTTACAAGTATAATTATTGTTTATTTTTTTAGTGTATCCCAAAAATCATCCGATAGTGCTTTTTCATCTATTTTAATGTAAGCACGAATATTTCGCTGTTTGTTTTCCGGCGGAGTTGTGACAGTCTTCAGCTGAGCCAAAGCGGGGTTCAGATAAGCTTCAACCAATGCCAGATCCCACATCACGCGTGATTCGTCCTGGGGATTTTGCTCACGCCACCGGTCTTCCAGGATTTTTTCCACTTCAAGTTTTTCATCGAGACGATTGTAAGTCTCTTCCCGTTTGAAATGAAGAGGTTTAGCCGCTTCAAGGCTCATCACTGTGAAATCAAAACCTTCGAGATTCAATAAATAGTCGAAGGCATTCAGGTCGTTGCGGATATTGAATTCGTTTTTATTCCATACCTTGGTCTTTGGATTGTACTGTGCCCCAAGTGCAAAACAACGAATCTTTGATTTGATCTCAGGTGCAATTATCAGAGCGGTGGCCATATTTGTCATCGCACCTATCGTAAGGATGTCGAGTTTTTCATTTGCCGGAAGTTCTTTCACAGCGGCTATAATGGCTTGTGCAGCGGGCGAATCGCGTGGATCCTGCTGACCCCAGGCACGTCCGATCTGACGGTCGGCACCCAGCGGATGAGCAACATCCAGTCTTCCCAAAGCTTTTAAAATTTGCTCATTGAGTCGCTGGCTCTCGGCCACTGTATTCAATCCTTTGGTATCGTAGGCATTCCATTTTTCGAAAACCAGTAAATCGGGATTGTTGTAATGCGCCGAACTTAAGCCAATCAGGTCAATCTGAGATGCTTTGACGAGCCTCACAATTGCGTACAAATCATCCATTTCGTTGCCCGTGTCGGCATCGAGCCACACTTTCTGTTTCTGGGCAACAGAAGAGAATTGAATACAAACGCAGGCGAAAAAAGTGATCAGGTACTTCATTGAGGAAATGATTTATAGTATGTTTAAAATTTGCGATATATCCGAAACTGTAATAAAAGTCTCAATATCAGGAATGGAATGATTGTTTTCGTGTTGCCAGGTTACTTCGAATGGTATGTGGACAGCTTTTGCCCCAATGTTAATCACCGGTAAGATATCTGATTTAATTGAATTTCCAACCATCAGAAATTCTTCAGGTTTAATGTCAAGGTGGGCGAGGAGTTTTTTGTAATTATTTTCATGCTTGTCACTTATGATTTCGATGTGATGGAAATAATCAATGAGTCCTGAATTCTGCAGTTTCCGCTCCTGATCTAGCAGGTCACCTTTGGTAACAAGAATTAATTTGAAGGAATTTTTAAGTTTTTGCAGCACATTTTCAACGCCGTCTAATAGTTTAATGGGCATTGAAAGAAGTGTTTTCCCGATTTCAAGAATCTTATTAATTTCTGCAGCGGTTATTTTTCCATCAGTAGCCCGGAGGGCGGTTTCAATCATTGCTAAAATAAATCCTTTGGCGCCATATCCGTAAATCTCCAGGTTTTGCATTTCGGTTTTGAAAAGTTCTGCGGAGGTCTCTTTTTCAATCAGGTATGGTTTCATTATTTGACAGAATTCCTTCTCAACTTCCTGATAAAATGGTTCATTCACCCAGAGCGTATCATCGGCGTCAAAACCTATTACTTTGATTTGCTTGAGCATCTTTTTGTAGTATTATACCCTGTTATTTTGAAGAGAAAGATAGGTTTAGCTATTCGTCACCAAAACGAATAATTGCCTCTTCCATCATGGTTATGGTGGCGGTTGCACCACAGCGTGTGCATCCTGCTTCTTTGACGGCGATTAATTGATCGAGTGTACGGACACCTCCGGCAGCTTTGATTTTAACTTTTGGTCCGGAATATTGGCGCATCAGCAGTAGGTTTGGAATAGTGGCTCCGACATAGTCGTATTTTCCATCCGCAGTTTTCACAAAACCAAAACCTGTAGAAGTCTTTACATAGTCGGCATTGACCTTCGTACAGATTTCGCAAAGCTTAATAATATCCTCTTTTTTTGTGACATAGTCGGTTTCAAAAATCACCTTTACGATGGCATTATTTCGATGGCTAGTATCGGTTACTGCCTTGATCTCCTCTTCGATGTAATCCCATTCGCCTTGAAGTGCTTTGCCGATGTTGATTACCATATCAATTTCGACTGCTCCGTCCTTGCATGCTGTTTCGGCTTCGAAAACTTTAACAGGAATTGTGGAATTGCCAGCAGGAAAGCCGATCACACATCCAACAAAAACGGTAGTCCCTTTAAGAAGCTCTTTGGCCTGTTTTACCATGTAAGGTTTTACGCAAACCGAAGCCACGACATACTTCTTTGCGATAGCACACTCTCTTATTAAATCTGCATCGGTCATTGTTGGATGAAGAATCGAGTGGTCAATCATCTTTGCGAGTTCTTTTACTTTTGTCATATCGTTTTGTTTAAATCATTATTAAAGATGATAGCTGTTCCCGATTGGGTAATTAGCTGTATTGCAATATAATTCACTGTATATATAGAAGTTATTTTTGCTGGTGTGGAACTTTACCGAAATATGGAGAATAGGGAAACCAAGAGGTATTTTAAGCAGCACAGCTATGTCCTTGTTAGCATTTTCCGCCCGAAGCTCTTGTTCCGATCCGGTGATTTCAATCCGGTAATGCTGGCTCAGCGTTTTAAAGAATGAATCATCAATAAATTTAAAACCCACAATTCCTTCAAGGTGGGTACCCGCCAACCAGTTGTATTCGATCATGACCGGAATATCTCCCACGCATCTGAGACGTGCAAAATGAATGCATGGTTCTTTTATATCCGCTTCGCAAATTGAAAAATGGATTTCGGGACTCCAAAAACCTGGTTTGGGATGCTGAAGAAAAACAGTGGATACATCCTTACCAACTGCTTCGGAGAACCCTTTTACGTTCAATAAACCAAGCGATTGCCTGCGTTCACGCACAATGCTTCCTTTTCCCTGCTGACGTTCGATGAAACCTTCTTTCATCAGTTCTTCAAGTGCTTTTCGAGCGGTTGTTCTTGTGATGCTGAAGGATGCACAAAGTTCATTTTCGGAAGGGAGGAAATCGCCGACGACATAATCGCCTTTCTGGATCTGAAGTTTCAGAAAGTTCTGTACCTGTTTGTACCTTTTTCCCTCCATGCGAAACAAATTTTCATAAAAATACCACATTTACTTGTACGTACAAGTAAATGTGGTATTTTTTGTTCCGGAACGGAAGTACTATTTGTAAATGATGCTTTTTCGTTTGATTGAATAGGCCGCAAAAATGCCAACTGCATCATCCATCGGCTTAATATTAGTTGGGATATTGGCAGATGGTCCGCTGAAGATCGGAACTTTGGGATAATAATCGGAGATATAACTGTATATAAATGAGTAATAATCTTCAGTGATCCCATACATCTCCACTTTAATTGTGTCACCCGGATTCAGTTTTTCGTCTTTCCGCTCTTCTCTCAGACTATATACTGGAAATCCGTTAAAGTACTTGCCTTCGAAGCCGTTATTGTCACCTATCGAATATTTGAATACACTGTCTGTCAGTAGAGTATTGTTTTTTAGGACCTTGAAAAGGTAGAAATTTCTTCCCTTGCCGGGATCCATTGAGTACAGATTTACACTCCAATTTTTAAACCGGGGATTTAAATTATTATAAACCAAATGAATCGAATCGATGGAATTCAATGGTTTAAGCAATGAATGGGCTGTGTATTCTTCCATCACCTTGTCGTTATTGATGTCTACATTCTTAATCAAAAGGGTATAAGTCCGTCCTGCAACTCCAAAAACTTCTGGTGCAGTGAAATAGGTTCCTTTTTTTGTTTGATCTTCGGTTAGTCCAAATGTGGTAGTACCGTCCGAAATGGTTATCAATGCATTTGAAATGACCTGAATCTTATCTTTCATTAGCGCGTCTCCCAACTTCGATAGTTTAACCATCTGACGGGTGGTATCTGTCGAAATATAGCCTTCGACAACCAAACGAGGCCGGGTGGTATCGAGCTGAATATTATCGATGGTCTCTGTACATCCTGCAGCAATAAGTGAAAGGATAAAAATTGAAATTATCCGGGTTTTAAGATTCTTCATCATCATTAAAATTTGAAATTATAGGTAATTCCTGGAAAGCATACAAAAGGCAGATACCATCTCTCTGCGACAACTTTTGTAGCATCCTTCGAGTCTTGCACAAAGTTGATCATCCAGTCGTTATGTCTTCCATAGGCGTTATACATCGAGAAAACCCATTCGCCTTCCCATTTTTTGCCGGGATGTTCTTTCCCTTTAATTGTCAGGGATATGTCCAGCCGGTGGTAATCGCGCATTCTGTAACCGTTACGGGCTGAGTAATACTTCCCGTAAGTGTTATCGATCACATACGATCCTACAGGGAAAGTGATTGGAGCGCCGGTTGCATAAACCCAGTTCCCTGAGAGAATCACGCGGTTTGAGAACTCATAATTCATGATAAGGTTGATATTATGAGGCTTATCGTATGAAGTAGGGTAGGGATTTCCGTTATTGATTTCGACAATTGTACGTGTAACTTTCGACAAGGTGTAGCTGATCCAACCATTCAGTTTGCCGTTGTTCTTTTTGACATATAGCTCGAGTCCATATGCTTTTGCTGTTCCCGACCGGATATCGCCTTCCATCCGGGGATTCATCAATAACTGGGCATTATCTTTAAAATCAATAACATCATACATCTGTTTGTAATAACTTTCGACCGATGTTTCAATTGTATTGTTGGCGAAATTTCTGAAATATCCGATCGCATACTGGTTCGCCTTTTGTGGTTTGATGTTTGGACCCGATGCAAACCATACATCAAGCGGCATTCCACCTGCAGAGTTCGAGGCGAGCTGCATATTCTGGATCGTGTGCGAGAAACTGGCTTTTACAGACGACTGCTCATTGAAGGTGTAATTGATGCCGAGACGTGGCTCAAATCCCACGTAAGTGTTAAAGATCTTTCCGCTTGAATAATAAGTGGTATCAGTCACTGCATAATTAGGGTATCCTTTGGCAAACGTATAAATTGTTGCAGTTCCAATGTTCTGGAAAATAGTGTAGCGCAAACCATATTTGATGGTCAGTTTTTCTCCGATTTTCTGTTCATTCGATAGGTAGAGGCCATGTTCGAGTGCATAGCTTTTTGGAACCGGTGCTCCAAGTTTGCTGCCTTCTCCTTCGATATAAGCGTCGGCAGGATTGAAGTCGTGGAACGTAGATGCAATTCCGAACTTAATTTCATTATTGGGGTTTGGAAAGTAATTGAAATCAAGTTTAAGTGTGTAATCTAACATGTTCGAATTCCACACATAGTTCGATCCACCTTGTTTCATCTTTAACGAATAATCGTATCGGGCAACCACTGCAGATAAATTCGAAAACAGTTTATTAGTTATCAGATGATTCCAGCGTAGCGTTCCAGTGAGGTTTCCAAATCCGGCGTCCGAACTTCCTTTCTGACCAAAGCGGTCTCGCCCGGTATAGGCAGAGAGGTACAGCCGGTTACGGTCATTGATCTGATGATTGATTTTTAAGTTAAGGTCGTAGAAATACAATTTGCTTTTTTTGAGACTCGAATCCGACATCAATGGGAAAAACAAGTCGGCATAAGTACGCCTACCAGCCAAAAGGAAAGAAGTTTTTTCGTTACCTATTGGCCCTTCGAGTGTTAATCTGCTTGATATTAACCCAATGCCGCCGGTAGCTGCGAATTTTTTGTTGTTTCCCTCTTTCATCCTTACATCGAGAACAGATGAAAGTCGTCCCCCGTAATTTGCTGGAATATCTCCCTTGTAAAGTTTTACATCCCGGACTGCATCGTTGTTGAAAACCGAAAAGAATCCCATCAAATGGGATGCATTGTAAACGGTAGCTTCATCCAGAAGAATCAGATTCTGGTCATTACCGCCGCCTCTGACGCTAAATCCTGAAGTTCCTTCCGCAGTTGACTGGACGCCGGGAAGCATTTGGATCACTTTTAGCACATCAACTTCACCCATAAGAGCCGGCACTCTTTTAATTGTTTTCATCTCCAGTTTCGAAATGCTCATTTCCGCCTTTTTCACATTGGCTTCCGGACGCTCCGCTGTAATTACGACTTCATCAATTTTGTGTTCTTCGGGCTTAAGTTCAATATTTATGACGATATCTTTATTTAGATTGATCGTTTTTTGAATGGTTTGATACCCCATATACCTGAACTCAAGGATATAATTTGCAGGTTTCAGACTAATTGAATAAAAACCATATTGATTTGCTGCTGTACCAGTGCTTAATTCACTGATAGTTACAGTTGCTCCAATGAGTGTCTCTCCACTTTCTGCATCTTTAACATACCCGCTGATAGTGAGTAATCCTGCCGGATGATCATCGACAGCCCAAACAGGTAGTACAATGATTAGAAATAACAGACTTAAAATAATTAATTTCATTTTGATAATCATCGTGTTGACTAAGAGTTGATTTAATGTTGATGTTGATGTTTTCAGATTATATGCGCAAAATTAAACAATGTTATTTCACGAGTCTGCAAAAAATCGACGAATGACTTATTTGGATCGGTGAATTGAGGATTACACAATTTTAACTTCGGTCTGAAGTGCAATGTTTCTTTATTTGTAAGACATTAATTCTTACAAAAAGGTTGTAAGCCGGTCAGTTTTTTGAAGAGAATTATTTGATGAAATGGATATACAATTGATTGATTTGATTGGGAGTCGTCAAACCGGTTTGTGACCATTTAATCTGATGAAAACAGAAATAAGGATAAAACTAATTATTGCTGCGGCGATACCATAGATATTGAATGCAATAAACAGAGCAACTGAAATTGCAATAAATGTAAATCGAACCTTATTGTCTTCCCATGAAAGGTTTTTGAGCTTTAACGAAAACATTGGCAGTTCTGAAACCAAAAGGAAAGACATTATGATTGTAATCAGAAGCAGTGCAACTGGTTGCAAAATAAATGCATCAAGAACATCGTATTTGCCATGCTCGGTAATAAGCGCCAGCGCAGTAATTAAAAGTGCATTTGCAGGGGTTGGTAATCCAATAAAAGACTCCGTCTGTCTTGTGTCGATGTTGAACTTGGCCAATCGAAGTGCAGAAAAAACAGGAATCAGTAAAGACGCTGAAATGCAGGATAATTCCCACACTGATAAACTAGCAAAGCTTTCTGCACGAACATTCTGTCCAAACAGGGCGTATTCCATCATTACCATCATGAGGGCACCCGGAGCCAGGCCAAAAGAGATCAGATCTGCCAATGAATCCAGTTCTTTTCCCATCGGAGAATAGGCTTTGAGCCAACGGGCAGCCATTCCGTCGAAAAAGTCGAAGATGGCAGCTGCGATGATTAAAATCACAGAAGTAGTAAGTTGCCCTTTAATTGCGAAAAGTACGGCAAGACTCCCCGACACAACATTTAAACAAGTAATAAAATTGGGAATGTTCTTGCGAATCATTGTTTGAAAATAATTATAAGTCTGCAATAACCGTTTGACTGCCAGTTACGAGTTGTCCTAATTCAACATAGACCTTTGTCCCTGTCGGGAGAAAAAGATCAACCCGGGAGCCAAACCTGATAAATCCAAGTTCATTTCGCTGGGTTACACTGGCTCCTGCAACAGGGTAGGTGATAATTCTTTTGGCAACTGCACCTGCAATCTGTCTTGTAAGAATTTCAGTACCGTCAGCCATTTGAATGACAGTTGTAGCTCTTTCGTTATCAGTTGACGATTTGGGCAGATAAGCTGCCATAAACCGGCCGTTGTGATGTTTAAAGTATTTTATAATTCCTGGAACGGGTACCCAGTTAACATGAACATTGTAAACCGACATAAAAACGGAGACCTGAAGTCGCCGATCGCCAAAGTATTCCGATTCCATAGTTTCTTCAATGGCCACAATCTGTCCGTCAGCGGGAGATAAAACACTATTCGGTTTTAATTCAACTGAACGTCTTGGATGACGGAAAAATCGGATAACCAGTATTAAAACCGGCGTTGATGCAAGAAATGTGAAACAACGGAAATAAAGTTCACCGGTCAATCCAACAAGGATATTGAGCGACAGCCAGATTAAAAACGCTATCACGATAACCAGAAACCCTTCTTTGTGAACTCTCATAAGTTTAAACTATTGTGACGCGAAATTAAGCAAATAATCCTCAGCTAAAAAATTGGAATACAAAATAAATCACCGGAGAAGCCAGCAGGATACTGTCGAAGCGATCAAGTAGCCCACCATGACCCGGCATAAAGCGCCCGGAATCTTTTACACCGATGCTTCGTTTAATCATCGACTCAACTAAATCGCCAAGGGTTCCCGAAATGACGACAACGATAGCCATAACTATCAGCAAAATAATATTGTACTGTGGAAATAACAAATTAAGAATCCATGCAGTAAAAATTGCGGTGATTACGCCTCCCAAAAGACCTTCCCAGGACTTTTTAGGAGAAATTCTTTCAAACAAACGGTGACGGCCAAACCGGACACCGAAAATATAAGCCCCGGAATCACCTGCCCACACTAATACGAACAGACTGATCAGCAATCCGTGATTGTAGACTTTGAATCCTTCAAATTCAGGAAATGCAAGAAAGTTGAGCATCGAAAAAGGAATGGATACAAAGGTGATTCCGAATCCGGTGAGGGCAATATTGGCCATCGTATTTTTCTTTTTACGAAAAAGCTCGTAAACCGGGATGGCGTATATCAGAGGCAACAGAAAGTAAAATGCAGCGTAAGTAATGGATTGATTTGCAACAAAAAACGATAAAACAAAGATGACAGCCCCGGTAATGAGTCCAGGATAAATCTGAGGAGAGAACCCCGCTACCTGGCATAAGGTGTAAAATTCACGAAGTGCAAATATTGAAAGAATAAAAAATAGCAACGCAAACGTAAAAGGTCCGAGAAGGATTGCCCCCAGAAGAACTATTACATAAAGGAGACCCCAGAATGTTCGCGTACGAAAATCGTTCAATTTCAGCCTTTTTTTATTTGTTCAAGAATTAGTGCAGCCTGTTTCTCATCCTCTTCTTTGACGTATAGCTCAACTTCGCCCATAAATGCATATGCTGAGTCTTTGTGATTCATCACAACGGATTCAATCTCATTCTCCTGAAGCAGCTCTTTTGCAATTGTTGCGAGTTAGTCATCGGCTGTAGTATAGACAATTTTCCACCCTATTTCCATTTTTTGAGATTATGACTTAGTTATTTCTGATTCTAAACTTGAAGGCAGTGTGTCCTCATCCTTTAATGGATTTTCATCATCTTTTTTCTTTCCCCATGGGCGAGCTCCAAAAATATTTTCCATATCTTCAGTGAATATAACCTCACGCTCGAGAAGCAATTCAGCAAGCTTTTTGTGTCCTGCGGCATTTTTGACGAGAATATCTTTGGCCCTGGCAAAAGCGGTATCAATCAATTCCTTGATTTCAGAATCAATAAGTTCCGCGGTTTTTTCGCTGTACGGTTTATTAAAACTATAATCACTTTGTCCCGACGAATCGTAGTAACTAACATTTCCGACTTTTTCGCTCATTCCAAAATAGCAGATCATCGAATAAGCTGTTTTGGTCACTTTTTCAAGATCGTTTTGTGCACCTGATGAGATTTTTGAGAAGACAACGGTTTCAGCCGCTCTGCCGCCCAAAGTGGCGCAAACTTCATCAAGCATCTGCTCTCGTGTAGTAATCTGACGTTCTTCAGGTAAATACCAGGCAGCTCCTAATGCTTTGCCGCGTGGAACAATTGTTACTTTAACCAATGGATGTGCGTGTTCGAGTAACCAACTAACTGTTGCATGGCCCGCTTCATGGTAAGCAATAATTGCCTTTTCGTCAGCTGTAATGATTTTATTCTTTTTCTCAAGTCCTCCGACAATACGATCGACGGCATCGAGGAAATCTTGTTTTTCAACTTTCGTTTTTTTCCTGCGTGCAGCAATCAGTGCTGCTTCGTTACAAACATTGGCGATGTCAGCACCTGAAAATCCAGGTGTTTGTTTAGCAAGAAAGTTAACATTCACATCTTCAGATAAAGTAAGGGGTCTGAGATGCACCATGAATATCTCTTTACGATCGATAACATCAGGTAATTCAACATGAATCTGACGGTCGAACCTTCCGGCACGCATCAAAGCCCTGTCAAGAATATCGGCACGGTTAGTTGCACCCAATATGATTACTCCGGAATTGGTATCAAACCCATCCATTTCAGTAAGTAATTGATTTAGTGTGTTTTCACGCTCGTCGTTTGATCCCATATTCGGATTTCTACCCCTGGCACGACCAATGGCATCAATCTCATCAATAAATACAATACATGGGGCTTTCTCCTTCGCTTGTTTGAACAAATCACGAACACGTGATGCACCGACCCCTACAAACATCTCTACAAAGTCGGAACCCGACATTGAGAAAAACGGAACATCTGCTTCGCCCGCTACAGCTTTCGCTAATAATGTCTTACCTGTTCCCGGAGGGCCAACGAGTAAAGCACCTTTGGGAATTTTTCCACCAAGTTTGGTATATCGGTCAGGATTTTTAAGGAATTCAACGATCTCTTCGATCTCTTGTTTTGCTTCGGCAAGACCAGCTACCTCTTTAAATGAAGTATTCACCCTTGACTCTTTATCGAAAACTTTTGCCTGCGATTTGCCAACATTAAAGATGTTACCGCCGCTGCCGCCACCTTTGCTCATTCGTCTGAAAATCCAGAACCATACAGCAATAAGTACCAGTGGGAGAAATAACCAGCTAAGAACTTCACTAAAATAATCGTGACGAATTTCGTAGGTCAACGTAACCCTCGAATTTTCTCCAAACTCCAACTGTGCGGCTTCGAGATTCTTTTCGAATACATCAATAGATCCGATTGTAAAGAAAAAGTGGGGACCTATCTTCGCTGGTGCTCCAAATCCTGTGTTAAGTTTGCTTTTATATTTATCGTAAGAAGCTTCTTTCAAATAAATATCAGCTTGCGATTTATTTACGACAACTACTTTGTCAATGTCCCCATTTTTAAGCATTGTATTTTTTACCTCTTGCCAACTGGTTTCAACCGGTGTGCCGCTCGAGGTATAATATTGGATTGCAATAAAAGCAAGCAGCAAAATCCCATAGATATAAATCGGGTTAAACTTGGGAGTAAAATTTACACCACCTGCGGGTTTTTTATTTCCCTTGAGAACTGTATTCCCGGGGTTATTTTTTGTCTCTTTCTCAGCCATAATCAATTAAATGTCAGCATCAATATTTAAAATTCTTCCGTCGGCCCACAAACTTTCAAGATCGTACAACCTGCGTATGGGTTCCTGAAATACGTGAACCATTATGTTCGCATAATCGAGCAATATCCACTGCGCTTGGTTATAACCATCGCGATGCCATGCAGGTTCATTTTTTAATTCTTCCACAGTCTCTTCCACCGAATGGGCAATGGCATCTACATGGGTATTCGATGTACCATGGCAAATGATATAGTGATCACATTCGGTATTATTAATTATCTGAAGATCAATATCGACGATTTCAAGTCCTTTTTTTCGTTGAATACCCTCGATAATCGCCTCTATTAAATCGATTGAGCCATCTTGTATGGCATGATTAACCATATGGAAAATTTAAAGTACAAAGATAATTTTTTTGTCCGATAGAAAAATAAAGAAATGTGAAGGTAATCTTCTGAGATAATAGTTTTTACTTTGACCTCTAAAATATACCGGACAAAAATGAACGAAATTATCGGATCGAAAATTGAACGAATCGACGAATTAGGATCATCCAATAACTATGCCGCAACTCAGCTACTGACAAAACGTCTGCCGGAAGGAATTGTTTTTGTTGCGAACAGTCAGGTTGACGGTCGCGGGCAGGTCGCTAACAGATGGGAAAGTGAACCGAATAAGAATTTAACGTTCAGTATTCTCCTTTATCCTGATTTTTTGGAAATCATGAAGCAATTCGAAATCTCGAAAGCAATCTCGTTGGGTGTCGTCGATTTTTTGAAAGAACTAACTGATCATGTTTCTATAAAATGGCCAAATGATATTTATATCGGAACGAAAAAGGTGGCCGGAATACTTATTGAAAACTCAATTCGAATAGATAAAATATCTTCTTGTATTGTTGGTATAGGTTTGAATATCAATCAGCAAAAATTTGTAAGCGATGCGCCGAATCCTGTATCTTTGACTCAGGCAACAGGGCTAACTTACAATCTGGAAGACTCACTTTCTCAATTATGCCAGAAAATTGATGCCCGGTATCACCAGCTTCGTAACGGAGATTTCAGGCAAATTGACGATGATTACATTGAAATGCTTTATCAACGTGGGAACTGGTCGCAATATTCAGATGAAAATGGCAATTTTGAAGGGCAGATCATTGGCATCGATCAAATTGGCCGGTTAATGATTGAAGCAAGGGATGGGAATATAAAAAAATACCACTTTAAAGAAGTGGTATTTAAATAGAATTTGAGAATTGCCGATCAGGCATATGGTATTTTTGTCAATGCCTCTGCAATCTGATCAACCCCTTTTTTTAAATGTTTGTTAACAAGCATTTTAATCATTGGATTTAATTCTGCGTGCAGGGTTATTTTTACTTTACAGCTTGTTTCATCAACTGCGACCAGCTGAATCCAGCAACCAAACTGAAATGGAACAGACTTACTCCCTGCGAGTTTAATCATTTTCGATGGTTCGCGTTCAACAATGTGCACGCCTACGGTACCAACAGGACTTACGGAAAAACTGCATTCATCTTCTGTTGCCTGAAAATTTTCAAGTTTAATATCCGGAATGTCAGGGTATTGTTTTTTAAGATCCGCCATTTTATTCGGATCAAAAAGCTGCTCAAGATTCTTGAGATTTGAAAGGCGGTTGTAAACTGCCTCCTGAGGAGCAGAAATGACTTTTACTTCACTGTTATATTTTTCGGTTCCCATTTTTGCTGATTTATAGTGTAAATATTTAAGCCCTTTTAAGGGGGAGATTGTGTAAAAACGGGATTGTCAGAAATCGGGTAAGGAAAATGGTGAGATAATGTTATAAACCATCACGCATTAACGTTTAACCCTTATTCTTTAGCCTTTTAGCTCACGTCCCCAGGTTTCAGGATTTTTCCGCCAATTATTCAGGCTTTCGAGCTGCGTATCTGTGATCTCCCCGGAATTATAAGCCAGTTTAAGCAATAAATTGTAATTACTTAATGTAGTAAGCTCAATTTTGGCATCTGCAAAGTTTTTTGCCGCAAGTGAAAAATTATACGTGAAAATAGCTAGCATTCCTAATACTTCAGCGCCATAATTGCGAACCGCTTCAGCTGCACTTAAAGAACTACCACCCGTTGAAATAAGATCTTCAATGATCACTACTTTTGTTCCAGGCTGAATATCGCCTTCGATAAGGTTTTCTAGTCCATGTCCTTTAGGTTTGGATCTGACATAGATGAACGGGAGTTGCATCACCTCTGCAATTAAAACACCCATAGCAATGGCACCTGTTGCCACCCCGGCAATGGCTTCAGCATTTGGATATTTTTCGCGCACAAGTTCTACAAACTGACTGCAAATGAAGGTTCTTGTTTCGGGATACGATAGTACTTTTCGGTTATCGCAATAAATCGGCGCCTTCCATCCTGATGCCCAGGTAAAAGGGGTGTCGGGTTGTATTTTAATCGTATCTATGGCCAGCAGGCGTTTCGTGACTTCTATTTGTGTGTTTTCCATGATGTTTACTACATTATATTTTATGCAAAAATACGAAGAATTTTGGCTCAGGGGTGAATCAATTTATTGACATTTCTTAAAAAATCGTTAATTCCGTTGCTGCTTAAAATTATAATCACGGAACATTTTTAAAAACAATGGTTCGAAACCATGGGATGGTGATGGAGCCTGTGAGAATTTTAGTGCACCGTTGGGATCTATCAGGTAGAATGCCGGTGTGATTGATGCATTGTAGTTGATAATCAGTTGTTTTTGTTTCGAGCCATTCAGCAATTCCCATTTATAACCCTTGGTTTTCCAAAGTTTTATAGCAGCATCAAAATCGTCATCGAGTGCAACTGATACGACGGCAAGAACTTGCCTCAGTTTCTTTTCGATCGAAACAATGGAGTCAAGCTCCGCTTTGCAGTCGGAACTCTTGCTGTTGAAAAATGAGAGATAAATGAACCTTCCCCGGAACTGATCCAGTGTAACAGTTTCATTTTTAAGATTATTTAGCTTTACTGAAGGTGCTTTTCCGCCCACCGCCAAAAGCGAAAGTTTGCGTTTAATCTGATGGGCAATGGGTTCCAGAATGGGCGAGGTTGTGGATGTTTGTGCCATTTCTATTGCTTTCAACACACCCTCTTTTGAAAATGTATTCGTATAATATCCATCATTTAAGCCTTTCAATACAACAAGTTCGGCAAACTCTTTTTGGTACCCATGATCTTCGAAAAAACTTACCAGTTTTAGATAATTGCCTGAATTAGTAATCGTAACGATCTCCCGATTTTGAATATCCTGCGCTTGTTTCCTCAGAAAATCGCTAAAAATTGTTTCAAAGGCTCTTCGATAAACAGGATGGTGAAGCTGAACAGGTTCGGTCGCAAAATATTTTTTGATCACAAATTCGGGTGTTCGCTGGTTCACTGCATACGTTAATTCAGCGAAATAGTATTTTTTTAAAGTCTTGAAGTATTCGTTCTTATAGGCTGGATATTTCGTTTCCAAACGTTCAATAATTTCATTTACAACTTCTTTTGATTGACTTTGATAGATAGAAACGGTGTTTTTGGCTGTTTCAGAATTGAAATCCATCACAAAAGAACGTACTGTGAAATTCAGATCACTGTTCTCTGTACCAGGTAATCCCAGCCAATAGGGGGCAGGTTTAAAATAGGAACTGTGTGCTTCATTGCTTGTCCGGAGCGAAAAAGGGGGAAGCGTTACCACATAATTTTTTCCGGGTTCAACCACCATCGTCCCACAATATTTTTCGAGATCGGCATAAATTTCGATCGTTTCGCTAACGGGTAACGTCAACGAGAAAGTTCCGTCGGTAGCAACTTTGGTTGTGCCCAACTCAAGTTTTTGATGGAGAACAGGATCAGGTATCGTATAAAAAGTAATCTCTTTCGCGCTGTAATCAAACGCTTTACCTGAAACGACTGATTTTTGGGCATTGAGATGACATGAAAGCAACAATAACGGAATAACAAAATTTAGATAGTGCATATTTATTCTTCGTAGAACTCTGAAATATCAAGACATGATGGAAGGAAAAGACTGGCATCGCCTTTGTGCCGGAGAATATCCCTTACTATTGTAGAGGAGATGGCGGTGGTTTCGGGAGTTGTTAGCAAAAATATAGTTTCAATTTCAGGGTGCATCACTTTATTAATCTGTGCAATAGCCCTTTCATACTCGAAATCGGATGAGGTTCGTAATCCTCTTAAGATATATTGGGCATGAACCCTTTTACAATAGTCAACAGTCAGACCTTCAAATTTCCCGACCTTAATTTTAGACTCGTCTTCGAATACCCGTTTGATCCACTCTTTCCTCTTCGCCAGCGGGTAGTAGGGTTCTTTATTCGAGTTGTATCCAATCATAATGATGATCTGGTCGAACAATGGCAAGGCACGTCTGACGATCGATTCATGTCCTAATGTAAAAGGATCAAAGGAACCCGGAAATATTGCTATTCTCTCCATCTGCGGTATTTTATTGTACAAAACTAATAAGAAAAATGTCACAATTCGTTAATATGACTTTTCGACAATTATTGTTTTCTTTACACGACTAGTAATTAGGAATATGACAGAGCGTGATATCATAGGGATTTTCGGGAAGATGAACTCAGGAAAGAGCTCGCTGATGAATCTTCTTACTCAACAGGAGACTTCTATTGTCGACCCAACTCCCGGAACTACAGCCGATACAAAAATTACTTTGACAGAAATTCATGGCCTGGGTCCGGTGAAATTAATGGATACACCAGGATTTGATGAACAGGACGATCTTGGTATAAAGAAACTGAAAAAGACAATTGCCGCGTTAAAAGAGTGCGATCTTGTCTTACTTGTTATCGATCCTGCAAATTTTGATTATGAGACCGATAAGTTTATTCTCGAACAAGCACGATCGCTTGAAAAACAGGTGATCGTTGTTTATAATCTTTTCAATAACGGTGATAAGAACCGAATCGGGAAAGTTGAAGAATTACTTACCCGATTACGTGTTTATCACCGGATTGTGATGAGCACTATCGATATTAATTATCGTCAGAGATTACTCGAGGCGATTCTCTCCAATTATATTCCTAAGAATATAACGGTTGAATTATTGCCTTTTGTTGAAAAAGGGGAATTTTATATTCTGAATATTCCAATGGATGAAGAGACACCTCCCGGAAGATACCTGCGACCACAGGCGATGGCTGAAGAGTACATCACACGAAAGTGGGCTTTCCCGGTTTCGTACCGTATGAATCTGGCGAAAGCGAGGGCCGGTGATCCTGCTGAAAAAGAGAGGTGGTATAATTTCCTTAACAATTTCACTCAAAAGCCGAAAGCAATCATCACCGATTCGCAGGCAATGGACATTATGAAGTCCTGGGCGCCTGACGATATGGCACTGACAACATTTTCGATCATGATGATCAACTATATGAGCAGGGGAAGATTGAATGAGTTTGTAAGCGGAGTCCGGGCGCTGAAAACCCTTGCCGCAGGAGACTTTGTTCTGATCGCTGAGGCATGTAACCACTCCCGTATCAGGGAAGATATCGGAACTGTTCAGATTCCAAATCTGATCCGGAAATTCTATCCTGGTGTAATTGTGGACTATACTTTTGGTCGGGAGTTCGTTGATGATCTCAATATGAAAAAGTACAAGCTGGTGATCCATTGTGGTGGATGTATGATCTCAGGCCAGCGTATGGCAGCACGACTTCGCGATCTCAACGCAACAAGGATACCGGTTACCAACTATGGTATTTTTCTATCCTATATTCATGGCGAAAAAGTCCTTGACAGGGTTATTGCACCCTGGGAGGCAGAAAAAGGATGAAGATTTTAAGATCTTTAGCCTAAAGCCTTCAGCCTATTTTTTCAAACAGCAACTCTTATACTTTTTCCCCGATCCGCAAGGACATAGATCATTTCGGCCAACATTGTTGAAAACATCAGCAAGCATCGGATTTTCGTTCGCGAAAATTTCTTCGGCGTTTTTGTAATGTATATTCCAGTCGCCCCGCTGATGAAAATAGCATCCCGGCGTATGGGTTTCATCATCAAATAATTCAAGTGCATAATTCAATTCTTCACGTATCAGGTTTTCATTCGTCCCTTTTTGGGTAAATAGAATGAATGATTCATGAAGCTTAATCACCTCGTCGCGGCACGACTGTAACCGGGATTCGGCAACATGCACTGCTAATAATGGTTTCCAACCCGTGTTCGGATTACTCAACAATCTGGAAATCTTCCCGCCGTGAATATCGTCTTTGGCAAAGTAAATACAATCGTAAAGGAAAAGATAGGGGGCATTGCTTTTCTTCGATACCTGATGTTCGATGGCATCAAGAAAGGTATCAACGGTCTGCGGATATCGCTCCGAAAGCATCCCAACCAAAAACAACCCTTGTTCGTCCAAAAGATCCCAGTCGGGTGAATCGGGAGTTGCAAACAAGTTGATGACCGAAGGAACTGATTTCAGTGAAGAATGTACTTCCGCAAGTATGGCATACCACAATGGCAGATTCGGCAACCGTTTGTTTAGCGTTGTTATGCGCTCATTATAAGCATTGTCAAGGTGAAATATAATTTTGTTTTCAATATCTTCGTCGTATGGAAGATTCATTAAAAACTCAAGTGCCTCAAATGGAACTCCATTGTTCTCTGAATGGAGTATTGCCAATGCTTCTTTTTTTGTCATCATGATATTATTTTCGGCGCAAAGATAGAGTTTCGCATCCACGAAACAAATCAACAGAATTTTCCAGATACCGTGATTTGAAGTATAAAAAGCCGGACTTTTTAAAGGTCCGGCTTTAATATTGAAATATTTTGAGATCTAAATTGTAACGTTCTCAAGTTAACAACTGGATGTCCGTCGAATAAGGAGATTTATTTATTCCCCGTTGCAGCTTCAAGGCGTTTCAAAATACTGAAGATGAAAGTTGCAGATAACAAACACATCACTACTAAAATAGCGAAGAACTGCCACAATTCAATTTTGTCCCAAAGGATGCCAATTAAACCTGCTGCAAGGTTACCAAAAGCAGTTGCCCCAAGCCAACCACCCTGCGCCAAACCTTTGTATTTAGGAGGAGCAACTTTCGACACAAATGATATCCCGATAGGACTAAGAAACAATTCAGCTACTGTTAAAATCAAATAAGTATTAATCAGAAAAAACGGTGAAACGAGGTTTTCTGATGTGCCACCATTCAATTGTCCAGGTGAAGTAAGTCCCATTGAAGCTGCAATCAAAAGACCAAATCCGACTGCAGTAAAGAGCATCCCAATCCCGATCTTCTTTGGAGCCGAAGGTTCTTTTCCCTTGTTCCGGAGCCAGGTAAAAAATCCAATAATTACAGGAGTGAGGAATACAATAAATATCGGGTTGAATTGTTGAAATTTCTGTGGTGTGATGGTGTAATCGCCAGTGAAAGAACTAATCATATAATATGCAAGCGCAACACCAGCAATAAAAAGCCCGCCCCCAATTAATTTCTGGTTACTTCCTTTTCCAACGAAAAACAGGATTGAACCGATTATGGCAAACAAAATAGGCAACAATTGGCTTAAATCGAAAAGTACATACGTGCTGGGGGCAACGTGTCCCAGCTGGGTATAGTCGCGGGCAAAGATGGTCATCGTGAAACCATTTTGATGGAAGGCCATCCAGAAAAACATCACTACGAAGAAAACCAATCCCAGTGCAATCAGCCGCTCACGGGTTTGCTGATAGGTAAGAACTACCATCTTACTTTTTAGATCTTCCGATTTCGATTTTTGCTTTTCTGTAACGTCGGCTTGTTTATAATATTTTTTAAATCCGATAAAAATCAAAAAGGAAACAACCATACTGGCAGCAGCAACTGCAAAACCAGCATTGTAGGAACTGGCCAAAACATCGATATATGTTTTTGAAAAGGTTGTCAAATCGGTGAAATTAGGTCCCATTTGTGCATGTGCCAACTGAGTCAGTTTGCTTACATCATCCAGTTTACCATTCAGAAACTGATGGGCCATATGCGGAATTGAAGAATCGTAGGTAAGCCCTTTTCCTTTGAGTACCCAGTTTCCGATTGCTTCAGCTGCCGATGGTGCAAAGAATGCCCCAATATTAATTCCCATGTAGAAAATGTTGAAGGCATTGTCGCGGTTTGCGCTGTATTTCGGATCATCATACATGTTTCCGACAAGTGCCTGTAGATTTCCTTTAAAAAATCCGGTTCCGAGCGAAATTACAGCAAGGGCGGAATAAACTACCCCGATTCCTAATCCGGGCATCGCCAACAGTGTATAGCCCAGAAACATGATGACAATACCGATTGTTATTGTTTTCCCATACCCCAGTACGTTGTCTGCCACATATCCTCCGAGTAAAGGCAAAAAATAAATTCCGAACAAAAAACTGCCGTATATTCCGCCTGCTTCGGCAGTCGAGAAACCGAACTTTGCCTGAAGATAGAGTACAAAAATGGCCAGCATGGTATAATACCCGAACCGTTCGCCCATATTGGCAAAAAAGGCAACGATGAGCCCTTTGGGATGTCCTTTAAGCATAAAAAAAATTGTTTAAGGAGTGAAAGAATGATTAATTGCGGCAAATATAGCGATCTTTTTTGGTGTCGTAATACTGTTAAAAGTCATGTTTTGAGGAGACCGGAAGCATTTATTGAACCTCCTGCCATCTTTGTTTGCCACCAAACGATTTCTTCGTAAATTTGAAAGTAGTAAAAACAACACCATATGAAATTTTTTACCACCTCTCAAATTGCTGAACTCGATCGGTATACGATAGAAAATGAGCCCATTGATGCGATTGATCTGATGGAACGTGCATCGGAACCACTTGCCAAATGGATTGAATTATACTTTGATAGCACTCATCGAATTGCAGTTATTGCCGGACCCGGGAATAATGGTGGTGATGCATTGGCTGTTTCGCGTATGCTGGCTGCGAAAAACTATAAGGTCGATGTTTATATTCCTGATTCAGGTAAGAAGTTCACTGATTTGTTTTTAATCAATCTTGACAGGTTGAAAATCTTGGCTGATGTGAAGACCATCAATTGGAATCCTGATGAACCACTCCCGGAACTTCATCCATATGATTTGATTATTGACGGTTTATTCGGTGCTGGTTTATCGCATCCACTCTCCGGCTTTCCTGCACAGCTCGTGAAGCACCTCAACCAGGCAGGTATACCAATCGTATCCATCGATATTCCCTCCGGGCTAATGGGTGAGGACAATAGTGGGATTGATCCTGATTCAATTATTCATGCAACCTATACTCTCACCTTGGAGTTTCCAAAACTGAGCTTCTTTTTTAAAGATAATGAACAGTTTACGGGTATTTGGAAAGTGATTCCTATCAATTTACATCTCGACGCAATTGCCCAAACCCAAACTCCCTGGCACTATTCTGATTACAAATCAATGGTTTCATTGCTGAAGCCCAGGAAGAGGTTTTCGCATAAAGGAACCTACGGGCATGCCCTTTTAATGGCAGGAAGCTATGGGAAAATGGGTGCAGCTATTCTCGCTGCAAAAGGTTGCCTCCGGTCAGGAGTCGGTTTACTCACTGTTCATATTCCAAGATCGGGCAATCAAATTCTGCAAATTGCTGTACCCGAAGCGATGGTAAGCATTGATAAATCCGAAAACTTAATTTCAGGCATTCCCGAACTGACCAGTTTTAAAGCAATCGGGATCGGACCTGGAATCGGCAAAGCCAATCAGACAGCTAATGCATTGGAGTTGCTTTTGGAAAATTACCATGCTCCGGTAGTGGTGGATGCCGATGCGCTCAATCTGATTTCTGAGAACTTTGAAATGATTGAATTGCTTCCTGAAGGATCAATTCTAACACCCCATCCACTCGAATTTGAGCGACTGGCAGGACATGCTGCATCCGATTTTGATAGGTTAAAGCTCGCAATGAGTTTCGCCAAAATCCATCGAATAGTTCTGATTTTGAAAGGAGCATATACAGTCATTGTTTTGCCCAATGGCAATTGCTGGTTCAACGTTCGCGGCAATCCTGGTATGGCTACAGGTGGAAGTGGCGATGTGCTGACAGGGGTTCTGACCGGATTGCTTGCACAAGGTTATGTACCTGAGGAGGCTGCAATTCTGGGCGTTTATCTTCACAGTGTCTCCGGCGATTTGTCCGTTTCTGATTCCGGATTATCTGAGGAATCATTGCTTGCAAGTGATATTGCTGATGGGCTTGGCCGGGCTTTTGGGCATCTTAAAAGTGATGATGATTTTGGGAAAGCCAAAAAAAAGAGTCAATTTTGAAAGATTAAATGGTGTTGAGTTGGAAATAGTAATTTAAAATAATAATAATGAGACGAATCGCAATTTTGTTATTAACCTCTTTTCTGATTGCCGGAAACCTGACTGCGCAAAGGAGTGATAAAAAGAAATCAGCTTCCGAATTAGGTATTTTTAACGGTGGCGTTATCTATAGTTTGCCCCGAACCGGCATACGTGTTATCGCTGAGGTATCGCAGGAGAAGTTTTTCAAGGGACCTTACAGTGAATTTGCATTGAAATATCTTGGTGTGAAGAACGCTGCAACTTCGGATGCTGAGTTATGGAAGATCAAAGATTTGAAATTGGAAACTTTTGGTGAACCTGATCCATCGGAAATGCATAAGGCAACGGGTGCAATTGCATCTATGATTAGTTTATCGGAAAATGGTGTTCTGATTGGTATCAATAGTTCTGTAAAAGGAGAATCTGCCAAGACCTACACATCTGATTTTACTCCGGATGTTGAGATTCCCCGGGAGATCTGGCCCGATTTGTCGATGAATTCTTTTATAGAAGGGAAAGATACAACCCGCCGGACGGGTGATAAATTGAAAACTTTCGAAGAAAAGGCAGCCGAAGCGGCTCATGATATTTTGAAATTGCGTAAACGCAAAGCGCTTACACTGGCGGCGAAATATGATAAACTTCCTCCTGACGGAAAAGCATACCAGGTAATGGTAGAAGAATTGGATAAAATTATTGGTGATTACGAAAGTCTTTTTATTGGAAAGTCTTTTAAATCATCGCATAAATATATATTCGAAGTTGTTCCGGATGCCAAAGGGAGCAAAGGAATTGTTGCCTTCAGGTTCTCAGCCAACGGTGGTATATTACCTGAAAGTAACGTTTCGGGAAAACCGATTATGCTTGAGTTGGATGCCAATGCCGATCTTATTCGCAATGGTGAGCAGAAAGCGATACCTGTGGCTGGTGAAACTTCGTCGAATGGTTTGGTTTACAGAACGCCGGGAATCGTAGTTGCACGTTTGCTCAATGGTAGTGATGTTCTTGCCCAGGCACGACTTTCGATGGCGCAGTTTGGTGTGGTTACTCCTGTTCCTGACGGATTAACAAACGGAGAATATTCAATTGAATTCCATCCTGTTACAGGTGCCATAAAACATATCGGAAATTGAAATAAGCGGAAGAGTATTGTAATGTAATAAAATGTAAAAGGCCAGAGGTTTAATCACCTTTGGCCTTTTTTGCTGAACCTTTCGTTTAATGATTTTTAACCTATATTAAATCACCCGTTTTTAACTATATTGCGCCGCTAAAATCAATTTAAAAATTTTATAATTTAACTTTTATGGCTGTAGTTGTCAACAAAACCATGCGTGATTCGGCTGCAATGCGTTGGTTTGTACTTATTTTGATATCTGGTTTGACCTTTTCAACCTATTGGTTCCAGGACTTTATGTCAGGACTGAAAGGAATCATGGAGTCGGAAATGGGATTTTCGAGCGAAGAGTTTGGCCGGATTATCGGACTGACGACCATTGCGAACATGTTTGGGATGATTTTAGTCGGAGGATTTATTCTCGATAAATGGGGGATACGTCTTACGGGTTATGTCTTTGGGGTACTAGCTACAATAGGAGCCGCCACTACTGCCCTTGCTGCTGCAGGTTTTTTCGGTGATGATAAAAGCACTATTCTAACGATGATGATTATCGGGAGGATCATGTTTGGATCGGGACTCGAGATTTTATGTGTTCTGGCCACCCGAACCATCGTGAAATGGTTTAAAGGATACGAGATGGCACTCGCCATGGCAATTAATATAGGATTTGGCCGTTTGGGGACAGCGCTGGGAATGGCAACTTCACTTGATCTTGGAGGCGGTCGTTTTTCTCCGGCAGTTACTTTTGCCGCTACACTGATCGCCCTTTCTTTTATCATGTTTGTCATCTATACCTTTTTTGATGCACGGATTGACCGTCAGGCAAAAGGAGCGATCCTGCCCGGAACTGAAGTTGAAGATGAAGAGTTTCGTTTCTCCGATTTTGTCAAATTAATAACGGACAAATCATTCATTTATATTACCCTGCTTTGTGTTACGTTTTACGCTGCTGTTTTTCCGTTTATCCAGTATGCACCGGATATGCTGATTAATAAATTCGGGTTTACCTCTATATTACCTGCCGAAGGTTCTGTGATGATTTTTGGAAGTGAAGCTTTGGGTATTGTCGGTGTTTACCTGATCTTGTTTGTTTTTGCACTGGCTTTTTCTATCGTTCCTTCACGCATCAAGGATCTGACCATTCGTAAAGTATTTACTTTTACACTGGTGGCTACTTTTGCACTTATCATCTATAATTTCTGGGATATTTTGCAGGTTTGGCTTCACAACGGACCTAAAACGGCATCTTTGATTCCGCTTGGTACAATTGTCTTTACCCCCATCTTCGGAAACATTGTCGATAAAAAGGGGAAAGCGGCATCTTTAATGATGCTTGGTTCTTGTCTGTTGATTTTCGCACATTTGTCTCTGTCACTTTCAAACAGTGTAACACTTGGATATGCAGCCCTTGTGAGTTTAGGTATTGCATTTGCACTGGTTCCGGCCGCTATGTGGCCTTCCGTTGCTAAAATAGTTGCTGAAAAACGGTTGGGAACTGCTTATGCAACCATGTTCACCGTTCAAAACTGGGGACTTGGTCTTTTCTTCTGGGGAATAGGGGCTGTACTCGATTTGGCAAATCACGATAAACTGGCCGCGATTCGCGCAGGCAAAGATGTTTACGATTATACAATACCGATCATGGCACTCGTAGTTTGCGGTATTATTTCGATCTTTCTTGCGGCATTGCTTAAGAAGGCTGACAAAAAACAAGGATATGGTCTTGAGTTTCCCTCAAGCTCTAAACATTAATTACTTGAACACTTAAATAAAAATTTATGTCTAAAGAAATTGCAAATATTGAACCCAAAGCGGTTTGGGAAAACTTTTATAAACTGACACAGGTTCCGCGTCCTTCGAAAAAGGAGGAGAAGATTCAGGCATTTATGGTTGATTTTGGCAAAAGCCTGGGCCTTGTGACTGAAAAAGATAGCGTTGGAAATGTACTGATCCGCAAACCTGCTACGGCTGGTATGGAAAATCGCAAAGGAATGATCCTTCAGGGGCATCTTGATATGGTTCCTCAAAAAAATAGCGGTACTGCCCACGATTTCGAGAAGGATCCTATTGATGCCTTTATTGATGGCGATTGGGTTCGTGCCCGTGGAACAACGCTTGGAGCTGATAATGGAATTGGTGTTGCAAGTGCAATGGCCGTTCTTGCAGCAAAAAACCTGGTTCATGGTCCGATTGAAGCAATCTTCACCTGTGATGAAGAGACAGGCATGACTGGTGCAATAGGATTGAAAGCCAATTGGCTGAAAGGTGATATTCTGCTCAATATGGACTCTGAAGAAGAGGGTGAACTCTATGTTGGTTGCGCCGGAGGTATCAATGCAAATATCGAATTTGAATACGATGAGGTGATTGTACCCGAAGTTCTTAAACCGTTTAAACTGACTGTTTCAGGTTTGAAGGGCGGACACTCAGGACTCGATATTAGTCTCGGAAGGGGCAATGCCAATAAGTTGTTGATCCGTTTTTTGAAATATGCCACACGTGAACTCGATGTTCGTCTTGCTGACATCAATGGCGGCGGAATGCGCAATGCAATTCCTCGCGAAGGTTATGCGATCGTATTAGTTCCGGAAGAAAATGTTGATCAGCTTAAAAAGGCCGTAAAACGTTACGAATCGATTTATCAGTTCGAATTAGGCGCGGTCGAGCCAACACTCAGTTTTAAATTGGAAGAAACAGAACAGCCACAATCGATGATCGAAGAACGCGTTCAGGACGATTTGATCGATTCTGTTTATGGTTGTCCGAATGGTGTGATCAGGATGTCAGACGGTATGGCCGGGATGGTTGAAACTTCAACAAACCTTTCAACCGTTAAATCGCAAAAAGGGGTGATTTTTGTCAAATGCCTTTTACGCAGTTCAGTTGAATCTGCAAAAGAAGATTTGGTTGAACAGGTTGACAGTGTTTTTGCTTTGGGTGGTGCGATGGTATCATTCGATGGGGGATACCCGGGTTGGAAACCAAATATGGATTCCCAGATTCTGAAACAGATGAAGGAGATCTACGAAAGTAAATTTGGTAAGACACCAGCGGTTTTAGGTATTCACGCCGGACTGGAATGTGGAATTCTGGGTGCTGTTTATCCTAACTGGGATATGATTTCATTCGGACCTACAATGCGTTCTCCCCATTCACCTGATGAAAGGGTTAACATCCCTTCGGTTCTGAAATTCTGGGATTTCCTTGTTGAGGTACTGAAGAATGCACCGGTAAAATAATTTCGGTCTCTGTTTAAATAGTAATAATATAAAACCCTGAAGGCTTTTAAAACCTTCAGGGTTTATTTTTTCAAAGAATTCCTAGTTTGTCCAGATTTTATCTGTTGAAACACCATGACAACTGTTGCATTTCCCATTGGTAATGGCGGTTGTCATATGTTTAGGTGCTGCACTTCCCTGTACTGACGGGTATAGTCCGCTCCCAAAGTCGATGTTTTGCGTGGTGTAGAAATTGCTCAGGGCATCGCCCGATATGGTGTATTTTAATGTTCCTGTCCCGTTAATCCCTGTATATAAATTTACTGTTGTATTGGGATAGACGTTAATTTTTGCGACATCATAAACGGTTCCTGCAACAGTAAACCATCCCTCACCTGAACCACCACTGGAATGACAACCCATACAGTCTTGTCCCGTATGATGACTCCTGCTCGTACCATTTGAGCTGATTTTTGATTCATTCTCCCCATTTTCTTTTTGGCACGACAGAAGTATCATTACCAACAGCGAAAAAGTCAAAATAAGTGTAGCTTTCAATTTAATGTTCATCATTTTAAATGTTTTAATTTTCCTGAATGTCATAAGCCATTAAGGACCTTCCGTGCCTGATATACATTGTTCCGTTGGCAATAACCGGATGTGAGAAATGTTCCTTGGTCCCTTTCTCTACTTTGAATTTGCTGATTTCGACAAATTTATTGTTTTCAAACTTAATCAGTTTCACGTCGCCCGTTTCGTTGTAACAATAAAACTTGTTGTCGGCATAAATAAGGCCTCCTTTGTTTCCCGGGATAGAATCGATAACGCTTCCGGTGTTTGTATCAACACATACCAATCTCTTTTTCTTTGTAGTGGTGAACAACTGGTTGTCAAGTTTGATAAAGCCGCCCTGTGCATTGGTCACTGTTATATTTCTCCAGACTTCTTTAATACTCTTTCCATCAGCTGACAATTCAAGTTTTACAGCGCCGTTTGCAGCTTCCTCGCCAGCCGTGAAATAGATAAAACCATCGGCATAGATGGGTGTATTGCAATGTAATTTTTCGAATGCGAAATTGTCGAGTGATTTTGTTGACCAAAGCAACTCCCCGTTTTGTGCATCAACACCAAAAACAAAGTGAGCGGAGATAGTCACTAAAATCTTTCGGGCCGGTAATGTAATTAAAAGTGGTGAACAAAAAGCGGCCGTATCGCCCAGTGCTTTTGATGCCCAGATCGTCTTTCCGGTAAACCGGTTTAAGGCAACCATATTATTTGCAGCACCTCCCGCCATAAAATAGACTTTATCACCATCAATCAATGGCGATTCTGCAAATCCAAACATATTCTCTATTCCATCCAGCTCAGGAACCATATCAACCGCCCATTTTTCTTTGCCGGTGGCCAATTCATAACCTGCTAATCGTCCTTTTCCCGAACTCGCATAGACAAGATCGCCTACAACAGTAGGAGTGGAGCGTGAACCGGGGAAACTGGCAGAAAATCCTTTTCCGTAATATTCTTTTCCGTTTGCAGTTTTCCAGAGTAACTTGCCTTTCAGGTCGAATGCAAATAAGTAACTCGTACTATCAGCTTCACCATTTATCAGCAATTTATCGTTTGTTACAACAGGAGCAGCATAACCCTGTCCAATATCTTCGTTAAACCATAAAAGTTCAGGTCCTTTTTCGGGCCACGACTTCATCAGTTTGTTTTCGTTGTAAATACCGTCGCGATTGTCGCCGCGCCATTGATATACTTTCTGTCCAATGGTTTGATTCGCTGTAATTAATAACATGACATACACTAAAAAAGATTGCAATTTCTTCATTGTTGATATTACGAATTATTAGAAACATTTACTTTCAGAATGCATCATTTTGATAACTGACTGAAGGTTGCAAATGTAATCAATACAGCTTCGGGGAAAAGCCTTTTGAAATAAAGTATGTCTGGAATGGTTTTAAATTGAAAAGACCATATCACACACCTTGCCGGAATGCTCAATTACGAACCTGATACAACAAATCACGTGTGCGATAATCGTAATTACATCTGCGAGACAACCTATTACATCTGAAAGATCCATTTAAACGTCTGAGAAAACACATTATAATACCCGCGAGAATGCATTATAGCATCCGAGAGATGCATTTTAACGCCCGAGAGAATGCATTATAGCATTCGAGAAATGCATTTTAACGCCCGAGAGAATACATTATAGCATCCGAGAAATACATTTTAACGCCCGAGAGAATGCATTATAGTACCCGAGAGATGCATTTTAACGCCCGAGAGAATGCATTATAGCACCCGAGAAATGCATTTTAACGCCCGAGAGAATACATTATAGCATCCGAGAAATGCATTTTAACGCCCGAGAGAATGCATTATAGCATCCGAGAGATGCATTTTAACGCCCGAGAGAATGCATTATAGTATCCGAGAAATGCATTTTAACACCCGAGAGAATGCATTATAGCACCCGAGAAATGCATTTTAACAGCCCGGGAGAATACATTACAGCATCCGGGAAATGCATTTTAACGCCCGAGAGAATGCATTATAGCACCCGGGAAATGCATTTTAACGCCCGGGAGAATACATTATAGCACCCGGGAAATGCATTTTAACGCCTGAGAAAATACATTATAACGCGGGAGAGATTCATTTTAATGTCCGGGAGAATGCATTATAGCACCCGAGAGATGCATTTTAACGCCCGAGAGAATGCATTATAGCATCCGGGAAATGCATTTTAACGCCCGGGAGAATGCATTATAACGCGGGAGAGATTCATTTTAATTTCCGGGAGAATGCATTATAAAGTGGGAGAGATTCATTTTAATGTCCGGGAGAATGCAATATAGCATCCGGGAAATACATTATAATACCTGGGAAATCCATTTAAACAGGTGTGAGAATGATTTTAACTTATGGTTTACTTTATTGCATGAAAATAAAGCATTTACTGCTATGTGTTATTTCACAGCAATCAGAAAGGAAATCAGAAAACCCGTCCTTGAAATGAATCAGGCCGGGTCTCACTTTACTAACTAACTACTAACTAAACTAAACTAACAATTTTTTACCAGACATAGGTACCGACAGCATCTTTTTCCAATGAGGTGGAAACTGTTTTGCCATTAAAGCTGACATTGAAAACTTTCCTTCCACCGGTGTTATTTTGAACGATCAATACTTTCTTGCCATCAGGATTCTTAAAGGCGACATTGGGAAGACTTGAAGTTGAATTCGAAGCGATACGAACTGATCCGGGTCGTACAAATTTTGCAGCATGGGCAAGAACATAGTAGGCAGGATTTCGGGTTACTTTATTCCCATCAATGGTGATGGTACCCAAACATTGGTCGCAACCTCCAACCGTATGCGGATCGTTATTCGGATCGGCAGCAAGGTTCCATTCCAATACATTGCGGCACCAGTTACGCGTTGCTCCGATAATAAGGGTACGAACATGCCACGCAAGATCACCTGCAAGACTTCCCGGAGCGCCCACCCATTGTTCGGTGAAATAGAGATTCTTATCCGGGAAGGCTTCATGAACAGGTGTTAGCGCTTCGATGATACCACCATAAAGATGAAAGGCTGAACCATCGACGTATTTTGAAGCTTCCGGATCGTTGAATATCGTCAACGGATAATCGGGACGGTCGGCATTGTGATCGTAAACAATAATTTTAGTTTTAATATTTGCGGCTGGAAATGTTGGGCCGAGACTGCGTTTAATAAACAGTGCCTGATCTTCGGCTGTCATATACATACTCGGATTATTCCCAGGATGCAAGGGCTCGTTCTGAATCGTTATCGCATCAATTGTAATTCCTTCAGCTTTCATTCCCTGGATGTACTTCACGAAATAAGTGGCATAGGCATCAAAATATTCCGGCTTTAAACTTCCGCCTTTCGAATTGTTATTCGTTTTCATCCAGGTAGGAGCCGACCATGGAGATCCCATCAGTTTAATGTTGGGATTGATGGCCAATATCTCCTTCAAAACAGGGATCAAATCAACCTTGTCGGCATCGAGCGTAAATTTAGCCATCGAAGGATCGGTTTCCCCATCAGGAAGATCGTTATACGAAAAAACCTTTGGATCTAAATCGGATGCGCCAATGCTGATCCTCAAATAGCTGATCCCAATGTTATTCCCGTCAGTGGCAAACAATTCTTTTAGAATGGCCTTCCGGCTTGCAACATCCATTTTATGCAATAATGTGGCGCTACCGCCCGTCAGACAATTGCCAAACCCATCAATGGTTTGAAATGTCTTCTCTGCATCGACAGTGATCGTCTCACCCGGATTGGCATGCTTTCCATAGACCAGGTTTTCTTTCTGATGCTGAAACAACACGTTGGTTGCTGGACTTGTCATCCAGACTGAGATCCCTTTTTTCGGTTTGTCGGAAGAATTGCCCGGTTTATCGCCGGAAGAAACAATGCCTTTACCATTCAGAGACGTGAACAGGGCGACGATAACAATGAAAGCGCTTTTCTTATTCATATATTACAAATCATTGGTATTCAGTAAATATTAATTTAATCCATTACAGATATTTCGCCACGAAGTAATTTCTCCGGCTTATTGAAATACCCTTACGTAATCAACAAACATTCTTTGAGGAAATGGGGTGGAAGCATCGGGCGGGCCAGGCCAGTCTCCGCCGGTGGCTACATTAAAGATAAAAAACTGATTCGCATTAAACGGATAGAAAGCTGCTCCTGCATCGGCGCTAGTGACGGTAAGGCATAAGATGTCATCGACATACCATTTAATGATATCCTGAGCCCATATAATACTATACACATGAAACTGCTGCGAAAAATCGCCTGAGGGTAAGTTATAACTGGACCCTTTTGAGCCATGTGATCCGTCGCCTTTTTTCCAGTGCATTGTACCTGAAACCCTGCCCGGATAGGTGCCAATCAATTCCATGATATCTATTTCACCACAGGCAGGCCAACTCACGGAGGTAATGTTTGCACCCAACATCCACAATGCAGGCCAGATCCCTTTACTTACAGGCAATTTGGCCCTTATGTCTATACGTCCAAACTTAAATGTCTTTTTATTTTGTGTGGTCAGTCTTGCCGAAGAATAGTTAAAACCACCCATTGGTTCTTTACGGGCTTCGATGATCAGGTTGCCGTTTGACACCAATGTATTTTTTGGACTATTGGTATAAAATTCAAGTTCGTTGTTACCCCATCCGTTACTTCCATTTCCGGTTTCCTGGTTCCAGACAGTCATATCAAGGTTTGTTCCGGCAAATTCATCGCTCCAGGCAAGTGTATATCCCGGGTAGGTTAAAGGGGTAGAATAGCCGGTATTATCAGTTGGCAAGTATGTTCCGTCTTCGGTTAGTAAGGTGCCTTTTGCGGAGGTTGTTTTAATTGTACAAAACTTTGGATTACTTAACTGAATCGTGAACTGCAAATTGGTCTGCCGCAAATTTGTAGGATCGCCTTTAATCTGAATATCAATCGTGGCCTGTGTTTTCCCGGCAGGAATTGTTAAAGTTCCCGAGACTGCCACAAAATCTTTGGGTGAAAAGGCTGTTCCATCAACCACCGAATAGTCGACCGAAACTGCAGTTGTCGCTGTTTTATCGCTGTTTATATAAAATAGCATTGTGGTGTTTGTCGCAGCTGTAGGTAGGCTTACATCCATAACACTAATCTCCGGAACAGTCGCAGGCATTGGTATGGGAGTGTCACCACTCTTTTGGCAGGAAAACAAATTCAGGCTAAAAGCAAGAATTAAAACGATTGAAGACATTTTCTTTTTTTTCATATGTTTATAACTTGTTTTTTAATTGCCATATGGAACTCGCCATAGATAATCATGCTTCTGTGTGAGTAAGTTTTACTCATGGCTCGTTTCATATAAACAAATTTATTAAAAATGGAGGAGAAACACCTCCTCCATTTTTTCTGTATCCCAATTTTGCCAATAAGATTGTGCTCATATACCGGCATTTATTTGATTATTATGGCGCTTTTAATTTAAGATGTCATGCATCTCAGGTTTCAGTTCCTTGTACCCTAAGATGCAGTCAGGATGATGATAAGACCAGGATTTTCAATTCTGACTTAATAGTTTTCTGCCATCTCTTCAAAATATCCGATGGGATGCTGGCAGGCCGGACAAACCTGTGGTGGTTCTGTTCCTTCATGAATATATCCGCACTTGCGGCATTCCCATTTAATTGGCTGATCGCGATGGAAGACAGTTCCATCTTCCAGTCTTTTCAGAAGTTTTAGAAACCTCTTTTCATGCGCCGCCTCCACTTTGGCGATCATTTTAAAGATAGCAGCAATTGCCGGAAACCCTTCCTCTTTGGCAATCTCCGAGAAACGCGGATATACAGCGGACCATCCATTCTTTTCTTCATCGATAGCCACCTTCAAATTAGTAATAGTTTGATCTGCCAGACCGGTCATAATAGTGGTTTTGATCTCAACTGCTCCACCTTCCATAAACTTAATAAACTGCTTCGCATGTGACTGTTCCTGTAAAGCTGTTTTTTCGAAAATAGCGGCGATCTGTTCATATCCTTCCGCTTTGGCTTTTTCTGCAAAAAATTCATACCTGTTCTTCCGCTGACACTCGCCTGCAAAAGCGGTCAGCAGGTTCTGTTCGGTAAGCGTTCCTTTGATACTCTTTCCCATACCTTTGAATTTTAATATTGTTTCCCGAAATTGCTGATATTATCTTTCCACTAAATGCTTCTATTCATAAAATTGTAGTCGCGAAGAAGGGTTTGGAAAAATGCTTCGGTCTTTTGCGCGACTTTTATTTCTAATTTCCGTTCGATGGCTTCGTGTGCTGTTTGTGCTATTGTCACCGTCCGGGTTGTTTTGTTACGCGATTTAATTAACTCGATCACCTCTTTGATAATATAAATATCGCTGGTCATTAACCTTGAAACTTCGGGATAAACAATCGTATAGTTATCGGGAATTTGCATATAAATAGTCTCTCTTAAACTTTTATTGCGCAGGCGTATGACCGCAGTGTTTGCCGCAATGTCGCCTAAGCGCTGACCTTTGCGGTTAAGAATAATTGTAATCGTAGCCAGTGTGCCAAACATGGCAAGTATTTCGACAAGTCGCAATACCCATCGCAGAAAATAGCTCGAAAAAGAGGTTGGTGTTCCATCCATTTTTACTACTTTGATTTTAAGTATCATTTTACCCCAGCTTTGGCCGTTCATTGCCATTTCACTTACAATACTATACAATACTACAGGTAATAATCCAATAAGCAATAGAACTTTTGAGTGCAATCCCTGGTAAATAAGGCCTAAGACCAATAGATAACTCATAATAAAAAGCATGTCGAGCAATGTTGCTGCGAAGCGCTCACCGATACTTGCAATAGGTTGTTCGATGTCAATATTTTGAGAAGTCTCTATTTTTAAAGTATCCATTAATTATTTTTTGTAATATTTGTAAAATAAGTGTAATTTTTTCATTTATTAATTACCTTGCGCTAAATTATCACCATTTGTATTCAGCAAATGAATGAGATTCAATTCTTACATAAGAACATTAAAAAATGGGAAGCGTTCGAAGCGCTTCTTGATACTAAGAATCGCGTTCAGCCGGACGAGATGTCCGATCTGTTTATTAATCTAACCGACGATTTAGCTTTTTCACGCACCCATTTTCCCGACGCTAAATCTACTCAATTTCTCAATCAGCTAACGCAAAAGGCGCATCGTGAAATATATCAGAGCCAGCCGATCAATAAAAGCCGTATTAAAATATTCTGGGCTTCAGAGTTCCCTTTATTGATCTATGCTTCACGAAAAGAAATTCTTGTATCGTTTATCATTCTTTCGATATCCGTTCTAATTGGTGTGATATCGAATAAATACGACAGTGGTTTTTCGCGTGTGATACTGGGTGATGGCTATGTAAATATGACACTCTCCAACATTCAAAAAGGGGACCCGTTGGCAGTTTATAAAAGCATGAATCAGGTGGATATGT
>JBBRZE010000016.1:0-71551 GCA_038236995.1 Bacteroidales bacterium | reverse complement strand
GAGACGATTACAATCCCATTTTCAGTACAAATTCTGCTAAGCTCTTCGAGTTCCTCCATTTTCCAAACCATTCCTCCCGGATTATGTGGACTGCACAATATCAGAAGTTTGGTTTGTGGATCGATGATTTGCCGAAGATTTTCAAAATCGAAGGTATACCTACCATCTTTTAGCATCAGTGGATTCTCCACCATCTTCCGGCCCGAACCCTTAATACTTGTGAAGAAAGGAAAGTAAACCGGTGGTTGGACAATCACCTTATCACCTGGTTCAGAAAGGGCCATAATCAACATGGTCACCGCCGAAACGACGCCCGGACTTGATGTGATCATCTCTTTGTCGATTTTCCAGCCGTGCTGGTGATTCACCCAGTTGATAATTGACTCAAAGTAACTCTCGGGACGATAAGAATAAGCCAGAATTTCATGGTTCATCCGCTGGTGTAATGCATCCATGATGAAGTCGGGCACCCTGAAATCGGTGTCGGCTACCCAAAGTGGCAGTGCGTCGCTATTCCCAAAAACTTCTTCGAGCAGATCATATTTGACACAGTCAGTACCGCGTCGTTCTATTATTTCATCAAAATTGTAATGCTTCATTTCCATATTTTATTTAGAACCACCGCTTCGAGGGTCTGAAAAGACCGCTTGAGTGGTTTATATTTTCATCATTTTCAGCCAGTTAAAATCCGACCCTTTTTCAATTTTCAAAACGAAATTAAAACGATCAGGATCGAGGCAAAGTTCAAAATCGGATGCCGGTGACCATTCGTTATTGGCAGGATCAAGAAGCCGGGCACCGTCGCCTGTTCGGAGGATTTGCTTCATCTTTTCGAAATCCGTCTCTTTATTTAGTAATCGATCACGCACATATTCGGCCAGAAAAGTATCCTCTTGCGTTGGGTAGCGACCTTCGTAGCCCATACAAACCAGACTTAATTCAGCAGGATTCCTCTGTCGGATATAGCTAATGATTGCTTCTGCATTGACAAAACTTCCGGTGATGATTTCATCCGCCAGGGTGGCATTGGCAATTCCGCGCGTTCCGGAACTTGTCGTCATGATAATTGTTTTCCCGCTGAAATCCTGATTCATAAGATGGGTTGGAGAGTTTCCAAAATCGAAACCAGGGACTTTCCGCTCGTTCCGTTCACCCAGCATCACAACATTTTTCAGAATTTTCTTCAGTTCGAAGGCCTCTTCCACATGTTCGACAGGGATGATTTTGGCAGCACCTGCAGAAAAAACATAACAAGCTGTCGAAAATGCCCTGAAGACATCGATCACTACCGTAAGCCCTTTGGCTTTTTTTGCACCATCAGTAAGCTGAAGAATTTCAATTTTCATATTTGATCCTTTGATCGTCCCAACCGGAACTTTTGTAAATTGGCAGCGAATTTAACGTAAATGTAGCTAATAGAACTATGATATCTGTCGTTAAAAATAAGTTACCTGTTTTACAATTTGCCAATTTGGGTCAGATTCCAGAGGTGTTCCACTTCTCAACCACACGCGTTGGTGGGTGTAGTACGAATAATTATAGTTCTTTAAATCTGGGGTTTAATTCTGGTGATCTTCCCGAAAATGTGCTTGGAAATAGGGTCAGACTTTGTGCGGCACTACATATTTTACCGGATCAGCTGGTGTTCCCGAAACAGACGCACACTGCAAATGTTAAGACCGTTACTGCCCGGTTTTTTGAACTGTCAACAGAAGAGCAAAAGCATTTTCTAAATGAAACTGACGCCGTTATTACGAATCTTCAAGGTGTTTGTGTTGCGGTGAAAACGGCCGATTGTGTACCGGTTCTGCTTTTCGATTCAAAAAGAAAAGTGGTTGCAGCTGTTCATGCCGGGTGGCGTGGAACGGTACAGAACATTTTATTCGTGACAATTCATAAAATGATAAAGGAATTTGGAACCGATCCATCCGATCTTGTCGCAGGAATTGGACCTTCAATCAGTCCGGATGTTTACGAAGTCGGGGAGGAGGTTTGGAAGCAGTTTGCCCCGGAGTTTTATCTTGCTTCAAATCCTGACAAAGCTGACAAAAAATTACTCGATCTTTGGAGTGCCAATTATCAACAGCTGATAAAAGCGGGAGTTCCAGCGGAACAGATTGAAGTCGCGCGAACCTGCACCTTTTCAGATCCGGATCGGTTTTTTTCGGCCCGTCGCGACGGGATTAAAACCGGACGAATGGCGACCGGGATCATGCTTCGTTGAATCTGAACATTTTTAGATAAACTTTCTCCCTCCAAATATACCTGATAACTGTTCTTAAACATGAATCCGGCGTTCCAAACCACAAAGCCGATGCTTTGAACAGTAAAGCCATTGCGGTGGAAGTTCAGAACAACAAAAATGCCCTTCAGGTGAGTCATTTAGTCACCAGAAGGACATTTTTCAGTTGAAACAACCTCTTCCTTAAGAATTAATTCTTCTCATTCGAAAATGAATAAGGGAAACTTTCGGGCGAAGTACCACGTGTTTTATTCGGGGTCTTCGTCATGTCGAACTGTATTTTTCCACCCTTCATTAAGTCGCTGTGGGTGATATAGTTTTTACCATACACCTTCCCGTCGAGGGTAATCTTATCGACATATACATTCTCCGTATTATTCTTCGGAGCATCGATTTCAAACTTCTTTCCGTTCTCAAGGGTAAGAGAGACCTTTTTAAACAACGGTGATCCGAAAGCGTATTCCCCTGTTCCGGGAGCTACCGGATAGAAACCCATAGCTGAAAAGACATACCATGCGGATGTTTGACCGTTGTCTTCGTCACCGCAAAGGCCATCAGGATTCGGATTGTAAAGACGGTCCATTACCTGTCGAACCCAATATTGTCCTTTCCATGGTTGACCAATGTAGTCGTAGAGATAAATAGCATGCTGAACGGGTTGATTACCATGCGCATATTGGCCCATGTTTGAGATCAGCATCTCGGTGATCTCGTGAATCTGGGCACCATAGTATGAGCAATCAAACGTAGGCGCAGCAACGAACATTTCGTCGAGACGTTGCGCCATTTTTTCGCGGCCACCCATCAAATTGGCCAATCCCTGTGGATCGTGGAATACGCACCATGTCCAGTGCCAGCTTGAACCTTCGGTAAAGGCGTCACCCCATTTGTCGGGACGGAAAGGTGACTGGAAAGTACCATCTTCATTTTTGCCACGCATAAAATTGACTGAAGGATCGAAAACATTTTTGTAATTCAATGCCCGTTTTTCGAAAAGCTTAATCTCTTCCTGCGGACGACCTAAATCTTTTGCCAGTTTAGAGATACACCAGTCAGCAAATGAATATTCCAAAGTGCGGGCAACATTTTCGTTCACCTTTACATTGTAGGGGATATATCCCAGCTTGTTATAATATTCAACCCCAAAACGACCAACAGAGGTTAACGGTCCGGCATTATTCGTGTTTTTCTGAATGGCTTCATACAATTTTGCAATATCAAAGCCACGAATTCCTTTCAGGTAAGCATCTGCGATATTGACAGCAGAGTTTGATCCGACCATACAATCGCGGTGACCAGGGCTTGCCCATTCAGGAAGCCAGCCACTTTCGTTGTACGTATTCGCCAAACCTTCCATGATCTGGGAACTAAGGGTTGGGTGCATCAACGTGAAATAGGGGAACACGGCACGGAAGGTATCCCAGAAACCATTGTCGGTGAACATGTATCCAGGCAGAACTTTCCCGTTGTAAGGACTATAGTGAACGATTTTATTATTCGCATCGAGTTCATAAAACTTGCGAGGGAAGAGCATCGTGCGGTAAAGAGCCGTGTAAAAAGTGCGGTTCTGATCAACAGTTCCACCTTCAACTTTTACACGATCCAATTCTTTGTTCCAGGCAGCTTCTGCTTTGCTTTTGGTCTGATCGAAAGTGCTTTGGCCAATTTCCCTGGTCAGGTTCAATTCAGCCTGTTCAGGACTGATGAAGGATGAGGCTACACGTGCATTGACAATCTCCCCCTTTTTTGTTTTGAAAGTGATCGCAGCCATCACATGTTTCCCTTCCGCAAATGCATTGCCTTCAGTTAAAACACTGTCTTTCCATGTTGAAACCTCGGAAAATGCTTTATCAAATACGATCACGAAGTAATTATGGAAGTTATCAGGTACGCCGCCGCTGTTGTTCCGGCAATAACCAGTGATTTTTCTTTCCGAAGCAGAAATTTTCACCATTGATCCTTTGTTAAAAGCATCAATCAGAATATGAGAAGCATCTGATTCAGGGAAAGTAAAACGGAACTGTGCAGCGCGTTCGGTGGGTGTTATTTCTGTAACGACATCATAATTTGAAAGATATACCCGGTAATAGTGAGGTTTTGCAGTTTCAGCCTTGTGCGAAAACCACGAAGCACGCTTATTTTCTTCTACAATCAGTTTTCCGGTTTCGGGGAAAAGAGAAAAAGCGGCATAATCATTGATCCAGGGACTTGGTTGGTGAGTCTGTTTGAATCCCCTTATTTTTACGTCGTCATACATGTAACCCCAACCGTTTCCATTCTTGTTTGTCTGTGGGGTCCAGAAATTCATTCCCCAGGGTAGGGCAATTGCCGGGTAGGTATTTCCGTTTGATAAAGCATAATCGGAATCTGTTCCCACCAATGGATTGACGTATTCCACCAGCGAGCCTTGTTTATTTTCAACAAGTTGCGCGTAAGTGGCATGAGTAAACAGTACCAGCAGTAAAATCAAAAATCGCATTTTCATTTTCATCTTTAATAGTAGTTGTGTTTAAATTGTATTTGTTTTTATATGTATTTTCTCTTTCACTCCCTCTCCCAGTCTCTCCTTCTTTCCACTATCCGCTTACCTGAACCTCGAGCCCGGTCTCTTTTATAACCCGATCCGCAATCATTTCCAGATCTTCTGTCGAAACTTTCCGTAGGTCGTTGGCTGGTGTGTCGCGTGCAATTGTATAAATCATCACAATCCGGGGACGAATCTGTTGCAGAATTGCAATCCAGGCTTTCAGTTCTGGTTCTGTAGTGTTATCAATCAAATGGCCTTCAAACTGGCCTCTGATAAACATGGTTTGAATAATCGACTGACCATCAAATTGCTTAATGTTATTGACAACGCTTTGCAAATTAAATCTTCCGACAGGCTGATCGAGTAACCTGATGGTTTCAACGAGTCCTGAGTCCAGTTTCAGAATATTATCATCTATCTTTTTCAATGCTTCAACCACTTTGGGTTTATGTAGCATCGTTGAATTCGAAAGTACAGCAATTCGCGCGCCGGGACATAATTCATTTCTGATGAATAATGTATCATCGATTATTCCGGCAAAATCGGGATGCATCGTTGGCTCGCCATTACCCGCAAAAGTGATCACATCGGGCAATTCTCCCTCGTTCTTCATCTCCGACAATTTTTCCCGGAGCATCCTCTTTACTTCATTTCTGGAGGGAAGTATTGCCTTTACGGTTCCCTTTGCGGGATTCCAGCCACACTCGCAATAGATGCAGTTGAAAGAACATAGTTTTGAGTCGTTTGGCAGTAAATTAATTCCCAAAGAAATACCTAATCTTCGACTGTTAATCGGTCCGAATATTGTTTGATCAAAAAGAAAAGTCGACATGCAATAATCTGTAAAATTTATAAAGTTGAAGCCGAAAAGTAATCAATTAAATTAACCTTTTTACTTTAGACTGAGGCAGCAATTGAAGATGTTGCAAATCCATACCTGTGATCAGGTTGATTCCTGGTTTCTTCCCCCGTTCAATGGTTCCTGCCCAATCGTTCATTTCCAAAGCTTCTGAGCCGTTACTTGTGGCCCAGGTTACAATTTCGGAGAGTGGGATTGCCGGGAAATGCGATTGAATGATTTTCATTTCTTCAAGCATTGAAAGCTGGTGATTCGACGATAGACTGTCGGTTCCAATGCAAATCTGAAGTTTGTTTTGCCGGAAAAGTTCAATATCCGGGAGACGGTCTTCTATATACAAATTTGAACCAGGGCAAAGCACAAACCAGGTATTATTTAGCGACCTTGTTTTAGCCACCAGGTCAATGTCTTTTTGCCGGGTGCGGATATTGTGGACAAGTAGCAGTTTAGTTTCTTTTGGTAACCAATCGATTACACTTTCAAGTGCTGTTTTCCCGGTAGGTTTAAAAAATGACAGATCAAGGACAAGGTTTTCAGTCAGATGCCTGACGATTTCTCCATCGCCGGTGAGGTATAAATCATCTTCTTCTGAACATTCCTGATTGTGCATTGATAAAATAGATTGCTGATTTACAGCAAATCCGGCAATTTTATCAAACAATACCTTTGAGATCGAATAGGGGGCATGAGGAACCACCGAAACTGACAATCCGAGTGATTGTGCTTCCCCGAAGCAATGCTGAGCCCAGGCGAAAGCCTTTTCAGCCCGCTGAGGCGAAAAGCCAAGTGCTTCAATAAATGTGTGATAAACTATTCTTGATTTCGATTTTAGCTGAAAGGTGGTGTTTGTATTCGAAACATCTCCAACTGCCACAACTCCGTTTTTAAACAACTCAAAATCGGCTTTTTGCGCGGCTTCAATCACTCTAATTTCTTCGGGATTACGGTGCTCGGCCACCTTTTTCATGAAACCTGGTAATCCGTTCTTTTCGGGGAATACATTCCGTAGGTTTGATAACTCGAGATGGCAATGGGCATTCACGAATCCAGGGATGAGGACACCGCTGTAAAACTCAACATTGGCCATCTCATCGAGTTCCCCTTTTGTATCAATAGTTTCAATTACAGTACCATCGTCGGACAGAATGACAATTCCTTTTACGAGAACAGCCCCGGTTCCGGTGATTATATAATGTGCTGATAATTTACGCATATCAGTTATTTTATAACCGGGACAGAATCTTTAGCGCCGTTCTTTGGAACACGGTTTTGAATTCGAATTATTTTGTTAGCCTTAGACTTAACATCCAATAATTTGATGGTGTCTTTCGTTATTCCGACAGAATCTGTTTTTATTGTCTGAACCGTATCTTTCACAGCCACCGTGTCTTCAGGAATGGGTTTTACGACGGGATTTCTGTCATCAATAGAGTCTTTAATTTTGGCTTTTACTTCCATTTCGTTGAGATGGTTCAGCACCTCATCATAAATTGGTTTGTATTTATCAGGATGCTTGCCATAATACAATACCGACGCTTCAAACACCTTCCTGTCGAGCTTGTATTTTTTTAGTATCGTGAGATACAGGTCTTCCTGATAGTTTTCACGTGTTATCTCCAACGCATACCGCTGATTGTAGATCGCCTCGGCCAAATGAAGCTCTATTAAAACCGGGGTGATCTCCTTGTCTGATAATATCCCTTTGGGGACTTTGTTATTAGAGCAGGAAAAAGCCAGTGTGGCCATTAAAATAATCAGACAGTATCTCATTCGTCGTCCTCCATTTGTCTTATTTCTTTGAATTTTTTTGAAAAAGGAGAAGCGAATACAAAGGCATTCAGCTTCTTATTTCTTGTATTGAAAATTTGTGTATTATTTCCTTCCCAGCACTTCAGACCTTCTGAGATGAACAGGATTTTATCTCCAATTTCCATCACGGAATTCATATCGTGGGTGTTAATTATTGTTGTGATGTCAAATTCTGATGTAATCTCCTTGATCAACGCGTCAATCAGAATTGAGGTAACAGGATCGAGACCAGAGTTTGGTTCATCGCAGAACAGATATTTGGGATTGAGTGCAATGGCACGTGCAATAGCGACCCTTTTTCGCATCCCGCCCGAGATTTCAGCTGGGTATAAGTGATTGGAATCTAAAATATTTACTCGTTCGAGGCAGAAGTTGACCCTCGAAGTTTTCTCTTTCATCATCATCGTGGTAAACATATCCATTGGAAACCGGACGTTTTGTTCTACAGTAAGGGAATCGAAAAGAGCACCGTTCTGAAAAACCATTCCGATTTCCTGTCGCAGCAGTTTCTGTTCCTTAAAATTCATAAGACGTGTGTCACGGCCATCGAAAAGTATTTCACCACATTCGATTTCAAGCAGACCAACAACTGATTTGAGCAACACGGTCTTTCCGGAACCACTACGCCCGATAATGAGGTTCGTTTTCCCTTTTTCGAAAATTGTGGAAATGTCCTTAAGTACTTCACGACCTTCGAAAGACTTACAAATATTTCGGATTTCAATCATTTGAACAGCAATTGAGTAAGTACAAGGTCGAAAAACAGAATCAGAATACTTGTATTAACCACCGCTTTGGTGCTTGCACGCCCTACCTCAAGTGCCCCTCCCTGAACGTAATAACCAAGATAGGCAGGGACTGTAGCAATTAAGAAGCCGAAAACAAGGGTTTTGATGATTGAAAACGAGACGTAAAACGGAACAAACATGGTTGTAATCCCGGTAACGTAAGTTGCCACGGTGACAACTCCCGAAAGCGGACCGGTAATTAAGCCTCCGAATAATCCGCAGGTTACGCTGATGATAAACAGTAGCGGGCTCATGAAAACTACGGCTATAATTTTGGGCAAAATCAGATACGATGCTGAATTAACACCCATAATCTCCATCGAATCAATTTGTTCTGTTACCCTCATACTCCCAAGTTCCGAAGCAATGTTTGAGCCAACTTTTCCTGCAAGCATCAGGCTAAGTACCGTCGATGAAAATTCAAGAATCAGCGTGTCGCGGTTGCCAAGGCCGATTATGTAATTAGGCATTAAGGGGCTTACCATATTGTAGGTCAACTGGAGCGTTATAATTCCTCCCATGAAAACTGAGATGATTGCAACAATCCCGACGGAATTTATGCCCAGTTTTTCAATTTCGAGTACTAATTGATGAAGGTAAATTGAATTCTTCTCAGGTTTTTTAAAAACCCTGGCCATCAACAAAAAGTATTGCCCAATGTGATAAATGACACCCACGCTTTTGATATTTAGTTAATGCTAATAATCAATTAATTAAAATTCTAAAACTGCTCCATTTCAAGTGTAGCTTAAGCGATATTTACAACTTAAATTTCCCGATAAAAATACAAATATTTTAATCAACGGATTGCCACGATTTTTCCCGATGGTTGTATAACACATTAAACCGATTGTATGTTATTAGAAAATTTGCATAATTTTGAGTCAAAATAATAGTATGGAAAATTCTAAGAATTATTGTGTTATAATGGCTGGTGGTATTGGAAGCCGATTCTGGCCTTTGAGTACTGCAGAGAAACCCAAACAGTTTTTAGATATTCTGGGAATCGGACGATCTCTGCTTCAGCTTACTTACGACCGTTTTTCGCGAATTATTCCAGCAGGGAATTTTTTGGTGGTTACCAGCGAGAATTACAAAGAACTTGTACTTGATCAGCTTCCTGCTCTGAATGAATCTCAGGTTTTATCTGAACCCTTACGTCGGAATACAGCTCCCTGTATCTGTTATGCCACCTACAAAATTCTGAGCAAATGTCCGGATGCCAATGTGATTGTAGCCCCTTCTGATCATTTAATCATGAAGGAGGATTACTTTCTCGAGGAGATCACAAACGGACTTCGCTATGTATCCGGAAAAGATGTTTTGCTAACGTTAGGTTTACAGCCTAATCGTCCGGAAACGGGTTATGGCTATATTCAGGTGGCTGAAAAGACTGATTTTGAAGGGAAAAATAATCTTTTCAGGGTGAAGACATTTACTGAAAAACCTGACCGCAAAATGGCTGAGTTATTTCTGGAGACCGGGGAGTTTTATTGGAATTCTGGTATTTTTATATGGTCAGCCGATGCAATATTAAAAGCTTTCACGAAACATCTTCCCGAAGTAAATGCGTTGTTTGACTATGGTAAAAAGCATATAAACACTTCGGATGAAATGCATTATATCAACAAAGTCTATTCGGAATGCCCAAATATTTCGATTGACTACGGAGTAATGGAGAAGGCGGATAATGTTTACGTTTTGTGTGCCGATTTTGGGTGGTCCGACCTTGGAACATGGGGATCGCTTTACGAAAATCACAGCAAAGATGACGCGGACAATGCAGTAAGCGGCAACAAGATTTTTTTATACGATACAAAAGATTGCATCATCGCAATGCCTGATGATAAGACTGTTGTAATACAAGGGCTTAGTGATTTTATTGTTGTTGAATCGGATAAGACTTTGCTGATCTGCAAAAAAGAGGATGAACAGCAAATCCGGCAGTTTGTAGCCGACGTGATGCTGAAGGAAGAGAAAACTAAAAAACATTTGAAAAACTACGTTGCAGAATAATTTTGGATTTTCTCCGATTAAAATTTGAAGAAATGGCCTTATTGTCTCTCAATAAGGCCATTTCTTTATAGTTCAACTAATCTTAAATCATTCGCAGAACTTATCAGTATTTAGACTTTAAAGCTCACGTTTTAGATTGTCTAATTGTCAAATTACCTTAACCTTCAGTATCTGCAATACAGAATCACGTAAAGTATTAAACTTACCAAGATTGGCCGGTTTAACCGGTTCCGCGGGTTCTGATTTGATTTTAAGCGGATCAACCGCTGTTCCTCCAATATAAACCCTGAAATCGAGGTGAGGACCCGATGCCAGACCAGTAGAGCCTACATATCCAATAACCTCACCCTGTTTGACGCGTGTTCCTGCTCTAAGCCCACTTGCAAATTTTGATAAATGCATATAGGAGGTTGTATACACTGAATTGTGCTTTATCTTCACATAATTACCTCCACCAGCGGCCTGGTAGCTTTTCTGAATAACGACACCATCACCAATCGAAACAACCGGCGTGCCAGTAGCTGCCGCATAATCAACGCCATGGTGAGGTCGTACAATCCGTAAAACGGGATGCATTCTGTGATTCGAAAAACGGGAGCTGATGCGCGAGAATTTCAATGGGGCTTTCAAAAACGCTTTTCGGAGGCTGTTCCCTTTTTCATCAAAGAAACTATCGCCATCATCCTGCGTGAACCGGATCGCATAAAATACATCTCCACCTTGGGTAAAAGATGCAGAATAGATTTTTCCCAAGCCAATAGACTCGCCATTTACAAAATCTTCATCGAAAATAACTGTGAACTGATCCCCTTTCTGAATTGCGAAGAAATCGATGGTCCATGCATAAATATCGGATAATTCAACTGCTAATAATGGGCTGATATTGCTCTCTTTCATTGCATTCCAAAGCGATGAGCTGATCACTCCTGACATTGTTTGCCTTTTTGATATCACATCATGCTTGCCAGCTGTCACTTTCAACGAATCGGTGAGTGAATAAAGGTAATATTCGACGCTATTATTTTGGTAGGCAAGAAACAGGGGTGACCTGGTTTCATCCTTCGAGTAAAAAATTGTATACTGGTTTCCGGATTTCATTTTCCGGACATCGAAAACGGAGACAGAATTTTTCGCAAGCTGATCGACGGCTTGTGCCGTGACGCCGCGTTCAATCAGAATATCTGATAAATTCTGATTTCTTTCAACAGTACTCTCTTCAATATGAAATGAATCTGCGGGCAATCCGTACAGCAATTTTGGTTCAGGAACAGTGATCACAATGTCTTCAGCAAGCGGAGGTAATTTTTGGTAAAAACGATTAAATCTGAATGTTAAAAAGACGATTAATGCGATGATTACTAATCCAGTTATCCAAAAAATTTTGCGTTTATTCATTTATTACCCTTTAAGATTGATGATCGGCTAAATTAATGATTTGAGTAAATAATCAGTACTTAAGCTTATCAAAACCTTTACCATAAACACCCATTACCGAACTGAGTGAGATAAATGCGTTGGAGTCCAGCTCTTTAATTTTGCGAAAAATTTCGGGAGATTCCCGTTTTCGTACGACGGTCATAATTACCTTTACATTTTGTTGGGTATACCAGCCTGTTCCATCAAAAATGGTTATTCCGCGCCTCGATTCTTTTGTGATAAAATCGGCAATTTGCTCATACTTTTCGGAGACAATAAACAATTGCACCGACTGCTGAGCGCCTGTAAGGAAAGCATCAATTGAATAAGCGACTACCCACATCGACACGTAGCCATAAACCAGTTTCTCGACCGAATGCAGCACAATGTACGATGATGCTATAATGATCACATCACAATACATGATGATCCTGCCAGGACTGATATTCCTGTATTTGTTGATGATCATTGCGATAATGTCTGTTCCGCCCGTACTGCCTCCTTCATTGAAGATCAGGCCGATTCCAACACCTCCCATGATTCCGCTAAGGACAGATGACAGAAAAAAGTCATTCAAAATAGGCTCTGTGATATAATTCTGCATTACATTCAGCATTACGGCAATGAGGGACATGCTGAAGATTGTTTTGATGCCAAAGTTTGCGCCGAGTACCTTAATGGCTATGATAATCAGAAATATATTAATAATGAAAAAAGTATAACCGGTTCCGAATCCGGTGGCGTAATAAACAAGCATCGAAATTCCGGTAACTCCGCCTCCTGCAATTTTCAAAGGGATTAGAAATGCTGTAATTCCAAAGGAGTAAAGGGCAAGCCCGATTACCATGACGGTATAAGAACGGATTTGCAATATTATTTTTGACCACATATTTTTAAATTTTCCGGCGCAAAAGAATACATATTTGTCGTACAAAAAGCTGATATAAAACAGATTTTGTTGCAAGCCTTCCAAAAATCATTATTTTGCCCCCGATATTCTAAATCAGGGTTCCGAATCAAAAACTATTTTGGAATTCAAAATGTTAATGTATTTGTAATTTCTGAATCCAGCATGTTAATCGAAATAAAATAATAATTCAAAAGAACTAATTAATCGGAGTATGAAAATTCATGAGTATCAGGCGAAGGAGATTTTATCGCGTTACGGGATTTCCGTTACGAATGAGGTGTTGTGTTATACTGTTACGGAAGTACAGGCAGCGGCCGAACAGCTTGGCTTTCCTGTAGTTATTAAAGCACAAGTGCTTACTGGAGGAAGAGGAAAAGCAGGCGGCGTAAAACTGGTTCGAAATGCCGAAGAGGCGACAGCCGTAGCGGAAAAGATTTTGGGGATGGACATTAAAGGGTATACTGTAGAAAAGGTACTTGTTGCGCAAGGGGTCTCGTTTGTAAGTGAAATCTACGCGGGAATAACCATCGACAGAAACACAAAATCTGCTGTGTTTATGGTGAGTCGCGAAGGTGGTGTCGAGATTGAAGAAGTTGCAAAAGACAACCCTGAAGCAATCCTTAAGTTTACCGTTGACCCCGATCTGGGAATAGCCCCTTTTTTTGCACGTAAAATTGCCTTTGCACTTTTCGATGATCTCAAACTGGTCAACCAGGCAGTTGATCTTTTTCAAAAGCTATACAAAGTATTTATTGATACCGATGCTTCACTGGTCGAGATAAATCCACTTGTCGTAACCTCCGATGGTAAGTTGCTGGCACTCGACGGAAAGATGACATTTGATGACAATGCCTTATTTCGTCAGCCTGATATTCTTGCACTCAACGAGCCATCCGAAGATGAAATTAAGGAGATTGATGCAAAGGAGAAAGGACTAACTTATATCCGGCTCGACGGTTCGATCGGTTGCATGGTAAATGGAGCTGGTCTGGCGATGGCGACAATGGATATGGTCAAATTGTACGGTGGCGAACCGGCAAATTTCCTTGATATTGGTGGCAGTTCAAATCCTCAGAAGGTGATTGACGCTATGAACCTGATTCTTTCAGACAAAGGTGTGAAAGTTGTGATGATTAATATCTTTGGTGGAATTACACGTTGTGACGATGTGGCCAAAGGTCTGATGGCAGCACTCGAACAAATAAAGATTAAGGTTCCGATTGTGATCAGGCTTTCAGGAACGAACGCTAAGGAGGGACTCGAAATTCTGAAAAGCGCCAATCTTCCAACTGTCGAAACAATGTCTGAGGCGGCACAAAAGGCCATCAGCCTTAGCGAAGATTTTTTAAGATAATCTAATTAAACCAACGATATGAGCATTTTAGTCAATAAGAATACAAGATTACTGGTACAAGGAATTACAGGTCGTGACGGGAGTTTTCACACGCAGAAGATGATCGATTACGGTACTAAAGTAGTAGGCGGCGTTTCTCCGGGAAAGAAAGGGCAATTGGTGAGTGGCATTCCGGTTTTTAATACGGTGGCCGATGCAGTGAAGGAGACTGGCGCAAATACCTCCATTATTTTTGTCCCTGCGGCTTATGCCGCCGATGCTGTGCTTGAAGCTGCTGAAGCAGGAATTGAACTCGTGGTTGCCATCTCAGAAGGGGTTCCAACCCTGGATATGGTCAGGATTACCCCATATATTACAAAGAGAGGAACAAAATTGATCGGTGCAAATTGCCCGGGACTTATTTCACCTGACGAGGCAATGGTAGGAATCCTTCCGGGAAGTATCTTCAAAAAGGGTAACATCGGGCTGATGAGCCGCAGTGGCACTTTAACCTATGAGATGGTTTACCAGTTAACTTCAAACGGACTGGGTCAAAGTACCTGCGTTGGGATTGGCGGCGATCCAGTTGCCGGGTTGTATTTCCAGGAGCTCTTACAGATGTTCGAAGATGATCCCGAAACCGATGCAATCGTGTTACTTGGTGAAATTGGGGGTGATGCCGAAGAACGTGCCGCAAAATATATCATCGAACATATCAAAAAACCCGTTGTGAGCTTTATTGCCGGACAGACAGCTCCTCCTGGCAAAAGAATGGGACATGCAGGTGCCATTATCTCGAGCGGAACAGGAACTGCAGCAGAAAAAATAGCAGCCTTCGAAAGCGCAGGTGTGCAGGTTGCCCGTCAGCCATCGGATATTCCAGAACTATTAAAAAAATTACTTAAATTGTGAAATAGATTAAGACTGTTAATTTCCCAACAAAAAACCTGGCTTTTAACCGGGTTTTTTGTTACGGATTTGGGCGTGTAAAGTTTAAGGAGACAAAGAGCAAAAGAATTAACGCTGCTGTTTCAATTAAGACCATCTTTTTAACCCATGCAATTTTAGAATTCAACGCTTCTATTGCTGATCACTTTTTTACACTTCCAAAAGCAGGCTCATCCCTCTTTCTTGCCGGTATTAATTCCCAAAGGCAAATACAATGGACAAAAGCTGATAAAGCTGGTAATCACGAATATAACCGCAAATGCAAGAAGAACAATTCCTAATGTGCCGGTTAATACCTGCGTGTAAAATAAAACAGCAATTACGACTGCAACCAGTATTCTGATTGCCTTGTCAACAGTACCCATGTTCTTTTTCATCATTTTTTTGTTTTTAATTATAATTTTCAACCCATTATTTTATTTGTCATTTATTTACGCAGGAACCTTGCAATTCTCTTTTCAAGGTCAATGCCATGTAAGTTCTTTGCCAGGATGATTCCATTGCCATCCATCAGAACATTGAATGGTAATGCCTGTATATTATATGTTTTGGCAACAGGAGATCTCCAAAATTTCAGGTCGCTTACCTGGATCCAGTTTATTTTATTTGTGGTTATGAAATTCTCCCAATTAGATTTTTTTGCATCCAATGAAACTCCATAGATCTCAAAACCTTTCCCTGTGGTAAAAGTTGATTGTTTATATTTATTGTACAACTTAGCTAATTCGGCTTGTTCGGCTACGCATGGAGCACACCATGTACCCCAAAAGTCAATCAAAACTAACTTACCTTTTAGAGAAGACAATGCCACGGTATCTCCTTTGATGTTGGGAAGCTTTATCTCCGGAGACTTATTTCCCGGTTCAAGCCCGGTTGATTGGGCAGATAAAGTTGAAAAAGTACTACCGAATAACAATAGCGCAACAGACAATATCAGGATTCTCATAAATAAATTATTAATCGTTTATTCAGCCATTGGATAATCTTTATCAATCCAGTCAACTTTAACGTTTTCTGGAAGGTTTAATAGTTTATAATTGGTGAATTGCATGGACTTTAAAAGCGCCATTGCCGGCCTTATATTGGGACATCTCGAAAATGGACAACACCCGCAATATACCACAATCTGTGCATCCTTTGGTAATTTGTTCAGCTTTTCCTTTAGAATATTCAGGTTGTCAGGCCTCATTGTAGGACCGATATCGATTGACCCTTTGATGATTGCCTGCATACCAATGCTGAATACAATTGGCTGGGGGGAATTGGGATTTTTAAGAACATTAGCAAGTACAGAAGGATCTAACAATTGCTGCTGTGTCCATGGGTCGCTTTGCCCAGAAGAAGAAAATTGACATTTTGCAAACACTGAAGTTACAATCGTAAAAAATAAGAAGATTAAAATTTTTGTTTTCATACCTATATATTTGTTCTATTAATGGTTGACTGGAACTCGCATATGAGATATTCATCCATGTTTTTGTTTAACGAATATGCTCGTTTCATGTTTATGATTTTCAAATTTTATAAGACAGACTGCCATTCGGACATGAAGCTACGCATTGCAAACATTTGGAACAAGTATAACTGTCGCCCGGGTTTATCTGCTTGGGTTTGTACAAACTGTACTTTGCCGGTTCCATCGCAACAATGTAACACTTCTTATCACAGATTCCACAATTCTTACATGTATCTTCATTGAGCTTGATCCTGAAAAAAGAGTACTTATTAAGCCATCCTGAAATCCATGCAATTGGGCATCCTACTTTATGATACTGGTACATTTGCCTGATCTTTCCTTCGGGGCTTAGGCTCATCATCAATTCCATGATCAGGCCCATCGGGCAAACCCACCGACAAAATACTTTACCAAAGACGCCACCCATCACTACACCTGCTGCCAGAATGTACAATAGTGAAATATGATATTGTGATATCGCCAAATACAGGGAAACACCTAATACGGAAAGGATAATCATCCGGCTATCGACCAATACTTTTAATACTTTTCTCATTAAGTCAATTTTATATTGATATTCAAATTCCGGAAAAATGTCTGAAAATACCTACTTTGGTTATTTTGGAATAAGTGCCCCAGCTTTTTTTCACCCAATGGCCCACAATTGGCATAGGAATCAGGTATGATTTTTTTGTATTCCTAAAAACAAAAGCAGCACCGTTGCCGGTATCCATTACGCAAAGAATATTTGGTGATTCGTGATAATGCTTTTTAGTTGATGACCCCGTTTCTGTGGATATAATGTTGTGTGCCGCAATACGCCCCATTAATTCGGCCACATGACCTTGTTTGGCAATCCACTCGGGACCTTCCATTGCCGAAATATCCCCTATCGCATAAACATCCTTGAATCCGCGAACCTGACAATCCGTATCAATCTGGACAAAACCAGCTTCTGATAGCGGTAAATCACTTGCCTGTAAAACATGATGGCCAGTCGATGCAGGAATAAATAACGTGAGGTCGGCTTCCAGTTTCGATTCATCTTCAAAAACAACTGATCCGGGTTCAAATCCGGTGATCTTTTTCCCAAACCGTTTCTCTATCTTATACTGATCGAACATCTTGTTCAACATGGGCAATGCATTTTTTCCCATGCGGGCTCCGGGCTCCTCCATCGGTGCAAAGAATGTCAGTTCAAAATTCTGCCTGATTTTCTTCTTCATTAAAAGGTTATGAATATTGAAGGCCAGTTCGAATGCCGGTCCACCCCGTACAGCCGATTTATCTTTCGGATTTCCACCAAACCCAATGGCAATTTTCCCACTCCCTTTCTGAATTAGGGCATCAATACCATCGCGGATTGATAATGAAACTTCAGGCTTTCCACATATCGACAAGGTATTCTCAATTCCTTTGTACTTCATTTTATCCGCGCCAAAGGCTACCACTAAATAGTCGTAATTCAGTGACTGGTTTTCACAAATCACCTGATGATCTGCTGCATGAATCTCCTTTACTGAATCGATGATGACCCCGAACGGATATTTCTTTTGGATCTTAGCCAGAGGAACTTTCACATTTTCAAAATCGATTTCACGAACCGGAACCCAGATTGAGATCGGGAAAAGATAGAGGTAATCGCGGTCGGATATCAACGTAACATCAAAACGGCCACTTTTTTGTAATTGAATCGCTGTCTGGATACCAGCGAATCCGCCACCAAGAATTAAAACTTTTTTCATACGTAAATAATTTGTTTTTTAAATGCCGTATGGAATAGCCATGGGGAAATTTTCATTTCGGTTGGTGATTTCTAAACCATGGCTATTTCATAGATTCCAAATTGTAAGTAGATAACTTTATCTCAGTTTATTATTCAAACTATTCCAACTGCCACCATTATGAACATTGGTAAAACCATTTGACTTCAAAATTCCCTTTGCAGAGTAACTTCTCATCCCTGATTCACAGCAAGTAATTACGGGACGTTTTTTGTCTTTTAACTTGTGAAGATTCTTGTGCAGTTGCTCAACCGGAATATTTACCGATCCCCTGATATGACCGGATCCATATTCACCTTTGGTGCGAACATCTAAAATAATGGCACCTTCTTTTACTAATTGAGAAAGATCTGCTTTGGGACCAATACCCAGGATTTTTTTGATTATTGATAACATTATTATTTCGATTTAAATTTTTAATCAATTATTATATTCTAATAGATGTGGTTATTACCGCTGTCTCATCATCTGCATGATACCGCCACCATTCTTTGTATTTGTAAAACCCAATTGCATCAACACACGTTGCGCATATGCAGAGCGAGCTCCGGAAGCACAGTAAAGTGTGATGTCTCTCGAATTATTACCCAATTCTTTGATCCGTATTTGCAGGTCATCCAATGGAATATTGATGGCACCGGGAAATGCTCCACCTACAAATTCCTGGGGTGTTCGAACATCAACGATGATAGGTTCAGCTGATAAACTTGCAGCAACAGGTTTTGTGTTCCTACTTGCCATCATTGCAGCAATTCCACCTCCGTTTTTCACCTTGGAATAACCAATCTGCATCAACACGCGTTGCGCATAGGCTGATCGGGCGCCGGAAGCACAATAAAGCGTGATTTCGCGTGACTTACTTCCTAATTCATTGATTCGTAATTGTATTTCATCCAGCGGAATATTGATTGCACCCGGATAAGCACCCTCTTGAAATTCTTCGGGAGTACGAACATCTACCACTATTGGTGAATTCAAATCCTGTGTTTTTGCTGTTGTTTTTTCTTCAGCACTGGAAGTTTCTTCCCCGACCGATTTCAATTCAACAGGCAAAAGATCTATTTTCAGGAATTTAAAACCAGTGGTTCGTGCTTGTCGCTGCAGTGAAGTATGTCCGCCCGAAATATTGGTCACATCTTTAAAACCCGCACCCAACAAGGTGCGAAGTGCCTGATGTCCTTTTTTACCTGTTTCATCATAAACAATCACAGGGCGATTGGCAGGAATGGATTTCATTTGCAGCTGTAATAATTCCAACGGCAGATGGAGAGCCCCTTTTACATGGCTTTTTTCGAATGCAAAAACATCGCGAACATCTACAAAAACTGGATTCTTCCCTTCGATAAACGCATCTAATTCTGTAACAGTAACCGATGGACTGAATCCTGAAATTCTGTTTTCTGCTGTATATGCAGCCATATTAATCGCATCGTTGGCTGTTCCGATGGGTGGTGAATACGCAAAATCAATATCAGCAATATCGCTGATTGTCAGTTTTGCGGCAGTAGCGGTTGCAATCACATCCAGCCTTTTATCAGCCCCTTTGTATCCTGCCGCTTGTCCACCCAGAATGATTCCCGTGCCACGGTCGTAAATTAACATCGTTGTTACTGTTTCTGCACCTGGATAATAGGAAGTATGATGTTCTTTGTGGACGACTACAGCATCGGCATCAATCCCGGCAGCACGTGCCTGTTTCAGCGAGAAACCTGTTATTCCTGCAACAGCTTCGAAAACACGAACTACAGATGTTCCGATCGAACCTTTGTAACGATGATTTCCACCCAATGCATTTTCAGCGGCAATTCTGCCCTGACGATTGGCGGGTCCGGCCAATGGAATGCGAACCTTTTTACTATTTACAAGATGTTCAATCTCAACCATATCACCAGCGGCATAAATATCAGGATCGGAAGTCTGCAATTGTGAATTAACCAGTAATCCACCTGCTTCACCAATTTCGAGACCCGCCTCTTTCGCCAGTTGCAATGTGGGACGAACACCAATAGAAAGCAAAACCATATCTGCATCTAAAATTTTCCCATTGTCGAGTTTCACCGAACGCGGCATAATTTCGGTAACACCAGCGCCCGTGTGAATGCCCACACCGTACGAAAGTAATTCATTCTCAATAAATCCGGCTGTTTCGGCTTCCATAATTGCCATCACATGCGGCATCATTTCTACGACATTCACTTTCAATCCACGTTTTACCAAGGCTTCCACCATTTCGAGACCAATAAATCCGCCACCTACAACAACAGCATTTTTTGGTTTCTTCTCTGCCAAATGCTGCGAAATCTTATCCATGTCTTCCAATGTCCATAGTGTGAAAACATGATCGAGGTTTGCCCCGGGAAGTGTTGGAGTGATCGGCCGGCCGCCTTGTGCCAAAATTAATTTAGTGTATTCAAACGTTTTTTGTTGGCCGTTTTGGCTATTTGTTGTTTTCACTTTGAGTGCCAACTTGTCGATTGAAGAAACACTGGTATTGACATGTACATCAACATCGTATTGCTCTTTAAAACTCTCGGGGCTTTGAAGAATCAGTTTCGATCTGCTTTTTATATCACCTCCAATAAAGTACGGTAATCCGCAATTGGCAAATGAAATGTCCGGGCCGGCTTCGAGCATTACGATTTCGGCAGTCGGGGAAATCCGGCGAACTTTGGCCGCAGCTGTTGCGCCTGCCGCAACTCCTCCTATAATCAATATCTTATCCATATTCTAACTAATTTGTATTTGAGTTGCTTTGAACATTATCCTATTTTAGCAATCTCTTTGAGTAAAAAATCTTTGGATTTAATTCCAACAAAACGGTTTATTTCTGTTCCGTTTTTAAACAGGATTAAGGTGGGAATGCTCCTTACCTTGAATTTTTGTGCGAGGGCTTGATGTTGTTCGATATTTATCTTCCCCACCAGTGAGTTTCCTGTCAATTCAGAGGCCACATCGTTCAATACGGGGGCCATCATACGGCATGGAGCACACCATGTTGCCCAGAAGTCGACCAGAATTATTTTGTTTTTTGTTTGCTGCTGAAAATTTTTATCCGTAAGAGTGAGTACTTTCACATGGTCAGCAACCATTGGCGTGTTTTTCATTTTTGCCATCGTAACAGAACGTAGAATAATGAATGTGACAATTACAACTCCGATTACTATAAATGTTGTTTGCATATTTCGCTGTTATTAAGTTTTTATTTTTGTTATAGTCTTAAGCATTGACGGTTGCAGCAAATTCTTTATCTAAAATAGCTATTAACTGTGCTTTGGACTGAATGCCTGATGTAGCATTCACCACTTTCCCGTTTTTATAATAAATTGTAAAAGGAATTCCGGTAAAACCATCAACTTCGGGCAAAGTGCGAATAACATGCGATTCCGGATTATCAAATTCCATATCAAAGAATTTTACATGTTTGTATTCGACTTCCAATTCTTCAGCAATTCTGTAAACGGGGACACACATTGTCCCCATGCGGCCACAAATAACCAACACATCATCGTTTTCGTTAATTATTTCAGCATACTTTGCAGCACTTTCGATGTGTTTTAAATTGGTATATAACATGACTTTTCGTTTTTAAATTTTGCAATGCAAAGTTACAAGGCTGATTCTGTTAATAAAGGTTTTCCCGTTAAAGCACAACAGCTCCTGAATTGAATTAGGACAACTTTTTAATTGATCTAAAACAACCTTGTGTTTTAAAACTTATATTTAACTTCGTCATTTGTAAATCACTTCATTTTCCGGAAAAGAAAGAAAAGCAGTTCTGATATGGAAATAGAGGTTAACTTATAAATTAAAATGATGAAGACTATTCTGGAAACAGACAATGACTTTATTTGCGACATTCAGGCGCCATGTTTTCAAATGCTCATACCGGAAGAAGTAGCGCTGGTAAGGGGGAGTAAAACACAGGTGCTTTTTCGCAAAGGTGACAACCTTACCAAACAGGGGGCTTTTTCATCATATGTATTGTTTATAATCAGTGGCTTAGCCAAACAATACATTGAGGGGGACAATTCCAGAAATTATAACTTAAGGATTATTAAACCTGGCGAATTCGTGGGACTTTCGGCAGTATTCACAAAAAACACTTTCAACTATTCATCAGTTGCATTGACCGACTGCCAGGTTTTTCTGGTTGAAAAGGATGCCATTGCTAAAGTCATAAAACAAAACGGGATGTTTGGTTTTACAATGATAACAAGGTACTGCGAGCAGAATGCCAACCTCTTCGATACACTGCGAACAGTTATCTATAAACAAATGAACGGGCGCATTGCAGAAACGCTGTTGTACGTTGATGGATTCAAAAATGAGAATCCGCATATTTTTCAACTACTCTCGCGTAAAGACATTGCCGACTTTGCCGGGATTTCGACAGAAAGTACCGTGAAATTATTGAAGAGCTTCGAAAAAGACGGATTGATTGAATTGAATGAAAAAGATATTCAGGTTGTTAATCACAATGGATTGCTTGAGGTAAGTAAGAAAGGATAAATTCAGTTAACATATTGAAATTGGACAATTGACCGATAGCGAAATCATTCAGCAAATAACCCAGGGTGACCGGAATATGTACCGGAAACTTGTAGAGCGATACCAGCCGATGGTATTTCGCACATGTATGGGCTTTTTGCATCATAAAGATGATCTATAACCAGAGCTTATTTATAGCATTTATAAGCACTTCGATGGCAAAATCTATTTCTTCTTCCGTAGAATTCTTCCCGGTTGAAATCCGCACTGTTGAGACTGCTGTCGCGTAATCGAGGTTCATCGCCTGAAGGACTGAAGAAATGGTTGTTTCGCCCGAATGACAGGCCGAACCGATAGAGATCAAAACATCGTTGCTGATGGCTGAAGCCAACGCGTGCGCACTGATGTTTTCGAAAGCCACACTTAATGTATTAGGCAAACAATTATTCAGGTTGCTGTTGATGTGAACTTTATCACCAAGCCAGGAAACCAGTCCATCGATCAGCCGGTCGCGTGAAACAATCATATTCTGCTGATTCTTTTTAAAATCACGCACCGCTATTTCGCAGGCTCTTCCGAGTCCGACGATATGAATGACATTTTCGGTACCCGGACGGATCCCTTTTTCCTGTCTGGCACCGTGCATCTGGTTTTCAATCACCGTTCCCTTCCGGATGTAAAGTGCGCCAATCCCTTTGGGTGCATAAAGCTTATGTCCGGCAATCGTCAGCAGGTCAACCCCCAGTTTATTGACATCCGTTTCAATTTTACCAAGCGACTGCGAAGCATCGGTATGAAAAACAATCTTCCTTTCTCTGGCGATCACCCCTATTTCATGAAGGGGCTGAATTGTTCCGACTTCATTGTTGGCGTGCATAATGGTAATCAGGATTGTATCTTTCCGAATAGCATCTTCCACTTGTCCCGGATCAACCCGTCCATATTGATCGACCGGAAGATAGGTGATTTCGAAACCCTGAGAACCGAGGTATTTGCAAACCTCGGTAACTGCAGGATGTTCGATGGCAGAGGTGATAATGTGTCGTCCTTTATCGCCGTTTGCAAAGGCAATTCCTTTAATGGCAAGGTTGTTCGATTCGGTGGCACAACTGGTAAAATAGATTTCTTCCGGCTTACAGCAGATCAATTCTGCAACCTTACCCCTTGCTTTTTCAATGGCCTCTTTATTGTTTTTTCCGATTGAATAGGAGCTGGAAGGATTTCCATAATACGATTCAATATATGGAATCATTTCTTTTACAACCTCCGAATCAACCGGCGTGGTGGCGTTATAGTCGAGATAAACCGGATGTTTCATTTTGCTCTGCTAATGATTATTATTTTGTTTCGCAATGTTCGCAACTGCATTCTTTACCACTTGCTTTTTCAAAAGCCTCTTTACCTTCAGTAATTGAAAAATAAATCAAACCGGCCGTTCCAATAACATCGGCATAGGCAAATCCTGTGTATTCGTAGATCAGGCTTGAGGCAAGTAATACGACCGACATATATACACAGACTTTTGTACAATTACTGTCGGATATGATCGGTTCGGAGTTGAGTTGTTTACCAACTTTCTTTTTGGCTTTCATCAGCCAAACCATCACGGCAATCGAAATCAACGATATTACAATACCCCAAAAAGTTGTTTCGGGCTTGTGATGGTTGATCAGGTTGAAAACAATACCGATTAACAAACCAACCGATAACAGATAGAATGCGGCTCCTGTAATTTTTAATGCTTTTATCTCGAAAGTGCTTTTGGGACTATCCGGATTTTGTCCGATACGGACAATCATTACGGCAATTCCAATTCCCGACATTACTTCAATAAAGCTGTCGACGCCAAAGCCAAATAAGGTGAGCGTTTCGTCCTCAAACCCTAACCACATTGAAACAACTCCTTCTATAATATTATAGAAGATCGTAAAAAAGGCCAGCCATAATGCTATTTTATATTGTTTGCTTTCCATTTTGTATTTTAATTGTAAATTATTCATGTTCATGACGGTGGTGCAAGTCAGGGTCGTGCGGATGAACGTGTGTTATCGGGTCATGTTTATGCACATGTGAATGCCATTTGCCTTTCGGCATTGTTTCACCATCATGTAAATGTGTATGATGACCATCGGTATGTTGGTGGTAATGGATATGTTCCATCACGACATGTGTGTGCATATGTTTATGCGAAAGCAGATTTGTAACAACAACAGCAAGCGCCAGTAGAACGATCGATATAACGTGAACCCATTGAAATGGTTCGTGTACAAACAAATAGGATAATACAACTCCCCATATTGGTGCTGTAGAAAACAATATCTGACTTCGGGTTGCCCCGATATTTTGTGCAGATGTCACATAAAGAACAATGCTAAAACCATAAGCGAAGATTCCAACAACAATTGCAGGAACCACATTACCGGTTGCAAGGAAGTTTTCGGCAATCACGGATCCGATCAATAGATTAACCGACCCAGCCACGATCCCTTTTACAAAAGTAACTGTCTGAGGCGATGCCCCGTCGGTTAATGCAGTCAGGTGATTATCGATTCCCCAGCAAATACAGGCTGCAGTGATTAGTAAACCCGAAGTTATGCCGCTTGAACCTTCTCCCATCGAAGTAATTATTCCGGCTGCAATGGTCAAACCAACTGCAATCCATGTATTGCGGTCGAGTGCATCTTTAAAAATCAGGACCCCTAATATGGCCGTTGCCACGAGCTCCATGTTTAACCAGATTGAAACCGATGCCGCATTAGCTGTTTTAAGACCAGCCAATAAAAGCAAGGGCCCCGCGAAACCACCGAAGAATATAATTCCAATGGTTTTTGCCCTGTTGCCACGCTGAAAAAGCAATTTCAGATTGCTAATTTTCCTGAAAAGGTAGGGTGACATCGCTAAGGCAGCCCCCAAATAAAGCAAACCGGCCAATTGAAAAGAATTTAATCCATTCAATAGCAATTTGCTAAATGGTGTTGCAATTCCAAAAAGAAACCCGGAAAGAATACCTGTTATAATTGCAAAGCGCTTCATATGCAGTCGCTAAAATAGATTGTTGTGTTTTTATTCAACGTTTAAAAGTAAATATTTTGACGGCTGGTTTTACAACGAAAGATGACGCAAAAGACTCCAAAGGATTTCAAAGTTGATTACAAAAAAGGAAGGGTGTTTTCAATCAGATGTTTATCAGCGAATTGAAGATCAACGAAACTATATCGGATATTGAAATATTTCCTGCCCATAGTGTCGAAATTTATATTAAAAGACAGAAATTCAGCTGTTTTCAAATAAGCCAGATGGAAATCAGTTTTAATTCAAATGATATCGAAATCTTTAAAGCATCTTTATTAATCCGTGCATTTTAAGGAATTCGACACCTCCGTCAAAAATCATTTGGATACCAATCGTGGCAATGATTAAACCAATAATCCGGATAAAGGGTGACATGATATTAAGCCTAATCATCACTCTACCGATATTTTTTGCGTAGAGCATAATGATCAGATTAACAACTAGTGCTGCAAACACTGCCAATACTGTAACCAATGCACCATATTGAGCAGGGAATGTCACGGTTGCTGTAATCGTTCCGGGGCCGGCAATCATCGGAATGGCAATAGGTACTGATGATATATCCTGAATCCGCACATCTTTCCCAATATTAATCAAGACTCCTTGTTGAAGTGCAACCCATCCACTGTATAAAAGGACCAATCCACAGGTTACGCGAAAAGAATAAAGCTGGATTCGAAAGACATATGTGAAAATCAAGTTCCCCAGAAAAAGGAAGAGCATTAAAATAACAAATGCAGTTATTGATGATTTGATGGAGATATAACGCAATTCTTTATCCGTAAGACGTTCCTGCAATGAATTTATCAAAAATATTTTCTGAACCGGATTGATCAAAGCCAGCAACGTTATAAATGAGCTGACGAAATACGCTGTTTGAAATGTGAAAATCGTTTCTGTAAAAATCATAATTCAAAGTTAGTAATTCATCGAAATTAGTAAAAAAGAAATAAAACTAAAATTTCGATGATTTCGATAAATACGGAGCAATCAAAATGTCAGATAATTACTAAACAGGCTAACTATAAGAATCATCAATACGACTCCTGTAATTGTCACATATATCCAGTCTTTTTCGATAAAAAATCCTATCAATGAAAAAATAACTCTTGCTACAGGCGTGGCGATTAGCACAAGGAGTCCAAGCTGAATAATATCTCTGCCTCTAAAATTCAATGATTCCTTTACGATCAGATGCACTTGCCGGAATTGGGCAGGTTCTCCTTTAAAAGTGGTATAGTCGAAAATTTCCTTCGGATGCTGAATGAAAAACAGGATTCCTCCGGATATTACTAAAAATGCAGCAGTCAATACGCCTGCACGTAGCAATGTTCCCATGATATCTCTCATTTGACCATCATTCCACCGTTTCGTATTCATCATCATATTATATGTTTTTTGCAAGCCCGTTATAAATCATTTCGAAGGCTAAAATTGTAATCACAATCGCAAAAACCAATCGGATCGATTTAGTCCGCGATTTAATAAGAAATTTCGCACCAACCAGGGACCCGATTAAAATCCCGACCACCACGGGCATGGACAATACAGGATCAATATATCCCCTGTTCAGATAGATACCTGCGCTCGCGGCTGCTGTAACACCAATCATGAAATTACTTGTAGATGTCGAGACTTTAAAAGGAATTTTCATGATTGAATCCATTGCAATCACTTTCAGAGCACCCGAGCCAATGCCCAATAAACCCGATAAAATCCCGGCAAAAGTCATTACGATATATCCACCTCCTAAATGTTGTAATGTGTAATTTTTCAATCCATTGGTAGTAGGATAGGTTCCTTTCGTTTTCAATAATTTAATTATTCGGCCTGATTTCTTTTCCGAAGCACTTTCTGCCATTGTATTCTCTTTTCTCTTTTTGAAAGAGACGATTGCGGAATACAAAAGTACAAAACCGAAAATTACAGCGATGGCATGGGTGGGTGCAAAAAATGCGATCGCAGCGCCGATTATCGCTCCTGAGGTAGTGGCTATCTCAAGAAACATTCCAACCCGGATATTTAAAATACCCTCTTTTAAATAGGCAGTTGCCGCACCGGAAGAGGTTGCAATAACCGAGATTAGAGATGTGCCAATTGCATAACGGATGTCAACTCCAAACCCAATGGTCAAAAGAGGCACGATGATCACTCCGCCACCCAGACCGGTAAGTGAACCGATAAACCCGGCAAATAATGCACCTACAAAAAGTATTGCTATAAAAGTAACCATCATTCATCTTATTTAGGAATTACGCCGGTAAATCTGATATTTCTGAGCGTTTACTTTATTTCCCTATAAATGAACAATAACGGTTACTATGAATAGATTGTTTACCATATGGTATCTGTTAAATTATATGCTAATTTCAGAGTAATATCTGACTTCGGTCTTTTTCCGGCAATAATTAACATTCATTCATCATTGGCTGTGTCATCTTAACAATTAACCAACTTCTATGAATATATTTGAAGGTGTCATTTAACCAATAGACAACTTCAACTTTACACAAGTCGTTGCGCTTTTTGCAGTAGGCAGCTTTAACGCTGGACTCGACAATTGCCAATTTCTTTGGGTGCGTACGAAATGAGGTATACTGACAACCGGATTTAAAATAACGATCCAAAATCAAATGGCCGGGTGAATATTTTTGATAAATACATTCACCCTGCCACCACTAAGAGCACCAATCGTCGGTTGGAATTAGCTAACAACGGAATCAACAATCTCATTTACTTCATCCGAAGCATCTGTCATTACTTTACGAACCGTTTCGGGCATTCCTGCAACCAGCGCGGCTCCATTGATCATTGCCACATAGGCCTTTCCGTCTTCTTTAATGTAGATGGAGATCCGGCAGGGCATCATTACAGAAACGATTCTTTCATCGTTTTTCTCGAGCATTTTACCGGAGAATGCTGGTTTACAAACTTCAAGTACTTTTACAGGATTCACAGTTTTTCCAGCCTTCGCAAGCGATTGCTGTAAATCATGAGTAGCAGGAATATTCCACTCTTTCTTAACGGCTGCCTTTGTCAGTAATTCAACGGTTTTTTCGAAGTCCCACGGACTTACTTTCTCGATAATCATCTGATTTGTTTCCATTTTGCAATTAATTTAATTCTTTGGCAATAGCAATAGCGGCAATGGTACCGTCAGCAACTGCGGTTGTTATTTGTCTGTATTTCTTACTGATCACATCTCCCACAGCAAATATGTCGGGAAGATTTGTTCGCATATCTTCGTCGGTTTTGATATAGCCCCACTGATCGAGTGTAAGTTTGTTTTTGAACAGCTGAACATTGGGTTTCATTCCAATAAAGATAAATACACCATCCGAGATCAAAGTTTTGATCTCTTTAGTTTTAAGGTCTTCTACTTCGGTGATGATCTTGTCGCCATCGCGTTTGAAGGAGCGGGGCTCATGCCGGAGCAACGCACTTATTTTTGGGTTTGCATTCAGTTTTTCGATCGCCGTTTTATTGGCCGTAAATGCATCGAATTGGTGAACCATCGTTATTTTACTTGCAAATTTCGATATAAAATCTGACTCCTCCACGGCAGAATTACCGCCTCCGATAACGACAACCTCTTTATCTCCATAGTACTTTGCATCACAAGTAGCGCAATATGATATTCCTTTTCCCTTCAATTCAACTTCTCCGGGGATTCCCATCAGATTGGGTGATGTACCTGTGGCAATAATAATCTTCTTCGCTTTAACGGTCTCATATTCATCGAGAATGATCTCTCTTTTGTTGAGGTCAACACTCGTTACATCGACCGCAACTTTGTAAGCTGTTCCGCAAAGTTTGGTCTGTTCCGACATGTTGTGTGATAACAGATAACCTGCCTGAGGTTCAATAAAACCTGGATAATTGGACACTTCATGTGTGGTTGCAACATGACCGCCCGGCAACGCGATGTCAATTAATACCGTATTGATTTTCGCCTGGCAAAGATAAAGACCGGCAGTAAGTCCGCCGGGACCTGCACCGAGGATCATCACATCGAATTCCGATATCGTCGGTTTGATTTTTCCTGTGATGGATGCAACCTTGCTTTCAGGGAGTAATTTGTTTAGATTTTTAATGATATCACTTCTTTTGACTCCACCTGTTAACCGGTCTCCAACTTCTTTTCCATTGTCGTAGAAGATAAGTGTAGGGGAAGATTTCACAACCAATTGATCGGATAATTCGCGGTTTTTCTGCCGGAAAATCTTTAAGAATTTAACATCGTTGCCATATAATTTGGCAAGTGATTCAAATTTTGGAGCCAATGCCTCGCAAGGGGGACATTCTGAGGAGTAAAAATCAAGGACTACTTTTCCCGATTGCAAAACCTCTTTCTCAAATTCAACAGATGTAATCTCAATCATTTTATATGTTTTAAATATTCAGTGTCAGATTTTGGAAGCCAATCAATCTTTAAAATAGGAAGCAAATCCCAATTCAAGTAATTCCTTTACCGGTCTGCAATCGGGTGAACAGATGGTACCGTTTTTATTCTTGGCTACCGAACCGCAACCGCCACCACATGCCAGTTGGACGGAGCAGGTTTTACATTCGGGAATGGTGGTCACATCGCGCGATTCCCATTCGCTGATTAGTTGTTCGTTACGGGTAATTTCAGGATAGAAGGTTCCCAATGCTTCGTCATCTTTCCCTACTGTTGCGGTGCACGAATAAATTTTGCCTGTATAATCGAATGCCCATTCTGTTTTACAGGCAGGACATGCATCGAACAATGGTTCGGGAAGTTTCCCGTTCTCTGAAAGATACTTCGATATGGAATAAGCAGGTTTGTAAAATTTTTGAATATGAGGGTATTGTTTGATCAGATCAAAAAGCTTTTCGTAAAGCGATATCCTGCTGAAAAGCTTATCAGGCGTTGACTGACAATGATGAAGTTCATAATTTCTTCCGATTTGGGTTTTAAACAATGGATGAGAAGTCCATCCCTTATCGATTGCGAATTGGGCAAAATCGGGCAGGTTATCGATGTTCTCCTTGTCGATTACCATGCGAAGATTTACTGGAAGTCCGTTTTCGAGACATGCATCCACACCTTTAACGATCTTGTCAAAGGTTTTTCCTCCCCCTTTTAGTGTCCTGCGGTTATCGTGAACAGAAGCAGTACCATCAATCGTGATCTGGATCTCACGGATTAGCCCTGTCTTAAGTACATCAATATATTCCTCGAGTGTATATCCGTTGGTGACAAAGCAAACTTCAAGTTTAGCTTCATTTGCCTTCTGAAGTAAATAAGCGATCTGTGTCCGCTGATGCGGACTATTGAGAAGTGGCTCACCGCCAAATACGGTGATGTATTTTTTACGTGTGGCGAATTCTTTCTGAAGATATTTGAAAAAAGCATCTGTCAGGGCATTCCCCTGCGCAGCTCCTGAATTGGTGTATTCATCCTGGTAACAATACGTACATCCAAAGTTGCAACTGTAATTAAGAATGAAAAATAGCTGCACCTCCTCCTGTTCAAGTTCATCCAGTGCATTGTAGTATTGCATCCTGAAAAGCCTGTTTTCAGTTCCTGACCGGGTCAGATAACCCTTCTCAGCCATCTCGTCGGTAAATTCAGGATCAGCTGAACCTCCATTACGAATCAATTCAAGCTTTTCAGCCTCAAGTGGACTAAGAATATCAGCATTTCCGGATAATAAATTAACAACAAAATGGTTTTCGCTGTCTTTTACTTTTGAGAATATATTTTGTTCGGAATATTTCATTCAAATGATTTCTTTGACAAAAAAGGTATTTGTCTGTTTTTCAACATATGGCTGAATCCGCTTCGGAATTCTAAGTTTCGGGCGTTCAAGTACCCCCTGTGGATTCGGAGGTTATTAAAAATAAATCAGGATAGCACCGGGTGTTTAAGCCCGGTGCTATCCATCAATTGTCATCAATCGTGACAACCAACAACAGTCCTTGAGGTTTTTGCACAACATTGGGCTATCTTCACCATCTTGGGCTCCTCTTTTTTCTTAATTAGACTTTTCATTCGCAAATAATTTGTTATTAAGTGATTAAACTTGTTGTTAACGCCTTTCATACATCTACTTCATGAAAGGTTTATCTTGAGCAGCAGCATCCTCCTGCAGGTTTTAACCCTGCTATCGTGAGACTTGCCACTTCAGCTTTTCCTTTTGAATAGGGTTTTGACTCTTCGATGACCTCGATACTGGTAAACCCTGCTTTCTCAAGCGTCTTCAGGTATTCCGGGCGTGTAATGGCACCTGCCCAGCATTCGGCCACAGCAACCGGGTCGTTGTGATATTCTTCCGGTATGGGACTCGTTGAATAAATATCACTCACCACAAATCGTCCCCCTTTTTTGAGGATACGGAATATTTCACTCCAGACTGCTTCTTTATCTGTTGCGTGATTAATTGTGCAATTCGAGATCACAAGGTCGGCAATTCCGTCAGCTAATTCAATTTTTTCGAGTTCACATTGCACGAAAATAACATTTGTTACCTTAAATTTGACTGCATTTTGCCGCGCTTTTTCAAGCATTCCCTCCGAAATATCGATTCCGTAAATAAATCCGGTTTCGCCAACTTCGTCCGCCATCCTGAGAACATCAGTCCCGCGACCACTTCCTAAATCGACGCATACCTCACCCGATTTTGGTTTTGCATAGTTGATTGCGCCGCCGCAGGATAAGCAACATTCAGTTGCTGCCAATTCACCATATCTGATATTGATGGCTGAGAAATCCATTCTTGATATTTTAAAATTTAAAGATACTAATTTTCTACTGGGTATTTTAACTTAACAGGTACTGCATGGTCTTTTAACAATAAAGAGCCCGATCATTCCACCGAACAGCACGTTTGAATAGAAATCACTTGTGACCGGTGAAGCTCCTGAGGCTGCCCCATTGTAGTAGAAATACAATCCTCCGGCAATTGCACCAACTGCAAATCCGACAAACGGTTTCCAGAAGTACCACGATTTCAGCATCGCGGACCAACCTTTGGGTTTATTTTCAATTTCGCACGAACTACTCATTTTGTTAATTTTTAAAGACGTTGCAAAACTACAAAAAGTTTTATTGTAAATCGCATTAGTATCACTTAAATCTTTTTAGTATCACTATTTTTTATATTTTTGTCGCGTAAACAGCGATTTATGGGATTGATTTTCAATAAAGATATTTCGGAAGCGGCGATTGAGGAGCTTTTTGTCAGCGATGAGAAATGCATGGAATTCCTTGCGGATCTTAAATGGGCAGATGGTTTTACCTGCAGGAAGTGCGGAAATACAAATTTCTGTGCCGGAAAGTCATCTTATTCAAGGCGTTGTACAAAATGCAAATCGGAAGAGTCGGCAGCTTCAGGAACCATCTTTCATAACTGTAAATTCCCGATTCATAAAGCTTTCGTCATAGCTTATAATGTTTGCAAGGGAAAGGAAGATGTTTCGACCTATGAATTTGCACGCCGGCTTGCTTTACGACAGATGACCTGCTGGAACTTTAAAACAAAAATTCAATCGGCATTAAAATCAATGGACACCCTGACTAATACTGAAAAGGTTGCCATTGAGAAGATGCTGGGAAGCTGATAAGAAAGCGGACCGAAGTTGAGTTACAGTCTGTCAGTGATTATGAGCAAAGCGATATTTTATTTTTACCCTTTTAGCATTCTTTTATACGTTTACGTTACTTTCCGATTCCATCTCTCTTTTTACTAAATTTGCGAACGAATGAACCTTCGTCCGTCATATGAGTAACGCTGCAGATTCCGAATACCTTCTTACGATAATTGTACCGCTCTACAACGAAGAGGGGAATCTTCCGCGATTGGCGAAGGAGCTTTCCGATTACCTCTCTCAGACATCCTATAAAGCAAAAGTGCTGTTTGTTAATGACGGATCGACAGACAACAGTGCCAGTCTTCTGGAGCATTATTGCGTGGATAACAATTCATTCAGTTTTATCCATCTCAAAATGAACTGTGGGTTGAGTACAGCTCTTAAAGCGGGAATCGATCAGGTTGAGACCAAATATACAGGCTACATTGATGCTGATCTTCAAACTTCACCCTACGATTTTGACCTGTTAATGGGATTTGCCGAAGCTTTCGAGCTTGTTACAGGGGTCCGCGTTGGAAGGAAAGATGGCACTGTCAAGCGAATCTCTTCACGAATAGCCAATGCCATACGTCGCAGTGTATCGCACGACGGGGTTTCGGATACCGGATGTCCACTCAAAATATTTCATACTGACACGGCCATCAGAATTCCATTTTTTAAAGGAATGCACCGGTTTCTTCCTGCGCTTGTTCAACTTGGCGGAGGGAAAGTAAAAGAAGTACCTGTCAGGCACTTTGAACGTCTTGCCGGGAAATCAAACTTCCATCTTTGGAACCGGTTGTTAGGTCCGGCAGCCGATCTGATCGCTTTTGGATGGATGCGAAAGCGAACGATTCGTTACGAAATAACAGGCAGAGGATGAACCTGTCATCACTTTGGATATTTGCGGTCGGCTTTACGGCTCAGTTGCTTTTTGCTGCCCGTATGATTGCTCAGTGGGTGAAATCCGAAAAGGCGGGAAAGTCGCTTTCTCCGGTTATATTCTGGCAATTAAGTATTTTGGGTTCACTGATATTCCTGCTTTACGGAATCTTACGACATGATTTCGCCATCGTTTTAGGTCAGATTTTGGTCTATTTTATTTATGTAAGAAATCTTCACCTTCAGGAACAATGGCGACCAATCCCTTTTATATTCCGGTTGATTGTAATAATCGCACCAATCGTTACATTGGTTTACCTGCTTTCTGATAATCACGGGAATCTTACCTCTCTGTTGACGAATGACGAGATCCCGTTGCCGTTGAAGATTTGGGGAAGCATTGGTCAGGTGATTTTTACACTTCGTTTTTACGTACAATGGTTCGACTCCGAAGCAAAAAATGAATCGGTATTGACAAAAAGGTTTTGGTTTGTAAGTATCCTTGGATCATCGATGATTATCATTTATGCCGCTTTCCGGTTCGATCCTGTTTTGTTCCTTGGTCAGCTATCCGGTCTTGTGATCTATCTCCGAAACCTTATGTTGGGAAAAGCGCGTGTTGGAGAATAGAAAAGTTGACCGGATTTATTATTTTTGATCGGAACAACGAATGTATTACAGCAAATTTTAATTCATGAACAACCGTAACCTCCATCTTTTTCTACTCCTTTTGATCGCATTTGTCTCTTTTGAAGTGAATAACGGTGCGCTTGAAGCAAACATCATGGAGGCGCGAAATCTCACTACAGCAAGAGAGATGCTCCAGAAAAACAACTGGCTTGAACCAACCATGAACGGAGAGTTACGGCTCGAAAAGCCTCCTCTTCCCACCTGGATAGCTGCTGCGACGATGCACTTTTTTGGGGAAGAGAATCTCTCATTACTCCGTTTACCGGCTGCACTGGCAGCTTTGTTGCTGATCTTTTTCCTCTTTAAGCTGACTACTGAATTAACGGAAGATCAGCTGCTCCCATTTCTCGTTGCGGGAACAGCAAGTACCTCATTTTATATCTTCTTTATGGCACGCGATATCAGCTGGGATATCTTTTGTCATAGCTTTATGATTGGAGCAATATGGCTGTTTCATAAAGGTCTTAAAAATATTGGAAATGGTTGGCGGGAGTTGGCCGGTGCAGGTGTTTTGATGGGACTTTCATTTATGAGTAAAGGTCCAATTGCCTTTTATGCACTGTTATTACCTTATTTGATTGCCCGATCCTTCTCCTATGGCTGGCGTGGAGTTGCCAGACAAAAAACAGGACTTGCCTTGATGGTGCTGTTTGTCCTTGTGATTAGTCTCTGGTGGCCATTGATGATCTGGTTTTCGCACCCCGAATTCTCTGCACAGATAGTACAGCAGGAATCGGCAGCATGGCTAAACCGAAGTACACGTCCTTTTTATCATTATTGGAGTTTTCCTGTTCAGTCCGGCATATGGGCAATCATTGCAACAATTGCACTTTACTTTCCGTATGCCCGGCCAAGGATTAAACGATTCGGAAACTATACATTTCTTGCATTGTGGGTTGTGATTACTGTGATCTTGCTGTCTCTTTTCCCGGAGAAAAAAGAGCGATATCTCCTTCCCGTACTTCTACCGCTCGCGATACTCACGGCTTTCTACTTTCGTTACCTGATTCACATTTACGAATTGTCGTCTTCCGGCAAAGCAGACATCATAATTATACGGGTGAATTCTTTATTGATGGCGTTGATCAGCTTTGCCATCCCGTTAGCCTTAGTCTTCATGATAAAAGGGGAGGGGAGACCGGGAATCAGTTTTCTAATATTAATCTTCATCCTTTTCTGGGGATTAGCGACCTTCCTCATCAGTGCATTTCTGAAAAAGAATCCGCTTTGGCTTTGGATGGGAATGATTGGAATGGTGCTTTCAGTCTGTCTGACACTTCTGCCAATTGTTCCAAAGCTTGCTATGACCAATCCGGATTACAGGTCGTATCAGGAATTACGCCACAGCGATGATCTGAAAGATGTTCCGTTTTATTATAACGGTGAGATACCTGGTAAATTTATAGAAGTTATATGGAACAGCGGTCATGAAGTAAAAGCATGGAATCCTGTTACACAGCTACAGCTTCCTGAAACACTTCCAATCATATTTCTATCGAACGAACCCCCATCTGCTGTATTATCTGCTGAAATTCAGAACATCCATCAGATTGAGGTGATTGGACATTTTGATGGTAATATGGGAAAGAAGGGTGGGAATATCGTACTTTCCAATTATGTGACGATCATCAGGTGAAGGGGCGAAAGGGCGAAGAGGAAAAGGGGTGTCCTATTGTCTTGTCATGAAATAGGTTTACAGAAGAAGTAAACTAAGGAAGTGAAGGTACGCCCCTTCGCCTTTTGTCGCTTTCTCCATTACCCCCTCAAATTCCCAGGTAATTCATCAGCTCCTTACCAAGCTCATCTTTGGTTGTTAATCCGGTTCCTGGTATTACTTCCCATATTTGAGAGGCAGTTATCGAACCACCGGGAGCAATCTTCTCGTAGGCAAACTGCATTTCAAGTTCCTGAAGGTCTTCGTTCCGTTTGTCAGAGTTTTCGATATATAGTTCAACGCGTGCCTGTTCGGGATGAATAGCCGATTTGTCAATTATTTCGCTTCGGATGATGAGCCATTGATTTGCTTTAAATCCGGCAATCACAGGTATGGAGACGGGCGAAAAGAATGATTTTCCTTTGAAGACTTTAAGTGCCGAATCGTTCAATGGCGTGTTGTAACTGTAGCACCCATTTTCCCAAAGCAGGGCTGGTTTTTCAGGCGATATGCGGGGATCTGTACTTTTGATAAGGTCTGCTGAATCGGCAGGAACAAATACCTGGTCCCATCCATTCATCCTTGTGTTGAACCAAAGACCCCAGCTGACAGTATCGTTGCTGCAATTGCGGGCACTTGTTGTAAGGAACACTTTATTCCCTTCGATACGGTAAGTTTTGGTAAACTGAACATGTGTGTATGGACTTTCGGGACTGATCATCGTAATTTCGCCGGCTTTTTGATCCGTAATTTTATACTTCGAAAAAGTGAGATATGGATCAGGAGGCCAGGGCGACCGTTTCGCTTTCAGATCGGGGAATGAATCCTGCTTCACCCACCATTCGCTCTGCGGATTCACCCAGTTAATTGATCCATTATAAGATTTAAATGGTTTTGAAGGATCGAGAGAAGGACGTCTGCCGGGTGGTTCGTTCCAAAGTGCAGAATCAGATTGAATAATATTTTCTTTTCCGGCAAGTGATACCCTTACCAACCGACCTCCAACGTCGGGCAGCAGACCAATTTCGATTGTGCCATTTGATATCCGGATCACGCTGTCAACCGCAGGTTTTTGCGGCGTGATACAACTGCTGAACAAGATGATTACGATGATTTGAAGACCTTTTCGCATAAGTGATGTAATTGTTTCGTAAGGATCTGCAAATAAGGCAAAAAAATCAACTCCTTCAAAGGTTTCTTTTGTTATTTGGGCTTGGAATTGACCTTGGAACCTCCTCGTAAGGCTTTTCATCTTCATCTTATACTGCCTTTTTAAATTCCTTCAATCCTTCGCCAATTCCACCCTTCATTTTGGGATTTTTTTCCTCCGAACCTCAGCAGAATTGCTCCAATAGTGATAATAAGGTGCCATGGTGCAAATAAATCTATATTGGTCTGATTAAATTGTGATATGGCAAATTTGAAAATGTTTTAATCATGATAATATGAAGATTAAATTTAATTTCAATCCATTGCATCAGTTCGAATATCAAGGAGAAGGAAGGATGTTTGACACTTGCCTTACAAAAGCTAATAACACATCAGGAGAGGTTATCTTTATTCAATTATCCGGCGTTATTTATTTTAACGTGTCCGGAAAAGCATCAAATGACATTCTTAACAATTAACAATTTATAACAACTCATTTATCATTGAATAATTATCTTTGGTGTGAATTATTAAAATTTCCAATAATCATCAATTTCACCCGGTGGGTGTTTAAAAATTAAATCATGAGAAAGAATATTTTTTTGACTTTATCATTGGCTGCTGCAATGTTGATTGCACTTCCTTCGTTTGCACAGGAGTTGAACAAACTTTCGAAGAAGGAGAAGAAAGATGGCTGGTCACTGCTGTTTAATGGCAAGAACTTCGACGGATGGAGACAATGCAACGGTACAGCGATGCCTAAAAACTGGAAGATTGACCAGGATGCAATGAACGTATTTACAGGCGAAGGTAAGAAGCCAGGTCAGGGTGCTGATGGCGATATCCTTTTCGCAACAAAGAAATTTAAAAACTTTGAGCTTTCAGTTGACTGGAATGCAGGCAAAGCCGGTAATTCAGGAATTTTCTTTAATGTTCGCGAAGTGCCAGGTAAACCAATTTACTATGCAGCTCCCGAAGTTCAGGTACTTGACAATGTGGATGCTTCGGACAATAAAATCGACAGCCATCTTGCAGGGTCACTCTACGATATGATTGCCGCTGATCCTAAAACGGTAAAACCTTCCGGTTCATGGAATACAATCGTGATCAAAGTAAAAGACGGTGTGGTTACTCATACCCAGAACGGGGTTAAGGTTCTTTCGTATACTTTGTGGACACCCGAGTGGGATGCACTTGTTGCCAAGAGCAAATTCAAAACATTCCCGGGTTTTACTGAAGGAATTGCCAAAGAAGGTTATATCGGTCTTCAGGATCATGGATACCCAATCTGGTTCCGCAATATCAAGATCCGCGAATTATAGTAGAAAGAATATAGGTTATAATAGAAAGGTTAAAGTGTCATTATTTCTATGATGCTTTAACCTTTCTATTTTAACCCTTAGCCTTTATCCCTTAACCTTTTTCCTTTATATCTTCACCCTTTGGATCATCTTTTCGAAAAAGCGTGATTTAATCTGCTGGCTGGCGACAGCTTGTTTGATGGGAGGAAGTTTAAGCAGTACTCCCAATACTGCTGCAAGTGCCCGGTGACTAAATAAAACCCTGTTATCGAAGATCAGGTGTTGCAGATTGCCCCGTTCGATGGCCATCATAACCGCTTTGTGTACACCATTCAATGGCGTCAGAACCCTTTTGGTCCGCGATTTTAAGAGAATGCTTTTTACCAGACAACTTCTGACGCATACACCACATCCAAGACAACGTTCTTCGTTAAGCACCGCTTTTTTGCGGTTCGGGTGATGTGGATCGTTGGCGGAGACAAGTGTCATTGCTTCTACCGGACATACGTTTACGCATTTTCCGCAGCCATTGCATTGCTCATCAATAATCACCGGGATGAAATTAGTGGTATGAACGGGATTTAAGATGGCAAAACGCCGGGCTGCAATCATCGCTTCGCAGCAGCATCCGCAACAATTACAGATAAAATTGACCTCTTCGCGCACATTCTCTCCAAATTGTACGAGGTTATGATCGTAAGCCTGTTGCAGCAGATCAAGGCATTCAGCTTTATCAATCTTTCGGGCATGACCGTGTTTCGTCAGTGAGGCAGCCGTGGTATTAAACGTCATGCAGATATCCCTGGGTGCATCGCAGGCTTTTCCAAGGTGCTCCATCTTGTGCCTGCAATAGCACGTTCCAACGCCAATGTGGGAGGCAGTTTCGATGATTTCAGTGGCTCGTTCGTAATCAAGTACGTGCAAAACATTCTCGGTTGATAACGCATGTTCGTTTACGAAAACCCTTCCAAGTTGTGTTTTTCCTCTCGTAAAAAGCTCACGAATAAAACCTTCTTCTACATTAAGGTATTGATAAAAGAGTTCGGCGAGCGCTTTTTGGTCAATGTCGTTGCGCACACGCATCATCGAGAACTCAAAGAAACCGGCCATTGGTGGTGGCAGTGCATATTCCTGCACACCGTTTTGTTCCATGTCGACAAGCAAGGCACGGTCGGCCAATGTGTCGAGGATCTTACGCGTAGTGGTAAGATCCAGTTTCCAGATAATGCTTGCCTTTTCGGCAGTAAAAGGTTTGATGGGCAATAGTGAAACCAGTTGCGCTTCCTGCTCACTAAATAACACTTTCAAAATTTTATTGAGCAGTTCTGAAGGTGGTGCTCCCTGAGGAAACCGATTGAGCCGGTCGACAAGGTCGGAATAGGACGTTTTGAGCGTACGGTGTGCCATGGCGTCTGGTTTGAATCGTAAATGTAAATAAAATTCAACATTCTTTGGTAAATTTGTTTATTCTCCACACCGCTGTTCGTGTCCAGGTGAAAAATAGTTGCCGTCCGCACCACCGTTTTACCGAGAACAGAATTGCAACGGGTTATCTGGACAACCGGACATGCCAAAGTGAAAATGTAACAGCCGTCCGCACTACCGTTTTACTGAAAACAGAATTGCAACGGGTTATCCGGATAACCGGACATGCCAAAGCGAAAATGTAATAGCTGTCCGCACCACAGTTTTGCCGAAAACAGAATTGCAACGGGTTATCCGGACAACCGGACATACTAAAGTGAAAATGTAATAGCCGTCCGCACCACCGTTTTACCGAGAACAGAACTGCAACGGGTTATCCGGACAACCGGACATGCCTAACTGAAAATTCGTGCTGTTTACTTCACTTGCTTGGTCAGAAATTGATTTGCTGCGATACGTTCCACCTGTGATAATTTTGCTCCAACAAAATGATGTTGTTTTACCCTCCAAACTGAGTGCCGTTAAACTAAAAGGAATTGGTTTTAAATCGTATGCCAGGAGTACGCTGCACCTTCTTTTCATAGCGGATTGATTTTTAGCCAATTTTTTGGTGCACTGTATCTTTACTTGAATAAGTAACACAAGGAGTATAATAATTTAAACTTCCGGTCTGACCTCGGCGGATAAATTTCCAGGCTTCCGGTTAATCAGGTAAACACCCGTTAAAATAAGGGCCATGCAACCAAGGTGAAGCATCGTCACTTTTTCATTGTAGAGCAGTCCCCAACCAATTGCAAAGATTGGAATTACATAGGTGACCGATGAAGCTATTACTGCTGACGAGTGACGAATCAGGCTGTTCATCAGGAGCATGGCTAAAGCAGTGCCGAGTATACCAAGTGTGGCTAAGGCCGTCAAATGAAAAGGCCATTCGGAATTTGCAATTACAGGGGTAAAATTCGTGGTGAGTAAATATATCAGTGCTTCAGGTCCAATAAACAGGAAGGAGAGTGAGGTAACCTGCACACCTGTGAGATGTTGCAAATGCGATTTGATTTGATTGATACTGAAGGCGTAAAAAATTGTTGCCAGTACAATAAACAATGCATAGTTGTTAAAAGTACCAAAATGGTAACCATCGGCTGCAAGAATAAGACCGATTGCTACTCCCAATCCAAGTGACAGACCGACAACCTGTAACCACCTGAATGTTGTCTTATGAAATAGAAAGCCTACAATCAGTGTGAATACCGGTGTAAGGGAATTGAGCATCCCAGCCATTGAACTGTCGAGGCGGGTTTCTGCTTTCATGAACAGGAAAGCGGGGAAAAAGCTACCGATAAAACCAACAATCAGCAGGCTTTTCAGGTCATTTTGCTGAAGTTTCTTGATCTGCTTCAGCGAAATAGGGAGTAACACCAGTGATGCAAAAAGGATGCGTAAGGCGCCCGATTGTTCCGGGCTGAAACTCTTCAGTCCGATCTTCATTAATATAAATGAACTACCCCATATAAAGGCTAATATCATCAAAATTGTAAATTGAAACCACCTTTTTTCCCAGATCATAGATTGCCGATTTTCAAGGTGGAAAGATAATGCAAAACATTAAGCTAAAGGGATGGATATTTATCATGTCAACTTTCAGAAAAAGGAGAGAAGTAATTTTGCAATTAATGTGAATTTATCCGTTTAACGGTTACGAAAGTTCTAATCTTTTTTACCATGCAGATTAATTCTCAAACAGCGTTAAAGAGATATCAAATTTATACAGATTCTAATTTAATGCTTACAGATTAAAACTTTTATAAGTTGTTTTGATTACAGATTATTTATTTGTAAAATCGCACCGCCGTAAACCAATTTATGAATGATTCCAAAAATTAATCATCGTTGGGATTTTTACGCACGGTCGGTCCAAATAATTGCAAAAACGAACAAATCAGATTTAACCATGGAGAATTTCGAACAACTAAAAACAGTAAAGTTTTACAGCGGTGAAACAACCCCACTCGAAATGCACAAAGTGCGGGTGGTCCAGAAACTAAACCTTCTACCGATCGAAGAGCGCAAGGAATCGATCTTTGGCGCTGGTTTTAATACCTTCCTGCTTCAGAATAAGGATGTCTTCCTCGATATGCTGACCGATTCGGGCACAAACGCGATGAGCGATAACCAGGTGGCAGCTATGAGTGTAGCCGACGATTCGTATGCAGGATCGGCAAGTTATTACAAACTCGAGAAGGCGATCAAAGAGGTATTTAATCAGCAGTACTTTCTCCCGGTTCACCAAGGCCGTGCGGCAGAACACATTATTGCAAAGACCTTTTGCAAACCGGGAACAGTTGTTCCGATGAATTACCATTTCACAACCACCAAAGCGCACATCGAAATGATGGGCAGCGCTGTTGAAGAGATTTATACCGACGAAGCGCTGAAAACCAAAAGTGTTTTCCCGTTTAAAGGGAATATGGATATTCCAAAGCTAAACAAAGTGATCGAAAAATGGGGTGCTGAAAATGTGGCATACATCCGTTTTGAGGCAGGAACAAACCTGATCGGTGGTCAGCCATTCTCGATGGCGAACCTGCGCGAGGTTTCGACAATTGCAAGGGCACATAAGATCATGTTATTGATGGATACCAGTTTGATTAATGAGAACCTTTACTTTATCAAGATCCGTGAAGAGGGTTATCTGAACAAACCAATTGTGGATATTCTGCACGAGATGCTAAGCTATACCGATTTCTCTTACTTCTCGGGACGCAAAGTAAGCTGCACACGCGGTGGAGGTATCTGCACGAATAACCACGATATCTATATGCAGATGCGTGACTGGGTCCCGCTTTACGAAGGATTTCTTACTTATGGCGGCATGAGCGTGCGTGAGATCGAGGCGATGGCGGTTGGACTTTATGAGACATTGGATTTCAATGTAATCAGCCATTCACCCACTTTTATCAAATACCTTGTAGATGCACTTGATAAAGAGGGAATACCCGTTATTACGCCTGCCGGAGGATTGGGCTGCCACCTGAACGCAGGTGAATTTATACCTCATGTTCCGCAAACACAATATCCGGCCGGAGCCCTTGCTGCTGCCTTGTACGTTGCTTCGGGTATCCGTGGTATGGAGCGTGGTACCATTTCGAGTGTCCGTGACGAAAATGGTGACGATATTCTGGCCGATGTGGAATTGCTTCGCCTTGCTTTTCCCCGCAGGGTGTTTACCTTATCTCAAATCAAATATGCTGAGGATCGTATCAAATGGCTTTTCGATAACCGCGAATTGATTGGCGGCCTCGAATGGATCGAAGAACCACCCGTACTCCGCTTCTTTGTCGGTAAACTTAAACCGATTGGTAACTGGGTTGATAACCTTGTTGCCAAGTTCCGCGCTGATTTTGGAGAGAGTCTGTAGGAAGGAGAAGGAGCAATGATATTCACTCTTCAGTGGTTGCAAACCCTTGAAATGGTGTTTGATTGAAAACAACTTTTTTATCAGTAATCAAAACCCTGTTAGGGTGGAAGATATTAATAACCCCGGGTGTGCGATCTTAGTGAGCGTAACCCGGGGTATAAGTGTTGCGGGTGGAATTGGCGCATCTGGAAAGGATCATAGATTGGCTACTGATCTATGATCCGGAGAACAAATTGTCGATTTGATTCATTAACCTGTTAAAATTAGATGGTCTTCTGATATTGAAATGTTATTTTTGATAAAAAATAGACTTATGCAAATTGAGATTCGTAAAGCCAAACTTACCGACCGTGATCAGATTGCACAATTTCAGGTTGAGATGGCATGGGAAACCGAACATTTCAGGCTCGATGGTATTACCGTTTTAAAAGGGGTTGAAGCAGTTTTGAACAGCGAGCGCCTTGGTGCCTACTATCTGGCGATTGTGGATCATGAAATTGCAGGTTCGTTACTTACAACTTATGAATGGAGCGATTGGCGCAATGGTACAGTCCTTTGGATTCAATCTGTTTTTGTCGACCGGAAGTTTCGTAAGCTTGGAATTTATTGTACGCTTTACGATCATATTAAAGCGCTTGTTGCGGCTGACGAATCACTGAAAGGGATCCGGCTTTATGTAGATGAGTCAAATAAAGGAGCACGTGAAGTTTATGCACGCCTGGGGATGAATGGCGAACATTACAGGGTGTTTGAGTGGATGAAGGATTGAAATCCACCCTTCAAGTGGTTGCAAACCCTTGAAACGGTATTTTGAGTTGGATGAATGGAAGATTCAACTCTTCTTAATATCATAGGCCATCAAACTCTTTCCATGACGAATATAAAGCACACCATTCCCAATTACCGGATGCGAGAAGTGTTCTTTTGTTCCCCTGGTTACCTTAAAAGTGCTTACCTCTTTTAGTCCTCCGCCCGCAGGATCGACAAGGTGGAAATTCCCCTTTTCATCATAGAGATAAATCATCCCATCGGCATAAATAGTGGCACCACGGCCAATCTTAAGTTGATGCGTTACCTTGCCGCTCTCCATATCAAGTGACATCAATTCCTGTTTGCGGTGTCCGGTGGCAATCAACCGGTTATCAAGCTGAACAACACCACCCATGATGTTGTCGAAAGGCTTACTGCGCCACACCTCTGTAATGCTTTCGCCATCGTCATCGAGTTTGAGTTTGACCGTACGGTTACCATCACCTGCAACATAATAGAGGAATCCTTTGTCGAAGATCGGTGCGTTTGAATGGACATTGCCCAGCGTATCCTGTTTGTGTGAGAATAGTAGTTTCCCATCGTCTGCATCAATTCCCAACATCGAGAGCTCCGAAAAGGTCAGCAGGATATTGTGTTTTCCACGTTGAATGATTCGCGGGGAACAGAAGGCGGAAATCTGACCTACTCCTTTTGATTTCCAGATCATCTTTCCTGTGAACCGGTTTAATGCGACCACATTGGTATCGGCACCACCCGGGGTGCAATAAATCATCGGATCTTTTACAAGTAATCCTTCAGAATAACCAAAGATTGTATTCTTCCCGTGAAGATCTGTGAACAGATTGACAGACCATACCTTGCTGCCATCTTTACGATTGATGCATGCCATTTCACCCTTACCTGACACGACATAAACCAGATCGTCAACAACTGTGGGTGCAGATCTTGAACCGGGGAAATTGGTTGCCCATTCGGGACCATATGCAACTTTCCAGCGGAGGTTTCCTTTCAGATCGAACGAATAAAGATAAGCCGTACTATCGATTGCTCCTGTGATAAACAGCGCATCCTTCGTAATTACGGGTGATCCATAACCGTCACCTACCGAATCGCTGGCCCACAAGAGTTTGAGGCCTTCAGCCGGCCATTGTTTTAATAACTCTTTGTCGGGATAGTGGCCATCACGATTTGGTCCCCGCCATTGAGCGATCTCCGGTTGGCTGGAACACGAGACAATCAGTAATAAAACGGGTAGTAAAAAAAGGAGTCGTCGCATTGTTTGGAGTGTTTGATGATTTTACGATTCAGCAATATGGATTGATAGTATGACAGTATTGATATTTCTTATTTGATGACTGATTGCGGAGAATTTTTGGATGATGAGGTGTAGGTTAACAAATTATCGGAACAATGTGTAGCATAATCTCTTATTTAGATTGATTGAAGAACTCCATGTACTGGATAAGGTTCTTTTCCTTCTTAAAAACAACCAGGTTTTCGCTGCTGATGATGAAATTCCGGAGGTTACCTCCTTCGAAAAGCGTTCTGAGCGATGGGTCAGATACTGATTTTTGCAAATAGGCCATGGCAGAACCTTTTTCTCCTAAACCATTAACAATTAATATACTTCTGTTGCCATCGAGTGATTCAACGGCTACTTTGATTGCTGCAGATCCGAAATTTGCCTGATTGAATGATTCAAATGCCTTGATCAACTTTGCCTCGTCGTTTTGTTTTTTCAGAAAAATCAGGGTATAGCAATAGGTTTTACTTTCCTTTTGGGAGTAAGGCCCTTTATATTCGGTTTTGACAGCCGGTTTGACCTGCACGGTTGAATCCTTTGACGCAGGTTGAATAAGGACGAATTTTCCCTTTTCAACCGATTCTTCCTCTTTACGGACCTTTGCGAGCAATTCCTGCGGGTTTGGCAATTCTTCCGACGGAATATTAGAGCTGATGTATGAACTATAATTTTTGATGAAAAACCGCAGGTAATCAAGGTAATCTTTCTCTGCGATGATGGTTCTGTAATTGGCTGAAGATGCCACAAAATTCACATATTCAATTCCTTTTAGTGCCTGGAAAACAGGACGTTTTCGCATGATCGACCTGAAGTAAATCAGCGCTTCCTCTTTGTTCGGGATGCTTCGTACGACGACTAATTGCGTTTTTGAATCCAGGCTGATCGGCTCAATATCGAAATCTGTCGAGGTGTAATAGTCCAGGTTATAATTCGCGATGTCGTAAATTAACCGGTTCACATCCACTTTCGCTTCTTTTGAAAAAGCGATCACATAGTAGTGAAACATATTTTCATCATATGAAAACTTTCCTCCGAATTCATCGTTTGAATGGTCATTCGCCCTATTCGTCTCAACATTGATAATCTCTTCGGTAATATACCCTTTTGCCACAAGCTGCTGATAATCGGCCAGTGAGTTGGTTCGAATCAGATCTTTAATCTGAAGAGCTATCACCGCAGTCGGTTTTGGCGAATAGGCCTTAATATATTGATCGAGTGCGTCGACGAAAGCAAGCTTCTCCTGACCTGAACCATTTGCTACAACTTCAATAAATTTAACTTTTGGCAGCAGGCTGCTGTCCGGTTTCATTGCTATTGTTGCCTGCGCCACCTCTTTTGCTTTTGCATAGTCGTAAGATTTGAAAAGCCGTAATGCTTCGCCGTATTTTTTTTCTATGATCGCTTTTCGCTCTTCAAGTTGTATGAAATAATTTGGATCAAGAAGGTACCGCGCGTATTTTGACTCGGGGTATCCTTTGATAATCTTCTCTTTGTATTCAACTGTTTTTGGTGTATCATCACTTTGTTTATAGAGCTGGTAAAGTTCGAAAAGTGCAGGTAATTCATAAATACTGCCTACGAATCGCCGGTTTAACGCTTCAAGGGTTTCGATTGACCTTGGATAATCGTTGAAATCGGTCCGATATATTCTTCCGGCATCGAACAGGGCACTTTTAATCAATTCGTTTGAAACAATCATCAGCGAATCGGTGAGAGGAATATCCTGCAAATAATAGGCAGCCGATTTAGGATCCGTAGCCTTCTTCCTGGCATCGGGAACATTAGCGTTGGTTTCAGTTTCAGCTATTTGTGCGGTCTCATCTTCCATTGTTGAGAGCTTATTCTTACGACGCCAGTTATCTTCTAACTTCCGCTTTCCCCAAATTCGTTGAAATTCTGATTTCCCGAGACCAACAGTAGGCGGATTATAAAAATACCAAAGATTCTGATTGTTTGTGATGCCAATCTGTTGCCTGTTTTGCTGTGACCTGAAGTAATTCTGATCAGTCTGTTCTGAATTTTGAGCAATAGCCTCGCTCGCTTCCTTTTTTTGTAAGTCCGCTATTATGTTGTTGATGAGAGCGGTTCGCTGGTCGGCGGTCAATAGTGCGAGTTTTTGCAGACTATCCTCACGTGTGACTGAATTCAGATCAGCAGCTAATCTTTTTAAACCGGAAGCGCGGGTTGTGATTTCTGCATACCCCGGGTAGCTCGCATCAATTACTGCAACAGCACTATCGTAATAACAGGCAGACTGAAGATAATCGTCGTCTTCAAATAATAATCTGGCCACGCTGAGACTTGATAAAGCACGCTGTTTGGCATTAGATGTGCTGTAAAGTACCGATTTCTTAAAATTGTCAATTGCATTCAGTTTGCGTCCCTCTTTTAAGGCGATCTCACCTTTCGTATAGTAAATTCTATCGCGATACTCTGCGTTGATAACATCATCGAGCATTTTTTGTAATTGACGCGAAGTTTCGGTACTATCGCCTCCGGCAATTCCCATCCGGGAAATTCTTGCATTGAATGCCATTTGATAGTTTGGCCTCATTTTCAACACATGAGCATATTGCTTAGATGCTTCTTCCGGTTTGTCGGTCAATTCAAACAATTGTGCCAGAATGTAATTAAGCCTAATTTTATCAGTGCGTGGGATCGAAGTTTCCAATGCAACTTTCAAGTGAGGAATGGCCGCATCTGGCTGATTGTCTTTTAAATAATAGTGAGCTTGGGCCAGGTTAAGTTCTTGATTGAGTCTTTTGGGGAAACCGGCATCACGCGAAAGGGAATTAAATATTTCAAGCGCCTGCTGGTAATCACCGGTTTCAATGTAACATTTTGCCATCCAAAGAAAGGCATCGTAACGGGTGGGTTCAGAAGGGAACTTTCGGATTACGTAATTGAAGTTTTCGATGGCACGGTGAAAATCGTGTTGGTAGTAACTGGCTTGTCCCATCAATATATAGCTGTCATCGATCCACTCGTTGTATTCACCCTTAGAAGCAAATTTTTTGTAACGCTCTGAATTATTTGTTTTTCGGCGTGGACTTTTCGTGATGGAGTGAAGGGCTATTAGTTTGTTGCATTTAGCGATTGTTACCTCCATTTCGGAAGTCGCTACCTTGGCAGCTTCGGGTAATGTGGATTTAAAAATTGGTAAGATGCGGGTATAATCGTCGGAAATTGATAGATCAATACGCTGAAGTCCGGCCTTCAGACTCTCTTTTGCATTGAAATAAACATTGTAACGTGCAGAAACATTGTGGTATGCGCGGGAAACAGGGGTGTTCTTTTTAGTTGAACAACCTGCAAGGATTCCGGTTAACCAAAAGAGAAGCAGAATATGTCTTCCTGTCTGTTTCAAAAGTCTTAACTTAATTTATTGATTTTGACACTGTGATGACCGTTATCCGAGCGACAAAACAGCTACCGTAAAGATACAAAGAGAAATGGTTCTGCGAAACAAAAAAGTGGTTGTCGTAAGCTTTATGATTTTATAAATTTGAATATGATGAATTAAAGTGTTTCATTAACAGAGAGAGCGCGAAAATTCTTCGCGCTCTCTCTGTTTTATTGCTGGTATCTGTTTAAATTTCAATCAAATGAATCTGTTTTTATTTCATAAAAACCTTATCTCTTTTTGACGTGAACGCGCTCTGTCGGTTTTAAATTTTCATTTCGGTAATTTAATTGCTGAATAACATTTGCTGCCAATTCTGAAAATGCATTTCCTATTTTAGTATCATCTTCCCAGGCAACAGGAATCCCATTGTCACCCCCTTCGCGAATGCTCATCACAATAGGAATTTGTCCCAGTAAAGGAATGCCCATCTTTTCCGCCAGATTTTTACCGCCATCTTTTCCAAATATATAGTATTTGTTTTCAGGCAATTCTGCAGGTGTGAACCATGACATATTTTCAATAATTCCCAGAACGGGTACATCAATGGATTTGCTTTGAAACATCGAGACTCCTTTAATGACATCCGCCAATGCGACATCCTGTGGTGTTGTTACGATAACACTACCGGTAACCGGAAGAGTCTGAACGACTGTAAGGTGAATATCGCTGGTTCCGGGAGGCAAGTCGATCAGAATGTAATCGAGCTCACCCCATAATCCTTGAATAATCAATTGTTTAAGCGCGTTGGAGGCCACCGGACCGCGCCAGATAAGGGCTGTTTCCTGGTTACTGAAAAAGCCAATCGACAAGATTTTTACTCCATATTTCTCGATCGGTATAATCATCTCACGACCTTCGATATCTTCGATAAGCGGGTGAGCAGCTTCTTCTCCAAACATCTTTGGAATCGATGGCCCAAATATATCTGCATCAACCAAACCTACTTTTGCTCCTGTTTTAGCCAATGCAATGGCAAGATTTACTGCAACCGTTGATTTTCCGACACCACCTTTACCTGAGGCAACTGCGATGATATTTTTTACTCCCGGTAAAACGGGGGCTTTCATCCTGTGACTACCTTTGGGCGTTATCGTCAGGTCGTATTCATTTCCAAGTGTATTCTCTATTTCCCGGGCGCAAGTCTCCAAAACAGCCTGTATATTCAGATCGTTTTCGCTTTGAAAAACAAGCGTAAAGCCGATTCTGCTCCCGGCAATTCTGATCTCCTGAACCATCTCAAGTTCAACCAGGTTTTTATCGGAACCCGGATAAATCACGTTCCGGAGTATATCTGTAATCGTTTTTGGTATAACTGCCATTATTAATGTTTTTTAGAATCGTTTTCCTTTGTGGTAAATCAAGTTAAAGAGGAATTACGGGCCATTCATTAAATCTTCCCCATCTATCCCTCTTTTTTCTCCGTTACTCACCCTCACAACGCTGCAAAGCCCAAATTGTTCACAATAATTCTTTCATCGGATCCCAGAAAAGCCGGTCAAAATCGGTTACACAATCGTTTTCCACAGCGACGCCTTCGTTCTCAAGTAATTCCTGCATTACATCAGGTGAGCCAAAATGAACCTTCCCCGTTAACAATCCGTTCCGGTTCACAACGCGGTGAGCCGGAACATACACCTCCTGGTGGTGCGAAAGGTTCATTGCCCATCCCACCATCCGCGATGATCCGGCGGTTCCAAGATATCTTGCAATAGCACCATAGCTGGTCACCCTGCCGACAGGTATTTGCCTGACTACTTCGAATACATTTTCGTAAAAGTCTGACACGGTTTATTTTTTTGTTTCGATGTTATCCCTGTTGGTATTATCGCGCCCAAAACTTCTGTAATCATCCAGTTCAATCTCGATCTCAGGTTCTGTAAGATTATTAAAGTGAGGAACATATCTCAGGTACTTAATAATTTTTCCTCTGTCGAGCCATTGTTGCTCATAGTAAGTTCTGATGCTCAAAATATCATCAGCCATTCCCGAAGCATACAGATCATCCGTGTTTACTTCGATTGGAAACTTATTCTCCTCGATTATTGCTAATGTGTATTGATAGAGAAAAACACTGTCTGTTTTCAGATGAATAACTCCTTCTGGTTTAAGAATTTTGCCATATTGCGTTAAAAGCCGGATGGAGGTGAGCCTTTTATTGGTCCTTTTCATCTGAGGATCGGGGAAGGTAATCCATATTTCGGAGATTTCACCGGCGTCAAAAAAATGCGCCAAAAGCTCAATATTTGTTCGTATAAAGCCGCAGTTCCTGATTTCATTTTGATGCGCTTCATTTGCTCCTGTCCACATCCTCGAACCTTTAATGTCAATCCCAATAAAGTTCTTATTGGGAAAAAGCTTTGCAAGTCCGACTGTGTATTCTCCTTTTCCGCACCCAAGTTCAAGGACAATGGGATGTTCATTTTTAAAGAATTCTTTGTTCCATTTGCCTTTTAATACAAATCTTTCTTTTAATAGTTCTTTGTATGACAGCTGAATAACATGGCCAAAAGTATTTAAGTCCGCAAACTTGGCCAGTTTGTTTTTGCCCATTCTGATAAGTATAAAATGTAATTTAAAGCGCTTTCTCGAGCACGACTCCAAAATCGTGAATCCCGGTCAGGACACCGGTTTTGGTGCGCATACCCTGTCTGACTGAAATCGTATATTTTCCGATTTCGGGAAAAAAGATGGTTTTCTTATACGGATATTTCCGATCGTAAAGATCTCCCAGTCCACTGCCCAGCCATTCGCCAGAAGGTTTGGAAAGGGTCAGTTCTACAGTGTCTGTCAGTTCTTTACCAGATGGCGGTGTGATTGCCACAAATATCCACAGGTTACTGTATGCGTAATGTCCCTCATTTCGAACTGTAAACGAAAGGTCGTAAAGTTTCTTTGGATCAGGGATATTGATATCAAAAACCAAGGCTGTATCCTGATTCCATTCAGCGTGCCTTAAACTGCGATAATCTTCTACAACCGCTTTTTTGTTACATGAAGTCATAAAAATGGTCAACAGTAACAACACCGGGAGTTGGGAAAGATAATTATACTTCAGGTGCATGCTGATTCCCTTGACTTTCATTGCCTGAATTTGGTTTTCGTGTTAAAACTGGTTTATGCCTTTTTTTCCGGCGATTTTTGGTTGCCTGATCAAATCTTTCAATACTTTCTTCTCCTGTGTTATTGTGGTAAGTATGTCCTTCTGGTTCAGCAGCGACAACATTCTCGCTGGTTAACTGTGCTATTTTCTTCCCACTTCGGTTGAGAAGTTGAATCTCTCTTACTTTATCAACCGATACGGCCATCATTCCGCCGGGTTGATTATTTTCTTTTACATACCAGAAAATCCCCTTGAAAATATCAGCCTTCAAATAATTGTAATTTCCTTTTTCAGTTTCAATCTGAATATTGGTTGGCGGGAAATTTTTCTGAGCATCCATGTAGCAATCAAGTTCGTAGTTCAGACAGCATTTCAGCTTTCCACATTGCCCTGCCAGTTTTTGCGGGTTTAGTGAAATTTCCTGATACCGGGCCGCATTGGTCGTAACCGATACAAAGTTTGAAATCCATGAACTGCAACAAAGTTCTCTGCCGCAAGGACCAATTCCGCCGATCCTGGCCGCTTCCTGTCGTGCTCCGATCTGGCGCATCTCAATCCTGATACGAAAGGTATCGGCATATAATTTAATCAATTGACGAAAATCAACGCGTTCATCGGCAATGTAATAGAAAATTGCTTTCGTTTTATCCCCTTGAAATTCGACATCGCCGATCTTCATATTTAATTTAAGGTCTTCAGCGATTTTTCGGGCTTTAAGCATCGTAGCATGCTCAATATTAATTGCTTCTTCCCATTTCTGAAGATCGACTGCTTTTGCCAGCCTGTATATTTTACGCAATTCGCCGTCAAGCATTGTGGCTTTGTGCCGTTTCATTTGCTTAAGTACAAGATCGCCAACCAGCGAAATCATACCGATATCGTGACCGGGACTTGCTTCAACGGCAACCATATCCCCAGCATTAAGGGTTAATCCGTTGACATTTCGGTAATAGTCTTTGCGTGTATTTTTAAAACGGACTTCAACGATTTCCTCAGTATTGATGGTGCTTTTAACATCGTAAAGCCAGTCGTAGACATTTAATTTGGCGCAACTTCCAACCCGATCGCTCGTAGGGCAGCCGCGTGCTGTTTTATCCTGAGTGTTCATATAATTGATATAGAAATATTTAGACCGTCGGTTTGAAAATCGTTCCGACAGGGAAAAATTTGAATTTCACAAAAATAGTGATTCTATTTCTCTTTTTAGACCAAAATTCAGGATCCCGGAATTATTGGGTTGTCAAAAGTCACAAAAAATGTCCGTCATCAGGGCGAAATGTAATTACTTTCTAAAGCCTGATTAACTTCGAGACCTTTAGTCCAAGATCGGTGAAAATTAGTTTGGCGTTGCCATTCATCGAAATATCAGTATATGCTTTTTCAAATTCACGAAAAAGAAACATGACATTTCGTTCGTTTATGAAGGGGGCAAATTTTTGAGAGAACTCAGTTTCCGGTTCATCCATATAGATTAAATCCGGTTCTTTAAGATTGAAAAGAAAATTCTCGCGCAGAAATTCACCGCAATACTTCAAAAACCCCATTTGTCTTACTCTTCCGATACCTGCAACTTCTTCTGACCATGTCAAAATTTCCTGTAATTTCCGACCATAGCCATTACGCATGATTGAGGTAAACTGACGAAGGTTGAAACTTCGCAGTTCATCGTTCTGCATGATCTCGATTGCCATAAAATAGTTGCCTCGTGCGAGTCGGGCAATAGTTGCCGGATTGGTATTTGTGGTTTCTGCCATATCTGCAATTGCGACCTGCAAATCGTTGTCCTCAATTTTGGGAACCCGTATAAACTGACATCTTGACCGGATGGTACTTAATAGCTTTTGTTCAGCCTCGGATATCAGGATAAAAATCGTTTTAGTTGGTGGTTCTTCAAGGATTTTCAGAATCTTATTAGCGCAGGTGATGTTCATTGTTTCAGGTAACCATATGATAGAAACCTTATATTCCGCTTCGTACGATTTTTGATTCAGTTTGTGAATAAGGTCCTTGGCCTCATCAACATAGATTGATCCCTGTTTATTCTCATCCGCAATAATTTGCATCCATTTTTCGTATTGAGGATATGGATTCTCTCCGAAATACTGGCGCCACTTAGTCATATAATCGCTGCTGGTGGGCTTATCAATGGCTGCGGTTTTAATCACAGGAATCGTAAAATGGAGATCGGGATGAATCATCTTGGCATATTTCCGGCACGAACTGCATACGCCGCACGAGTCGTTGTCGTGCTTATCGGGACAGTTAATGTATTGGGCAAAGGCCAGTGCCAGCGCAAGTTTCCCGTTACCCGGAGGTCCGACAAGCAATTGAGCATGAGGTATCCGATCCTCGGCAACTGCCTGAATCAGTCTTTGTTTGATACTATCTTGTCCGATGACGTCTTTAAATTGCATCCGGTATGAATAAGATTTATTGGATAAGGTGATTGATGATCATTAAAAGAGATAAATCATTCAGGCTTCAAAAGTATGAAAATAGGGGTTCTTTAACGAAATGAAATGGAAAAATAAATGGTTGTTTGTTAAAAATAGATCAAATCGTTTGATAAATTTGTATTGTATTGATGTTGTAAAACACTTTTTATCTATCTTTGAAAAACAAAATATTAAATCCAACGAAAAATGCAGACGATTGAAAATTATGACTTTTCGGGCAAAAAGGCCCTGATCCGCGTTGACTTCAATGTTCCGCTTGATGAAAAATTCGTGATTGGCGACGATACACGCATGACTGCCGCTCTTCCTACCATCAAACAGGTGATTGAAAATGGAGGTGCAGCCATTATCATGTCGCATCTTGGTCGTCCTAAAAAGGGTCCCGAAGATAAGTTTTCGATGAGGCACCTTGTTCCTCACCTTTCGGAATTGCTTGGTGGAATTGAAGTTAAAATTGCGCCTGATTGTATTGGTGCTGAGACCCGGAAAATGGCTGATGCACTGAAACCAGGTGAAGTACTGGTACTTGAAAACCTTCGTTTTCATCCCGAAGAAGAGGGTGGAGATGTCGCATTTGCGAAACAACTTGCAGGGCTTGGCGATTGCTGGATAAACGATGCTTTCGGAACAGCTCACCGTGCTCATGCTTCTACAGCAGTGATTGCACAGTTTTTTCCACATGACAAACTATTCGGTTATCTTGTTGATAGTGAAGTTAAAAGTCTTGACAAAGTGCTAAAGGCTCCCAAACGTCCGTTTACTGCAATCATGGGTGGTTCAAAGGTATCTTCGAAGATTACGATTATCGAGAACCTTCTTAACAGCGTTGATAACCTTATTATTGGCGGAGGTATGACTTACACATTTGTGAAGGCACAAGGTGGTAAAATTGGTGGTTCGCTTTGCGAAGATGACTTTATGCCGATGGCGCTTGATATTCTGAAGAAAGCTGAGCAAAAAGGGGTTAAGATTATCTTGGCAGTCGACGTAGTTGAAGCAGATGCATTTGCCGAAACCGCAAATACCAGGATAGTGCCTTCAAATAATATCAGCGATGGCTGGTCAGGACTTGATGCAGGACCAAAGACGATTGAAATGTTCAAGAAAGTGATCAGTGAATCAAAAACGATCCTGTGGAATGGTCCTGTCGGCGTTTTTGAAATGGATAAATTTGCCGTTGGAACAAAGGCAATTGGCGATGCCATCGTTGAAGCAACCAGCAAAGGTGCCTTCTCACTTGTTGGAGGTGGCGACTCAGTTGCTGCGGTCAATAAATTTGGAATCGCAGACAAAGTTTCCTATATCTCTACCGCAGGTGGTGCTATGCTTGAATACCTCGAAGGACGCGTTCTTCCAGGCATCGCGGCTGTTTTGGAATAGTCACTTTAAATTCTTCTATTTCCCCTAAAAATAAATAGGAGTTATCGGAGACAAATAATACAACTAAAACCCGGGCTGCTGAAGTCCGGGTTTTTTACAACTGATTGATATGCAAAATATCGTAGTTACAAATGAAATATTGCTCGAACGGCTTGGGGCCAATGATGCAGCAACAATTTTTGATGCAGTTGATCAGAATCGTTCACATTTGGGGAAGTGGTTACCTTTTGTTGATTATACCAAAGAAGTCAAGGATAGCGAAGCTTTTATTCAAACAGTCATTTCGCAACGCGAAGCAACATATAATGAGGTTTACACTATCTGGTTTAAAGGCAGATTTGCAGGCATAATAGGCTTCCACAATACCGATAGGGTTAATGAAAAGACAGAGATTGGATATTGGCTTATCAGCGATATGACCGGTCTTGGAATTATTCACAAATCTTGCCAGGTTCTACTCGGAATAGCTTTTGAGAAAATGATGATGAACAGAGTTACCATCCGATGCGCGGTAGGTAACGAGCCGAGCGAAAAGATTGCCTTGCGATTAGGTTTTAGTTTTGATGGTATTGAACGGGAAGGAGAAAGATACCACGATCAGTTCTTCGATTTGAAAGTCTTTAGTTTATTAAAAAGCGAATTTCAACCATAAGTGTAATTTTGGAATGTATTTATTGGGTGATGGCAAATATTTGGTTGTCATCTTCTTAAATTCCCCCAAATATTCCAATCATCTTCCAAAAGAAATTTGAATATTTTTTCTCTAATTGAATTTTTTGCCGTAACATTTGAAAAATACTATCGTATCAGTGGGAAATCTATCATATAAATTTAACCATTAATTTGTAGTATTATGAAAGCAAAACTCGTGTTGTTGGTTGTTTTATTTGTGGTTACGCTATCGGTAAGTGCTCAGGAAAGTGCTAAAAGCAGTGATGAGATGCCTTTTAAAATTGGTGCCGGAGCTGTTATTGGTCTTCCTGTGGGTGATGTTTCTACTTTTACCAGTTTGGCTTATGGGATTGATATAATGGGTGAATATGCAGTTGCACCTTCATTTGCTGTTACATTAAGTGCCGGTTATCTTGATTTTGCTAAAAAAAGCGGATATTCCGGTTTTAAAATGGGATTAATACCTGTTCTTGCCGGTGGAAAATATTATTTTTCGGACCTGGTTTATGGGAGTGTTCAGGTAGGGATTTCATTCTCAACCCAAAAGAATGGCGGTAGTGCATTTACATTTGCCCCGGGGGTTGGATACAAAATCTCGGATAATTTTGATCTGATGCTGAAATATCAATCAGCCTCCAACGATGGCTCATCAACTTCTTTTTTAGGACTTAGGGCAGGATTATCATTCTAGTTTAAAGTTGATAAGTCGTAGAATTACGCATTATTATTTCGAAATAATTGCAGGTGCGGGTAACAACTGGTATCCCGCACTTTTTCTATTCTATTTCAAGGTTATATTTTTCCAATAATCCGGGAAGCCCATTTCTTGAGAATTTGGCTTTTTTGATCCTGTTTATTGTTGGGTCGATGGAGAAATGATAAGATGTGCGAAAATCTGCTTTCTCCAGGATCGTCCGGTCAAATATTGTTCTTTCAAGGTCACAATTATCAAAATTGGAATTGGTTAAATCTGCTTCCGTGAAATCGACTTCCTGCAGATTGCAGTTTTTAAATTTAGTTCCTTTCACTTTAAGTTTATAGAAAGATGCCAGGTTTAAAAAACAGTTTTCAAAATAGACTGACAAAAGAAAATTATTGCAATCAGTGATATTCAAGCCTAAAAGTTTGCAATTGATGAATTTAACAGTTTTCAGTGCCGTATTTTTAACTTTGGTCATACTTAAATTGCAATGATCAAATTCGCAATCGATAAAAGTAATATTCGATAGGTCTGAATTTGAGAAATCACAACTTTTAAATTTACAACCTTCATATTCCGCTTTACCGAGTCCTTTTTCAGAAAAGTTCTCTTTTTCAAAGACTTTATTTTCAATAATTACCTCTGCCATTTTGTGTTTTTTGGTTCTCTTTTTTTGAACTGCTAAATTTAATTAAAGTATTTCGTAACTAATCGTTTTAAATAACGTAGCTGATATTCAGTCAAAGGCTTTTAAAGCTGGTGAGAGCCTTGCTTTAATTTGTTTATTCATCAGCTAAACCTCTAAAACAAAATTAGCATGATTGAAATGTTTGGAAAATTAGGAATGGGATGGTTGCCCGACTATCCGGATTTTCGTGACTACACCGTTGAACATGATGCTGTAAATGCCATGCTTGCAAAAGTAGGTGCGGCAAAGCCGTTAAAGGCAGGCTTACCAGTTACTGCTGACTTAAGACCCTGGTGTCCACCGATTGAAAATCAGGGTTCACTTGGTTCGTGTACCGCAAATGCCGGTGTTGCGATGGTTGAGTATTTCGAGCGAAGGGCTTTTGGAAAACATGTTGATGCTTCCCGGCTTTTCCTATATAAGGCGACACGTAACATGTTACATTGGACCGGAGATACGGGTGCTTTTCTTCGTTCAACGATGGGTGCAATGGCAATTTTTGGAGTGCCGCCCGAAGAGTATTGGCCCTATATCGTGGCTGATTACGAAAAAGAACCCTCTGCCTTCTGCTATGCATTCGCTCAGAACTACCAATCGATTAGTTACTACCGTTTAGATCCTTCCGGGACGACCAAGACAACAGTATTAAATCAGATTAAAACAAATCTTGCCGGCGGACTCCCTTCGATGTTCGGATTTACAGTGTATAACTCCTATACACAGGCTGGAACAACCGGGAAATTGCCTTATCCGACAGCCGGAGAAAAGATTGTGGGCGGTCATGCAATCGTAGCAGTGGGTTACGACGATAATATGAAGATTAAAAATGCCAATCCGGGAGCTGTTGAAACCACTGGTGCATTATTGATCCGAAATTCATGGGGTACAGGTTGGGGAGTAGCTGGTTACGGATGGCTTCCTTACGAGTATGTACTGAAAGGACTTGCTACCGATTGGTGGTCCTTGCTAAAAGCCAATTGGATTGATACAGGAGCTTTCAAAGCCTAAAGGAGAAGCATAAGAAAATCAGTTTTTTATTATAAAGGATTTTACAGGACATTTTGCTACCTGTAAAGTCCTTTAGTTTTTTGAGGATTTTCGTAATGCTGTTAGCGCGCAATAAAGCTTACAGCTGAATAAGTCCTTCAATTTCAATCACCTCACCTGGTTCGCGGCGCGAGGTGAGTACGATGTGAAACCTGTCTTCAAAATGTTTTAACGCGTCAAAGGCAATTTGGGGAGTATTATTTTCTCCCGACAAATGGCTTAGCAGTACCCATTTTAAATCAGGACCTGCATGTTCGGTTAATAAATTCACCGCCTGCATATTCGAAAGATGGCCCACATCCGAAGCGACTCGTTGCTTTAAATGTTGCGGGTATGATCCCTCCCAAAGCATTTTCTCATCGTAATTTGTTTCCAAAAAGAGGGCATGGCAATGCTGCATATGAGCGATTACATTGGCGCACGGCAATCCGATATCGGTAAAGACCCCAACATTGACTCCTTGTAATTCAACACGAAACGAGGTTGGTTCTTTGGCATCATGGTTCTTTAAAACGGGATGAATAATGAACGGAATCAGCATTACGGGCTGAATTGGATCGATAAAACGTGTAGCATCAGGTTGATTGGTAATATAAAGCGCATGATAGGATCCTTTGGTCATGTATACCGGAATGTCAAGCTTTTTCGAGAGAACACGTGCTCCGCAAACATGATCGTTGTGCTCATGGGTTATGAAGATCGCCCGGATATTGCGAGGATCGAGTCCTTTGGCTTTCATACGGATCAAAATCTGCTTGCAATTAATACCTGCATCAATCAGAATAGCATCCTCTTTATTCCCAATATAATAGCAATTCCCATTACTTCCCGAAGCCAATGCACATATCTCAACCATCAAATCTGTTTTAGCCGGCAAATTTAAGATTTAATTGATTGCGTCCATCTTAAAAACTGCCTGCCGGAAGCCAAAATCCTGCTAAAGTCTGATAATGAATAACGATGAATTTGATTTTTAAGTTTCGTCAGAACAACCGGAGCATTGGCTTCTTCTTCGATCCGAAATGAAGATACCACCAGTTAACTCCCTGGCAAATATTGATGACAAGTCGCTGAAGTCGCCGAGACAGGATTAAGGATCGCATTAAGTCTTTCGTGACAGATTATGCGGTCGCTCAAAGGATCAATAAGCCTTGTGTCCAATGAACAGGAAACGGTTTTTATACTGGAGATTTAGTTTTATAAAGAGATGCTACTTAATGCATAAAATTCCAGTACTTTGTAGCGTTTTATTCTGGCTCTATGTGACCAAATTATCTGGCGCTTAGCCATGTTGAAACTTCTTTATCTAAAACCTGATGTTCCAGGTATAATCCCTGTTCAATTTCCTTCTTAGAATCAATAATTTCGCTTCGTTGTTCTTCCGTCAGAGCTATAATAACAGATTCGGTTTTTGTGTCGGGAATAGTTTTGATAGCTTTGAGAAATGAAACATCATTAATCTCGGTAATCCTATGAATCAACGCCTTTTTTAATTCTATCGTCGTCATGATTAAGTTTCCCTTTTTTACAAAGATGCAAATATTTTCAAGTGTCAGTTATTGAATCACCCAATATGCGTCAGGTTCCGTCCCAGCAATAAGGCGATCAGTTGCTCGCGGTAAGCCTCTGAAACTAACAGTTTGTGTTTGCCGATGATTGCCATGTTCCCTTCGATATGATCGATTTTTTGAAGATTGATAATGATTGACCGGTGTATTTTCTGAAAGGAATGATCTTTCAGTTTCTCTTCCCAGCTTTTGAGTGTTTCGTGCGTGACCAGCTTTTTATCCGTGCAGCCGACGGTTGTATAATCGCCACAAGCTTCCACAAAAAGGAGATCATCCAGATCGATCTGGTAGATGCGTTTATCGGCTTTAACCGTGATTTTTCGGGATAAAGCATTCGCAGTTTTTGGTATTAAACGTTCTTTCGCTTTATTCAACGATTTGTAAAACCGCTCGAATGAGAACGGTTTTAACAAATAATCAACGACTTCAAGATCGAAACCGTCAACGGCATATTGCGGATAGGCGGTAGTAATGATTACCAAAGGCGGCTTGACAAGGGTACGTAAAAAGCTGATACCCGACATTCCCGGAAGGTTAATATCCAGAAAGATAAGATCGACATTGTTTTTATCCAGGTAAGTTTGTGCCGAGAAAGGATCTTCAAACGAACCACACCACGCGAGATCGGGACATTGCGAAATGTTGCGTTGCAGGATTTCACGCGCGGCGGGTTCATCTTCGATTACAATACATTTTATGGTCATAACAATTAGTCTAAATCGATCTTCAAATCAACGCTGAAAAGCTTCTCGTTTTCCGTAAACGTCAGTTGGTGTTTATCCGGATACAACAAATTTAATCTTTTTTCTACGTTTTTAATCCCAATACCCCCCTGGCCATTATTAACTGGATTTTCCCGAAGTGCAACCGGATTTTTAGTTTCGAAATGGAGTCGATGGCCGGAATATTGAATATAAATCTGAATGATTCCTTTGCTTTTCCCGATTCCGTGTTTGAAACAGTTTTCGGCAAGCGGAAGCAGTAGCAGGGGCGCAATGCTCACTCCTTTAAAATCACCTTCAATGTTGAGGATGATTTCAGTAATATCCTGGTTGATACGTTCCCGTTGCAGCCCCACATAAGTTCTGATGATTTCAATCTCTTTCTCAAGTTCGATTTTGTCACTCGAGGTATCGTACAAAACATACCTTAGAAAGTCCGACAGTTGCAAGATCACGTCTTTTGTTCTGACATCTCCTTTTAACGCGAGTGAATAGATTGTATTCAGATTATTGAACAGGAAATGAGGATTGATCTGCGCTTTCAGAGCCGACAATTCATGCTGAACTTTTTCGCGGTTTTCAATCAGCATCTGCCAATACTGCCATAAAAGGAAAGCAATTGTTGTGATCGCAATATAGCCGATCATTATCATGATCAATTCCCATACCTTGAACCAAGAAATGTAGAAAAGTTGTGGAAGGATCAGGTCGACAAAAAGATCAAATAATACATAGTTCATAACGCCTGCGACAACCGAGAGACTGAGTGCGGAAACAAGGTAGACTCCAAACTTGCCTTGCGAAAAATATCGCTTTATCAACCGGTGAATATTCAGGTAAACAGCTGCTATTATTGTCAGGTGAAAGATCAGAACGTAGAGAAAGTTATCGAGGAAATATCCCAAAATAACTGCAAACACCATTCCCTGATCGTTTTCAAAGAATACCGATAGGATACCCCACGTAATCACAATGAAAAAAACGGCAGTCACAGCCCATTTTATCCCTCGGCTGATCCCTTTCACCAGCCAGATAAATGGCATTGCAATAAAAAGAAGAATTAGATTGCTAATATAAAACACATTCAGCCATGTTAATTCGAGTCCGTCGAGCGTATATCCCGATTCTACTCCGCAGCTAAAGAAGGAATTAAATGCATTGAAAGAGATGACCCAGAACAACAGATGCAATGCAGTGATAAATTGCTTTTGATATTTCAGTGTTTTCATGGCGTTGTTAATTTAAACGGGTTAATTCTAATTTGGCTTTTTGGTTCTCCCAGTCAATAAACCGGGCTTGATCGGCATACCGCTCAATCATCCCTGTTAATTCGTGTGATGAAGCGGTCAGTAAAAATCTGCCGGTTTCCTTCACCCATTGGTAATTGACACGTACACGTTTCTTTTCGATCATCTCCTTCATACAGTCAGCACCAAGCCATGATAAGCCTATTTGATTGTTGTTAAGGGTAACCCGTGCCAATGTATGAACTTCAAAGAAACTGCCTGACGACAGTTTGCTTTTCAGCAATCCCTCTTTATTGTTGGGAATGAAATCGGCGTAGAGCCCTTTTTTAACACGGAACAGCACTACTTTAAACTCGTAATTTGTTGAATCTGATGAGCGCGTTAATTTGGCGAAGTAGTAATTTTCAGGTTTAAACGTGGTTGAATCTACACCCTGTTTGTCTTTTACCACCCATTTAGAAATCGCCCGTTTAATTGTCCAGGTTGAGGTTGTATCGGCAAGACTCCAAATCTCCGAATCGTTTGATGAACCTGAATCTTTGGGCGCTTTAACAGCATTTGCAAGCCAGGAACCTTCAATCCGTGATTCGAGTAAAATGTTCTTTTCGATGTAGAACGGATTGAGTGAACAGATCATGTAATAATTGTCGCATCCGATGAGGAGCAACAACAGACCTGTGATCATTAAGAGTTTTTTTCGTTTCATGGTATATCATTTTAATAATACTGGAACGAAGATATATCGGTGAATTACTGTGCCCTAATTATTTCGACGAGATGGTCTGTATTTTCGACAAAGAGGGAGTTATATAGGATCAACGATTCTAAACGGAGGGATTGTTATCAATTCAATCGGTTTTATTGTATAAAACAGAAGTTGGGATACAAAAAAGCCGGCTTCAATGAAGCCGGCTTTTATTCTTAATATCGATATAATGTTACTTTACAACAATATTGATAATCTTGTTGGGTACGATAATGACTTTCGCAATTGTTTTTCCTTCTATCCACTTATTGGTATGCTCGTCGGCAAGAACCGCCTTTTCGATATCGCTTGTTGGTAAATCGATGGCAAGGGTAATTTTAAACCGCGCCTTACCGTTGAATGAAACCGGATATTCAAAGGTCTCTTCAGCAAGATACGATTCATCAAAAACGGGCCATGGATGGAAGCTCAATACCGATTTATTTCCGTAGAGTTCCCATAATTCTTCTGCGAGATGCGGTGCGAAAGGAGCCAACAGCTGGAAGAAGGTTACAGCAGTTTCGTGATTCACTTTACCAGCTTTGTAACAATGGTTTGTAAAGACCATCATCTGCGAGATAGCAGTGTTGAATTTCATATCACGGATATCGTCACTCACTTTGCGGATCGTCTGATGAAGAATTTTCAATGTCTCCTTTGATTCTTCGCCTTCAGAAATATTATTCATTTCTCCAAAGAAGGCGACAACCCTGCGTAAGAAGTTATATACTCCTTTAACGCCGTTTTCAGTCCACGGTTTGGTTGCATCGAGCGGTCCGATAAACATCTCGAACAGTCGCAAGGCATCTGCACCATAGTTGACTACAACATCGTCGGGGTTGACTACATTCTTCAGCGACTTCGACATCTTGGCAACAATCTGTTTGAGCTCTTCGCCCGTAACTGTGCTGAAGTATTTCCCTTCACGATCTTCTACCTGATCTGAAGGAACTTTTGATCCGGAGGCTGTCTCGTATGCAAATGCGAGAATCATCCCTTGGTTGAATAACTTCTGGAATGGTTCTGCAGTCGAAACGATACCCAGATCGAAGAGTACTTTGTGCCAGAATCGGCTGTAAAGCAAGTGCAAGACCGCATGTTCTGCTCCTCCGACATACAGATCGACTGGCATCCAGTAGTTTTCAGCAACTTTGCTGAAAGGTGCTTCGTCGTTTTTTGGATCGGTAAACCGCAGGTAATACCAACACGAACCAGCCCATTGCGGCATTGTATTGGTTTCGCGGCGACCTTTTCTCCCGTTTTTATCAGTCACAATCAGCCAGTCACCAGCGTTCGAAAGCGGCGATTCGCCCGATTCTCCGGGTAAATATTTTTCTACAACGGGAAGTGCTAACGGTAATTCATCGTCGTTCAAAACGCTTACTTCTCCGTCCTCCCAGTGAATCACAGGGAATGGCTCGCCCCAATACCTTTGGCGGCTGAATAACCAATCGCGCAATTTATAGTTGATAGTAGATTCGCCAAGCCCGTTTGATTCGAGCCAGCTTGTAACTGTTTTGATTCCTTCTTCTTTTGAAAGTCCGTTAATATCGATACCAATTGCTGCATTCGAAGAGTTGATGTAAACCCCATCTTCGATCCAGCAGGCTTCGCCGGCCAACACCTTTGCGCGGATCTCTTCAGAAGCTTTTCCAGGATCAAGGATGCAAATGATGGGTATATTGAATGTCTGGGCAAATTCAAAGTCACGCGTGTCATGTGCAGGAACAGCCATGATGGCACCTGTTCCGTATCCCATTAAAACATAGTCAGCGACCCATATCTGGATTTTTGCACCGTTGATGGGATTAATTGCATAACGACCTGTGAAAACCCCGGTTTTACCTTTTGCAAGATCGGTTCTGTCGAGATCGCTTTTTAAGGCTGCATTCCGGACATAATCTTTAACCGCATCCCGCTGTTCGGGAGTCGTGATCTCATTTACCAACTCATGTTCAGGGGCCAGCACCATATAAGTTGCACCAAATAATGTATCCGGGCGGGTTGTGTAAACACGCAATTTTTTGTCAGTACCATCGATCGCAAAATCGACTTCTGCACCAGTTGACCGGCCAATCCAGTTGCGCTGCATATCTTTAACCCCGGCTGGCCAGTCAAGCTGATCCAAACCTTCAAGCAAACGTTCGGCATAGTGTGGAATGCGCAACATCCATTGTTTAAGGTATCGGCGTTCTACTTCCTTTGTGCCGCATTTTTCGTGCGAACCATCGTTTAATACCTCTTCGTTGGCACAAACCGTTTTGCAGGTACGGCAATACCAAACCTGTGCATTATCGTAATAAGCAAGACGTTTACCCGAAATATACTTCTGAACTTCGGTTTCACCCTGCTTTTTAATATCCTCAGGAATCGGAAGTTCACTGATCAGCCTGCCTTTGTTTTGTTCTTTATCGAACCACGTATTGAATAAGCGGGTAAAAATCCACTGCGTCCATTTAAAGTATTTTGGGTCGGTGGTATTGATTTCGCGTTCCCAATCGTAACTCAAACCCAACGATTGAATTTGCCTGCGAAATGTATCGCAGTTTTTCTGAGTTGTGATGGCAGGATGCGTTCCGGTCTGGATGGCATATTGCTCGGCTGGCAATCCGAAAGCGTCCCACCCCATCGGATGAAGTACATTGAAACCATTGGCCCGTTTGTACCTGCATATAATATCGGTAGCGGTATAGCCTTCGGGATGGCCAACGTGTAAGCCGGCACCTGAAGGGTAGGGGAACATATCGAGACAATAGAATTTCGGTTTTGAAAGATCTATTTCCGATTTAAATGTCTTGTTATCGGCCCAGTATTGTTGCCATTTCTTTTCAATATCTTTGAAATTGTAATCCATCAGTTTTGAGCGTATTCGTTCATTTTCAATTAAGCTGCGAAATTAATGCTTTATTCGCACCCATCCCCGACGAATTTGAAGAATTGTATAAAAAATAGTGATGTATTTGTTAAATCATCCTCTATAAGGTCGAAGTTTATAAGGTTCTTTAGCTAAACTATTTCGTTATCCAAACAGTTTCTTCTTTAGAATCGAGCGCTCACAATTCTGACTTATATCATTAAAACCGATAAACATGATAAATAACACAATATGGCCCGCATTAAGAGATTGAAATATAACACTATATAGTTTGATTGATTTATCCCTATTTCCAATACGTTGAAAAAGAAATCTGTAATTTTGGTTGGATTTAAAAGGGTCCGGTTATGAAAAGAAAAACTAAATTGATTAGCCAAAAAATTAAAACAAATTTAAGATGAATGCAGGAATAGATACTTTTATGGAAGGGCTCAAAGCCCGTACACCCGGTGAGGCTGAGTTTCACCAGGCAGTTTTGGAAGTTGTTGAATCTGTTTGGGATGTTTATGATGCAAATCCGCGTTATAAGCAAGCGAAAATTCTGGAACGAATGGTTGAGCCAGAGCGAACAATCATGTTTCGGGTACCATGGAGTAATGATAAGGGTGAAGTCGAAATTAACCGCGGTTACCGGGTTGAATTCAACAGCGCTTTAGGCCCTTACAAGGGTGGTTTACGGTTTCATAAAAGTGTCACTTTGAGTATTTTGAAATTTCTGGGATTTGAGCAGACTTTCAAAAATAGTTTGACAACACTACCTATGGGTGGTGGAAAAGGTGGTTCCGATTTTAGTGCGAAAGGTCGCAGCGACAACGAGATTATGCGCTTCTGCCAATCGTTTATGACAGAACTTTTCCGTCACATTGGTCCGAATACGGATGTACCTGCCGGCGATATTGGTGTTGGTGGCCGCGAAATTGGTTTTCTTTTTGGTCAGTATAAAAGGATCAGAAATGAATTTACAGGCGTTCTAACAGGTAAAGGTCTTGGCTGGGGTGGCTCTTTGGTTCGTCCCGAAGCAACTGGTTATGGCGCTGTTTACTTTGTTCAGCATATGCTAAATGAAATTGGGAAGACGGTTGAAGGAAAGACTTTTGCAGTTTCAGGTTTTGGAAATGTTGCATGGGGAGCGATCAGTAAGATAAATGAATTGGGAGGAAAGGTTGTAACGATATCGGGACCTGATGGATTTATTTATGATCCGGATGGCATCTCAGGCAGAAAAGTTGAGTATCTGCTTGAGTTGCGAGAAAGCAACAATGATGTGGTTGCGCCATATGCCGAAGAATTTGGAGTTCATTTTTTCCCTGATGCGAAGCCGTGGCAGGTAAAAGTAGATATTGCCATGCCTTGTGCAACTCAAAATGAGCTTAATGAAGATGATGCCCGAATGCTGAACAGTAATGGTTGTATCCTTGTCGCTGAAGTTTCGAACATGGGATGTACTTCTGATGCAGTGAATTATTTCGTAAATAATAAACTCACGTTTGCTCCCGGGAAAGCCGTCAATGCAGGAGGCGTAGCCGTTTCAGGACTTGAAATGTCGCAAAATAGTATGCGTTACAATTGGACAAGCGAAGAGGTTGACAAACGGCTTCACCTGATCATGCAGGATATTCACGATACATGCACAAAACATGGTAAGACCAATGGCTATATCAATTATGTGAAAGGTGCCAACGTTGGTGGTTTTGTAAAGGTTGCGGAAGCAATGCTTGCACAGGGATTGGTATAAACAAGGATATGCGGTTTGTAGAGACGCGATTAATTGCGTCTCTACTAACCAATTTAAGAAACAAAGGAAAGCCCGGACAATCTGCCCGGGCTTTCCTTTGTTTCAGTATCGTATTTTTACACGATCAGTTTATAGCCTTTACCGTGTACATTTATAATCTCAATTCCTTCCTCCGATTTCAAATGCTTTCTGAGTTTTGTAATGTAAACATCCATGCTTCGTGCATTGAAATAGTTATCGTCGACCCATATGGTTTTAAGTGCGAAATTTCTTTCAAGAATTTTATTGGCATTTACACAAAGTAATTTAAGCAGGTCTGCCTCTTTGGTAGTTAGCTTTGTGTTTTCAGTTCCGTCCGAAAGCGTTTGTTTGCGGGCATCAAAAATAAATCTTCCAAGTTTGAAAACTGTTTGTGAATTATCTCCTTCTCCACTGGTTCTGCGCAGAATGGCTTCAATCCGGAATAATAATTCCTCCATGCTAAAAGGTTTTGTCATGTAATCGTCAGCCCCGATTTTGAACCCTTCAATCACATCATCTTTCATGCTTTTAGCGGTCAAAAAAATGATTGGGATCTCTGTGTTGAGCATCCTGATGTCTTTTGCTAATGTGAATCCATCTTTCTTTGGCATCATCACATCAAAAATGCAAAGATCATACTGACTTTTCTGAAACCCTTTATAGGCAGCTTCGCCATCAGGATATAAGTCAGTGTCGTAATTTTTTGCGATAAGATACTCTCTGAGCAGGAGGCCAAGGTTTTCGTCATCTTCTGCGAGAATCACTCTAGTTTTCTTTTCCATAATTCTGAGTATTTTTTAATGGGAAATACAATCTGAAACGGGTACCTTTCCCTAAAGTACTATCTACTTTTATTTTACCGTTATGAACGTCTATAATGCGCTTTACATACGAAAGGCCAAGTCCAAATCCTTTAACATTGTGAATGTTGCCTGTTGGAACCCGGTAGAAGCGTTCGAATATCTGTGTTTGATTTTCTTTGGGAATACCAATGCCGTTATCCTTTACCTGAACAATGACCCAACCGTTTTTGTTTTCGGTCGAAAGTTCAATTATTGGTTTTGTCTTACTGTATTTTACAGCGTTGTCCAATAAATTGAAAAATACATTTGTGATGTGAACTTCATCTCCCCTGATAAATGGATTTTCAGCTTGTAAATCGGTTTTCAATTCTCCGTTCTCGTTCGAGACCCTGATTTCGAAATTAGAAGCGACACTTTCTGCCAATTTATTCAAATCAATTTGCGTGAACTTGAGTTTTAATTTCCCTTCGTTGAAAACAGCCATTTGCAGTACTTTTTCAACCTGGCTGCTTAATCTTTTACTTTCATCAAAAATTACACCCGAAATATGATCAACAGTCGTTTTTGAAAGTGAAACGGATGAATCCCTGAGCATTTGCGAAGCTAACGAAATCGTTGAGATGGGAGTTTTCAGTTCATGGGTCATATTGTTGATGAAATCATTTTTTATCTGCGATATTTTCTTTTGCCGCAAAATAATCTGAAGTGTCACAATGAAAATTACGATAATTATCAGTGTAAGAAGCAATGAAGGGAAGACCAAAAATGAAGTAGAACTAAAGAAACTACTTCTTTGATCCGGAAAATAAACGCAAAGATAGTCTGGCTTTACCGGATCTTCTCCCGCAAGAAGTAATTTTTTATATGGTTTTTTATTTCCCAATTTAGCTTTAAAGTCAGGGCTTCCCATGATGTAATCGTTTTTACCATCTATCGTGGTTAGTACGGCGAACTTATAATCGAGATAAATACCGTTGCGCTTAAGAGCCGTATCCAATGCCTGAGCCAGAAAATCAGGAGGTATTCTTATCGATAAAGGCACGTCTGCCTGGTCTTTCATGAAAAGTTGGTATCTGAGATTTTGTGCGTCTTGCGCACTCTTGGCATTATATCCAGTCTGAAAACTCTGCTGCCTTTGCGATAAAAAAATAGAATGATCGTTTATTCCATTTTTTGTACCAGAACTTGAATATTTTCGGGAGACTGATATTTCGCCTTTCTGTTCAAGAGCGCTTAAAGGTAAATTAGGATCAGAGTTGGGGAATAATTCTGAATAATTAATTGGAAGTTCAATTTTTGCTTCGCGTTCTAAAAATTCGTTGGTTTCTGCAAAATCAATCAGTTCGGTTACATACTGTAATGCCTGCATGGTCTGCATACTGAAATTCTTTTCCTGAAGTTCAGCTGTATGTTTAATGTTCATCATCTGCACACCAATAAGGGAAGCCGCAGCAATAGCCATTACTACACTTAAAGTATATATCATTCTTCTACTCATCGAAACAAAGATATAGCTATTAATGTATGTTGTCGATTCTCCTTAACATTATTTAACTTAGGAGCTTAAATAAGGAAGTTATTCCTTATAAAAAGGTTTTTTTCACGTTAAGAGGTTGGTGTAATCTAGCTTTTTGGTGACGAAGTCAGATCTTTATTCTGCTTTTGCCAAAATAATATGAACTTATTTAGTGCCATGGATTGTTTGATCGGAGCGCTTTTTCTCTTTAATATAACGATCAGATTGTCAGATGCAATCGTTGATGTCGAAATTTTCGAGTGCTTTACACGCTGAATTTTGCTGTGCCTCTTTTTTTGAAAACCCTTCACCTTTCCCTGCGATCTGACCATCAATCCTGATGATAGATACAAATGGTGGCTTATTTGGACGTGAAACAGGATTTTCCTGGGTGTCGAATTCAACTTCCCTTTTGTTTTTTTGACCCCACTCTATTAGCTGGCTTTTAAAGTTATTGTCACTTCTTTCTAATGCGTGAACATCAACGTAGGATGACAAAACTTTTTTAATCAAAAAGTCTTTTGCACCCTGGTAGCCATAATCGAGATAAATCGCTCCAATAAATGCTTCAAATACGTCACCAAAAATATGGCTCGATTCATTGACCGAATTAGTATTCGAGGTGACAAAATGATCGAGCCCAAGTTTAAAGGTTAATTGTGTCAGAAAACTCCTGTTTACAATTCGCGAACGCATTTGAGTAAGGAATCCTTCATCTTTCCGGGGGAACCTGTTATAGAGATAATCGGCGACAATCGTTCCAATTACGGCATCGCCAAGATATTCGAGTCGTTCATTATTGATAGGTTGCCCCAATAAATCAGCAGAGGAAGCCGATTTGTGGATAAATGCCAGATCATAAAGCCGGAGCTTTAAAGGGCTAAAACCTGTGGTCGCTTTTATAAATGAATAAAACTCCTTTCTTGAAGAAGAAAAGAGTTTTATTCGATACCTTAAATCTCTTAACACTTTACTAAGAAAGTTTTTTAAAGATTACAGTTCCATTATGACCGCCAAACCCAAAGGTGTTACT
>JBBRZE010000015.1:0-76368 GCA_038236995.1 Bacteroidales bacterium | reverse complement strand
CCTCGCCAGATCCATTGGTATTCCAAAGAGCCGGGAAATCGCCAATGGCATCTTGGCTGAAGTCTTCATAGAAAATGACTTTTTCGCCCGGAACAAAATCGAATTTGGAATAGGCTGCCAGAGATGGTGTTCCTGCGGAAACCGGTTTTACCTGTTCCTGAACTTCAGGTTTTGCCCCTTCATTTTGTTCTACTTGCTGATCATTACTTTCCGTTTTCTTTTTCTTCTTGAAAAGGTTCTTAACACCATCTTCAACTTTATTAAGGCCTTGATCGATAGTTTTATCGACCTTGTTGTTAGCCCGGTTGTTTGTTTGGTCTTTTGCTTTCGCTTTTACGTCAATCTGGGCATTAAGATTGACAGAAGACATAAAAAAAACAAACAGAAGTAAAATTTGTGTAGTTTTCATGACAGGCTGTATTAGATATGTATAATTTAACGAAATCCGGACTAAATAGTAATCAATTAATGTCAATTAATTTCTAATTTAGAATGTTTATAAACGCGTATCACCCCATATCTTAATTTTCAAAAATTAAAATATAATTATAATAAATAACTGAGAAATAACTTGTTAGCTCAATGCAAAAATCACACTATTTAGCAAGCCTGGCTGCTAAGACCTACAATTTCTATTAAAGATACTAAGCTTTGAAAATTTTCATTATTTAGCTAACTCCTCAGGTTAAAGCCAATTCTCTCCGAATCCAGAATACAATCCGTTATTGAATATAAATTCATTAACATTCGGTATTGACTGCTTTAAAAATAAACGACACTTCAAAAATTGACAACAATGGTTTTATGGCATATGATATAGGTCTCATCCGTAAATTAAAATGAAAGGAAACAAATGGACTCACCTTATATTTTTTATAAACAAATCTTGTTCTGATTGTTCAGGTAAAAAGAGTGGTGCGGAGATGGATACAGGGTTTGAATATTGAGTTGAATTCTATCTTGCCCACAAAAGTGGATGCCGGATAGGTACATTCCGGATCACTTCATAAACTGTAAAATCGCGTTTTAGGCTTAGAAAAAGATCAAGGTATTTCTGCTGATGAAATGCCTGGGCTCCAAAAAGCAAAAAAGGTTGGCGAACCGGCCACTCATCCCAATACATGATATCTGCGGGAAAAGGCCATGATTTTTTATCTGCAACAAAGGGAAACATAAATTAGATGGCTTTACCAATGTTCCGGCCATCGGTTGTCGTAAAGTGCCACAAATCATTCGTTGGGGTCGAAAGTATCTTGCAGATGGTGGACATCGCATCGAGGTTAAATAATGAATAACCGTAAGGTTTTGTCCGTTTGATTTCGAGCGGAAAAGAACCGTCAGCAGCCATTTGATTGGGCAACAAAACTTCTTTAAATCGCGTCCGACAAAATTCCAACTTTGCGGAATCGCCTGTCAGATCAGCAAATGCAGATGCCATCATCACCCAGCAGGTACCATGGTTATTTTTGGCATTCATCTCATCAATGCCATAAGGATGGGTAAACATCCAATTAAGAAACTGACCGAACCACAATGTTACTCCCGAGTAAACCTCGCTATCAATCGCCTTCGATTCGTGCAGAATTTTTACAGAACGTGCAACTTCGATCAAGTGTATCGCGGCGATCAGACCAATGGATCGGCCAGTGAAACGCCCTTTAATTGCCTGGGAATACAACATATCAGGGTTCATACGGGTTGCCGGCTCAATAAACCATGCATTTAAATGATTTTGAATGCCATTGATATATTTGGGGTCTTCTGTCAGAAGAAAAGCTGAAGTGAGGGTCCCGACAATGTTGGACAGACGAAAGACAGCTTCGCGATGAGCAACAAAATTTTCGGGATTTGATTCTCCATCTCGCTGAATATAGGGTCCTTCCGGATTTTTGGAATCCGGCCACCAATAATCACCTTCAGAATAGTAGTCGTGGACAGTTCCAGCACTCCGCAGACAATTGACAGCCGTTACCGTTTGTGGAAGAGTATCCAAAAACAGTTGAGCAGATTTAAGAATTGCTGTATTTTCGTGCTTATCCAAAATGCTACCAAATGCCTTAAATTCCTGCGAATACAAGGAGCAGCAAAGAAATATCAACCCTAAAAAAATTGTATTTCTCATTCAGGAAGCTAAATATGTGGCAGATGTAAACTTCTTTTCGCGCGTCCGACTTGCTCTTTTATTTCCGGTTTTATCCAGCAAGCTCTGTATTCATGGACAAAATCGGAAAGACAACGTGGATCGTGTCCTGTGATGCTGCGAAAGACATCATTGGTATAATTCATTTTCCCACCCCGAACTGCATTATAGAGCAAGGAAAGCGTAAGTACATAAAGTAACATCTTCTTATCCAATAATTTCTGGCGGACAAACTTTATAACCGATGGTCGTGTGTATTTGATCTCACGTTCCAATTCAGTAGAAAAAATCTTTGCAATCTGATAAAAATCCATCACCTCTGGGCCGGTAATTTCGTAAGCCTGATTTTCATGGCCGGGAATCATCAACACAGTAACGATTGCTTCAGCTACATCTCTGACATCAATATAATTGACAAGACCTGCACCTCCCGGGATATTAATCTTGTCATTATACTGAATATCATGACGATGTAATGTTGAAAGGTTCTGCATATAAAGGGAAGGACGCAGAATAGTTGAAGGAATACTCAGCTTTTTAAAGTGGTTTTCGGTACGGTGATTGGCAAAAATTCGGTTGCGTTCAGCTCCGACAATCGAAATGAAAACGATATGTTTTACGCCGAGCTGCTCTGCCTTGGCCAGAAAAGGGAAAATATACTTTGAAACATCCGAAACCTGGTTTGGACGAATCAGCACAATTTTTGTAACCCCCTCAAGCGCTTTGTCATAAGTAGATGGTTCATCAAACTCAAAATGACAAAAATTGCAGTTGGCGATCTCTTCTATTTTCCTTGCCCGCTCAATGTCCCTGACGGCAGCAACAACCTCAATACCGGGATAATTTTTACTTTCCAGCAATTTAAGGGTGGTTAAACCAACATTGCCGGTTGCTCCGGTAATTAAAATCTTCTCCATAAACAAAGTAAAATTCAGTTCTGAAAATTAGACCTGAGTCCGAAATTCTGCACAACAAAAATATAACCTTTTCAATTAAACTAAGCCGTTTAATAAACATTGTGACAAATATATTGGATAAAATAACCAATTTACTATATTTTTCTCTTAAAATCAATTATGAATCATCACTATTGAATTCAGATTCCTGGCATTCTACAGAAGTTCAGAGCGTCGTGAGGTGTGAGGTCAGAATCAAACTACTTTTTTCGAAAGACAGAATATTTCTTCAACTAAATACTACTTTATGTAACGGTATTTTCTACTTTTGGACAATCGATCTATCTATAAATTTGAAGGTATGAGAATATTAATAGTAATAATTGCCTTCCTTCTTAGTGTGTTCCCGGTGAATGGCCAACCGAAAGTAAAAACACATCTTTTCAAGGACAAATCTACGGCTCTGATCCCCTTTATTAATCCAACATTTCAATATAACCAGATCGCTAAACAGTTTTGCACGATACCCGGAATACGGGCCGGAGTCATTTTCAACAATAGGTTCCTTATCGGAGGAGTTTATAATATGACATTAGGTGATATTGCTTTACCCGCATCGAATGGGGCAGGTAAACTTCAGATGAAATGGGGCGGCCTCCATTTGGAATATACGTTGTGGCCACTTCAGGTTGTTCATCTCACGATTCCCTTATCTGCCGGGATAGGTCAGATGAAAATCATCGAAAACACGAACGAAACTCTGACAGGCGACCCCAATTTTTACTTTGCCGAACCGGGCTTAATGGTCGAGATCAATATCTGGAAATATGCAAAATTAGGATTTGGCGGAAGCTACCGGTACACAGCCAATGTTTCGTATAACTCACTCACAACAAATGATCTGAATGGATTTTCTGCTGTTGCATCAATCAAGTTCGGAATGTTTAACTATCCGGAACTTAAAAAGAATAAACGGGACCCTTTACCCGAGGATATTAAGATTAAATCACCCCGGGTTAAAAAGGTTAATTCTCCTCACGTGAAGAAGCGAAAATCTCCTCGATAAGATCATTGTATTTAGCTTCAATGATTTTTCGTTTTAATTTCAGTGTCTGCGATAATTCTCCGGTCACCGGACTCCACAGATCGGCTATTAGTCTGAACCGTTTGATCTCCTCATGCTGTCCCAGTGTTTTGTTGATCTCCTTCACTTCGCGTAGGAATACTGCCTGAACTTTTGCATGATTAATCAATTCGGCATTGTCGCTGAAAAGAATATGGTTTTCTGCACACCATTCGTGCAGGTATTCGAAATTGGGAGCTATGAGTGCACTGGCAAACTTCTCGTGATCACCAATCACGATCACCTGATCGATAAACATCGACTCTTTCAACTTATTTTCAATCATTTGCGGTGCAATATATTTACCGCCTGTGAGTTTAAAAATCTCTTTCTTCCGGTCGGTTATCTTCAGGTATTTCCCTTCATCAAGTATCCCGATATCACCTGTATGAAACCATCCATCCTTATCGATCACTTCAGCCGTAAGCTCGGGTTGCTGGTAATAACCTAGCATCAGATTTGGCCCTTTTGTAAGAATCTCACCATCTTCGGCAATCATCACCTGAACACCAGGCAACACCGGACCGTTGGTTCCTACTTTTAATTCGCGCGTCACCAAATTGCTAACGGCTATCACCGGAGATGTCTCAGTAAGTCCATAACCTTCTAAAACATAGATTTTCGCAGCGCTGAAAACTCTCGCAATGCGGGGTTGCAGGGCCGCTCCACCCGACACAACAATCTGTAGATTACCCCCCAAACCTTCGCGCCACTTCGAATAAATCAATTTATCAGCAATGGCTAATTGTAATCGAAACCATGGATTCATTTTTGCATTAAACTCATAACTGCGCCCCAGATCAACAGCCCAGAAAAAGAGTTTCTTCTTTATACCTTTCAATTGTTTTCCCTTGGTAAGGATACTGTTGTAAACCCTTTCAAGCAATCGCGGGACACCGCAGAAGATATGAGGCTGAACCTCTTTAATTGCTGGCATGATTTGCGCCAGTGTCTCAACATAGTAAACACCAATTCCTTTATAAAGAAAAGTATAGTTGACGATTCGCTCGAAAATATGACAAAGCGGCAAAAATGAAATCGACTTATGTGCAGGCCCCATTGCAAAGTTATTTGCATTTCCTTTGAAATTCGATACAAGATTTCGGTGTGAAAGCATTACACCTTTTGGGATACCCGTAGTTCCGGATGTGTAGATCATCGTAACCATTTCCTCTTCTCCAATCGACTGCTTGAGCTGATGAAGCGAATAGGCAAGATCCTGTTCGTGTTCTTTTCCCAAATTGTAGAGATAATCGATGTTGGTGGCGTTGGGTACTTGATTAAACGTGAAAATCTGCTCAAGGCTGCGAATCTGCCCAATCATCGGACTTAGTTTCTTAAAAAGTTTATCATCAGAAACAAAAACATAGCGGGTCTCAGCATGATTGAAAATATAACTGTACTCTTCCTCACTGATGGTAGGATATACCGGAACATGGACAGCACCGGTCATCGCAAGTGCCATATCTACAAAGCTCCATTCAGGACGGTTCCCGGAAACGGTAGCCACACGATCCCCCTTTTTCATACCCAATGCCATCAATCCCAAAGCAAGCAATTCCGACTGACGGGCAAACTGTGCTGTACTAAACGGAACCCATTGGTTATCGTATTTTCCGGCAACAGCATCCACACGGGGGTAGTTTTCGAGACAATGCCCGAGAATATCGAAGGTTCGTTTTACAGTCATGGTCTTACATTTTCGGTAAAAGTAAAAAATGTTGGAAAACTACCTACGAATTAACAGTATTTTGTTGAAAAGGGAGATCTTCAGATTATTGCGCTAGACACCGAAATGGCAGCCAGCGTTGCTATTTCAATTTCCATTCCAGAATACCACCGGAATTGTCTTTCTGTAATTTGGCTTTGATTTGAAGACCTGTTGTTTTCACTGGTTTGAATTTCACTGTATTGTAACAATCGGTTTTCGTGCTATAACTATCCGAAGTCTCGACCGGAACCCATTTCTGATTCGTATCCAGATATAGTAGCTGCCAGTTTTCGGGTACACGGTAATTGCCGTCGTAATGATCCATATTCAGCCAGTAAACCGAAGATTCAGAAAGTGTGACCGGTTTTTTAAATTCATAATGAACGGTTTCTTCCGAACCTTTTTTTAGCCACCAGTAGAAATACGATTTGTCGGTATCTCCCGAGTTTTTTGGATTAAAACCGTCATTAAGACCGGGGGCCCAATCGGTTGAAGCCATTGCTTTGGCAGAATCGGCATACGCCGTTGCGGGTTTTATTGTGGTCGCCGCTTCCTTTTCGGGCATCCAGATCAGCATATTGGCTGGGCCACGGTTGTTCCATGCATAATAAGGAATCGCTTTCAGTGCAACCTGCTCAATCTTGAATGAATCTTCGGTTTGATTTACTTTGTAACCATTCATTGAGACGGTAACCACACCACCAAGCAGATTTTCTTCAAATTGATTTGATACGGGTTCGTCAGGCAAAACAAACGTATCGAACATCCAGCCATTGTTATTGTCTTTATCTTCAAAACAATACATCAAAGGTCCCCGCTGATAGGCAAGCTTCCCTTTATCATTAATTACCTGCTGGCTCGCGGCAATTTTGCGTACCGGCATCGGGAAATCAACCTCGACAAGATCCCCTTTTTTCCAATTGTTTTTCAATACAGCATAACCATTCACCACTTCCGGTGATTTTTCTTTTCCATTTATCCGGATCATATATTTCCCCGCATCACGATCTGAAAACTGATACAAATCAGATGGAATGGCCTGATTTTGTGCCCATCCCGGAATACGGATTTTAAGATCAAAACTTTCGGCACCTGCCTTATCAATCACAAAAGTTACATTCCCATCCCATGGGAACCGAGTTTGCTGACTTAGCCTGATGGTGTCTTTCCCGAGCGAAACCGAAGCACTTCCGGCAGCAAAAAGGTTTACGTAAATGGTATGGACACCTGTCGCATATATATATCCGGGTACAGATGCCATAAACCGGGTGATGTTTCCCGGACAACAGGCGCAACCAAACCAGGGAGCGCGGTCGTGATTATGAACCGATTCGAGTGGGTTGTCGTAGAAGAATTTGTCGCCGCTCAATGAAACGCCTGAAATCACGCCATTGTAAAGCGCACGTTCGAGCACGTCAAAATATTTTGAATTACCGTCATTCAGGAATAACCGGTAGTTCCAATACACATTCGCGATCGAAGCGCAGGTTTCACAGTACGCGGTCATGTTGGGGAGTTCGTAATTTGGGCCAAAGCCTTCGCCTTGTGCACGTGAGCCAATTCCACCTGTAATATACAGCTTTTTAGAAACCACATTTTCCCAAACCCTTTTGGCGGCATCCATCAATGAATCATCTTTCATTAGTGATGCCACATCGGTTACGCCGGAATATAAGTACCCCAGCCGTACCGCATGACCGACAGCTTCATCCTGGTTTATAATTGGTTTGTGATCCTGGCTGTACTCGCTCAACTTATGGCCGTCGGTTCCTTTGCCGGTTTCGTCAATGAAAAACCGGGCCAGTTTCAGGTATTTTTCGTCGTTGGTAACCCGGTAAAGTTTAACCAACGCCATTTCAACAATCGGATGGCCTGATGGGACTTTCTTCTGACCCACACCCGGACCGAAAACGGTGTTCACCAGATCGGCGTTTTTTAAGGCAATATTGAGTAACGTTCGTTTTCCGGTAGCCTGAAAATGGGCAACTGCCGCTTCGTAAAGGTGGCCGCAATTATACAATTCGTGACTATTCAGCCGGTCCCAGCGTCCTTTTCCGTACCAGCGTTCAATGCGTTTGCATTTGTTGGTCAGACAAGTATAAAGGTAGCCATCCTTTTCCTGCGCAGCGCCAATCAAAGTAATTAAACTATCGAGGTAATTGTCGAGTTTCTGATCGTACTGAACAGCCAAGGCATACGACGCCCCTTCGAGCACTTTGTACACATCTGTATCGTCAAACGGGAAGTCGCCCTTGTGTTCACCTTTAATCAGTCCGCCAGCCAATGCGAAATTATCCATCCGACCTGTCTCTTCACATTTTCCGAATGCTGAAGGGATTGAAACAGTCCTGTTGACACTTATTTTCGGTGCCCAAAACTGATCGTTCAAATGAACATCTGTAAACGGAACGGGTTTTAAGGGAATGCCGGATTCTTTCTTATGCGTACAGGAGAACAAAAATGAGCAGACGAAAACGAAGGTTAACAGGTTTTTCATAGAATGATTAATTCACTAAACGGCACTAAAATACGAACTTTTCGCAACTATTTATCTTTAGTGAATAAGAAAACAACTCCGCTTTGCTTCAAAGTAAGCTCGTTTTTATCAGTGCTAAATTTAGTTTTTATTCCTCAGTTTTTTTCTGTCTAATACCTTTCTTTGGTGATTCAGGCAAATAGTTTGCGCTTGTGACTACTTTCTTTCCCGATTTTAGTTCAAGTTGTTTCCTTGCATCACCTGCAATCTTTCCCCCGGCTTTTGCTGCTTTTTTGTTCGGTTCAAATCCTTTAGGATCTGTGTTTGTAACAATTTCTTTGGTGGAAGCTTCCCCTAACATCGAAAAAATCAATTCAAGGTCAGTCATATGGTCGCGCAGGTTTTGACTTTTCAATCCTTTCACTTTTTTATATTCGGAAGGTGTCAACCCGAATGTTGCCTTTGAGATTTCGGCAGTGAGTATTGAATATTCTATTTCCTCTTTGACGCCTCTGTTTTTCCATTCTTCTGTCAATTCCTCACGAATAGCAATACTACGCATTCGCTTTTCAATCCAGTCATCCGGATAACCTTTTAGCTTATACAATTCCCTTGTTCGTTGCGTTGCAAGCTCTGGATTCTCAATTTCATCTAATCTGTCGGAGCCAACTTGTGCTAACCAAAGTTTAAAAGGCTCCGCTTTTGGCGATGGAATAGATTGAATGATACGCAAAAGGCTTTTCGCATTGGCGCAACCCATTTTTTGCTTGCCACCAGCGGTTTCAACCCAAAGGGTGGGTACAATTTGTACCCACCCTTTGGCAAGTTCCACGTCACGCTTACGCATTCGCTTTATATATTGCTTTGGGTCATTGCTTTCTGTTAAAATCAGAACAACATCTTCAACAACAAAATACCATTTCTGGTCATCTTCGTTCCAAACAGTTCTTATTTGCTTGCTCTCAAATAATTTAATGTTGCTCATAATTTAGATGTATAGTATCACTTGTTTTTTTCCCATTGCATCAGGGTGGGTACAAATTGTACCCCGGTTGCTTTTAAACATTTTATCACGGCTTAAAAACTGTTGAGGTGCGTATTTACTTATCGCACCTCACAGATATTGGATTTATGATCCAACGAAATTAGTTAATTTCAATATTTACCCAACCCTTTCTCGCCGGAAAAAAATCGGCGATTGTAATGGTTATGAAATCAACATAGCCTGGCGATATCTTATTTCGAATTCCCATAAGTGCCTGTTTATAAGATTAATTTAAACAGGATTGAAAATCCCCACGTTTGCGGGGTTCGTTTCAGATTGCTTTACACGCTCGCTTTGCAGCAACTATCCGGAATCAAATAATTCTGAGGCAGCTTGTTTGAGCCGGCAACCAATCGGAAAATTTAAATTTTTTGAAATTTAAGTTCGGGACTTATTTGCCATGGATATCCTCTGAAATCAGTCAGATAGTCCTTCCAGGGGTACACATGGTTTCCATCATTATCTGTTATTTCTCTTACCGATTTTAAATCTCTACCCGGATTCCCGGCAATAAGTCGTTCGTCTGCAACATCCTTTGTTACCATTGAACCTGCACCTATTACCGAATTCTTTCCGATGGTAATGCCAGGTAAAATAATTGCATGAGCATAAATCAGGGCAAATTCTTTAATTGTTGTTCGTTGAAAGACTCCAATCGGAGAATATTTTACGTTCGTCAGGACAGTTCCGGGGAATATCCAGACAAAATCTTCAATCACACAATTTTCACAAAGCATAACTTTGCTGTGTATTCTGACAAAATTACCAATTGTGGATCTACCAGGTAATTCTGAAGAAGAACCAAAGCTTGAATTAGATCCTATCTTGCTTTTTTCTCTGATGATTGCATGATGCCCCGTTTGAAAATTGTCACCAATCTCAACATCCTCATAAATCGTTGTAAATGATCTAATAATAGCATTAGCCCCAATTGTGGTTTTTACAAATTTGTGCGGATCATTACTTTTGTAATAATTCATTGTTGGTTCACCTATTATGCAATAAGGTCCAATAAAAGAATCGTCTCCGATTTCTACGTTATCATAAATTATAACTCCAGGGCTTATTTGAACATTATTTCCAATTTTAGCCAATGGACTAATATCATATTTGCCAGATAATTCCATTTTCACTTTTATTAGTTAATGTATATTCATCATCTCTAAAAAGTCACTTTTATCCTAATTTTAATGAAGCGGGTACGACACAAACAGTACCTGAAAACTCCATCAACTCACGCCATTTCATCCAGGATTTTTATTGCAATTCTACCGGGTTGGCGATGTCACTAAATAATCCATTTTGCACAGTAATACCAAAGATTTTTCAGCCTCTGAAATTGATCATTTCTATGACTGACTGGTGAATCTTCTTCATTTTTTTATAAAGATCATCGATTTTAAAAGCATTGTTAATAATTACGCGTTATTCTACTATCAATTGTAATTCGTTAGCATAGTCATTGAATATAAATTCACTTAAACAAATATAATAACCTTTTTAATAAATCACATCAATTTGGTTGTCTTTTCCTTTCAGGTAGATGAGGGAGAAGCCTTGCTTTTATAACGTGGAAGTGATCTTCTTCATCTGCAAAAGGATTTGCTCATTGCGGCGATCCGAAATCGCTGGTCTTTAGGTGCGGATTTCATCCTTGGATGCAATTTATAAAGATCAAAATTTCTTCCGCAAAAAGATGAGCGACTCATTTAAGTTGCTCATCTTTTCAAGTTTAAAATCATTATGGAATCAGATGGCAGCTCCTGCGATGGGTTCCTTACTTACATTTCTGTCTTCTTCGCTGCGGGTGGCGCGGGCCTTTAATTGCATTTTGTATGGTCCTATCATTTCATTCAGTTCTTTGGCAGGAGTCGCATAATCAAGGTCTTCATATTCAGAGCTGCAAAATTCGAATGCATCGAGTAAAGCAGTCAGCGCTTTATCAGTTTCACTACGAATGGCACGCGAATTTACATCTTCCACAGCAGTCCTATCTTCGTTGCGTTTGAAATAAATACCGGCAAACTGCGCGTTCACGATCCTCAGGTAATCGAAAAATAGTTTGAGACTTAATGCTTCGGCAGCGACTTTCACTTCCTCACTTTCGTCGTATTTACTAAGCATATCATTTGTAAGTTTGGTTGCAGCGTTGTAACTGGCTTTTGCAATATCACGCACATGAATTTTAACAAAACGTTTCATTACCACTGCATGCGGAACGATCGCAGCTAGTTTTAGTTTTGCCGACGCCTTTGTCTGGTTAATAATCAAAGTGATCAGCGTATCGCGTTCGGTATTGAACTCGTGTAACGTAAGACTTAACGGGCTACTGAGTTCCTGCACCTCAACTTTGGCCACATTCGGCATCAAAGCAAGGAGTTTTTCGAAGGCTTTTTTCAAATGCAATAAAGCGAGATCATACTTTTGAAAAATGGCTACAAGCTGACTTACGAATATTGAATATTCGCTGTTCAAAAGACGGACTGATTGCACACGACTGATTTTTGATTTCATAACTTTTAAGATTTAAGAGATTGGTAATGATGAGATAAACGGAGACGCCATGCGAAAGTTTCAAATTGATTAAAACTATTTATTATTTAAAATCAATCCAATTAACTGCGGCCAAAATTGCAGGCAGAAAACACCCGTTTTTTGCGCTGTGTGCGGTATAAAGCAAAGGCAAAACGATTTTCATTGGAGCTTGCTATAACGCAGCAAGGGCAAAACGATTTTCATTGGAGCTTGCTTTAACGCAGCAAAGGCAAAAAGATTTCCATTGGAGCTTGCTGTAACGCAGCAAGGGCAAAACGATTTCCATTAGAGCTTTCAGTAACGCAGCAAGGGCAAAACGATTTCAATTGGAACTTGCTGCAATGTGGCAGCGGCAAATCAGGTTTAAAATCTGTTTAAAATGTGTCTTTTAATTGAGTAAGTGAACATCGTTCGGTAGTGCACCGGTTAAAATGCCAGGTTCCTTCCGGAATTGGGACGGAAAATTTTGCAGTAAATTCACCTACGATTTCTGTTTTATGCCTGCGGCAGACGCTTATTTATCGGATTTAAACACAGCACCAGTTATACCACTTCAATCTCGATGCGGCATTTCGATTTATAAATCGCCAACGGAACAGCTTCGAGACCCGGTACAAAATTGAAAATCCGGCCAGTGGTAGTTGGCAAAAGTGAAATATTAGAATCTGCTGAGATTTTCACTATAGATTGATCCTTTTGGATTTGAATCAGGCGATCGGACAAAACAACCACTTTCTCCGACGATTTTGATATCACCGGAAAGACCACACGTACTGAATCGTTGCCGATGTTCTTTTCAAATTTAAATTCCAGAATTACCCTCTTATTATCAAACGTATAAATGGTGTGACATTTAATTTCACCTGTTGACGGTGAGGCCTGATCTTTATCGACCAATTTGGAATAAGCACTTACAATCAATTTATTTCCTTCCTCTTTTACTTCAATTGAAGACTTTAAATCGGAAATATTCATATATGTCACCCTATCTTTCAATAATTCGATCCTTGGGGTTAATGGCATCGAAAGCGGGTCCTTGTCGGGCTGCATATTCGAGGCTTCCTGCAATTTATATTCATTCATACTGCCAGCGAACAATGGCCCGGCAGTTTCGTGCCATAACATCGTTAATGCGCCACCCGATGCGTGACCATTTTCCATTACATACTCCCTGTCGTAACCCGTTACTGTCGCCCTGAACTTACCTGATGAAATCAGCCATGTTTGTATGTCCTGAATAAAACGGCTACCGTAAACTTTTTCGCGGGGAAGAAGCACCTTTCCGGTTTCCTTTTTGATGATTGGAATTCCGTGATCAAGAATGGTCGTTAATGCTTTGGCATGACAAAACGTATGGTGAACGCATGGAGGTACCTTATGCGACACGTAATGAGGCCCACCATAAAGCAGTCCGTTATTGGTACAGGCTTTAAGAAGTTGGGCATTTTTAAGCGCCACCTTGTAAAACCGCGGATCGCGGTCGGCCATCAGCGCGTAGGCAGGCTGACATCCGTCTGAGGTACGGCTGCCCCAGTAGGTCCATTTAAAATTGCGCGTTCCCCAGCTGTTGTCCCAGGCTCCGTCGGGAAGCATAAACTCCATATGTGACTGTAATAAACGGGTAACCACATCCAGCACCTCCTTATCCTTCTTCAGTTTGCCATATAAAACAAGTGCAGGCAGCGACTCTTCGACGTTATAACCCAGGTCAACTGAGAAGCATCCCTTTGCGCTCGGCTGGTTGTAGGGTCCCCCTTCGCCCGTGAGAAGTCCGTCATTCTTACTTATAAAACCCATTGCTTCCTGAGCCAGCGATTTCCCTTTTTCGCTGAACTGCTTATTATCGAGCAGCGTGCCAATCAGCGACAAACCGTAAGAAGCGGTTACCGGGTAGTTGATATTTCCATAACTGATCGAAAAGTTGTTATAAATAAAGTCCCCGGCTCTCTTCAGGCGGGCCTCAATTTCGCTTTTCTGTTTATTATCAAGCATTGAACCGTGCTGTTTTAACGATTCCGCAAGCGCGATAACCGTGAATACCGTAATCCCTTTCCATGCCCCCTTTACCGGGTCGTTCAGCCAGGAGCCATCGGGCTGACTTACATTCTTCTCCATCCACCTGTATAACAGCAACGCGGTATCCAGGTATTTTTGGTTCTGCTTTTTATCGGCCATATAAATCAGCGGATAGAATGCGTCGGCCATCCTGCCGTGAACTCTTCCACATGCGGGACACATGATTCCTCCAAAATCGTCCATATTTGCTTTATCTGTAATCAGCAACTGAACAAGTGCATCTGTCCATGTTTCCAAAAGTTCGCTGCTAAGGGTTGATAAATCATCAGTTGCTTCCATTGAAGAGTATGTATTTCCATAAGAATGCACACTTCCAACCAAAGCTGTGCCTCCGATTGCAGTCATACGTATAAAATCCCGGCGTGTTGTCATTTTATTCTTATTTAGACATTTATGCAAAAAGCCCCGACAGATTTTGAAAACCTGTCAGGGCTAATAGGAATTCGATTGGGTGAACTTATTTTTTCGTTACACTGCTAAATCTATCATCTTTCATTTTCGCCACATAAGCGATTACGCCAATTACGGCAAAGAGTATTAACACTGCAAACGGGAACTTTAATCCTTCGCCGCTTCCGTATGAATGTAAGCCCGACAGGTAATAATTCACGCCGAGGTAAGTCATCAATACCGATAGCAGTCCGACAACTGATGCCAGGTTAAAGGCAAACCACCCTTTGAAACCGGGAATCATCCGCATATGGGAAATGAAACCATACACTAGGATCGTAACAAGCGACCAGGTCTCTTTTGCATCCCAGCCCCAGTAGCGCCCCCACGATTCGTTGGCCCATATCCCGCCAAGGAAGGTGCCAATCGTCAGAAAATAGAGTCCAAGTATCATCGCTGCCTCGCTGATCATTGTCATTTGAGATACTGTGGCCTTGATTCTGATTTGGTTTGATGAATTGCGGAAAGCAGCCATCAACAGATTGATGATCCCGATAATAGCACTTACTCCCACAAAACCATAGCTTGCCGTGATAATCGCCACATGGATTGTCAGCCAGTAAGATTTTAGAACCGGTACCAGGTTGGTGATTTCGGGGTTGAGCCAGCTCATCTGCGCGACAAAAAGGGTCAATCCTGACAAGATAGACGCTGCAGCGAGCACCATCGGATTGCGACGTGCAAAAATCAAACCGGCCAGCATTACTGCCCAAGCGATGTAGATCATCGACTCATAACCATTACTCCAAGGCATATGGCCTGATACATATCCACGGACAATCAAACCGGTAGTATGCGCCAAAAAGCCAAGGAACAATCCAAGAACTGTATAATTGACTGCTTTTTTGCGTAAAGCCTTACCAGTAAACAATGCATGAAAGAAAAATCCAAGGAGTACAAAACCAAGGAGGACGTACCAACCGGAGAGATCCTTAAAAATATTGATGTGATTGTATAAGATTTCCAGTTTTTGTTTTGTCTTTCCGGGTATTAGCGCTGCACCATACTGTTGCTGGTAAGCTTCAATTTTGGATACTGCCAGAAGGCTCAATTCCTGATTCCCATTGCGCAAAGCATCCAAAAATACAGGGAATGCATTTGCTACAAAACCCGAATCAGAACCAAAACTGGCTGGAACCTGTCCGACCGGCGCATACCATGGCTGATCAATAGCATTTGGAACCGGGAAAAACCGGAACATATCGCCATGATATACCTGGTAAACAACGTTGAGCCGGTCATCCACTTTAATCACATCGTTATCGTAACCTTGCCGTTCCGCAGGTTTTTTACCATAGGCGATTTGCACGTCATTGGCCAGTTTATAGTTTCCCTGCTGATCGAAGAAATCGTTAAAGGAGGCTTTCCCGCTAGGGCGTCCCAGCTTTGTAAGAATCTGATCGTCGGAAACAGCAATCATTTGAACCTGCTGCCATTCCTGAGGATTTACCGACATTCCAAGTACGACCTGCTCAGGAACCTGTCCTTCGAGTGATTCGGAGCGCGAGACTTTCATTACGACCTCGTATGCAAGAGTACTGAACGGCTTTAATCGCCCGTCGTGTCCCTGAATCCAGACCTTGGCAAACTCTTTTGAAATAACAGGTGAAACAGGCTGGGGAGCAGCTGCACCAGCTGTAAAGGCGCTTAACAGAAAAATCACGACCAGTGATGTGCCGGAAGAAGCGCGTTTCATCAATTCGTAGAAGTGACTCTTCGGGTTAAAGATCGAAAGCAAAATCCCAAGGAACAGTAAGAAATAACCGATATAGGTAATTGTAGTTCCGGCAAGATCTTTATTGACCGAAAGAATTGTACCTTTTTCATCCTGATCGTAGGAGGACTGATAAAAACGATATCCCCGGTGCTTTAATACATTATTCATAAATATTTTATGGTCTTCATTCAATCCAAGGTCCTTATCTGTAAGTGTGATATGACTTTCGTATGAAGAAGGACTATTTGAACCGGGATACCTTTCCAGTACAAAATCGTTTAACTTCAGAGAAAAAGGCAACGCAGTTTCTTCGGGACCGACCCACATTCTGTAATTTACTCCTTCAAAATTACCGGAATACTTTGGCGTTTCATTTTGTGAAGAGATCCAGAGTGTAACCAACTGCTTATCCTGGTTTTCGCCAAGTTGTACAATCAGTGCGTTTTCGCCGGTTGGTGTTCCGTTTCCGGCAACTGCAACTGCCTTGGCAGCAGCTAAAAATCGTTTCACTACGATAGCCGTATTGGCTGTACGGTATATTACTTTTTCAGTACAGGCTACTGAAGTTCCGGCAGGAAATTTAACCGCGTCCTTTCCTTGCATATCCATTACACTAATGGTATCGCTTGAAACTAACTTCAGCGAATCACCCGAATTTACAAAACGGAAAGCAGCTTCTGCATTAAAACCAACGGTTGTACCGTTAGGAGTGACCACCTGACCCGATCGCAGTAATTCTGTTTGCATAACACCATTCTGTGCATAAACCAGCTCGATCATTGGTTCACCATTGGGATCAGCCTCAACAGTGCGCTGCGCATCAACAAAATAATTGACTGACTTTACCGCAATCTCTTTGCCGCCAATTGTGATTTTACCTGACAACTGATCTCCAGGTCCGGCTATGAATTTTGCTGATTTTGATATTTGCTGTGTTGCACCCTGAAATTCAGCAGCCATGTTAAATTTAGTTTCGGCCGAGACAATGATATTCGTACTCTCACCTTCACGAATATGCATATTCCCCTCGCTTCCAAAATAGCGGGTTACGCCGGCTCCAATAATGACAAGTATAAATGCAAGATGGAAAACGCCCATCGTAAGCTTCTGAGGCTTATACATTTTATAGGTGATAAAATTGGCAATCATATTAATCGTGAGCAACAGCATGATCAGTTCGAGCCACCACGAGTTGTAAACCATCGCACGTGCCGCTTCTACTCCATAGGAATTCTCAACAAAAGTGGCGAAGCCCAGGGCAAAAGCAAACAAGAGCAGCAGAAATCCGGCGGTTGATACGGAGAAAAGGAACTTAAAAAAATTCTTCATTCGTATAAATATTTAGATTGCTAAAATAGAATAAAAAACGAAGACCGGTGTTTGTTCACCGGCCTTTGCAAAAGTATTTTAATCTAAATAACGAAACAAGTGGATTAATATGCCTTGCTTCAAAATTTGCAGGAGTAATTTTTTAAAATATCGCCAATCAAATCTGCTACTTTGCGTTGCTACTCCAACTTTCTTTTCAGAGGATTTTGACGATTCGAGAAAAAAGAAACAATCTCGACATGTTCTTTTACAATTCTGTAATATAAAGTGTTGCGGTTCATAATAACAACTCTCCGAATATCTTTTTTAATGTCGGAAACCTGAAATAAGTTTGGATTTTGAGAAAGAAGACTCAGCATTTCTTCAAGTTTAGAAGCAAGATTTCTTAACTCCTTTTCTGTCCAGTGTTCCTCAATATACTTGATTGTTCTTTCTAATTCTAAAAGTGCAAAATCAGTCCAAAGAATTCTATAGCCATTTTTCATATAATTTTCTTGCTGTTGAATGTGGATTTAGTTTTCCCGATTCTGCATCTTCTAAACCTCGCTCAATGGATTGTTTTTCATCTTCAGAAATTGAATTCCACCAATCTTTGTTTTCACTTTTGCGCAATTCTATAATTTTTTCAATAATGGACGAGTCTTCCAATGTTGAAAGCCACTGGATTAATTCCAATTTTTTATTTTGCATGTTCAATTCAAGATTCATAACTTAAAAGAATTAGTAGATCAAAAATACAAATTTTACAATGACTATTCACAGGCTTTCGATTCCTATTTAAAATCGATACAACGATAGAGGTGGATAATATGTTGATGAATCAATGATGCAATTCACAAACAGGCATTCCTCTTCAGTGCAGAAAAATGCCCTTCCAAAGAGCAATTTACACTTCGAAAGGGCATTATATCGATTTAATCCTTAATTATGTTGATTGATGATCTATCAGAATAATTTCCTTGCATTCGTTAACAGAAGCGGAATTCCGGATGGTTCTTTACCTCCTGCTGTCGCATAAAATGCCTGACCACCACCACCTCCATTGACCGCTTTGGCCAATTCCCGGATGATTGTTCCTGCATTCAAACCGCGTTCCTTAACGAGATTTTCGGAAATCATCACATGCACATTGGCCTTGCCATCGATCTCAGCAGCAAGCACCAAAAACAGATTCCCGACTTCGCCCTTTAGCTGGAACGCGATATCTTTGATGATTGCAGCATTATCGACATTTATTTGCTGCGCCAAAAAATTAATCCCGTTGATTGGTTCAACCTGAAGCAAGAGTTCTTTCTTTACTTTGCCGGCTTTCTCTTTTTCGAAGGCTTCCACCTGTTTTGCGAGTGCATTAAACTTGGCAAATAAATCTTCTACTGCTCCTTTCAGATCAGCAGGATTATTGAAAACAGCAGCAACTTCTTTGAGCGATTTCAAATGATTGTTGATATATTCGTCGGCTTTATCAGCGGTGATCGCTTCAATACGTCGTACGCCGGCCGATATTGACCCTTCAGAAAGAATTACAAACTGTCCGATGGTTCCAGTTGACTCAACATGGCAACCGCCACACAACTCTACTGACTCACCAAATTTGATTACACGTACATGATCGCCATATTTCTCTCCAAATAAAGCAATGGCACCCATCTTTTCGGCTTCGGCAATCGGCACTTCGCGATGTTCGTCGCGTTTATCGTTTGCACGGATCAACTCATTAACGCGTTGCTGAATCCTCACTAGTTCATCATCCGTAACTTTTTGAAAATGATTAAAGTCGAAACGAAGTGAATCGGGCGATACCAACGAGCCTTTTTGCTCAATGTGTGTTCCAAGTATTTCGCGGAGAGCGTGATCAAGTAAATGCGTAGCCGTGTGGTTATTCTCTGTAAGTCTGCGGTTCTTTAAATTAACCTTGGCAGTGAAAACCGACTCAGGATTGGCAGGAAGCACTTTTGAAAGATGCACCGTCAACGTGTTTTCCTTTACAGTATCAAAGATCTCAATTTTTTTACCGTTGGATTCAATTGTACCTGAATCGCCAACCTGACCTCCGGACTCGGCATAAAAAGGGCTTGTGTTGAATACCAACTGAAAAAATTCCCCTTTCTTACCTTTAACTTTCCGGTAACGGTTAATTTTCACGTTGGTTTCAAGGGTGTCGTATCCAACAAATCCATCACCTTCGGCTTGCTGGACTTCGATCCAGTCACCCGTTTCGAGTTGGGTAGCACTTCTTGACCGGTTTTTCTGTGCTTCCATGGCCAGTTCAAAACCTTCACGATTTACAGTTAGTCCTTGTTCACGCAGGATCAGTTCTGTGAGATCGAGCGGAAACCCGAAAGTATCGTATAGTTCGAAAGCAACATTACCGTCAACTTCCGTCCCTTTTTTCTTCTTGGTGTCTTCTATAATTGTATCAAGCAACTTGATTCCGGTTTCAAGTGTACGAAGGAAGGAATCCTCCTCTTCGCGGATCACGTTTACCACAAGCTCCTGTTGTTTGACTAATTCCGGGAATGCACCGCCCATATTTTCAGTCAACACTTTCACCAACTGGTGAATAAAAGGCTTTCTGAAGCCAAGAAAGGTATAACCGTAACGAACTGCACGACGCAAAATCCGGCGAATGACATAACCAGCCTTGTTGTTCGAAGGTAATTGACCGTCTGTAATTGCAAATGAGATCGCACGCAGGTGATCGGCAATTACACGCATCGCAATGTCCGATTTTTCGTCGGTTCCATATCTTTTACCTGCAAGGTGGGCAATCTCGGTAATCACATCCTGGAATACATCGGTATCGTAATTCGATTGTTTTCCCTGGATCACCATGCTCAAACGCTCGAATCCCATTCCTGTATCGACATGTTTAGCCGGAAGTTCTTCAAGCTGGCCATTGGCTTTACGGTTGAATTGAATGAAAACAAGGTTCCAGATTTCGATAACTTGTGGATGTCCTTCGTTTACCAGATCACGTCCGGCAATCTTTGCCTTTTCATCCTCATTGCGGATGTCGACATGTATTTCGGAACACGGGCCACAAGGTCCGGAGTCGCCCATTTCCCAGAAATTGTCTTTTTTATTCCCTTTCAGGATGCGATCTTCTGGAAGATATTTGAACCATAAATCGTGTGCTTCGGTATCCATCGGAACACCATCTTTTTCATCACCCTCAAATATAGTTACATACAACTTATCTACAGGAATTTTATAAACATCAACCAGCAATTCCCACGCCCAGTCGATCGCTTCTTTCTTAAAGTAGTTGCCAAATGACCAGTTTCCCAGCATCTCAAACATCGTATGATGATAGGTATCGTGACCCACTTCCTCGAGGTCGTTATGCTTTCCGGATACCCGCAAACATTTCTGAGTATCAGCAATACGTGGATGATTTGCAGGCGAATTACCAAGAAAAATATCTTTAAACTGGTTCATCCCTGCATTCGTAAACATCAGGGTCGGGTCATTTTTGACAACCATAGGCGCTGAAGGTACAATTGCATGCTCTTTGGAAGCAAAAAAGTCGAGAAATGTTTGACGTATCTGTTTTGAATTCATAAAAATAATGTGTTAAAAAACCTTTAAAATCAATATCCCGAATTGAACCAAGGGCAGAAAAAAGGATTATTTTGATAGATTTGCAACCCTTTAGACGAAACTGATTTTCTTAAAACGTTGCAAAATTAGATTATTTCGCTAATTTTGGCCATAGAGAATCAAAATAAAAGAGATATATAGATGGGTAAAACCAATTACAGATTCAATCCCGACACCCTAAGCTTTGACAAAATTGAACGAAACATCAAGTCGCTCGTGCGCAAGATGCTCGGTTATTTGTCAACCGGACTGGTCTCAGGAATGATCTTTTTCTTTATTTTCATCCAGTTTTTTGATCCCCCTCAAACCAAAAGACTGAAACGGCAAAACGAACAATTGCTATCACAATATAATCTGATGAATAAGGACTTCGAGAAAATTACGAAGGTACTGGAAGATATTCAGAATCGTGACGACAATATTTACAGGGTAATTTTTGAAGCTGAACCTATTCCCTCATCGGTGAGGATGGCCGGTTTCGGAGGTGCTAACCGCTATTCGAAACTCGAGGATATGGATAATTCGGAGTTGATTATCAGCACTACCCGAAAGCTTGATATCTTATCTAAACAGGTTTTTGTACAGGCTAAATCGTATGATGAAGTAGCCAAAATGGCTTTAAATAAGGAGAAAATGATTGCGAGTATGCCTTCCATCATGCCCGTATCGAACAAGGATCTAAAAAAGACCGCTTCAGGTTGGGGAATGCGGATTCACCCAATCTACAAAATCCCGCGCTTCCATTACGGCATGGATTTTACAGCTGCTACAGGAACTGATGTTTTTGCTACGGGAATTGGGGTCGTCAAATCGGCCTCCCGGGAGACCGGCTATGGCAACGCGGTTATAATAGATCACGGTTTTGGAATTGAGACCTTATACGGTCATATGAGCAAGATTAATGTGAAGGTTGGGCAAAAAGTAAACCGTGGAGATGTTATCGGCTTTGTAGGCAGTACCGGTACATCTACGGCTCCTCATCTTCACTATGAAGTAAGCAAAAATGGCGTGAAAGTAAATCCTCAAAACTATTATTTCCAAGATCTTACACCTCTTGAGTATGAGAAGATGATCGCTATTTCGTCAAATATGGGACAAAGTTTCGACTAAAAATCAAATACTGTGGCATTCAAGGAACCGAAATCAGAGAAGCATTACTATTCCATCGGCGAGGTAGCCGGGAAATTTGGACTCGCCCCATCGACGTTGCGATTCTGGGAGAAAGAGTTCGATACAATCAAGCCTTTTAAAAATAAAAAGGGAGACCGCTTTTATACACAGGAGGATATTGACCATCTGTCGCTGATAAATCACCTGGTCAAGGAACGTGGTATGACATTAAAAGGTGCGAAAACAAAAATCAAAGAGAACAAAACGGAGACAGAAAACACCTTCGAAATTGTTCAGAAACTGCAGATGATCAAAAGTTATCTGCTTGAAATAAAAGAGGAGCTGTAATCAGATAATCCTTTAATGCCTTTTTCGAATAGTACTTTCTAATTGTATTAATACAACTTAATTCACCATGACCATCAGGGAGATCATCAGTTATCTTGAGTCTGTTGCCCCTCCTGCTTACCAGGAATCGTATGACAACGCCGGACTCATCATCGGCGATCCGGAATCAACGGTCACTTCAGCACTTATCACGCTTGATGTAACCGAGGCAATTATAGACGAAGCAATTGAAACCGGGTGCGAATTAATTATATCACATCACCCAATTCTTTTTAAAGGAATAAAACGGCTCAACGGCAATTCGTTTGTCGAGCGCTGTGTGATTAAAGCAATCAAAAATGACATTGCTATTTATGCTGCCCACACCAACCTCGACAGCGTTTTGGGTGGCGTAAATTCAAAGATCTGTGAAAAAATTGGTCTGACAAACACAAGTATCCTTGCCCCTGCAAAAGAACAACTCCTTAAACTAGTCACTTTTATTCCGGAAGAACACCTCGATAAAGTTCGTGAGGCAGTTTTTGCCGCCGGAGCGGGTGAGATTGGTAAATACGATAAATGCAGTTTCAGTACCCAAGGATCGGGAACATTCAGAGGTGGTGATGACGCCAATCCATATGTTGGCGAGAAGGGGGAATTTCATTTCGAAAAGGAAGCCCGCTTCGAAACAATTCTGCACAAACATTCTAAAAACTCAGTAATCAATGCTTTATTAAAAACCCATCCCTACGAAGAGGTAGCTTACGACCTTTATCCCCTCGAAAATGCGTTACCCGAGGTTGGTGCAGGAATGATTGGTGAACTTCCGGGCGCTGAAAACGAAATTGATTTTCTTTCCCGACTACTTGATATTTTCGGATGTAAATCGATTCGGCACACCTATTTGTTAGGCAAACCAGTGAAAAAAGTAGCCGTTTGCGGCGGGTCAGGTAGTTTTCTTTTACCGGCTGCAATAGCCGCTGGTGCCGACATCTTCGTAACCGCTGATATGAAGTACCATGATTTTTTTGAAGCTGAAGAGAAAATCATTATAGCCGATATTGGACACTACGAAAGTGAACAGTTCACGAAGGAGCTTTTTTATGAAATACTTATAAAAAAATTCCCTAACTTTGCACTCCGTTTATCGGAAGTAAAATCGAACCCTGTATTGTATCTTTGTCAGAGGTAACAAAATTGTAAATTTCAGAATATGCCAGTAAATAATATCAAATCGACCGAAGGAAAAGAGGTTTCTGTTCAGGAGAAACTAAAAATGCTCTACGAGCTTCAAACAGTTGCATCAGAAATAGATAAGATCAACACTTTGCGTGGCGAGCTTCCATTGGAAGTTCAGGACCTGGAAGATGAAATTATCGGTTTAAAGACGCGTCTTACCAATTATGGCGACGAGATTAAAACATTAAATCTCGCAATTGGTAATAAGAAGACGGAGATAAAAGAATCGAAGATTAAGATTGAAAAATATAAAGAGCAGCAAGAAAACGTTCGAAATAACCGCGAATTCGACTCACTCTCCAAAGAGATTGAATTTCAGACACTCGAAATTGAACTTTCTGAAAAAAAGATTCGTGAGTTTACCATTGAGATCAAATCGAAAACAGAATCTGCCGATTCTTCAGAAAAACTGCTGAAAGAACGCGAAGAAGATCTTATCAGAAAGAAAAAAGAGTTACAGGAAATTACTGCAGAAACAGCGGTTGAGGAAGATAAACTAAGAAGCAAGGTGACTAAAATCGAAAGTCTTATCGAGGATCGTCTTGTGATGGCGTTTAACCGCATTCGCAAAAATGCACGCAACGGACTTTCTGTAGTGACGGTACAACGTGACGCCTGCGGTGGTTGTTTCAATAAAATTCCGCCTCAACGTCAATTGGATATTGCTTCGAGAAAGAAAATTATTGTCTGCGAGTATTGCGGAAGAATTCTGGTCGATAAAGACATTGCAACACCGATTGAAGAGTTAGAAAATCCGGTTTGATAACTGGTAAAACCACTAATAACATTTTAACCCACCGAATTTCGGTGGGTTTTCTTTTTCAAAAAAATTTTATCGTAGAAATAGTAATCTGGCACGAGGATTTATTTTCTTCCAATTGCCGGATTTAGTTGAATAACAAACTTTTAAATTGAGAAGTAGCCTTTTTTTCATCCGACGGTTCAATTTACCTTTTGCAACTCAGATTTTGGAACAACGAGATCTCCGTTTAGATCGCGCCTAACAAGAATTACTTTACTATTCTCGAGTTCGCAGTAACCCATATCATAGCAAAAAAAATAGTTACGATTATTTCGAGCCAGGTATGAGCAGGTAAAATAGTCGAAACGATAACCTTTTTTTTGCAAATCGCTCAGGTGAATGGTAGTTTTTCCCTCAGGATTAAGCGCAGATAAGATAGAATAGTTCTTTTTAAGAATACGGTTGATAGATCTGATTACTTTATTCGAATCGATGAGCTGTCGGTTATTAAACGCGCTCCGACATTGATCATTACAAAACTTCTGGTCAGCCCGACCCTTCAGTTGCTCATAACATTCAAGGCATTTGCGATCACTCATAACATATCATTCAGGAGGTTATACATAGTCTAGTCCCAAAATCGTCAGATAGGAAAACTGCTTTTGGTTTTAGTTCACTAATATACAAAAATATATCCGATTATAACCGGTTTTATCCGGTTATTTTCGAAAGTAAACGTAAGCATCCGGTTATCATACGATTGTCAAATAAAAATCTTTATAATATTGTGTTACAAATTTTTTGTTTTATCTTAAAAACTATAAACATGACTGCATTAAAAAACAGTGTCAGACTAATTGGTCATTTGGGAGATAATCCCAAAATGAGAAAGTTAGACAGTGAAAAATCTGTAGCTAATTTCTCCGTGGCTACGAATGAATCCTATCGGGATAACAACGGGAATAAGATGTCGGAAACTACCTGGCACAAATTAGTTGCGTGGGGTAAGCAAGCCGAAGTCGCCGAGAAATACTTGAAAAAGGGGACAGAGGTAGCGATCGAAGGAAAACTTACCAATCATTCGTATGAAGACAAAAATGGTGAAACGCATTATGTCTCCGAAATTGTGGTAAATGAAATTTTGGTACTTGACAAAAAGGGACAGAATTAAACATCGCTTTCTTATTTCGTTAGGCTCCATCTGAAATTGGTATTGAAAAGTAGTATGCTTATCAATTTCTAATAAGATTGAAAGGCATCTGATCCGGTTTAATAACCTGTTAGGTGCCTTTCATTAATCTTCCAAAAATGGTCTCGTATTCGCCTTCAATGAATCAATGCAATTCTGCAATTGATCGCATCACCATATATTTTCAATATTCAATATTATTCAGCCTGTTTCATCGAAAAAGCAATTCTTTTTCGATCGATATCAACCTCAAGTACCTTCACCTTGACATGCTGATGCAACTTAACGACCTCTGACGGATCGCTCACAAATCGGTTCGCGAGTTCGCTGATATGCACCAATCCATCCTGCTTTACACCAACATCTACAAAGACGCCGAAACGGGTAATATTTGTTACAATTCCGGGGAGTATCATTCCAACCTGCAAATCTTTCATTGTGTGGACACCATCGGAAAATTCGAACACTTTGATTCCCGATCTCGGATCAAGTCCTGGCTTTGCAAGTTCGGCAAGAATATCATTTAACGTAGGAAGCCCCACCTCTTCACTCAGATATTTCTCTACAACAATTTCAGACCTAAGATTCTCTAATCCAATCAACTCACCAACCTTACACTTCCGGTCGGCAGCAATTTTGCCCACAAGCGGATAACGCTCAGGATGGACAGCCGAATTATCAAGCGGATTAACACCGCCAGGAATCCGGAGAAATCCGGCACACTGTTCATAGGCTTTTGGTCCCATCCGGGCAACCTTCTTCAGTTCGGTACGCGAAGTAAACGGTCCGTTTTCTTTGCGGTAGTCGACAATATTCTGTGCCAATAACGGCCCCAGACCCGACACAAAGTTGAGCAGGTGACTGCTTGCCGTATTGACATTCACCCCCACAAGGTTCACACACGATTCAACAACCGTATCGAGCCCCTTCTGCAACAGCTTCTGATCAACATCGTGCTGGTATTGCCCTACCCCGATTGATTGAGCTTCGATCTTTACAAGCTCTGCCAGGGGATCCATCAGACGACGTCCAATCGAAACAGCCCCACGCACCGTGACGTCGTACTGCGGAAATTCATCACGCGCAACTTTCGATGCAGAATAGATAGAAGCACCATCTTCGCTCACGACAAACACCTGCAATGGCCTGTCAAAAGTTATCTTCTTGATAAAAGCCTCGGTCTCGCGACTCGCTGTACCATCTCCAATAGCAATTGCATCTATTTTATAGGTACTCACAAGCGCCGAAACCTTGCGGATCGACTGGCTCACCTCCGACTGTGGCTGATGCGGATAAATCGTTTCATTATGAACCAGGTTCCCCTGTGCATCGAGGCAAACTAATTTACATCCGGACCGGTAGCCAGGATCGAGTGCCAGGACGCGCTTTTGTCCAAGCGGTGCTGCCAGCAGCAACTGACGAAGGTTTTCGGCAAATACCCTGATCGCTTCAGCATCGGCTCGTGATTTTGAGGTGCCAAAGAACTCGGTTTCAATGGCCGGCGCCAGCAATCGTTTATAACTGTCTTTTACCGCCAGCGACATTTGCAGGCCACTATCGTTTCTGCTTTTTACAAAATAATGATCCAAAGCAGCAATCGTCTTTTCCTCATCGGGAGCAACACTCAATTTCAGAAAGCCCTCCTTTTCTCCCCGGAGCATGGCCAATAAACGGTGCGAAGGGCATCGCTTAATCGGTTCACCCGAATCGAAATAATTGCTGAACTTATTTCCCTCCTCTTCTTTTCCTTTTGCCACGTGCGATGAAATTACAGCTTCACGCGAAAACTGGTTTCTGACAATCGTGCGTGCGTTTTGATTTTCATTGATCCACTCCGCAATGATATCCCGCGCACCTGCAAGTGCTTCAGCCACATTAGGAACTGCATCATTTAAAAACTGTAGTGCCCGGTTTTCAGGATCGGCCTCAAACTGCCGAAAGATCAATTTAGCGAGTGGCTCAAGACCTTTCTCGCGAGCCACAGTGGCCTTTGTGCGACGTTTTGGTTTATAGGGAAGGTAGATGTCCTCGAGTTCATTCAGATCGTAACAATGTTCTATTTTCGTCTGCAGTTCAGGAGTGAGCAGTTCCTGTTCGCCAATTGTCTTGAGAATGGTCACCTTTCGTTTGTCGAGCTCATCGAGTTGTTCAATCGCCTCTTTAATATTTCCAATGGCCACTTCATCGAGACTGCCTGTCATCTCCTTGCGGTAACGCGAGATAAACGGAACGGTGGCCCCTTCGTTGAGTAATGTGATGGTATTGTCTATTTGCCTGATGCTGATGCCAAGTCGTTCGGCAATCAACTGATGATTTTTCTGAACTGTCATAGACGCAAATTTAGTAAGAATTCAGTTTTTTTGTAATAAATCTCACCTTCGTGTTACTTTATTAGAAACCGTTTACATATGGAGTCGTTGAAGGAAGAATTTCTTGAAATACTTTCAAACTATCAGGGGATCTTACATAAAGTCAATCTTATCTACTTTCGGAATAATTCGGAGAGGGAAGACAATTTCCAGGAAATCATCTTCCAACTTTGGAAATCCTTCCCAAATGTTTCAATTAAAAAATCTTGAATTTCTGAAAGAGTTATACGGTCGACTTTGTAATATGAACTAATAATTGTATGTTTGATTGATTAATTATCAGTTGTATGGATCAGCGTATTAAAAACATCATTGTCGCTTTGGCAGTAGTACTTTTTGGATTTCTAGTGTACTACTTCAGCTACATCGTCACCTATATTCTTATTGCTGCAGTTCTTGCATTAATTGGACGACCACTTGTAAGCAAGTATCATAAGATCAGGTACCGAAGGTTTCATATTGGCAAGACGGCTGCGGCATTCCTCACGCTGCTTACACTCTGGCTCGGACTGATCACTTTCTTTAGGATTTTAATACCTCTCGTGGTAACGGAAGTAAACCAGCTATCAACAATTAATGTATCTGAGGTGATCAAATATCTTGACGATGCACTGAATCAGTTACAGATCAATTTCCCTCAGTTTACTCCAAATATACCAGGAGATGTAAGTCTCGAAACCTATCTCGAAGCACAACTTCGGGGGTTTCTTAATGTAAGCGAAGTAAGCCGTCTGTTTGGGTCGGTAGCCTCTATCCTGGGAAATATCTTTCTGATGATCTTTTCTGTTTCGTTTATCCTGTTCTTTTTCCTTAAAGAGGAAGGTCTTTTCGGAAACTGGATCCTTGTATTGGCTCCTGTGAAATATGAATCACGCGTTTCGAAAGCCATGGATAATATTAGCAGATTGTTGAAGAGGTACATGATTGGGATGTTGCTCCAGATCCTTGGCGTCATGACTTTGTCGATAATTGGGTTTACAATTGCAGGGATGGGATTTAGGCACGCTGTAGTAGTCGGAGTTTTTGCGGGAATACTGAACGTGATCCCCTATATCGGACCGTGGATTGGTGCATTATTCGGACTTGTTGTTGCAGTAGCGAATAATCTGAATTCAAGTTTCACAGAGGTCACGCTTCCATTGTTGTTTTGGGTCGTTATTGTCGTTATGTTGGTTCAGTTTATCGATAATATGGTCTTCCAGACGGTGATATACTCAAACAGTGTGAAGGCTCATCCATTGGAGATCTTTCTCGTAATTCTTATGGCAGGTGGTATAGGTGGAATTCCGGGAATGATCTTAGCTATTCCGGTTTATACAGTTATCAGGGTAATCGCCGGAGAATTTCTTTCGGAGTTTAAGATTGTTCAGCAACTTAGTCCCCAGGAAGAGTAAACCGATTCTTTTCAGGATATAAACGCATTAATCACTAAGAACAGAAAAACGACCATTGCATACGTATTGATTAAAATAAAGGCTTTGCGGATCGTTTTTGAACTTCTGTCCCTGAAAAGGTAACGGTGGAATAATGATACAAACAGGAAATTAATCCCTATTAAAAAGCCTAACAGCAATGGTTTGAAGCTAAACCCGAAGAATGGGAACAGCATTAGAAATAAGGAGGTGATCACCCCCCAATAGAAAACCACCAATTTAATCTGTCGCTCGTTCAACATTTTGGAGATCGAGGAGAATCCGGCTGTTTCGTACTCTTTCCCATATTTAATCATCAACAACCAGAAATGAGGGATCTGCCAAAGAAAAACGAAGATGGCCACAAATTGAGCGTTGGGGTGCAAGATATAAAACCCTGCCGATGTCCAGCCAATTAACGGCGGAACAGCTCCCACAAAAGCACCAGGAATGATTGCGAGCCAACTACGACTCTTTAAAGGTGTATATATCAGGTTATAGAACACAATATTCGAAAGACCCAGCGCCATTGGAATCCAGCCATTCAGACTCAGCAGCACTGTTCCACCGACAATCAACAGAATGGAAATCAGTGTAGCGACAGGACGTGAGATTTCTCCGGCTGGAATTGGCCGAGCCGCAGTCCTTTTCATCAATGCATCGCGCCGACATTCCTGAACCTGGTTTAAAACAGAAGTTCCTGCTGCCAGAAAAAAGACACCGCCAAACATCAGCATCAGAGCCCAGGTTGGTGAACTTCCGGTTAAAAAATATCCCGTCATTGCCGAAATGGAGACCATCAATGATAGTCTGATCCGGGTCAATCGGACAACAACAGACATATACTGATTCAATTTATTTTTGCTCACTTGCTTTTCTAAAATAATCAACAATTTTATCAAGGTCTTCACCTTTTATTACATCCTTATACGGCTGCATCAATCCTTTATTGAACCCTTTTACTACTTCTGCATTAGGGTCTATGATCGAATTTTTTATATAATCGTCGAAAGCTTCAACCGTTTTTTCGCCCTGATCTGTAATGACAACTCTTTTGGAACCATAAAGTCCCTTAAATGAAGGACCTATAATTTTAGAACCGTCAAGTGAATGACAAGTCAGACAGGCATTAGCTCTAAGGAGTGCAAGACCGGGATGATCAGGAATATTGCCCGTTGCTTTTAAATCAACAAACCATTTTTCATAATCCAGACTGTCGACCACTATCGCTTTCGCAACCATACCTGAATGTGCCAAACCACAGTAATCGGTACAATAAATATCAAATTGCCCTTTTAGTATCGGTCTGAACCAAAGATAATTGTTATATCCAGGAATCACGTCCTCTTTCACCCTGAATGCGGGGATAAATAAACCATGATTAACATCTTCGGAGAAAAGATTTAATTTTACATTCCGGTTGTAAGGGATCACAAGGTCTTTTGAAATTTTGCCGTCCCCGTAATCGAAACTCCATTCCCACATACGGCCAATAGCTTTAATCTGCATCGCATCAGCAGGAACATCACGCATGGGCGAAAATCCTTTCCATCCATAATAAAACATCACCAATACAATAATAAGCGGAATTATTGTCCACACAATTTCAAGTTTTGTGTTTCCGGTAAATTGACGGGGATTTTTCTCTTTTTTACGTGAGAAACGGATAAGTGTATAGATGATCAAAACAACTATCGCGAACGTAATAATAAAGGAGATTGACAAGATAATAATAAATGCCTTGTCAACCCCTGCGGCTAAATTGGATGCCCCGGAAAATGCTGTTTCCATATCTTAGGAAATTATCTGAAATAGTAATCAATGAAAGTGATCACGACAACTATCGTGAACAAAAGAAATACGCCTCCTACCATCAATCTTAATAAAAGGTCTTCGAATTTGAGGTGCATAAAATATGTCAGCACAATTGCCACTTTGACTGATGCAATTATCAGGGCAACCGCCACGGTAAAAGCTCCCAAATGGAATTTCACCGCAAGCACAGAAATAGTTGTCAGAATCAGCAGTATAAGCAACACTGTCAGGTTCAGCGAATAGCTGGAGGTATGATCTTCGTGGTTCTTCATTCGAATAAATCTTTGAATTAAGTAATCAGGTACAGTAATGGGAAAAGGAAAATCCAGATTAAATCAACAAGATGCCAGTATAGTGCACCGTTTTCCTGCAATAAATAGTGTTGCTGATTTATCTTCCCTGTTTTCAATCTAACCATAACAATGGTTAAGAGTACACCTCCGATGATAACATGCAAGGCATGTAAACCGGTCATCATATAATAAAGACCAAAAAACATGATTTCGCCGTGAGGAAGACTTTTCATTACATCAGATCCCGGATAGAGGTGCAGGGAAAACTTATGTCCCCATTCAAAATATTTATTCGTCATAAATACTCCGGCAAGAATCAGTGTGATAAATATAAAGCCAATAGCCAAATTTGGCCGATTCTTCTGGATGGCTGTTAATGACATGGCCACCGTCATACTACTCACGAGCAGCACGACGGTATTGGTCGCTCCGATAAAAGCATTGAGTTCGAGTGCGGCGTGGTGAAAATCTGCGGAGTATTTCGAACGCATCACCGCATAAACGATAAAAAGGCCACCAAAAAGGAAGAGTTCAGTAAAAAGGAATAACCACATACCCATTTTGCCAGTATCGCTATCGATGTATTCGCTGTGTTCGGTTGTCGACATAAATCTTTGGTTTTATTTGGATTTGGTATAAGGATGATCGAAGACATACGGGTCGCGTGTGATCACGGGCACTTCATCAAAATTTTCGTGAGGAGGGGGTGAAGGAATCTGCCACTCAAGTGTAACGCCATGCCATGGATTAGCCGGGGCTATTGCACCCCGCCGTCGGTGGTATACAAGATTTGAAATCATTCCGATCAGACCAATGATCAGGATAAATGCGCCAATCGATGAGATCATCTGTCCCGTTTGAAATTTAGGATCATAATCGAAATACCGGCGAGGCATACCTTGAATTCCCATAATAAACATAGGGAAGTAAAGGACATTAAACCCTGTGAAGACGAATGCCCACGCGATATTTGCCCATTTTATGCTGTACATCCGGCCATACATCTTCGGATACCAATAATGAATACCGGCAAAAAAGCCGAATCCCATCCCTCCGAAAACAATATAATGGAAATGTGCAACCACAAAATCGGTATTGTGTGTCTGAATATTAGTCGCTAACGAACCAAGTAACAACCCCGTAAATCCCCCTATCGTAAAGAGAAAGATAAAGGATATAGCATATAGAAGCGGAGGTTTAAGATCAATAGAACCGCCATACATTGTTGAAAGCCAGTTAAATACTTTGATTGCACTAGGTATAGCTACAAGAAAGGTCAGAAATGAGAAAAACCATCGAGCCTGGAAACTCATCCCGGAAGTAAACATATGATGACCCCATACGAAGTAACCCACCAAGGCAATAGCAAGACTTGAAATGACAATCGGGACATAACCAAATACGGGTTTCTGACTAAAAGTCGGAAATATTTCGGTAACAACGCCCATCGCTGGTAAAATCATCACATATACAGCCGGATGAGAATATATCCAGAATAAATGCTGATAAAGAACGGGATCGCCTCCCAGCGCAGGGTCAAAAAATCCTATTTGTAATGTCCGCTCTGCAATCACCATCAGTAATGTAATCCCGATAATGGGGGTAGCCAGCAACTGAATCCATGCGGTTGCATAAAGTGACCACGGGAAAAGCGGCATCCTGAAAAAGCCCATGCCAGGTGCCCGCATCCGATGAATCGTAACAATAAAGTTCAACCCTGTTAGAATCGAAGCAAACCCTAAAACAAAAGCGGCTGTAAGCGCAATTACGATATTCGAATTTACCTCGGCACTATAAGGGACATAAAATGTCCAGCCGGCATCGGGTACATGACCTTTGGCGAACTGCGAATAAAGTCCAAGACATGCACCAGTAATATAAATATACCACGAAAAAAGGTTGAGCTTTGGAAAGGCGACATCCTTTGCACCAATCATGATGGGAAGAAAAAAGTTCCCGAATACGGCGGCCAGTCCCGGTATCACTACAATAAAAATCATAATGATTCCGTGAATAGTAAACATGCCATTGTAGGTCTGGGCGGTCATGATGGTTTGTCCCGGCGCAATTTTTTCAATCTTCATCAGCAATCCCAATACTGCTGCAGCGCAAAAGAAGACTGTGATGGAATACATATAAAGCAACCCAATCCGTTTATGATCGGTTGAAGTCAGCCACGACCAAAGACCTGTTTTGTGATTCAGGTAATTCAACGGAGCAGTTGGTGAAGAATTGTAGTTCATTCCTTTATAACATTAGGTGATTTTCTCTTTGCAGAAATTAGTATCCAGGCACCAAAAAACAGCCCGATAATGAGTATAAATGTGCCGATTAACCTCGTAAATTGTAATGTATAAGCTTTGCTTTGAGAGTCATAGGCAAAACAATAGTCAAGTAGTTTATTACTTGTGGGTCTTACAAGCCCTTTTTGAGACTCAACAATCGCCATTTTAACATCAAAAGGGAGAAAAGTAATTCCATAAAGATATCTCGTTATCTTCCCTTGAGGACTGATCATTATTATGGTAGATGGATGAGCGAAATCGAGCCCGGTTGGTTTATACCTAAAACCAACAGCTTCAGTTATTTTCTGAATATTTTCCAATTCTCCGGTCAGATAAAACCAGCTTGCACGGTCCTTCTCCTGTATTTTCTGAACGAAATTCAACTTTTTCTGCCGCGCTTTTTCAGGAGTATCCTTGGTGTTAAAACTAATCGTGATAATGTCGAAATCTTTTCCGATTGACATATCCATTTTACTCACTACACCGGCAATTCCATCGAGCAATGGGCTGCATAAACCAGGACAGTCAAAATAAACGAATGAAAGAATTGTTGGTTTAGTGATCATGCTGCCAAGCGTAACCGTGTCGTTTTTCTCATTATAAAATTTCAGATCAAGAGGGATTGTATCACCAAGCTTTTCAACGATACCAATCTCAACCTCAGGACTAATGGGCAATTGAGCATATGTATTGAATATCAATACATACATTAATAAAAACATCAATAATTTTTTCATCACTAAAATATATTACTAAATTTTATGCTTTCTCATTTTCTATTACCATACCTGCAATCATTAAAGAGCCACCCATCAAGGAGGTATCTTTCAATAATTCGATCAATGCAAATTGCCATTTTTCAGGATCAAACAAACCCGGGATATGAATGGTCAGAATAAAAATCAGTAGCAGGACCGACAATAGAATCGTAGAAACCTTTATATATTTATTAAAAATAATACTGAAACTTGCAAGGATCAGAAATATTCCGGTTAAAATAATTGTGTAAGGGCCAAGCGGAATAAATGAAGAGACCGTTCCAATGTAAAAATCGAGGAAGAATAAATGGTTCAATCCGAAAATTGCAAATGGAATTGCGAAGAGTATTCGCCCGATCAATGACAGATTCTTCATATTATTCTAATTTATTGCCTATTAATAAATATATCATCAAATTATTTTATTGTATCAGGTTCTTTCCGTTCTCCTGCCTTGTATATTGCCCTGACCTGCAATAACACGTAAAAAATGAATCCCCACACTGCCAACACGGTAAATGTATAAGCAAGCAGCAACCAGATCGGCGTCTTCTGAACAACATTCCACATGGCCCGTTGTTCATTCAACGGGGGTCGATAGGTGGGAACACCAATCGCAAGTGTTGTATCGGTTTTTGCCTCTCCAAAAGCAGCTTCATCAGAAAGCTTTGCAATAAGCTGCACAAATCCGGCAGAATCGCCCGGCAGATCTTTAGGGAAATTAAACAACGCCTTACCTTGAATATCAGTATTGCGCGCTTCGTCAATCAACAAATTCCCAAAATATCTTTTGGCAAATAACTTCACTTCAGCTCCTGCAACAGGTTGTATTTTATGATCCTTCATTCCCGAAATATCCATCTGAACCTGGTTCTTGTCTTTCACCCAACTAACAAGAATTCTAACATTGGAGGCAGCGGTCCCAGCCATGTTTATTTTCGTATCAATTACCTGAACATATTTCTCGTTAAAACTCCTTATATATGAAATCACACGCCAGAGATCGCTTGAGGATATGGTGTTCTTAAATGAAGGCATTGTACCCTTTCCTTGTGTGAGTTTGTAATGAATTGAACCATCCGTGTTGCTTTGCATTCTGACCGAAGCGATATCAGGGGGTGCAGGAACCAGATTAATCACATTGTTCTTCCCTGGATCACCGTGGCAGGACTTGCAATTGGTACTGTACAGGTCCACTCCCACCTTGCGTGTGGAATCATTAAAAGCGAATGGACTAAGCTTTACTGCTTCTTCGGCAGGAGCCACCCATTCCTGAGCAGACAGATGTAGTGTGATCAACACGATCAATATAAGAAATAAATATCTTTTAATCATATGCTTTTGGTTATATCTTATTCCTGGGTTTTATGATCATTTTCATTTTCCTCCTCTGCCATTTCCCAAATTGAAATCACGGGAAATAATTTAAACAGTATCGTAATAATTATCACAGCAAGCAGAATGGTACCCATCGTAATTGCTGTTTCAATAACAGTTGGCTGATATACCATCCATGCATGGGGGACGAATTGTTTGGGCAGAAAAGGATTTTCCTGAGTAGGAACTACAATTATATACCTTTTAAACCATGCAGCCACAAGCACAACAACCGAAATGAGAAATATTGGAAATGGCTTTCTGAAGAACTTGAATAATAGCAGGATAATCGGGATAATAAGTCCAAGAAGCTGAACGCTCCAAAACATAGGGGCATATTCTCCAACAAAAAGATCATGAAGATGCACAGCATCGGCAGTTTTCAATTTAAAGGCCGGCACCAGGTATTCGTTGATATTGAAATAAAGATAAATAAGTGAAACAAGTACAAGTAGTTTACCCATCATATCAAAATGGTAAAGAGTAAGGTATTTGTCAAGTTTATAATTTGTCCGTGCAAAATACATCATAATCACAACTGCAGCTGATCCTGCTACAAATGCCCCGGTAAGAAAGTAAGGTCCAAAAATCGAACTATCCCAACCAGGACGCAATGTCACAGCCAGTAACCAGGATGTTACAGTATGTATGGCAAATGCCGTCGGAATAATAATAATCAATAAAATCCGGATCGATTTCAGAAGTATTTTATACTGCTTCGGAGTATGATTCCAGTTTACCGATAATAATTCATAGGTCGACTGAAGCCATTTGGGGGTATGCCCTATCCGACCCTTACTAATTGCCAAATCCGGAATGAGCGGAAGAAAGTACAACAAAATACTAATAACCATATAAGTAGTTACAACGGTAACATCCCAAAGGATCGGTGACTGAATCCTGCCGTACATAAATACATAGGGAAGCCGTTCAGGACGACCCATATCGGAAACAATTACCAGACCGGCAATGGCAGCAAATGCGACCGCAATAATTTCAGAAATTCGGGCAATTGGTTTCACCCATTTAAATCCCATCAGTCCCAAAACCGAACTGATCAACATCCCGACAAGACTGGTGGCTACAAAGAAAATAAAGTTGGCGATGTACATTCCCCAACTCACGTAATCACGCAGACCAGTCACGATCAAACCTTTATCCCACTGAATGTAATACGCATAGATACATGCGGAAAGAGAGATGATTAGAAATCCCATCCAGATCAAAAATCCTTTCGAAATTCCTACAGGTCTTAAAATATCAGTTGCAATTGTATCGAGTCTTTTATCGAACAAAAAACCGGTATTCACTTCTGATGCCATAGTTTTGGTTATTATTTTGAAAAATCAATGTATTAATTTTATTATTTGGTGTGTAGAGCGCACGGCCGTATGTCTCCACAACAGGCTTAATTAACATTATATTTTTTCCACGTTTTGATCCCTGTCATCTTTAAACTCGAATAACCTGTTTTTTGGTGGCAGATAATAGACCCTTGGTTTAGTTCCCAACTCAGGCATAAGTTGATAACCGGCATTTACACGAAGCAGTTCACTCAGACGGTGCGTCTCTTTGGTGGTACCATTTGTTACGGCATCCTGGTTCTCGTCACCAAAATAATACACACCATTGGGACAAGCCGATACGCAATAAGGCAATTTGCCTTCACGAAGCCGGTCAGCACTAAACAAACATTTTGTAACTGTCCCCTTCCTCTGAGGTACATTGAGTTCAATATTATAAGGCAACCCATTATCAGTTTTAGCCTTTACCGGCTCTTCCCAATGGAATAAACGGGCTGAATACGGACAGGCTGCAATACAAAAGCGACAACCAATACATCGCTCATTATCAATTAAGACGATCCCATCCTGCCGTTTAAACGTTGCGTTCACCGGACAAACGGACACACAAGGTGGATTATCGCAATGCTGACACGGCTTAGGCATATAATAAGGTGCAGTTTCAGGCGACTCCTGCATTACCAGCGTATTGATATGGTATTCATATGGGCGCAAATGGTGAGCCCCCTGGCAAGCAGAAATACACTTTCGGGCATTCCTGCATTTCGAAAGATCGATAACCATTACAAACCGGTGTCCTTTTAATCCTTCGCGGCCCTGCCTTTGTAACTCTGTTACGTCCAGTTTAATATCCTTAATCTGATCGCGAGGAACTTCAACAAGGCGATTATCGGCAGTCAGTACCTTTATTAAATCGTGATTTGGTTTTGAAACCTCGTATTCGTGTCCCGAATACATCGCTGCACCGCCAGCAGCAGCGACAGCTCCAATCAATCCGAAATTTTTGAAAAATTTACGCCTTGAATTTTTATTTTCGCCGCCGTTGTTTGCGCTATCGTGGTTAATATTAGTGCTATTACTCATAAATAGTATTTGACCTGTTAGTTTAAAGCTTGGCGCGAAGGCTATCGAGCGGAATTGATTTAATGGCGGCAACAGCATATCCGGAAGCGACGATCTTTTCTTTCATCTGGACAGTATCCGCAATGTCCGGCATAAATTCGACAAATGCTTTACCATCCTTAAAGTTAGCCTTTACCTGCTTCACCCCTTTAAGACTGCTAATTCCGGACTGAATGGTCTGTTCACAGCCAGTACATGTCATCCCCTTGATTGCGAATTCAACAGCGACAGTTTTCACGCTTGACACCTCAACCGGCATCTTTACTTCAGTTGCACTTTTTTTATTGCCTGCATTGTTACAACCAAATGCCAGAAATAAGCAAATAACAATTAAGTATCTCATTTTGAATAAATTTGTTAATAATATTATACAAAAACCACAGTTTGATCCGCAAGTATCCTGAAAGGATCGGTAATAAAAGATGAAGGTTTATTGAATCAATGGATTCGGCTAAAACTACAAATAATTTTCAAATTACGTCCCAACTTTCCTAAACTTAAATTTAAACTGTGATATAAATAGTTGCATTTCTTAAAATATTATTATATGTTTGAATATCAAAATCATAATTCAATAAAAATGATATGATCAAACAATACGGGAAAGGCTGACCTTCAAACCCGATTTTCATTAATTATAAATGCAACTATTGAACAACTTGTAACTAAGAAATGTTCATTGATGAAAAGCATTTGGATATCGGATTTGGCTTAAGTGTGTTGGCATTGATCACCCGAAAAAATTTATCAACAGGGAATTAAAGTTTTTCGAAATAAAAGATAAACAATACAAAAAAATATTAAATTGTGCAGCATTGTATTGATTAACTGGACGAAAGATGAAGAAAATTGTACAATTCTACATAAGTGGTTTTAAAGAAATGACCCTAGGAAGAACCTTATGGGCCATCATCCTGATCAAACTGTTCATTCTCTTTTTCGTCCTGAAGCTTTTCTTCTTTCCCAACTTGCTGAAAAAGAACTTTAGTAACGACAAGGATCGTGGAGAACATGTTATTGAAAATTTTTTAAAATCAAAATAATCAGTTATGAACGAAATCGTTGATCTGTCCCTGATCGATTGGTCGAGGGGACAGTTTGCACTTACTGCACTGTATCATTGGCTATTTGTGCCCCTTACCCTTGGGATTACATTCATTCTGGCCATCATGGAGACCATTTATTACAAAACTGGCGACCCGGAATGGAAAAAAATCACCAGATTCTGGATGAAGGTCTTCGGTATTAATTTCGCGATTGGAGTTGCAACCGGCATTATTCTTGAATTTCAATTTGGGACGAACTGGTCCTATTATTCATGGTTCGTTGGCGATATTTTCGGGGCACCCCTTGCAATCGAAGGGATCATGGCATTTTTTATGGAGTCAACCTTTATTGCTGTGATGTTTTTTGGATGGGATAAAGTAAGCAAACGGTTTCATCTTGTTTCTACTTGGCTGACCGCTATCGGTGCCAACTTGTCGGCATTGTGGATTCTGGTGGCCAATGCATGGATGCAAAACCCAGTCGGGATGCAATTTAATCCCGATACCGCCCGAAACGAGATGGTTAATTTCTGGGAAGTCTTTCTCTCTCCTATGGCAATTAATAAATTTCTTCATACAATCACTTCGGGATTTGTTTTGGCGGGCGTTTTCATTATCGGGATTTCGGCCTGGTTTCTGCTGAAAAAAAGAGAAGTGCCATTTGCGAAAAAGAGCATTCTCGTGGCTGCCATATTTGGGTTTTTAAGCTCTCTGTTCCTGATCACAACCGGTGATGGATCAGCCAAACTTGTTGCTCAGAAACAACCAATGAAACTTGCGGCAATGGAAGGACTCTACCAGGGGAAAAATGGTGTTGGACTTGTCGCTTTCGGAATTTTCTCCCCGACAAAAACCGATCCTGAGAATGATAAGCTTCACGATTTTCTATTTAAAATCGAAATCCCCAATGCCTTATCCTATATGATCCACCTCGATGTCAATGCATTTGTCCCCGGAGTAAAAGATTTGCTCAATGGAAACGAAAAAGAGGGAATTCTTGCGACTACTGACAAAATATCGAGGGGTAAAATGGCCATCGAAACCCTTCGCAACTATAAAAATGCATTGAAAGAAGGTCGGAAAGATGAAGCCTTACAAATGAAGGAGAAATTCATGTCAAAAGATTTTCAGGAGAATTACTTCAAATATTTCGGATATGGATTTTTAAAAAACGCAAACGATACAATTCCGAGCATTCCGCTTGTTTTTTATAGTTTCCATATTATGGTAATATTGGGAAGTTGGTTTTTGCTGTTTTTTATACTATCCATCTATTTTGTTGTGAACAATGAAATCGCCCGACAACGACTGTTTCTGAAGATTGCCATTCTCACTATTCCACTGGTCTATATCGCACAAATGGCAGGCTGGACCGTAGCCGAAGTGGGACGACAGCCTTGGGTTGTACAGGATTTGCTACCGACTGTAGCGGCCGTTTCGAGTATTTCTGCCGGTTCAGTGATCGTTACATTCTGGCTTTTTGCACTTGTTTTCACCATATTGCTTATTGCCGAAGTGAAAATAATGACTACACAAATTAAAATTGGACCTAAAGACGGAGGACACTGATCATGTTTGAACAATTAACACATTTAACCCTCCAACACTACTGGTGGGCAATTATTTCACTATTAGCTGCTTTATTGGTTTTTCTGTTATTTGTGCAGGGCGGACAGTCACTGATTTACGAGATAGGGAAAAGCAAGAACGAAAGGACAATGATGCTGAATGCCCTTGGACGCAAATGGGAATTTACGTTTACAACACTAGTTACTTTTGGCGGCGCTTTTTTTGCCTCCTTCCCGTTGTTCTATTCAACAAGCTTTGGCGGCGCTTACTGGGCCTGGATGGCTTTACTCTTTTGCTTTATCATACAAGCCGTTTCATATGAATACAGAAGCAAGCCTAAGAACTTCCTGGGTCAAAAAACCTTTGACGCCTTTCTTTTTGCGAACGGACTATTGGGGCCCATCCTGATCGGAGTTGTGGTTGGCACCTTTTTTACGGGTTCCGAGTTTTCAATCAGCAGTATGAACGCATCGGCCTGGCACCATCCTGCCAGAGGGCTCGAAGCAGTTTTAAATATTAACAATGTTGCACTTGGTTTGGCGGTATTTTTTCTTGCTAGGATACAAGGTCTTCTTTACTTTATGAATTCAATCGGTAATGACATTTTATTTGCCCGGGCGAAGAAACATTTGATTTACAATACCATTCCTTTTTTGATCTTCTTTTTATTCTTTGTGATCCGGCTTTTATTAAAAGAGGGCTACGCCTATAACCCGGAAACAATGGTCGTTTCGATGGAACCTTTTAAATATTTCACGAATCTGATTCAGATGCCGGTGGTATTGATCCTATTCCTGGTAGGTGTGCTGGCTGTTTTATGGGGAATTATCTCATCGGTGATAAAGGATAACACCAAAGGGATCTGGTGGACAGGAGGAGGAACTATTTTGGTAGTTTTTAATCTTTTCCTGATTGCCGGTTTTAATAATACCTGCTATTATCCTTCTAATTACGATTTGCAGTCATCGCTGAATATTGTGAACAGCTCATCATCGATGTACACACTAAAGACAATGAGCTATGTATCGCTGGCCGTTCCGTTTGTTGCTGCCTATATCTGGTATGCATGGAAAGCAATTAATGTGAAGAAAATAACTGAAGAAGAAGTGACCGGTAAAACCGAAGGGCATATTTATTAACCTTTAAAACAGTAAATTATGAATTATTTCATTCAGATATTATGGTTGCTTTGCTGGCCGGCACTGATTTACATCAGCTATCTGGCTGTCACCTGGGCCGTGAAACGGTACGAAAAAGAGCTGGAAGAATAAACTTTATTCAGGACGAAACAATAAGCATGCAAAAGCCCGGTTACCCGGGCTTTTGCATGGGTAAATAACACCTGTTTTTATTAAATTAATTGTTAGTATTTTCTAACTAAAAAAGCCGTTACTTTACCTGATCAAAAATCAGGTTAAAGATTCCTTGTCTTTATGCTAATTGAGGATAAAATACTATTCAATGAAATAAAAAATCGTAATCTGAAAGTTTACGAGGCATTGTTCAGTAATTATTATCCACAGCTGGTTCGATTTGCTGAAGGATATTTATTTGATAAACAGGAGTGTGAAGATATTGTTCAGAACCTCTTTATCTATTTTTGGGAAAATGCGGATAAGATCAGCCTCGAACTATCTGTAAAATCCTACTTCTTTCATTCTGTTAAGAACCGATGCCTTAATCATCTGCGCGATCTTAATATCCGCGACCGGCATAATCTGCTTTACCTTGAAGGATTAATGAACCTGGAGGACTATTCGGGATTACAGGATCCGGAAATTATCATACATATCAACGCAGCCATATCACAATTACCTGAACAAATGGCTAAAATCTTTAAATTGAAATATCTGGAAGGTAAAAAGATCAGTGAAATTGCACAAATCCATCAAATCACTGAGAATACTGTAAAAACTCAATTACTCCGGGCGAAAGGTAAACTGCGAAAGTTACTAACTGAAACCACTTCGCTTAATTTTTTCTTTTAGTACTCCCAACAGCTTCTTTCATCAACATCGAAAAAGTTCAGGTTGCCCTTTTCATTTTTTAAATTCTTCATTCTTCACTTTTTTTTATCCAAGTTGTCACCCTTTTTCACACCCTGTGTGTCTTGAAATCAAATCAGACAATTAATGCCCAAGGACCAAACGATAATTGATTTCGAGATCATCTGGAAGAAAATCAACCATACTTTGACTGAAAAGGAGGAGCTGTTCATTTCACAATGGTTGAATGAAAGTCCTTTGCATCAGCAATACATGGACAAAGCTTTGCATTATTACCGGCATGGTTCAGATTTCACCGATCCTGAAACTGCAACGAATCAGGCATGGGAAGCATTAAATCATAAAAGCCTGTCCAGACGTCGTTTTAAATCAGTCTGGATCATCTCCTTATCGGCTGCTGCGGCGGCAATTTTCCTGATTGCTACATTTTTACTCCCCACCAACAAAACCGGTGTTATACCCCTTGCAAAAAATAAAGGGGAACTCATCAGGCCCGGTTCCAATCAGGCGACCTTAATCCTTAATGACGGATCTGTTCACAATCTCACAACATCGAAAAATCTCGTACTGAACGATGGCGGAGCTCAAATTAAGAGTGAAGGGGCCAAACTGGAATACACTGAAAAAGAAAGCGCACAAGGTAAAACCGTGTATAACACTTTAAGCATCCCGCGAGGAGGAGAGTTCTTCCTGCAATTGGCTGACGGGACAAAAGTATGGCTCAATTCGGAAACTGTGTTGCGTTACCCGGTTCAATTTGACGGCAATGAACGAAGAGTTGAGCTTACAGGGGAAGCATTTTTTGAAGTAGCAAGGAACGAAAAAAAACCTTTCCTGGTCGAATCAGGTGAGCAGATAATCAAAGTTCTGGGAACCGAATTCAATATCTCGTCCTATAAAGAAGAACAATTTATATATACCACGCTGCTTAAAGGGAGTGTCGAAGTCTTCTTCAGAAATAAGCCGGAAATAAAACAAACGCTGAAGCCAAACGAACAAAGCAAGATCAATAATGCAGATCGGACTATCTCTAAAACAGAAGTTGATCCTTATCAATTTATCGCATGGAAAGAGGGAAGGTTTGTATTCAACGATCAGAATCTGGGTGAAATCATGAATACCTTATCAAAATGGTACAACGTTGAAGTGGTTTTTGACCGCGAACCTCTCAAAAATATCCGGTTTACAGGAAATCTTCAGCGCTATTCTGATTTTGGTGATGTACTGAAAAAGATAAGTAAAACAAATGAAATGAAGTTCATTATAGAAAACAAAAAGATTACGATCAAATAACAAATGTGGCTTAAAAGAAAATGCGGGAAAATGTTTGCACCATCTCCCGCATTACATTCAATAATAATTAATTACTAAATGATTTAAAAAAAACTGTACAAATTTATGAAAAAAAAACGAAGGAATCCCATTTGTGGAAACAGATGGCAAAAAATCTTCTTTATGATGAGGATTACTGTATTTTTCTTGTTCGCCGGACTATTGCAAGTATCTGCAAATGTCTATTCTCAGCATGCCAATCTTAATATAAAGGTTGAGAAGGCAAATGTCACGAAAGTATTAAAGATGATTGAAGATCAAAGCGAATTTCAATTTCTATATCGTTCGGATAACCTCAATGACGTTCCTGAGGTGACAATTGATATGAAGGACGCCAAACTTGAAGACGTTTTGAATAAAGTGATTGTTCCCTATGGCTTCACCTTCGAAATTGACGATCGGACAGTCGTCATCAAACGGGCTTCACCTGTTGTTGATAGGAATGCAGCTGAACAACAAAAGAAAACGATTACCGGAAGGGTGACTGATATTGATGACCAACCAATTCCAGGGGTGACCGTTATAGTAAAAGAAACGACAACCGGCACAACAACTGATATTAATGGAAACTTTAAACTCTCAATTCCAAATGATGCCAGAATGCTGACATTCTCTTTTATCGGAATGAAGACGCAAGATGTAATTGTAGGAAAAAAAATAGTTTTTAATCTGATACTCGAAGACCAGGCAATTGGGTTGGACGAAGTTGTTGCAGTAGGTTACGGAACACAAAAGAAATACTCGGTTATCGGCTCAATAACAACCATTAATCCGTTGAAATTGAAATCCGGGACAACCCGATCACTGAGTAACAACTTAGCTGGTCAGCTTTCCGGTGTAATAGCCGTTCAACGATCGGGCGAACCAGGATATGACAATTCAAACTTCTGGATCAGGGGTATTAGTACTTTTGGTGGAAACAAAAATCCGCTGGTTTTGGTAGATGGCATCGAACGCTCACTCGATAATATTGACCCGGAAGAAATTGCTTCTTTTTCAATATTGAAAGATGCTTCGGCAAGTGCTGTTTATGGTGTACGAGGAGCCAATGGTGTTATCCTTATCAATACGAAACGTGGAGAAATTGGCAAGCCTAAAATTACTGTTCGTGCAGAACAAGGTTTTACCCAGCCCAATAAATTACCTCAATTTGTAGGAGCAGCAGATTACCTGGGAACAATGAACAGTATCCGTACAGAAAGCGGAAAAACACCGCTTTACAGTCAGGAACAGATTGACAATATAAGGAATAAGGTAGATCCCGATTTATATCCCGATGTGAATTGGTTAGACCTGATTACTAAAGATCAGGCAACAAACAGTCGTGTAAATTTTTCTGTTTCGGGTGGTTCTAAAGTATTAAGGTATTCTTTGGTCGCTTCTTTTTATAGCGAAGATGGAATATTAGAGCGTGATAAATCGCAGGGATGGGATTCGTCGTTAAAATTAAAGCGGTATAATGTTCGTTCCAATGTTGATATGAACCTGACACCAACCACATTATTCCGATTTAATATTGGTGGTTATATGCAAGACCGAAACTCTCCGGCACAATCTATTGATGCATTGTTTACTGAAGCATTTACAATTCCTCCATACGTTCATCCTGCAATCTATTCAACCGGAGAAATCCCAAGAACCTCAGGACGTTCGAATCCATGGGCCATGGCAACGCAGACAGGTTATGAAAGAAGCAGCGCAAGTAAAATAGAATCACTGTTTTCACTTGAACAGGATCTGAAATTTGTACTTCCGGGTTTAAAGGCCAAAGCGATTTTCTCATTTGACCGATATTCAAATAACTCGGTAACGCGATCCAAGAACCCGGACTATTATAATCCTGCAATTGGAAGGGACGCCGACGGCAATTTACAGCTTGTAATTGCCAACTATGGACAATCTTTTTTAGATTATTCAACAGGTTCTGACTGGGGAAATAAAAGTACCTACATGGAAACAAATTTCACGTATAATCAAAATTTTGGAGAGCATGCGATTGATGCGATGTTTTTATTAAACAGAAGGCAGTACGATGATGGTTCCAAACTTCCGTTTAGATCCCAGGGCATGGCAGGACGTGCTTCTTACTCTTATTCGAGGCGCTACATTGCAGAATTTAATTTTGGATACAACGGATCTGAAAATTTTGCTGCCGGAAACCGTTATGGATTTTTCCCGTCAGTAGCAGCCGGTTGGTTGGTTTCGGAGGAATCATTTATGGAACCTTATAAAAACACCTTCTCGAAAATCAAACTTAGAGGCTCTTATGGCCTGGTGGGAAATGATCAACTTGACGGAAGACGCTTTGCCTATATCACAACAATCGGCGATACAGATGGCTACAAATGGGGAATCAACAATGATTACAATCGTGCCGGCCGACGCGAAGGTGATCAGGGAAACCCAAATTTAACATGGGAATCTGTGACGAAAGCTGATCTTGGATTCGAATTAGGACTCTGGAGCAGTATTGAATTTCAGGCAGATATCTTTAAAGAGAAGAGACGTGATATTTTCATGCAACGAAAAACGATACCTGGTTCAAGTGGATTTGTAAACGCTCCATGGGCAAACTTTGGCAAAGTCGACAATAAAGGGATCGATATGTCGTTAGATGTTAATAAACAAATCTCAAACGACCTTTTTGTTTCTGTTCGTGGAACTTTTACTTATGCTGTCAATAAAATAATCGAACAGGATGAGCCGTTGGCCTTAAGAGGAACCAATCGTGAATCAACCGGCAAGTCTATAAATCAAATATTTGGGCTTATTAATGATGGTCTTTTCACAGATAATGATTTTTCCAATATTGCTCAGGGAACACTGGCAGAAAATATTCCAGTCCATTCATTTGGTCCTGTACGTCCCGGAGATATTAAATATAAGGACATCAATCTCGATGGCCGGATTGATGATTTAGACAGGTGCGCAATTGGAGGAACCTGGGACCCACAAATGGTATACGGTTTTGGTGCAAATCTCAAGTATAAAAACTATGATTTGGGATTCTTTTTTCAGGGAACAGGAAAAACATACCGGATTATTGGAGGAGCAAATTTTATTCCCGGAAGTGCAAATGGATCAATGGGAAATATTCTTACCAATGTAGTTGACCGATGGACAGTTGAAAATCCACGCCAGGATGTTTTCTACCCAAGGTTATCCGATTATCAAAGTTCGAACAACAATCAATCCTCCGATTGGTGGCTGAGAGATATGAGCCTTATAAGATTGAAAAATATTGAAATTGGATACAACTTCCCTAAGAAATTATTAACCAGGGCCTACATGAGTAATGCAAGGCTTTTTGTAAGAGGATCAAATATGTTAACTTTTTCCGCCTTTAAGTTATGGGATCCTGAAATCGACACAAGCAATGGTCTGAGATATCCGGTAATGAAATCATTTGCTGTTGGCTTGGAGGTAAATTTTAAGGGTTTTATGCATATTAGAAAATTGAAAAACGATGAAAAATATTAAATATATAATACTTCTGCTATTTATCGGCACTTTTAGTTCCTGTGGAAAATATTTGGACAAGATGCCTGATGATCAATTGACGCTTGAAATGGTGTTCAGTGATAAAGTAAGGACTGAAGATTGGCTTGCCGGTGCTTATGCGAGTATACCCGATCCGGTCTGGGGATATGTCAGGTCAATTGGTTTTGATCCTTTATCCGACGACATGGCTCCTTCAACCGGCTGGGAACAATTCGGATGGACAGTATTGGCGAAACAGACCGGGAATTGGAATCCTTCTTCCGGTTGGGATCCTAATTACTGGTCAGAACTTCCAAAAAGAATTCGTTCAGCATACATTTTAATTGATAACGTGAAGGCGAATCCTGCACAAAAATTCACGGAGGCTGATGCGCTGAATATGAAGTATGAAGCAAGGTTTTTGATTGCTTATTACTATTCATTAATGATCGATGTTTACGGAGCCATACCATTCAAGCCAGGATTGACACCTGCAGATGCTACAGGAGATAACTTATTACTCGAGCAAACACCATTTGACGAAACTGTTGATTGGATCGATAAAGAATTGAAAGAATTATCAACGCTTCTCCCACCGAGTTATTCTGAAGCGTCAAAATTCGGAAGAGCAACTTCAATTGCGTGTTTGGCTGTCAGAGCAAGGATGTTGCTTTTTGCAGCAAGCCCTCTGGTTAACGGAAATGCCGATTACAAGGATTTTGCCAATAAAAAAGGGGTGAAGCTGTTCAGCAGCGATTATGATGCAGGAAAGTGGACCAAAGCAACAAATGCCTGTAAAGAGCTGATCACTGCGGCTGAATTAAATGGACACAAGCTATATTATGAATACAATAGCGACGGTTCAATTGATCCTTTCCTCTCCTATCAAAACATGATGTTCAAAAAAACAACCGATGGAAATAACGAAATATTGTTCGCCCGTCCCGATTGTAATATAAATGACCGTAACAGTCATCCAACTCCCCGCGGTACCGGAGGAAACGGTGGTTTAGGAGTTACGCAATCATTGGTTGATGCTTTCTACATGAAAAATGGTTTGCCTATCACCGATCCAAACTCTGGTTATGTCGAAAAAGGTTTCTCTACAACCACTGAAGTTAGAAATACAAAGTGGATTGAGGTGCAAGGAGATGGAAAGGTAACTTTACCTGGCACCTATAATATGTATGTTGGCCGCGAACCACGCTTTTATATCTCAGTTCTCTACAACGAATGCTGGTACAGGAGGGAAAATCGTACAACAAGATTCTATTACGGAGCATGGGATGGTGGTCCAACCCATGATGCACCTCAAAATGGCTATTTATTGCGTAAAGGAGTTCACCCCGATTATGACCCAAGAAATGGTATTAATCCTTACCATCCCGGTATACTATACCGTATGGGAGAAGCCTACCTGAATTATGCTGAAGCATTGAATGAGACAGATCCGACCAACGCTGATGTATTGAAGTATGTCAATCTTATTCGTGAAAGAGGTGGTATTCCGGCATTAAAAGTGGGCTTAAATCAAGCGGATATGAGACTGGCAATTCAGCGAGAGCGTCGTATTGAATTGAATTGCGAAGGTATTCGTTATCGCGATATCCGCCGTTGGAAGATCGGTGAGCAAACAATTGACGGAGATTTTTGGGGGATGAACTTCTCAGGAACAGAGAATAATGACAATGAAGCGAATCCCAAAGCATTTTTCAAACGCAGTGTATACCAACATCGGAAATTTTCAAAGAAAAACTATTGGTTTCCGGTACCACAATGGGAAATAGACAAGAATCCAAATCTTGTTCAGAACCCTCTCTGGTAGAAATTACGTTTAACCAGGATAATTTATTTAGCCGGGTGTGTATTGATTCGTCATTACATACCCGGCTTTTTTGCCATTAATATCGTTAGATCTTAAACCCATTTTTATTCTTGCCTTTAATTGTAAGCCACCAACCATTGAAATACAATTTTATTAATCGATGATTTCGACAAGGGCAAAACGCTAAAAAACAGGGAGGTATATGGGGCATAATATGGCGGTAAGGTAAGTAAAGGCAGCCGGAAATATCACAGTATAGTGTGGTATTTCCGGTTTTTTGAATTGGGACCTGCGTCGAAACACAATTCTTTCTATGCACCTCAACCCAGGTGGCATAATGGCTGAGCTATTCACGCAACGGCAGAAGATCGGAACCTATTATTTCAGCTTTTTCTTCATACTGATACCATATTGGAGGTATCACAAGATAAATTAGCCGAAAATAGTAACTTAGACAACCCAATTCCCGCTATTAAATTTAAGTAATTTTAAAACTATGTATAATTGGCAGACTAAAAGTGGAACTCATATTTATCAGGTCTTATGTGGCCGGAGTAATTCATACCTGATTTCGACTCCAAAATGGAATTTTCTGGTCGATACCGGAAAGAAGTCCGCCTATAAAAAACTCAGGCAAAGGATTGATTCATTAAACCTGGGACATTCCAAAATAGGTGGAATCATTTTAACCCATACCCATTATGACCATTGCCAAAATGCCTATGCGATCCAATTACACAATAAATGCAGAATATGGATTGGATGGAAAGAGACAGAATATGCCATTAGAGGATATTCCCCATTGCCAAAGGGAACATATAGGATCACAAAAATAATCTCGAAACTGGGAAATCTGATTGGTCAGCGAATATTTGGTTTTGATCCGTTCATCCCGGATGTATTTATAAGCGTTGATTCGTTCCTGATGAAGGATGAATTAAATATCAGATTAATTCTGACGGAAGGGCACTCAATTGGCTCTCTCAGTGTGGTTGTAGATGATGAGATCGCACTTGTTGGCGATGCAATGATCGGAACTTTCAAAGATTCAATCTTCCCGCCTTTTGCCGAAGATGTAAATGAAATGATAGAAAGCTGGGGAAAGCTTTTGGAAACAGATTGCGATACCTTTTTACCAGGGCATGGAAAGGAAATATCACGGGAATTACTTCAATCTGAATACAACAAATATATTCAGACGATAACCTCACCCACCTGATCGCCAGGTAAACTTGCAAGGACTTTGCGCTAACCGGACAGAACACGCCGCTAAGCTCACGGAACAGCGGAACCTCGCTGAACTGGTAGCAAACCTGATAGAATACGGAATATATAACATAAATATTCAAACTCATGACAGGGTGGCAGTCTCACATGACAGAGAGACCTCAACACTTAACAGAAAGACCTCAACACCCGATAGAAAGACGTCAACACTTGGCAGAAAGACCTCAACACCCGATAGAAAGACGTCAACACTTGGCAGAAAGACCTCAACACCCGATAGAAAGACGTTAACACTTGGCAGAAAGACCTCAACACCCGATAGAAAGACGTCAACACTTGGCAGAAAGACCCCATCACTTGACAGATCGACCTCAACACCCGATAGAAAGACGTCAACACTTGGCAGAAAGACCCCTGCACTTAACAGATTGACTTCAACACCCGACAGACACTTTACATTTCCTTTGCCACGAGCCCAAGTTCTTTCCCCTTGTCCAGCATAAACTGGAAAGCTTCATCGTAATTATTGTGGATTTCGCCCTCGAGAATAGCCTCCTTGATGGCCGCTTTGATAACTCCAATCTCACGACCCGGCTGTAAAGAAAAAATCTCCATAATGATTTCACCTGTGACCGGAGGCTGAAAATTCCGGAGCGCATCACGTTCTTCAATGTCTTTCAGCTTTTCGCGTACAAGCTGAAAATTAGACAGAAAACGGCTAACCTTTTCAGGATTCTTCGAGGTGATGTCGGCTTCACAAAGGGTCATCAGATCGTCAATATCGTCCCCCGCATCAAACAGTAGCCGACGTACAGCTGAATCAGTCACCACTTCTTCCGACAAAACAATGGGACGCATATGGAGTGAAACCATCTTTTGCACATACTTCAGCTTCTCGTTCAGCGGCAACTTCATCCGGTCGAAAATTGAAGGCAACATCTTTTCACCGACAAAATTATGGGCATGAAAGGTCCACCCTACTTTGGGATCGAAGCGCTTTGTTACCGGTTTAGCAATATCGTGCAGCAAAGCGGACCAGCGCAACCAAAGGTTATCGGTATTCTTCGATATCCGGTCGAGCACTTCGAGCGTGTGATAAAAATTATCTTTGTGCCCGATCCCGTTTTTCGTCTCACGCCCTTTCAGTTTCTGAACTTCCGGCAGTACGATTGCGAGTAATCCGGTCTTTTCGAGTAATTTAAACCCTATAGAAGGATTTGGGGTAAGCATTATCTTATTGATCTCGTCAGTTATGCGCTCTCTCGAAACAATTTTTATGCGATCACACTGAGATTGAATGGCCTCTAAAGTTTTTTCTTCAATAATAAAATCAAGTTGAGTCGCAAACCTTATCGCCCTCAACATCCTTAACGGATCATCGGAGAAAGTGATTTCGGGAGCAAGTGGCGTTTTGATGATCTTGTTTTTAAGATCCCCGATTCCGTCGAAAGGGTCGAGCAATTCGCCAAAACCGCTTTCATTCATACATATTGCAAGTGCATTAATCGTGAAATCGCGTCTGTTTTGGTCGTCTTCAAGGGTTCCGTCCTCAACAATGGGTTTCCGGCTCTCTTGCCGGTACGATTCACGACGTGCTCCAACGAACTCAAAATCGATATCGTTATAACGAAACATTGCAGTTCCAAAATTCTTGAAAACAGTCACTTTCAATCCGGGGCGCAATGAAGCAGCGACTTTGGTAGCCAGGTCGATTCCGCTTCCAACCGTCACAATATCAACATCAAATACTTCACGCTTGCGGCCAAGAAGTACATCACGGACAAAACCTCCGACCACGTAAGTTTCGACACCCAGCTGATCAGATACTTTGCCAATCTGTTTGAAAACAGGATGGGTTAAACTATCTTTTAAATTGTGCCTTTCTGGCATCATTGAATTAGAATTATTGTATTCGGGCAAAGTTAAGGATTAAAGGTTAGGATGGAACAGTAATAAAAAGAGTAAAGGGTAATGGACAAAGGTTAAAGGATAAAGGATTAAGGTTAAAGTTCGGAGGTATGAAAATATCTCCTCCATTCTCATCTTCTCTCCCTCTCAAAGTCTCTCTCACAATTTGTCAACTACCGACTCAAGTTTCATTCCCCTTGAACCCTTTATCAGGAACAGATAACCCTGAGGATTTGCACTTTCAATATAATCGGTCAGCAATTTATTGTCTTCAAACACCAGGAAACCGGAAGGAAACCGGCAACGTGCGAACTCCTTTCCGGCAAGTAGTACCATCGAAAGATTCATGGTTGCGAGCTTATCAGCAATTTTCTGATGCTCCTCATGCGAAGCTTCACCCAATTCGAACATATCGCCCAGAATGACCCCTTTCAAGGGGGCATCGAATGCTTCAAAATTCTCCAATGCAGCAGCCATACTTGTCGGATTGGCATTGTAGGCGTCCATCAGAAGCTGATTGTGCGCCGTTTTTATAAATTGTGAACGATTATTCGAAGGATTGTATTCCTCGATCGCCGCTTTAATTTCAAGCGGACTTACACTAAAATAATTACCGACACACACGGCAGCAAGTGCATTCTCAAGATTGTATCCTCCTGCAAGATTTGTCTTTATATATAGCCAACCTTTCGGGAATTTAACCTGAAAGACCATAAAAGGTGAAGATTGAATCAATTCGCCCTCGATCCCTTCACCCTCTTTACTCGTTTTATAAGCGATCCTGTCGACTGCGCCTGCCATCTCCGTTAAATGGGGATTAGCCGTATTGAGAAAAATCTTACCCTCTGTCTCTTCAACAAACCGGTACAATTCGGCTTTCGTTTGCTTGACGCCTTCGAAGGAACCAAACCCTTCAAGGTGCGCCTTCCCAACGTTGGTAATCAAACCTAAGTTGGGTAACGCAATTTCGCACAATGCCGTAATTTCACCCGGATGATTGGCTCCCATCTCTACAATACCAATCTGAGTAGAAGCACTCATCGACAATAAAGTAAGGGGAACTCCAATATGATTATTCAAATTTCCTTTCGTACAATCAACCCTGAAGTTCCTGGACAATACCGCTGTGACGAGCTCTTTGGTCGTCGTTTTGCCGTTGGTTCCCGTAATTGCGATAATGGGCATATCGATTTGAAGACGGTGATAAGTGGCTAATTGCTGCAAGGCTATCAACACATCTTCAACTAAGATAAAACGATCATCCTTTTGGTAGTCTTCCTCGTCGATAATCGAATAGGCAGCGCCATTCTCCAAAGCAGCGGTAGCGTAGGTATTCCCGTTAAAGTTGTCTCCCTTCAATGCGAAAAAAAGGGAATCCTTTTCGATTCGGCGGCTATCGGTAGATATTTTCGGGTACTTTATGAATATCTCGTATAACTCAGTGATTGACATGGCAATTTCTATTAATTAAAAAACCCCACTTTTAGAATGAGGTTTTTTATGATTTCGTCAAAATATTTTATTGGGTATTCGAATCACCTAGATGGGTCATCGCACAGCGAAAACCTATGTCATTCGTCGCTTTCCGCTCATCCATAAACCGGCGGGTTCCGGGACCTAACCAATAAGTACGATCTTTCCAGCTTCCACCTTTGTAAACCCTGCTGTGATCAGAGATTCTTGGGGCTGATTGGCCTGCACCTGAAGAGTACATTTCACTGGAAGATGCTGCAATACTGTCATTCTTCCACTCTTCAGATTCGGAAATTATCGACTGATAGTCACCATCTTTGAAGTTTGTAAAATTGGCAACAGTATCCCTTATAAGTTCACCATACTGATCCATGATTGGTTTACCATCGGTTCCGCGACGGTAATTTGTATAAACGTTACCTCTTAATGGTTGAAATTCATTAACATCAGTAAAAGTATTCGGACGATATACATCCTGAACCCATTCATTCACATTACCGGCCATACAATACAAATTATAATCGTTCGGCAGAAATGATTTGACAGGAGCAGCAATTTCATAACCATCATTCAGAGCTCCGGCAACACCCATATAGTCACCGCGACCTCTTACATTATTCGCCATCATCTCTCCCCTGCCCTTTTTGGCACTGTTCCTGATCTGATTTCCATTCCATGGATAAATACGTCGCTCAAGAACAACCTCTTCTTCGGTATTTCCAACAAGGCCAAGTGCAGCATATTCCCATTCAGCTTCGGTTGGAAGTCTGTAACGTGGAAGGACGATCCCATCCGACATATTTACACGACGGGTACCTCCATCTTTGGCCAGGTTTTTAATTGGTTTCTTTCCTTCCACCCCGTCATAAACACCATTGAGATATCCATCGGAAGTAAATACTTTATTACCTGTTTGAGCCAGGTCCGGACTTAATTTTTGATCATCGATCAAAATACCTTCATTGGCCCTGTCGGTTCTCCATCTGCAAAACCGATCAGCCTGAACCCAACTCACTCCAACAACCGGATATTCAGAATAGGCAGCATGACGAAGATAATTCTCAAGATATGGCTCATTATACGAAAGTTCATCACGCCATACCAGTGTATCGGGTAATGCGGCTTTGTAGATTGCGCGGTCATTTGGATAAACGCGTTGTAACCAGTAAAGGTATTCGCGCCAATCGACATTGCGTACTTCAGTCTCATCCATATAAAACGAAGCAACAGTCACCCTCCGGGGAATATTATTCCCGTCGAACATTACATCCTGTTCGACGCGTCCCATTGTAAAAGTCCCTCCCTGTATAGGAACTAAACCGGGTCCCGAATTTTGGGAATATCCCGAACGATATTCAAATCCTCCATTCTTAGAGTCGTTATAGGCCCATCCTGTTGTGGATGAGACACTTTTCTTCTTTTTCCCTTTAATCAGATTACAGGAGGATACGACTAGTAAACTTAAAACCAGATAGACTAAAACATTAAGCTTCATATTTCGATGTCGTTTTAATTCACTTTAATTAGGTACAAATATAATTATAAAAATAAGTCTTTTATTCGTCATTAGCCTGGTCAAAAAAGGTATCCCGACATAATTACGAATACGCCACAAATATATCGGAAAATATCGGAATCCTGATGTTTAATTTTATGTTGAAATGAAGAAAAATTTACTCTTTCGTGTAAAATATTCAAAAATCGTACTTTTTCCGCCTTACGTCGTCATTTTTTTTGTGGTTCCAATTAAGTGCATTAATATTGATAACATTTTCCAAAGAGATCTTCTCACATGAAGCGGTTACTTATTTTTCTCCTGTGTTTATCCGTTCAAAACGTTTTCTCCGTCAATAGAAAGGAGAAAAACTTGTCATGGATAACCAACGATAAAAATACAGTTGAACCGCATTCTGCCCCATTTGATTCCTCAACGCGCAATCCGCGTGCAATGTATAAAGATGGCATCACTGACAAATGGTCTGTTAATTCAAATGTCCACGCTATACTGAAGTCAGAGTCAGTTGCAAATTCAGTACTTGCTTCCGGGAAATGGGTAAAAGCCAGAACGGATCAGTCAGGAATCCACAAAATTACCTTTTCAGCACTTAAATCTATGGGATTTCAGTCACCACAAAACGTAAAAATATTTGGGTTTCCTCCGGGGAAGCTTCCTCAAATGAACAGCGTCCCCTCTTCTGATGACCTAACACAATATCTTGTCTGGCAAACCAAAGACAAACAGGCAAATGATTGCTTCCTGATTTACGTTCCAGGGAATGTTACCTGGGATTATAACCCTATTTCAAAATTGTTTGTCCACAATATCAACTCGTTTGCGAATAGTCAATCCTTTCTTTACCTCACAGAAGATATTTCAACAGCGCAGCTGGTCCAACTGACCCCATTGATAACTGAAAGTCCATCCATTATCGTCAACGAATTCGACGATGTTGTTTTTTACGAAGAAGAGACATACAATCTAATCGAAACTGGCAGCCGATGGTTCTCCAGCCTATTGTCACCATCTACCACTTTTACAAAAACTTTTAAATTCCCGGATCATATCAGCAATGAGCCAATTTTAATAAATATAGCGGCTGCGGCACGATGCGATTTATCCTCTACCTTAAGCTTATCGGTCAATAATACTTCTGTTGAAACGATAAGCTTCGCACCATACTCCAACTTTGCAGAAGCTGATTATGCCAATCTGCGCGAAAGCGTCTTTTCAAAGTCAATCGAAGGTGATGATGTCAATTTTTCGCTCAAATACAACTCACCGGCAAACGGGAAATGCTGGCTTGACTACATTCAGGTGCAGACACGGCGTAAATTAAATATGCAGGGCGGACAGCTTATTTTTTGCGACAGCCGTTCGGTAGGACCAGGAAATATTGCTGCATTTCGAATCGGCAATGCCGGAAACGGACTAAAAATATGGGAAATTTCTTCACCGTTAAAACCCTTTGAAATTCAATCAGCAACAGCATCAAACATCCTTACATTTAATGTGATGACCGATTCGCTTCGCCGGCTTCTCGCCTTCGATCCATTGTCAGATTTTCCGGCAATTGAAAAGGTTGAAGAAGTTAATAATCAAAATCTTCATGGTCTTTCAACGCCCGATATGCTGATTATCACCTCCCCTGATTTTAAATCCGAAGCCGATCGTCTCGCACTGTTTCACCGGCAAAACAGTAGATTGGAAGTGACAGTCGTGAATGTGTCACAGATTTTCAACGAGTTTTCGGGAGGAATTGCCGATGTAACTGCCATCCGGAATTTTGTACGACATCTCTATCGTAAATCGCAGAATAACAATGTTTCAAAATTAAAATATCTTTTACTCTTTGGAAAGGGAACCTACGATAACCTTCACCCTGTAAATGCTGAAAACCCGTGTTTTATTCCCACCTGGCAATCGGAGAGTTCGTTAAACCCGGCCTCATCTTTTGTCACTGATGATTATTTTGGCCTGCTCGGAGAAGATGAAGGTGGTCAAAAAGGGATTGTTGATATAGGCATTGGACGTATCCCATGTATAAACGTTACCGAAGCAAAAGCAGTCGTCGATAAAATACTTCATTACAACAGCGTACCGACGATGGGAGAATGGCGAAATAATGTATGTTTTGTGGGTGATGATGAAGACAATAATATTCACGTCTCCGATTCGGAACAGCTTGCCAACTTTGTAAATCAACATTATCCGGCCTTTTACACTGACAAGATTTACCTTGATGCTTTTAAGGAGGAGACCACTCCTGAAAAACGGTATCCTGAAGTGACCAAAGCCCTCAGCAACCGGGTTAAAGAAGGGGCGCTGATCATCAATTACGTAGGTCATGCGAACGAAGAGGGATTGGCTCATGAAAAAATACTAACAATCAGCGATATTGATAGCTGGAGCAATATTGACAAATTACCAGTTTTCGTTACTGCAACATGTGAGTTTAGCCGTTGGGATCTGAAAAACAAGCAGTCAGCTGGCGAACATGTGCTTTTTAATAAAGTTGGAGGTGGTATTGCTCTTTTTTCAACAACCCGGCTTGTTTACTCGTCTTCAAATTACGAAATGAATAAAAGCTTTTTTAAATACGTGTTCGAAGCCGACAAAGAAGGGAACAATCTTCGGATGGGGGATATTATTCGCCTGGCAAAAAGCGAGTTAGGTGGAACAGTAAATGCAGCAAAATTTGCGTTGCTTGGCGATCCGGCGCTTCAGATCAGTTACCCGCAATTCAAGGTTAAGACACTTGAAATCAACAATCAGCCAATTGAACAACTAACCGATACCTTAAAACCACTTTCCCTGGTTTCGGTTTGGGGTGAGATCCAAAATCTCAAAGGGGAAAAGTTAACCGATTATAATGGTACCCTCATCCCCACCGTTTTTGACAAACCAACAGAGGCCGTTACGCTTGGGAATGGTGGCCAAACACCTTTTAATTATTCGGTTCAAAATTCAATTCTTTTCAAGGGAAATGTATCGGTCAAAAACGGAGAATTTTCGTACTCTTTTAAAGTTCCAAAAGAGATTAACTACCGGGTTGGCAATGGATTGATCCGATACTATTCGAAAGATGCCACAAGTGATGCGGGAGGCAGCTTTGTAACCTTAAAAATCGGTGGAAGTCCGATCAGTACGCTCATTGATCTGACTGGGCCGACCGTAAAGCTGTTTCTTGACAACGAGAATTTTAAACACAGCGATCAGGTTTCAAAGGCACCTTTGCTGATTGCTTACCTTATAGATGAATCGGGGATACACACCTCCGGAGGTGGAATTGGTCACGATATCACTGTTACAATTGATAACAAGATGGACAAAATGCAGGTACTGAATGACTATTTTCAATCTGATCAGGACTCCTATAAAAACGGGAAAGTCCTTTTTCAACTTTCTGATCTCGAAGATGGCGAACATACACTTAAATTTAAGGCATGGGATCTGGCGAATAACTCCACAGAGACAGAAATCAAATTTACTGTTGCTTCAGGTCTGGAAATTACAAATCTGACTGCCTACCCAAATCCTGTAATTGAGTCGACGGATATCATTGCTGTTCACAACCGTTTCGGAGAAAAGATGACAGTTGAAATCGAAATTTTTTCGCAACAAGGGGTGTTAGTTGACCAGGTGAAAACAGAATCAGGTTCTTCTGGCTTCACAACGATGCCGATCCGTTGGAATCCGGGATTGAATAATCACAACTTTGTTCCGGGAATATTCCATTACCGTGTTCGTCTTACTGCATTAGATGGATCAACAGCCATAAAAACCGGGCAGTTGATTTTGACACGGTAAAACACTTAATTTGTATAGGATTAACAATTCAAAGTTCTTGACCGAATTTCATAGGCAATCTCTCTGCGGGCGAACTGCAGCAAAAAGCCAGTTGCAAACAGCCAGCAGCTTAATTATCAAAAATAACAAGTTTATAATAACTAAAAGATATACAAACAATGAGTTATCGCATAGGATTAGGGTATGATGTTCACCAGCTGGCCGAAGGAGAGACACTCTGGCTTGGGGGAATTCTGATACCACATGGCAAAGGGCTCATCGCTCATTCCGACGGAGATGTTTTGCTTCATGCCATTTGTGATGCACTTTTAGGAGCAGCAAAACTTCGTGATATCGGGTATCATTTTCCCGACACTTCTTCTGAATTCAAGAATATCGACAGCAAAGTATTACTGGCTGAAACTTATCGTCTTGTAAGCGAGAAAGGTTTCAGACTTGTAAATCTCGATGCCACAATCTCAGCACAGCGACCAAAATTGAAAGATTATATTCCGCTAATGGAGGAAACGATTGCACGAGTACTGAAAGTCGATGTTGATGCGATCAATATTAAAGCCACCACGACTGAAAAACTGGGATTTGAAGGGAGAGAAGAGGGAATCTCGGTGCAGGCAGTTGTACTGATTGAAAAAATTAGTTAATTCAATTGCCATATCTTTAAAGGCGGGGAAATTCATGGTCAAATATTCTAAGGCTTTATCCCAATTTTATTACTGATCAGAAATCAAAAAGATGACTCAACAGTACTCAACTTTAGCAGAGACCTATCATGAAATGTACCAGCATGTCTTTGACTATGAGAAGGAATTTCATTTTTATGATGCCATCTTAAAAGCCAATAACTGCCATACAATTTTGGAGATTGGTTGTGGCTCAGGAATGCTCGCGCGCAGGTTTCTGGCTAATGGATACGAATATTTGGGGCTCGATTTATACATCGAAATGTTGGATATTGCCCGTCGTGAAGTACATTCCGACCAGTTTATCCAATGCGATATGCGCAATTTGTCCTTCGACCGGCAATTTGATTCAATTCTGATTACAGGCCGCTCACTTGCTTACGTGATCGATAATCAGGGAATCATGGAAACATTAAAGGGCGTGCACAAATCAATAAAAGAGAACGGATTATTGGTATTTGGCGTTTTCAACGCGAACCAAATATTCGACAACTTCAATGACTTTGAACAAAATATCGAACACAACGGGAAAAAGATCAGGAGGATAAGTCACCTGGAAAAGAATCTCTCAACTGGCTGGACCTATGATTGGTTTGCCAAATATATCATTGAGCAGGATGATAAAATAACGGAGTTTGATGATATCACAACACTGCGGGCTTTTACACGTGATGAAATCGCGCTATTTTTAAAATTGACAGGTTTTAATATTGAAGAACTAATCGATGAAGGGAAGGCGTTTACATTAATTGCAAAAAAAACTGATTAAACACAAAAGCCGCTACAACTGGTGTAGCGGCTCCTATTTTATTAAGTTTGAATCGATTTAAGAGATCGCCAATGGATTTTTAATCTTCTCCTCCATCAATGCAATCTCAAATACATCACCCACATTTTCAACGAAATGAAAGGTTAAGCCTTTAAGATAGATCTCCTTGATCTCCTCGATATCCTTTTTATTCTCTTTACTCATCACAATCTCTTTAATTCCGGCACGTTTCGCCGCCAGAATTTTTTCTTTGATCCCGCCAACAGGTAATACTCTTCCGCGCAAGGTGATCTCACCCGTCATGGCTAATCCTTTCTTCACCTTCCGCTGTGTGAATGCAGAAGCGAGCGCCGTGGCCATTGTAATTCCTGCAGAAGGACCATCTTTGGGAATCGCTCCCTCAGGTACATGCATATGCACATCCCATTTTTCGAAGACCTCAGGTTTCAGTCCAAGCTGACCACAGTGTGACTTTAAATACTCCAAAGCGATCGCTGCAGATTCCTTCATCACTTCGCCGAGGTTACCGGTTATCGTAAATTTACTCTTTCCCTGACTTAAGCTGGTCTCCACATAAAGGATCTCACCACCCGCAGAAGTCCAGGCAAGACCTGTTACAACGCCGGCATATTCGTTTCCTTCGTAGCTCTCTTTACTATATTTTGGTGAACCAAGGTACTCGCGTATTTCAGCTGGTCCAATTTTCTTATTGTATTCCTCTTCGAAAGCAATCTTTCTGGCAACTCTCCTGATTACTTTGGCAAGTTGCTTATCCATTTCGCGGACACCCGATTCTCTTGTGTAATCCTCGATGAGCCTTATGAGAGCATCTTTGGAAAATTTCACATCATCCTTTTTCATTCCATGCCCCTCAAGTTGACGGGTTATCAGATGCCGCTTTGCAATTTCTATTTTCTCTTCGAGCAAATAACCGCTCACGTCAATCAGCTCCAACCGGTCGCGTAAGGCCGGATGAATAGTGCTCAAACTATTAGCTGTTGCTATAAACATTACACGCGACAGGTCATAGTCGAGATCAATATAGTTATCGTGAAATTCCCCATTTTGCTCTGGATCCAGTACTTCTAATAATGCCGATGCAGGATCTCCATGAAAGTCGTTTGACACCTTGTCGAGCTCATCCAAAATAAACACAGGATTTGAGGTTCCTGCCTTTTTCAAATTCTGAATAATCCGGCCAGGCATTGCACCAATATATGTTTTGCGGTGTCCACGAATCTCAGACTCATCATGAAGTCCACCGAGGCTCATTCTTACAAATTTGCGTCCAAGTGCCCTGGCGACCGATTTCCCAAGTGAAGTTTTACCAACTCCGGGAGGGCCATAAAGACAAAGTATTGGCGACTTCATATCACCCTTTAATTTTAAAACCGCCAGGTGTTCAAGAATACGATCCTTCACTTTTTCAAGTCCGTAATGATCCTCGTCAAGAATCTTCTCTGCATTCCGAAGATCAAAATTATCTTCTGAATAAATATTCCATGGAAGATCGAGAAAGGTTTCAAGATAGCCTGCCTGTACCGAGTATTCACCGGCTGCAGGATTCATCCGAATAAGTTTCGAGAGTTCCTTTTCAAAGGCCGCCTGTACGTTCGCGTTCCATTTTTTATCCTGACTTCGCTTTTTGAGATCAGCAATCTCCTGTTCCGAAGGATTTCCACCAAGCTCGTCCTGTATTGTCTTTATTTGTTGGTGAAGCAGATATTCGCGTTGTTGCTGATCCATATCAACTTTCACCTTTTTCTGAATATCCTTTTTGAGATCGATCAGCTGAACTTCGCGAACCAGGTAAGTAAGCAATTTGGTACTTCGGTCACGCAGATCGTCAAGTTCAAGCAATTCCTGTTTCTCCAAAGCATTAAGCTCTGTATTATTACAAATAAAATTTATCAGGAAGGTGGCATTTTCAATATTTTTAACGGCAAATTGTGCCTCCTGAGGAATATTCCCGGAAGCTTTTACAATTTTGAGTGCCAAATCTTTCAACGACTCGACCAATGCTGTAAATTCGTGCATTTTCGTAGTCGGTAGTATATCGTTGATTACCAGAACTGTTGCCCGAAGATATGGACTTGTTTCAGCAATCCCTTTTAACCTGAAGCGCCGTTTCCCCTGAATGATCACTGATGTGGAACCATCGGGCATTTCCAGAATTTTCAGGATCTCAGCCATTGTTCCAACCTGAAACAGATCATCAGGTTCCGGGTCCTCGATCTGTCCGTCTTTTTGAGCGATGGTACCGATCAGTTTATTCCCCGAATAGGCTTCTTTAATTAGCAAAAGCGATTTTTGCCTTCCAACAGTAATGGGCATTACGACACCGGGGAAAAGAACGGTATTGCGTAACGGTAAGATTGGCAGAATTTCCGGAACTTCAACAGCGCTGAGATCGGCATCATCGCCATCGACCAGAATTGGGATAAAATCATCCTGATCTTCTATCTCGCTGGAATATAGGAAACTATTTTTTGAGATCTTATTTTTTTTGTTTTCCATTTTAAATTTAAAATGATGACACTTTGTCCCCCACCTCCATTTAAGTGAGGTGACAATTTATGTTTCAATTCATGTGCCAAACCGGAAGATTACACAATAATACCAGAAAAAGGGCATTCTGTCAGGTGGAAAAAGCTAAATCAAACCGAATATGAAAAAGACACAAAAAACCCCGTACTGTTAAAATACGGGGTTTCTCAAGCTCTTTAACAGCTTATTGCTTGCGTTTATCCATATGTTTTGAATAACGGGTCAGGAACTTATCTACACGTCCTGCGGTATCGACAAGCTTCATTTTACCGGTATAAAATGGGTGAGAAGTATTTGAAATTTCCACCTTAATAAGCGGATACTCAACGCCATCAATTTCAATTTTTTCCTTTGATGCAGCTGATGACCTGGTAAGAAAAGTATGTTCGTTTGACATATCTTTAAATGCTACCAGCCGATAACTTTCCGGATGTATTCCCTTTTTCATGTGAACTATAATTTATTAATATCTTATTCTTAATCTATTCCTTCGATATGGGTTGCAAAGATAAGCATACTTCAATAATTTGCAACAGATATTTTTAAAAGAATTTTATTTTTCTTTTTATACTAAATTTCACTGCAAATCGCACATCCTGCTTGATTAAAAACAGCAGCAGACTGTTGGTTACCAGTGAATTTCTATAAATAAAAGGGGATCAATTCATATCTGTAACTTTAATTAAAATGAGTTTCAGATCAGCGAATTGACTCATCTTCAAATTTTCAAATCGCCTATAAAGCAGTCATATCAGACCGTCTCACCCTCATTGCGTCCCTCCCTTTCATTTTTTTTCAAAATATCTTTCATCAGCATTGGCGCCCGTTCGAATGGTGCTGTGCGGTCAAAAAGATAACGCATTGTGTAGTGGGTCTTCGCGTGAACACCACCAACTGACTGATATATCGCCATCATTTTGGGATTGAAATCGCCTACCCACGAAAGCTCCACCTCGTTAATCCATAATTTACGCTGCATAACTTTGTCCATATGCCAGAAAACAGCGGACTCAAGTCCTGTTCCCTGAAACTTGGGAACTACACCCATAATTAAAATCCTTGAACGGGTTATAGTCCTGATTTTTTTATACCAGATAAACTTTAGTATACTCCACCAATTCGATTTACCATTCAACTTCTTTAAAATCTGATTCCAGTCGGGGATCATTCCAAAAAGCAGAACCGGTTCATCATTATAATAAGCGAACCAAATAAACTCTTCGTCTGCAATCAGTTTGGCAATCTTCATCATTCCCCGGATATCGTCAAGATCGACCGCCTGGTGATTATCGAACCGTGCCCAGGCCTGTTCGTAAATTTTTACAAAATCCTGAATATACTTCTCAATATTATCGAACCGAACATGCTCAAATCTGAAGTTGGGCTTTTTTGCGACCCATTCTGCAATTTTCCAAAATCGTTCCGGAAATGGCTCTTTATGATTAAGATGATAACTATATTGCTCAAAATATATTTTAAATCCGTAATTTTCAAACAATTGCAGATAATATGGTTTGTTATAAGGCATCCCAAATCCCTGCTGCATAAACCCTTCGACAAGCAGTCCCCAATTGATCAGGTTCTCTCCAAAATTAACCGGACCGTCCATGGCTTCCATACCTCGTGTTGCAAGCCATCCTTTAGCAGTATCAAAAAGCAGATTTGCAGCCTTCTGATCATCAATGCATTCAAAAAAACCACATCCGCCTGTTGGCTGGCTGAAAGTATAAGCTCTGTTCCCATTAATAAACGCCCCAATCCTGCCAATTACCTTTCCATTATCATCTTTTAGTATCCAGCGGGTTCCGTCACCGTGTTTGTAGAACTCATTTTTTGTGGGATCAAAGGCCGCATCTTCGAGCACTTCCAATGGGGGTACCCAATTCTGATCGTCTTTGTAGATGTCGTGGCCAACCTGGTGAAAAGCTTTGATCGTACTATGTTCTTTTACTTCAATGACTTCCATAAATAATACATGGGGTTTATTTGCTGTGCAAAAATAGTGATTTAAAAATTGTGATCAAATAATGACAGGGACAGAGGGCTAAATTATATATTCACAGAGCGTTAATTTCTATTATCGCCTCTTAACAATCTCTCGTGCATCCTCACAGTCAAGTTCACTTAGGATGTGTTCCGCATTTTCCTGCGCTGTTTTCGAATCAATAGTTCTCAGAATTTTCGCATAACTGATTGCCGTTTCGTTAAGACTTAGGTTACGCATCCCTACCTGAATATAAATCCTTGAAAATACAATCGATAATTGAGGATCTTTCGAAAGAGGCGGCATCAACTCAAAAAATGGGTCGAAATTTTCGTCCGAGGCTTCACGATCGGTCAATGCAAGTCTTCCAATCATCAATAAACCAACAATCTTAACCAACATTTTTTTGCCAAGACAGTACTCGAAAGCTTTTTTATAAGCAAAACCCGTTTTAGAAAACAGGTTCATAGCTGCCTGTTCAGCTATCTCGATTGACTGGAAGTTCTTCACCCAAAAATCCATCTGGTTTTCGGTAACTTTTCCAGGTTCTTCAATAAGCATTGCAAGAATCATGGTTTCGCGCCACTGTTTGTTCCATAGTTTAAGCGCAAGGAGGTGATTCATTTCATAATTCGAGGCTATATCCTGAAGCAATGGAATTGAAACACCAAGATTCACTTTGTAGTCAACACCTCTTTTTTGCATCGAGTTGACCACTTCAATATTCTGTAATGGTTTAATCTTTGATAAGATTTCCTGAAATATCCGCTCTGCCTCGGGATTGTCGAGTAAATAATCCATCGCTTTGTTAAATGTTAATACCAAAAAACAAAGTTAACAATACCGTTGAAACGACAGAATGTTTTTCTCAATATGATCACTTTGCAGATTACATTAAATGTATCCGTCAGATTTACAATCAATTAATGATTAAGTCACTTTTTTGAAAAATCAGTTGCATGAATCGGAAAACATTTTCTATATTTGCAACCGCTAAATGGTGGATGTAGCTCAGTTGGTTAGAGCACTGGTTTGTGGTACCAGGGGTCGTGGGTTCGAACCCCATCTTCCACCCATTTAAAAGCCCAACATGTTGTAAAAAACTTTGTTGGGCTTTATTTTTATTACTGAAGTCATTCGTATAGGCTTACAATAACTTATTCCAATCCAATCATTTTTGAAAGTGCAGAAAAATCATCTTTATACCGATGATCTCCAGGCAACTCATAAATATGAAGGTTCTTACTTTCCCGAAGACTGGTTTTAAGCACTAATTCTTCATCCTTTCCAAAGATACAAATGACCGGCAAATCAGTTTTGTCGATCTCTGGCTTCACCTTGAATTTCCGATTGACGTTTTCACTGTTTCCGATCATATCACTTAGTCTGATTACAAAATCGGAGCTTGCCGATGGTGAAATCAAAGCTATTTTAATTATTTTTTTCTGTAATTCAACCGAAACACGACCGGGAAGAAAGATCCCTAGGTCGGCACCAAAAGAATATCCTACAATTATCACAAAAGATTTTTTCCATTCTTTCAAATAATAATTGGACAATCGGTCGATATCACGGGCAAATACTTCCGGATATTTTTCGTTCCAGAAATATTTCCGGGTATTGAACGTTATCACTCCATATCCCTGCTTTTCAAACTCCTGAACCAATTTCTGATTGAATTCATTCCATCCTCCGTCGCCGGAGATATAAATAACTAGAGAAGATTTACTACCCTTTGAAACAGACAATTGCAATGGCAAATCATTTACGGGACTTTCCACTTGAGCTTTCAAACAAGCATTACCAATAAACAGGGAAACCAGACAAATTATAATGTACCGTAAAACCATTTTTAACAGGATTTGAATTTCCGCGCAAGATACACAGAATCATCGCCGGATTAATAAATTCAGAAAAGGAATGTTAAGCAGCTTATATCGCCATATGATACAGTGCATTATTTACCCTTGGTAACGTATTTGGTCACCAACAGAATTTGGGATGCCGTCATACGGGTTCTTGGAGCCATGCTGCCCATTACGCTTCTCCATTGCGAAGATGAATAACTCTCGGGCATATAAAGCCCATGACAACTATTGCAATTACTTGAATATAATGACCGTCCTTGCTGCAATTCAGCTAATGTTGCACTACTGGTTACATCAGCTGTGGTAGGCGTATATAATGAACTGGAAGAACCGCCAAGATCTTTTTTACAGCTTCCGGTTAAAAATAAAATGGCCGCCAAAAAAAGCGGATACTGGTAATTTTTTATCTTTCGCATACGGAAGAAAATTTAACACATTATCAATTAAGCAATTTACGTCTAAACAAATTATTCTCTTTTTGCTCCAAATTGTGGAGCAGGTAAGAATAGAATTTTCAATCAATATTTATGCATATAAAAAAGCCATCCCATTTTATCGACGAGAAGGCTTTTTATATTCTTTGAAAACAGCCTATTTCTTTACAGTTGTTTGAACCTTTTTAGTTGATTTATGCCCCTTCGTCGCTTTCTTGACTGCAGGTTTTGCAACTGCTTTTTTCGCTGTCTGCTCACTCTTTACAGGCGGATTACTTATCACTTTTTTATTGCTCATTGCGTCAACAGAAACTAAACCTAATGCAAATACAAAACTTAATACCAGAACTAACTTTTTCATAATCGAGAATTTTATATTGTTTATGGCTCAAATGTAAACTCCCGAAAATGAAGGAATCGTGAAGATTTAAACAGTAATTAATGTATTAACTTTATTTAACGAAAACAGCATTAAAAATCAGCTTTTATCAATTCCAATGCAGCAAATGCAGAAAAGACCGGACTGTTACAAGTTTTGTTTTGACAAACATAGATCACTGTTTCGCTTTCGACTAAACGATTGTGAAGTAGCGGCAGGTTATCGTTTATTCCTCCGGCAAAAACAGCCGTTGGCAAATACTTTTTCTGCATTTCGAGGTTGAATGGCACTGCATTTTCGCCGAGTATTGATACTTCAAAGGTTGGGAATACCATTTTGCCCAAAAGCATTGCCCAATTGGAATAATAAGCACCTTGCTGAACGGTTTCACGTCGTATTTTGAAAAGCATTTCGTTTGCCATTTGTGTGTAATCGGCCTTTTCCAACAGGATTCCCAATTTAAACAGCACATGTGCAAAAACTGAATTGGAAGCCGGAATTACATTGTCTGAAATCTCGTGTTTGCGGGCTATCAGGTTTTCTGCCTTGTCCGAAGTATAGAAAAATAGTTGATTCTCAGTATCAGCGAAATGATTTAAAACATACCCTGTCAAAAGCTGACTCAGTTGCAGCCAATGCAGATCAAAAGTAACTTCATACAGACTGATATAAGCATCAGTCAGGAGTGCATAGTCATCCAAAAATGCTTCTGTACTTACTTTTCCATCCTTGTAAACACGAAAAAGAAGTCCGTTATCCCTTAGCATATTGGTTTCCAGAAAACGGGCAGTACTGATGGCACCTTTCAGAAGCTGCTCGTTACCAAGCGCTCTAAAGGCATTCACATAGCCTGATATCATCAAGGCATTCCATGAGGTAAGAATTTTATCGTCTGTTGCAGGACGAATACGGTTGTTGCGTTGTTCGAGCAAAGATTTGGTAGCTGTTTGCAAAATAGCGTTTAATTCAATGACTGACATTCCATTTTCTCTGGCAAACGTAACTTTGTTATCCTTGTAATGCAGGATGTTCTTTCCCTTTTCCCAATTTCCATAATCGGATATCTGGTAAAAACGAAGAACAATTTCAGCAGTTGCCGGATCTAAAACTGATTCAACATCCTGCTTCGACCAGACATAAAACTTCCCCTCTTCGTGTTCACTGTCAGCGTCAATCGAAGCATAAAAACCTCCTTCAGAATGCTGCAGTTCACGCTCTGTAAATTCGATCGTTTGCTCGACAATTTCAGCATAAAGTGGTTTGTTTGTCAATTGATAAGCATGAGCATAAAGCGTGATTAACTGGGCATTGTCGTAAAGCATTTTCTCAAAATGGGGCACTTTCCAGTATTGATCGGTGGAATAACGGGAAAAGCCACCACCAACCTGATCGAAAATTCCCCCTTTTGCCATCGCATCAAGTGTAATCGTGACCGCATCGAGCGCTTTCTGATCTCCTGTCAGGTAGTGATATTGAAGGAGAAATTCAAGACCTGCCGGCATCATAAACTTAGGTGCACCGGCATATCCACCGAACTCAAAATCGATTCTATTGATTTGATTTTCATAGGCGGCTAGATAATCGTTGGACGCAAATGGCTTCGAATCCGATATTCCGGGAAAAGGATTTGCCTGAATTCCTTCAGTTAGCGACGTTGCTGCCTGTAAAACCTGCGGGTATTCGTTTTGAAATAAATGTCTAAGTTGATGAAGTGCATCCATCCAATTATCGGGAGGGAAGTAGGTGGCAGCATAAAAAGGTCTTCCGTCGGGTAACGCAAATGCATTAAGCGGCCAGCCCCCTCGTCCGGACAACAATTGAGCTGCCTCCATATAGATGCGGTCGATGTCAGGACGTTCTTCCCGATCAACTTTTATACAGACAAAATGGGAATTCATAAATTTAGCAATCTCCTTGTCTGAAAACGATTCGTGCGCCATCACATGACACCAGTGACATGCAGCATAACCAATACTGATAATCAGTGGTTTGTTTTCTTTTTTGGCCTTCGACAAAGCCTCTTCACCCCATTCGTACCAATCCACAGGATTGTCAGCATGTTGCCGTAGATAAGGACTGCTTGCCTGAGATAATCGATTTTGTTTGTTCATACAGAAAGAACAAACCAGATGGAGAATGGTTTGCAGTGGAAATGTTTTGTGCAGAATGCCTAATTTTCATTCTTCACGCTGCTAATCTGTCAAATCAGCTCTCCTTCTTTTTAAAGTATTCAACTTTACCAGTGAGTGCAATATCTTTTACCTTATCAATCAAGGCGATCTTTTGTTCTTCCGTAAGTTTGGTAAACGAGCGGGCAAGGGCTATTTTTTCACGCATGAAGGTCGCATTTTCATTCCCCGAAATTAAAACGGAAACCGGCAGAGACCATACAAAATGCATCGCTTCTTTAATACTCAGATAGTTTGGGATCAGTGGATCTTCAGATATCCAACCAGCCTGCTCTTTCTTCGCGAAAAACCGACCGTCTGCCAGTGATTTTATAGCACAAATTCCCATATTTTTTTCCAAAGCTTTGGACATGATATTTTGTGTAAAACTGAAATAAGACTGGTCCAATACATTCACAGGCATTAATACAGAATCGAAAATATCGCTTTCGTTGGTTCTTTCGAGCATTCGTGCATGGGCAAAAGGATTCTGGTGGCCGGTAAATCCAAGATACCTGATTTTTCCTTCCTCTTTGGCCTTTAACAAAACTTCCAGAACGCCTAACTGAATCCGACTGTCAACATCTTCGGGTGTTGAAATAGCATGAACCTGATACAAATCAAGATGATCGGTATTGAGTCTCCGCAATGTTCCTTCCAAATGCTCCCTCACGGCTTTTGCGTCTTTGCCTGTAGATTTGCTTGTCAAAAAAATCAGATCGCGATATTTTGGCGTCAGGTATTTACCATACCGCACTTCACTTGTTCCATCGGCATAACTTTCAGCAGTATCGAAAAACCGGACACCACCTTCAAGAGCAGCTTCAACTACCTCCTGTGCATCGCGTTCTGTGGTCCAGCCAACATGATAACCTCCGGTTCCAAGCATGGTTACATATTCTTTCGTCCGGCCAAGTTTCCGTTTTGGAAGTACTTCACCCAAACGGTCACTTTCACTTTTAAACGCGGGGGTTGCACCTCCCAATGTTAAACCGGCAGTTACTCCTGCAATCGATTTTAGAAACATCCTTCTGTCTGTCATAGCTTTTTTCTTTATGATTATTGCCACTGATTTATTGTAGTTTGAAAACCATTGCTCAACCTAAAATCACACAATACTGAAATCATTTCCCTTAAAATCTCAGAGAGAAGCAGAGACTATTCAACTACCTCCACATTGATTTCTTTTTGAATAATATCTTTAAAATCTTTATTCCAGGGTTGGGTTTCATAAAAGGTGATTTTAACTATCCCATTTTTAAGCGCCCTGATTTCGAAAAAAGCACCAATCGAATCACCGGGGCGAGGCGGATTAACTTGATTGATTATCGGTTCAACCCTTTTCACTTCAACAATTGAATCAATATCCATTTTAAATAATAGCTGCAAGCCCAATGAACCTCTGCTCTCAAGTTCAATTTTAAATACTTCCAAAGGTCTTATCGTTCTGGTTTCAACAATTTGATTATCCATAGGTGAACTGATTTTCGTTTGATCGCAATTTGTGAAATAATAGAATTCATGCGCCTTCAAAAAGCCGGAAACCATAAATGTAACCAAAATTGACAAAAAATACGAATATCTAATATTCATCTTAAAATATTATTTGGATGGCATTTACAAAAAGTAAATGCCATCCAAAACTAAACATTAGTTTATTGATACCATTTATGATACATCGAAGAATCGGTTCCTTCGACAAAACAATCAATACGTCCCAATCCCCAGCTGGAAACTCCAACTCCGGAAGAAAGAATTCCTCCTAAATTCTCATCGCCACTCCATTGGGTACCATCCCACCATTTATGCATCATATTATAGTGATCACCAGGGAAGAATACATCAATTCGGTTGGGCCCCCATGAAACAGCTCCTGGATTGTCATATAAACCAGATCCCAAATCCTCCCAATTACTCCAACCATTTTGATACCATTTATGAAATAAATGAGTATTAGTACCCCGTGCAAAACAATCCAATCTGCCCGAAGACCATGATGAGACAGCAGGAGCAGAGGTAATGATACCTCCCAGATCTTCCCATCCATGCCATGCACCATCCCACCATAAATGCCACATCGAAGAATTCATTCCGCGGGCAAAGATATCAATGCGGTTCGGACCCCAGCTAACGCATGCCGGCTCGGATGATAAAAGTCCGCCAAGGTCTTCCCATGCGCTCCAGCCACCCTGATACCATTTATGAAACAAGTGGTGATTCAAGCCGACGGCAAAAATGTCAAGCCGGCCATTACCCCAGGAGCAAATTGCAGGTGCATCCTGAATCAGACCACCTAATGACTCCCACCCGTTCCAATAAGAGCCATCCCACCATTTGTGGTATACCGCAGAGTCAGTTCCGCGCGCAACTACATCAATCCTGTTTGCAGACCAACTCGTAGCATTTGGTTTTGATGTAATTAGGCCTCCCAAATTTTCATAGCCATACCATCCGTGCGGAGGTGCAGGTAATACAACTCCGGTTGCACCAACCTTGTCATAGACATCTATATTGCATTCACCATAAGCAATATTTAAATACCCTGACAATCCCCAGCCAGTACCCCAGGAATTTTTGCAAATCCAATATTGACCTGCTTCTGAATATCCAATCACTTCAATGCAATGATATCCCAACAATACACCATTTAGGTGGTGATAAACCCCGGAACCATAGCTTTGAAAGTCTTCATAAACAGCAAATGAACACGAAACCGGACCTGTTGTGGTTAAATAATTTTTAACAGCTGTTTGATTGCTGCCCATGTTAAAAATATTTGTTATTTTAACTACACTCGAATTTCTGTCGGGGTCAACGCGGCACACAGGATTAGGAGGAGCATTATGCGTCCAATAGTAACCGGGATCGTTATTTGGGAAAGCTGTCGCATATGGAAAGCTCACCTCACTGCATACACCCCTGCTCTTGATTTGATTGAATCCACTTGACGCATCCCATCCGCCACAATTTGCACCATGCGAAGAACAAAAGTGCTGATCGGCTTCTGAAAGATCCAGCAATTGACCTTTTTCGATCGCTGCCATAGATTCAGTTACGGCCACCGTACAAAAAGAAACACAGGATCCACAGGAAAATTGGTTTTTAACCCCTGTGACAAAGTTACCATTATGATTTCGCCAGTCTATTGCCGGGGAAAACCCTGCAATCGGAGCAGCAACAGCCGCAGTTAAGTTAGCTGCTGCCGTAATTGTTGGTTCAGCCTGACTTAGCATCGCCTTCACCTTCTCAACTTTCAAAAGACTTATCGGATTCTCTCTGGGTGTCCATCTCGCGTTAGAATCTAATAGTTTTTTTGCCAGTTCTGCAATTTTTAATTTTGCCATATTAGATATTTTAATTTTGCCTACTCTGGAATGTGTTTTCGGCTAACCACAGCCTACTCTTTTAAGGGTTTTGGGCTCCCCCCTAAAATTATAAATCTGCATAACTTTCAGTTTAACAAACAAATGCCTGACAGGTCTCAGGAAATTCTGTTTGCACAATCTCGGATTTCAGGTTTGACAAAATCAGTCCCCGATTCTTGGGTTTAAGGTTCAATTTTGTTCAACCTGCACATTTGCACCAGATATCAACGACATTTTATCTGATTATTTTTCATTCGACATTCTAAACGTTGCTATAAATTTTTGGTTACAAATAAAGTACTGAGTTTTTAGATATTTCTGCTATTTAGAAAATAGTGGGCGTATAACAGCAGATAAACAAATAAAGAACTGATTATAAATTTAATTGCTAAACCTTTTTTTAGTCATAGCGTTTAATAAAAATGATTTTAACCATTTAAACAATAATACAATGAAAACTAATAGTGTTATTCTATCAGTAATATTAATTTCCATGGTCACAGTAAGTGCTAGCTTTGGGCAAAAAAAACTTTCTTCCAAAATAAAAGAAGAGAAAGTGACCTACTCGATCGGCGATAAGGTTTTTAATGGAACTATCGTTTATGATGAAAACCAGAAAGGAAAAAGACCAGCTGTTTTGGTCGTTCACGAATGGTGGGGATTAACCGATTATCCAGTGATGCGGGCAAGAAAACTGGCAGAACTTAGATATATTGCCATGGCCGTCGATATGTACGGAGACGGAAAGATCGCCGCGAACCCAACAGAAGCGCAGGAGCTTGCAACTCCGTTTTACAAAGATCCTCAGTTGTCGAAAACGCGCCTTGAAGCAGCGCTTGCCAAAATAAAGGAATACAAACAAACTGATGACCAAAATATTTTTGCAATTGGCTATTGTTTTGGAGGTTCTGTGGTTTTGAATTCAGCCAAGTTGGGGGTAGATTTAAAGGGAGTTGTAAGTTTTCATGGCGGGCTTGCAGGCGTACCGGCTAATAAAGATTTATTAAAAGCCAAAATTCTGGTTTGTCATGGTGGAAATGACAAGTTTGTTTCCGAAAATGATATCAACTCATTTAAGCATCAACTTGATTCGATTGGCGCTGAATATAAATTCATTGTATATCCAAATGCGACACATGCATTCACCAATCCTGATGCAACAAAAATAGGAAAACAGTTTAATATGCCCATTGAATACAATGAAAAGGCTGACTCTGACTCATGGAATGATATGATGCTGTTTTTAAACAAAATTCTGAATAAATAGTCTTAAATTGGATCATCAAAGTTTATCCCTTAATATTGTATTTTTATATTCTAAAGTTAGGTAGTAAGCAATTGGCATCTGGCTACTTGCTTTGCGGAATCTGTCACGGTGTGCATATCCCATAAAACCTTCAACGAGACTCAATTAGGTGTCTAAAGCGCTTTTTTACGTAAGGAGCACGCTCTGCCAGTTGCCAATTTTAATCTGCCCGCCGCTTAATTTAACTTTTTGACAAAGAACCTTCTTTTGCTTTAAACCATTTTGGGAACTGGCGGTATCTGTTGTGCGGCAAACAATTCCGATGGTTCTCTGAGTAATTTATCCTACTTTTGCAGCTCAAAATTTAATATGGGGCAAAAAAAAGGGATTGTTTATCTGGCAGTAGTTTTTGCCATGGTTTTCTGGGCATTTTCATTTGTCTGGGTGAAAGAAGTTTACGTGGCCTATGGTCCGCTTACCACTGTATTTTTCAGGCTGATAATTGCCTCATTACTGATGATGTCTTATGGTCTGATGATTGGGAAACTGGTGAAAGTTGAAAAAAAAGATTATGGCACTTTTCTGCTACTCGCATTTTTCGAACCGTTCCTCTATTTTATGGGCGAAAGCTTTGGTTTAATGTATGTTTCAAGTACAATGGGTGCCATCATTATCGCCACGATTCCGCTTTTCTCGCCGTTGGCGGCTTCGCGATACCATGGTGAAAAGCTATCGCTGCGTAACCTTATCGGGATTCTCCTTTCGTTCATTGGTGTTGGGATCGTTGTTTTTGATGATTCCGTCAACTTCATTACCTCACCTCTTGGAATCGGGCTTGAATTTCTGGCCGTTTTCTCTGCAATTGGGTATACCGTAGTTCTTAAGAACCTGTCGAACAATTATAATACCACAACAATCATCACCTACCAGAATTTTATAGGGATTTTTTTCTTTCTCCCTTTCTGGCTAATTTTCGAAAGCAAAACATTGCTAACCACTTCATTTAACCTTCCTGCATTTATTGCCATCGTAAAACTTGCGGTGTTTGCTTCGTGCATTGCCTTTATACTATACGCTTACAGCGTTAAAAACCTCGGGATCAATGGTGCCAATATTTTCATCAACATTATTCCGGTTTTAACCGCTATATTCGCATGGTACATCCTCGGGGAACCGCTCACCTTCAGAAAAATGGTCGGAATTGCGGTTGTGATTGCCGGTCTTTTTATTGCGCAGATCAAAATGAAAAAATTTATTGCAAGACTAGTTTCAATTCAACAAAATGGTGGCAGATAAAAACAACGTTAAAACACT
>JBBRZE010000014.1:0-82080 GCA_038236995.1 Bacteroidales bacterium | reverse complement strand
TGGGAATCATTGAGATATCTATTTTCCGCTGATTTCCGACAACGACCTCTTTGGTATCCATCCCAACAAACGAGAAGACCAACGTAGCATTGTTTGGAACCGAAAATGAAAACTTTCCATCAGAATCAGTGATGGTTCCGGTGGTGGTGCCTTTAACAACAACACTTACACCCGGCAAAAACTGTCCGGAATCATCCTTTACAGTTCCCGTTACAACATTCTGCGCGAAAAGGTTGTGGGTCATCACAACGAAGAAGCACAGCAACATTGCTTTAAGCAATTTTCTTTTCATCATAAATAATTTTTGTTAGTTCTATTGACTGCTAATTCCCGATATTTATTTAATTTTTAGGTTCCCGCTTAACCAGAAAGGGCTAAAACCCTTCCTGATCAATTGATTTATGGTACCACTTCAAAAATAACTTTCAACGCAAAATTGGGTTTGCCAACCTGACCCGGAGGAGGTATTGCTGAAACAAAAAGGTGCGCCACCATTTGTGTATCTGTTATCTGATCGATGATACATTCGCTGGTTGAATCCAGAATACCCAGGAAACCTCCACCTGTAAAACTCAGCGTCATCACATTCGAATAAGTTACATCAGATGCGGTTGCCCCGTCAGGTGAAGTTGTAATGGTGAAGTTTTTATTTTCATTGATTTTGAAAGTAGCAGCTGCAGGTGCAGCAAAAGGTTTTGCATAACTCAACCCAGAACCTCCTGCATTACCAATATTCGGAATTCCGCGTAAAGCACAATAAACATAGCCAGCAAAGATTCCGCCCCCGTTTGGATGAATGATTAAAGTGCCGTCACTCTTAAACTCGAAAGTATCGCCATATACTGCGCTTAATCCAACTGCTGAAAGGATACCCCCCGGATAGGTTTTATAATTGGGCGAGAAGGTAGCAGTTGCAAAATCTATAATAAAAGCGGGTGCATTAACACTGATCCGCCATTTTCTGGATGCCGGAGCAGAAGCCTTACCACCTGTCAGATATTCCAGTTTTGTCTTCGCCGGAATCGTTATTTTGTTTGTAACGGTAACCTCACCTCCAGGTCCTTTAATGGTTAACGTGACCGTAAAATCTACAGGAACTGCCACCTGCGAGTACGTATGAACCGGGGCTTTTAGTGTATTAATATAGCTGCCATCACCAAAATCCCATTCATATTTAGTATCGTCAGTAACCTCTGCAGTGAAGGTAACAACCCCACCATCTACTTTAGCGGTAAAAGAGGCTGTTGGTGCAGGCGTATCTTTTTTGCACGACTGAAAGAGCATCATTCCTACACAAAATACAATGTACACGAAATGAATTTGTTTTTTCATAGTTGATTAATTTAGATTTTTAATAAAGACTTCTGTCCAAAGTCAACATTTGCTGGAAATGCTATATAAACAACATTTCTTCCATCAAAGTTTAGAAATATAAGAAGTTAATACATGTTAAATATTGTCTTAATTGCATCAAATATTAACACATAAATCCATAAATAACACCTGATGATAAAATAGTTGTTAATATTTAATCACAACAGCGTTAAAGAACCATTACATTTTGCATCACATCCATGCTGTGTGAAGTGTCCGGATGGTCTGCGACAGTAAATATTTTTCAACTTTTAAGGTTAAACCCCAAACAGCTGAAAAACATGGGATACTGACCAGTTCGAAAATTTACCTCTGTTCATTATCGTTCACGATAGTTAAAAAAGTATCAGAAAAAGATGCTATAAATTAGATATTCCACTTTAGGTATTCCTAATATTGAGCTATAAACGCTAATCGAAAATCTAATGAATACGACAACCTTCAAAAGCGCGTTAAAAACCGAAAATGTGTTAATGCATGAACTAAAGAGAAGTGCTTTCTGGACTGCTTTTCTGACGGCGCTGTTTGTTCTTTTTAACGGATCGGCCGATAGATTGCATAATGTATTGATCGCGCTTCCTTTCTTTATTGTGTTATACTTTCTATTTTTTTCAATAGGGAAGGAAGTGGTATCATCCGGAATAAAAAAGTGGATCGGTTCAGATATCCTGAGAATGCTGGTTTTTCCTGTTGTCCTTTTGGTGTTGTATTTCATTTATGTGTTGTTGAATCAGAAAAACCCAATTCAAGGTACACTTGCGTTGGTTCCCTACCTGGTTATCTTCCCTGTGTTGTTGTTTTTTGTCCGCCGGTACCGTACCCAAAAGATCGATTGGCTCGATTTTACAACTTTTGTAATCTTCCTGCTCCTTACAACTTTTATCAAGGTTGAACCCTCCGGTAACCTCCCTTTTGCCGGAAAAGATTTCGGATCTGTTTATAAGATTTCGCTGATGCTTATTGGTATGTATACTTTTGGAACGATCAGGGGATTGGACGAAATCGGCGCCGTTCCTGTTCTGAAACTTAAATACCTGTGGACTGCCCTTTTGGTCTGGTTTGTATTCTACCTGTTTGTCGTTGTAGTGGGCTACAATGTCAATTTTATAAAATACGTTGGTCATGAATCGGTTGCAAAAGAATTTGTCACTAAAATCGCACTAACACTTGTTGTTACCTTCTTAAATACTGCCATTTTCGAGGAGTTGTTCTTCAGGGGAATCCTTCAAAATATGCTGACAAAACGGATTGGTCAGGCAAAATCCTGGAAAATATTCTGGCTGTGCGGACTCCTGATCTCCATTCCATTGGCATTCGTTGTCGGATATACGTTAAAAGGGGGGATGCAATGGTTCCCGGCTTTAATGGTAATACTGATTTTCATTGCTGCCGGTTTGATTGAGCGGGCAGGCAAGAACAGTTCAGGTGTTTATACGGCACTGGCGATCACCAGTACCATCTTCGGATTGGTGCATTATCATTCGGGGGCAATTATTTACATTGGGTTTGCGTGCGTTGCCGGATGGGCATATGGTTATACCTATATCAAAACAAAAAATGTCTTTTACAGCGCGATCGTCCACACACTGGTGAATAGTTCGGTGCTTATTTTCGGACTGGAATTTGTAAAATGAAACAACCGCATTACCTTTTTGATAGAGATTTGGGATTCAATAATTTATATGAACTTAAAAAAAGGTCAATAAGGTTTTTGATGCAGGGGTGATTGCCGGGGCTACTAAGGTTGATGAAAAGGGAAAATTAGGTTTTTAAATCAATAATTTCGCAGGTTTAATTCCTACAAAATTGCGAGCAATGTGTTCTAAAAAAACCTTATTTTTATTTCTCTGACCTTAGTAGAAGTCAAATTAGCAATCGGAACCAACCTTATTACCTTATTGGTAGATATTTGGGATTCAATAATTTATATGAATTTAAAAATAAGGCAATAAGGTTTTTGATGCAGGGGGTGATTGCCGGGGCTACTAAGGTTGATGAAAAGGAAAAATAAGGTTCTTATATCAAAAATTTCGAAAGAATAATTTCCGCAAAATTGCGTGCAATGTGTTTTAGCAAACCTTATTTTTAAAATATTAAACGAATGCTTAAGCTGAACGAACAAAACAATGTCGTGTTTTTTATAACGAATTCTTTCGCCGTTATACGGCTATAAATTTGAACATTTGGCCTTCCTGTTTTACCAAACTTTCAGTGCGCTGTACCTTTATTTTTTATTAGCCGCATAGCGGCGAAAGTATGGTAAAAACAAATTGAACCAAAAAACGAAAGCCGCGTAGCGGCGACAGAATTTACCAACATTCATTCATTGAAAATACGACAGCAAATAGGACTAATTATTGATATCGAACTCAGGTTAACAGCAACCAGTTTATCTTTAAACGTTGATTAAATAATACGACCATCTTTTTTAAACCTTAATTATGAAGAAGTCAGCCAGATCCCGTAAAATCATCCGGTATCTTTTGATAACCGTTACAGTTTTAGCACTCCTGTTTTACTTTGGCTTTGAATATCCTTTCCGGGGTGTGCCGTTTAATGCACAGCGACATGGCAATCCTCCGCTGACCCCCGCATGGGCGCTCGAATGCTGGCTGTGGGAAGATGATTCGAACACCGCTCAACAGGTTGATACGCTGCTGGAGGGATATGCCAGAAATGATATCCCCGTACGTACTGTAATTTTGGACAGTCCGTGGAGTTTGCGGTACAACGACTTTGAGGTGGATACTGTTTTATATCCGAAGCCGAAGGAGTGGTTTAAAAAAATGGAGGATAACGGCTACCGTGTGGTGCTCTGGATGACAACAATGGTGGACAGTTACAGTAAAGATACCCGTATTGCCAAATCTGATTCCTGGTTCAACGATGCAAAAGCAAAAGGTTACCTGGCAGGAAAAGGTGATCAGATTAAATGGTGGAAAGGGAAGGGGGGTTTTATCGATTATACGAATCCGGAGGCAATGAATTGGTGGCGCGGGATGCAACAAACCGTTTTCAATTACGGCATCGACGGATGGAAGCTCGACGGCACGGCAACACTTTTCTATACCCCGATCGGACCGGTTCCTCTTTTTTATAAAACCACCCATGACGGACTGATGACTACACGTACTTACATGGATCATTATTACCGGGATGAATATCAGCATGGTCTTACCCAAAATCCCGAATTTGTCACAATGGCGCGTGCGATCGACAGTTGGCCTCATCCCGAAGGTTTTGCCCCGATCGATGCATCGCCTGTTAACTGGGTCGGTGATCAGAAACATACATGGGAATCGACCGGGAAAATATCGGAAGAAGACAAGCAGAATACCGACCTGGCAATGGAGGGGATCGATGGGATCGAACTGGCGATACAGAACATCCTTGCCAGTGCGAAACTCGGGTATAATATCATCGGTTCTGACGTGGCAGGCTTCTCCGGGAAAGTGATTCCGCCAAGACTTTACATTCGCTGGACACAATTTTCGACTTTCTGCGGATTGTTTCTGAATGGCGGACATGGTGAAAGGGCTTTGTGGAAAAGGTCGCAGCAGGAACTCGAAATCATCCGTAAATTCTCATGGCTGCATACCGAACTGGTTCCGTATATGTACACCTATGTGGTGAATGCGCACAACGGCGGCAAGGTGTTGCAGCGTCCCGTGGAGGGGAAATACCATTATCTGTTTGGTGACCAGTTTTTGGTGGCGCCCATTTACAAAGACGAACTAAAGAATACAATCATGTTGCCGGAAGGAAAGTGGCGCTATTTCTTCAACGACAAGGATGTCGTTCAGGGTCCGGTTAGTTTTGAAAGAGATTTTCCGTTGGATGAATATCCGGTTTATATCCGCGAAGGGGCGATCGTTCCGATGAATATAACTCGCGACTATTCCGGAATCGGGGATAAAAGTTCGGAAGAATATTTAACGCTTCTTATTTACCCGGACGGGAATCGTGAATTTACGGTTTATCATCCCGATAAAAGCGGCAGTACATCTGTAAAGGTGGTGGATCGTTCCAAACAAATGACGGTCTCGCTGGAAGGCATTCACAAGTCACATATTCTGAATATTCACCTCTCCGTCAAACCTAAAAAGGTGGAGCTGGATAATGTGGTTCTTTCCGATTCGGTGAATTATAACTTTGATCAAAAGCGGAATAAACTGATCATCAAAACAGATAGCTATGCGACAGGGAAATATACGATCTATAAATAAGGTTTATTGATTGTATTTTCTAAGTAATCCATTCTCAACCCAGAGGAGACACAAAAGAGGAACGACCCGAACGCGAGGAGCGGAATAAAATCTGTCTCGTCCTGAAAAAGGTTGACTGCACTATTTCACCGCGATTGGAAATCGCTGGACCCGGGTTATGCGATTTCCAATTGCATTTTAAGTAATAGGAAAAGGTCACAACACTACCTGAGTTGATTTTGTTATTCGTCCTATTTTACTTTTTTACTGTTCTCCAGCCAGTTCCGGACACCGGAAATTACTTTTTGTCCAATCGGATGTCCGTTTGTCCAATCGGATGTCCGTTTGCTCCAGTCGGATGTCCGTTTGCTCCAATCGGATGTCCGTTTGCTCTAATCGGATGTCCGTTTGTTCTAATCGGATGTCCGTTTGTTCTAATCGGATGTCCGTTTGCTCTAATCGGATGTCCGTTTGTTCCAATCGGATGTCCGTTTGTTCCAATCGGATGTTCTTTTCAACAAAATGGTGTTTCCCTCTTCATGAAGGTATCCCATTTTTCAAAAACGCAATTAATTTTACCCTTGAAACGATTGCTTTCGGTTATTTAGATGGCTTTTATGAAAAAGAAGCACTTTTATTGCCCGAAGAAGGTGGGCAATAAAGCACCGGTAGCCGTTTAACCAACAGAATCGCTACACAAATCATTATCAGCGAAATTAATCAATAATAAAATTGCCTTTCAATTACATATTTAATTTAAAATGTTAAATTTGAAGGACTAAATCTGATAAAAAATGGCAACGAATCCGAATCAAGGGTTAAAACAATAAAACATGGAAATCAATCAAATCACTGAGAAGAATGGCATAAGAAGGTGTAAATATTAAACTCTGCGGCTCTCTGTGACTGCTCCGTGGAACTCTGTGTAACAAAAAAAGGATTTCACAGAGAAACACAGAGGTATCACTGAGTTACACAGACTCAATCACAACCACTAAATCGCATAACGACCATTATGGCGGTTACCAAGACATTAGTGTTAAGATTAATAAATAAAAACTAACCATAAACAAAGTATAATGGCACGAAAAAAACAGAATAGCAATCTACCATCATTTGACGAATTATTAATTCCGACTGTAAAAGCGCTTATTAAGTTGGGTGGTTCTGGGACAATTGAGGAAATAAATACAAAAGTTTTTGAAATCACACAACTTCCTGACGCCATTTTACAAATCCCGCACGGAGAAGAAGGCACGACAAATGAAGTCGAGTACCGTCTTGCTTGGAGTAGAACATATCTGAAAAAATTTGATCTGCTTGAAAATTCATCGAGAGGCATTTGGGCATTAACAAAATCAGACATTGACATTTCAAAACTTGACCATATTGAGATCGTTCGGACTGTTAGGGATCAAGATAATTCAATTCAACCAAAAGTTAAAACAAAATCAGACCAAATTGAACATGAAATAAACGAAGAAGTTGACCACACTGAAGAATGGAAAGAAAAATTATTAAATATTCTTTATAACATTACGCCAGCAGCTTTTGAGCGCCTTGCACAAAGACTTTTAAGAGAAAGCGGGTTCTTTCAAGTTGAAGTAACAGGTAAGGCTGGCGATGGTGGTATTGACGGAAAAGGAATTGTAAGAGTAAGCGGACTTTTAAGTTTTCATGTAATTTTTCAATGTAAACGTTACAGAGGTTCTGTGACTCCAAGTCAAATTCGTGACTTTAGAGGCGCTATGCAAGGTCGCGCGGACAAAGGACTTGTAATAACAACAGGTACATTTACAAGAGAAGCAATTAAAGAAGCAACAAGGGATGGGGCACCCCCAATTGACTTAATCGACGGAGAATTGCTTTGTGATAAAATGAAGGAATTAAAATTAGGAGTTGACACAAAAATGACCGAAACAATTGACATAAAAACTGAATGGTTTAGTAACTTATAATTTGACGGTGAAATTGCCCAACCCCGAATACAAGATTTGAAAACTGGGCAGCAACGTATAACATTTCAATGACAACAAAATACGAACATATTAACGGTTTGAAACTGTCTGTAGCTAAATTCTATATTCACAAAGTGTTGATCGTTATTCTCCATTTAAAAAAAGGATTACAAGGCAAAATCACAAAAAATGAGTGAGAAAGATATAATACTAAAATCTGCATATTATTCAACTGACAACAAGACTATAAAGAGCCTACTTCAATATTTTGACACAATTAGTGGCAAAAATTTGAAACTTCCATTTATAAGACAGAAACTGTTTAAAACAAGTTGGAATGGTTCAGAAATAAGATTGATTTCTAGATGCCATTTACAGGCAGCAATTATTTATATCAATCATTTAATGACAGTCAAACCGTTATCAAATTTAACTGAAGAGGTAAAAATGATAATCGCAGAGATTGTTCCCTATGTTAGGGAAGTAGATAAAGAACAGGATACTTCATTTATATTAATGAGTACAAATGATCCTCCATCATTTGCTCATTACTTAAATGCTCAAGAACTTTTTTACAATCACAATATAAGAGAAGACTACAGGAACAACTACAGTTGCGACATTTTGGTTCTTTACTCCCTAAGATTAACTCTTGAGAAAAGAATTTATGGCATTGTTGGTGTGGATTATATTTTAAACATGGACAAAAAACCAGTTCCTTTGTCCAAGATGATTAAATTAATTCAGAGTTTGAAAAATATTGAGTTTTCTTCAAGCATTTCTTGGGAAGAGATTATAGCCGTGAACAGATGGCTTAATCACTTTATGCACAGAAATCTTAGGCCACATCCATGGATTATACATCAGGCATTTGAAACATTAAATGAGATTCTGAGAAATAAACCATATAAGCATTTCAATAGGGAGATTCATTCATGGTATGGGACTACTGTGGTTAAGAATAAAGATGAATTTGAAAAGGAAACGGAAGATACTATAAGAAAAGAATTTCCTGGGTGCAAAATAGTCTGGACTAACAGTCAAGAATTATTGATAATTAATTAAAAAGACACCTTATAAACAAGCCTCCTGTCAAGTCAAGTAATTTGCTTCCTTGACAGGAATTTATATATTTATGCTGCATTTTGCAGGAAGGTGATCGGTAAAATCCTCCCCTGCATGGAGTTTTAAACCTTGGTGGCAATTTAAAACAGCATCACAAATGGACAATTTAAAAATAGCAACAGCCCAGTTTGAAAACAAAAGTGGCGACAAAGCCTACAACCTTTCGGTGATTGAAAAACTATCCGGAAAAGCAGCAAGGGAAGGTGCCAACGTAATTGCATTTCATGAATGTTCAATTACCGGGTATTCTTTTGCAAGACATCTTACCAGGGAACAAATGCTTGATCTGGCAGAATTTATTCCTGATGGACCAAGTATCTTGAAACTGAAAGAAATTGCAGCGAAATTTGACATTACCATTTTAGCCGGGCTGTTTGAAAAGGATCAGCAGAACGATTTATTCAAAGCCTATGTTTGTGTTGACAAAAACGGGCTGGTTGCCAGGTTTCGGAAACTGCATCCTTTTATTAACCCCTATTTAACCGCAGGAAACGCGTATTGTGTTTTTGAGATTCATGGCTGGAAATGTGGCATCCTGATTTGTTATGACAATAATGTGATTGAAAACGTAAGAGCAACTACACTATTGGGCGCCGATATTATCTTCATGCCACACGTTACAATGTGTACTCCTTCGCCCAGGCCAGGCGCAGGTTTTGTTGACCCCAGACTTTGGGAAAACAGGGAAGCGGACCCCACATCATTGCGTTTGGAATTTGACGGAATGAAAGGCCGTGGTTGGCTAATGAAATGGTTACCTGCAAGAGCATACGACAATGGCGTGTATGTGATCTTTTCGAATCCGATTGGTATGGACGATGACCAGTTAAAAAATGGTTGTTCGATGATTATTGATCCTTTTGGAGATGTTTCGGCCGAATGCCGTTCATTTGAGGATGGTTTTGTAACAGCACTGCTTACACCCGGGAAACTTATTGATTCAGGCGGACACAGGTACATTGAAGCAAGGCGTCCGGAATTATACAGGGACATCATCGGGCAAGATCACCAATCAGCACAAAAAGTGATTTGGCTTGGTAAGGAGTAATGAAAATTGCTGATAAATCAGGCTTTGTATCATGTTCCGAAAAATCAAATAAAAGAGGTGATTACAATGGCAAACTACCCGTCAATGCGGGCGTCCTGCTTCGTTGACAGAAAACTTTTAAATTGGGACGCAGTGCTTTTAGGAAGTTTACCGGGAAAACTCAGCTCCCATGGTTTGCAAGAAGAGGAAACACTGGAAATACGATACTATTTATGCCCATCACTTGATTACCAGTTTCCGCCGGCCCCTGCACCGCCAAACTTTCCTCCTCCGAATTGAAGTTCATCACTTACGGAACCACTGCCTTGATTTCCGCCTAAAGTTTGCGAGGCAACAAACGCCATCATATCGGGTGAACTCCATTTGTTGTCGAGCAGCCTTTCGCGTGTATATCCATTGCGTACCTGTTTCAGATAATTTAAAAGTAACAAGGCAACAATTACTAAGATGGCCCCTGCTATCGTTATCGTAAGAACCGGCATTCCGAGGCTAAAATAATATTTAAACGTTATGACACTTAATGCAATGGTTAATAAGGCCACCCGAATCATTAAGACTGATTTGTGTTTTATACCCCAATAAATGATTCCAATGGGAACCAATGCTGTCAGGCCATAAAAGACGAATGCAAAAGGGATATCCTGATGTTCGGATAATGTAAGCCCCATCATTTTAATGCTTAATTCGCGCACTACAAAGTAATTGCCTGCCAGGTAAAATAAAAAAAGTGAAATGGTTTGCAGGATGATGAACTGGTCGTTTAAAAACTCCGCTGATAATTTTACCCTGACTTTTTCGCTGCCCCAATAGATCAAACCAAACGACGTCATAAAGACAAAGGGCATCAGAGCCTGAGCGACACCTCCGATATCGGATAGTACCTGGAATAATATCCAACCAAAAAAGCCAATCGTTAAAACCAGTGCCGTTAAATTAAGATACCGGATGGCGACAAATGCTGTCAGCAGAAAACCAACGATTGGATAAACCAACATACTGTGCGATTTAGTTCCCAACAATGCAAAAGCGATAAACGACATGCCCGCATAGATCCCTGCTTCAGTTACACCTGATTTATAGTGAAACGAATCTTTTATCAAAACCTTTTCAACGAACAGGAGTAGTGATATTCCCAGCAAAAATGCAAGAACCTGATATCCGGATGCTCCGACATCACCAACGATTAAACCAATCGGTCCCATTATCGTTGACATGCCAATCAGCGAAACAATAAAAAGCAGTACCCGCATCGTGACAGAGGGTGTATAAAGATTTGTTGTAAACTCAACTTTGATTTTACTCCACTGTTCTTCATTCAGCACGTTGCTTTTGAATAGATTCCGGGCTTCCGAAAGAACATTCCTCTTCTCTAGTTTCGGTATATTATAGGCAAATATTAAATTAGTCATGTGCAAAGTGTGATTTCTTTTTAAATAAAAGCAAGATATAAACAATACAAGTCGTTGGAAAATAGTATATAAATACAATGTAATCGCCACTCATATGATCGACTGCTTTAAAAATTAAATAGGTAATAGCGATGTATCCCGCGATGTTTGAATAGATGAAAAATAAAAATTCCTTGTGCACCCAGGTATACCAGGATAAAATTACGGCAGACACAAGTGTGAGGAATGCGTATGACAATTCATAGTCGCTGTCGGACATCGCAGATAAACAACCAATAAAATAAAGGAGCAGACCAAAATTCTGATACGTAAACCGAAAGTGCTTCTTTATGTTTTTATACTGCGAAACCTGTCCGGCGACGGTGAGTAAAGCACCCAGCACAATGCTTATATTATACAGATTGGACGATAGTTGCAAGGTGCCTTTTGTCCAGTCGACAGGCGATATACTCAATCCAACAGCAGCGGCAAAAGCAGTAATCGCCATCGCTAACAAGGCCCTGTTGTCGTACCTGTAAGCCATAAACAGGAAGAGGGCGGCACTGATAAAGGAAGTCCAGTTAAGCAGCAATTCAACGAGGTTGAAATAGACCTGCACATAAGCAAATAAAGAGATAATGAGTAAGGAAACAAGGATCAGTACATAGTCGAAATAGACATGACTAACTGTTACTTCAGTATTTGAATAGGATTTTGCAAACTTCCTGATAAAGTAGAATCCAACAATAATGGTAGCACCAATACCTGCCATCGCTATCAGATGACCCATATAACCAATGTTTTGATATGCAAAATAACCAACACCTCCGGTAAAGAGCATAATGCCCAGGTAGAGCATTAACCGAAGTTCGTAGTACAGCGAGACCATCTTTTTTGTTCGTATCGCCTCCAGAAACTGGTATTGCTGATCGTCGATGAGGTTGCGTTGATATAATTCCTTGTTTGTGTTGTTCATAGTTTAGTTATCAGGTTAAATGATCCCCGGTTTGTAACCTGCTTTTTCTTATTGATTTATAATATATCCAAATAACATTTATTGCCTTTTTTTAAACCTTATTTTATCGGGCAACCTCAGTAGAAAATCCACGCTCACTCTCCGCAACCTTATTACCTTATTTGGGGTTGATCGTTTTCAACTTTCATAATAAGGTTTGGTTATCTAATTTATTCCAATTCTACTGAGGTTTAATTCTTTAAATATAAGGTTTTTTAAGACATCGAATCAGGGCTGTTCCAATTTGATGTTTCCTATTGATCGGTTCAAATGACTGACAACTAACCTCCCGTTGTATGCCGTTTATTTTATCGATTTAATGTAATACCCCTTTTCCAGTTTGTATTCAACATTTTTAAATCCTGCTTTTTTCAATTCAGATTCGACTTGTTCTATCGAATACTTGCAGAATTCTTTTGTGAATTTTTGCGTTTCAATTTCTTTTTCGTGTGTCATAAAAATACAATACATCCCGCCATCATTCAACATTGAATAGATCTTATCAAACACTTTACTCAAATCACTCCAAAAGTAAATAACATTTAGACAAAAGATCTTGTCATACCTTTCATTATCAATATCGGCAGTTAACAAATCCCCATACTTCAGGTTAACAATCCCTTCATTAATAAATTTTTCATTCCTTTTTGTTGCTTTAGAATACATTAATTCCGAGTAGTCGATGCCACTAAGGGAGCAATCTTTTCTGAGATTTGCGATTAAACGAATACCTATTCCTGGTCCGTAGCCTATCTCATATATTTTGTCACCACTTTTGATATCCAATTGCATTATTGTTTTTTCATAAAACTCTCTGTTCCTGATATCCATCATTTTAGAAACAATTCTTCCAAAGAAACCTGATGGTTTTCTTAATTGTCTTCCAAGTTCTTTAAACATATGCTGTATTTTTAAAAGGTGTACTTCGTATCTTAACCAAATGCCAGATGGGAGTTTTGCGATAAACTTCCTATGAAGAGCTACACTTGATCCCGCATATACGGGAGAGTGCAGACTGCTGATGTTTCATAGCTATATGCAACATAGGATTTTAACCACTGAGCCACTAACGAAAAGCTGCATTTTAAATATACGTTTTCATGTTAACAAAGTATCAGTGCCATTGGTTTCTAATTTCTGACTTGTTGTCTTAGCTTTACAAGTTCCTTTTTTCGCAGCATCAATTCAGAGATGTAGTCCTGACAAATTAACTGATGTTCCTTATTATTTTGCTTCATCATTGAGGATGAGTTGACCAGCCATTCGATAGCGGTATCAAATTTACCTTCCATTTCGCAGGCCAGCGCCATATTAAAACTGGCCTTTGCAGCAATCATAGATTTTTTACTTTTTGTTTGCTTATTCCATACTTCAGCAGCTTTGAGCCAGTCGCCGTTTAAGGCGAACTTTTCGGCCTGAAGCATATTCTGATCATTTGATGTGTAGTAAACACGGTCGACCGGAAACCAGGTTGGGATGATTTTTGAACAAAAAGATTGTCCCAGATAGGTAGCCGAATTGTTTACAACCATTTTTATTTTCATATTGTCAGCTAAATCTGAGGGGAAATCAGTGGCGATAAAAGTCAGGGTATCCCTTTGTTTATAAGTGTAGGTTAAGGAATCTTTTTTATATACGATTGTCCACGAAAGTGATGCAGAGTTTGTTACTGCTTCAAAATCTTTATATTTTTCAATCTCGTAGCTGAAACGATCCAGAAAAACACAAAGGTCGGCTTTCGTTTCCTGAAACAATCTTTGGGAATTAAACAAGGCTTTATTTGATGGATTGATAATCGTTATACTATCTTGATAATTAATTACATTACTGAAATATCCTTCTTTTTTTAATACCCCGGCCAAAGCTTCGGTACAGGTATTCGACAAATCCCGGTATTTAATTGTCGTATCACGTTCAAAAGCTTTTGATTCTTGAGAATCGAAATTATCTGTTGAACTTCCAACGTGATTGATATAATTAAAAGTAGGATTGAACGGATTGTTCGGAACACTATTGATCAAAGCAACCGTTTTAATAGTATCAGGGATATTAAATATTGCCGGTTTCATTATTTCGATCTGGGTGGTCCGCGCATCATTAATAACGATGCAGGAAGTCATACTAATGCAAACAAGCATTAAAAGCAGCAGGATGGTTCCTTTTGTGTCGGCAACACAATTTGCCTTGATGGCTTTCGTTGCGATAATTATATTTTTCATACGATAGGTTCAACTCTTATGCTTAACAAAGATAGAAATAGTATTTTCATTGTCAATTTTTTCCGCTTATATTTATATTAAATAAATCAGGGCGGAGATAGTTGATTAATCTTTTTTGCAGAGTGCCCAAAGGGAATACATAAAAGTCATTCTAAACACAAAGAACACAAGGGATTCTCACAAAGCTCACAAAATTCAACAATTCATTGTCTTATATTTGTGTGCATTGTGCATCCCTTTGTGTCTATTTGTGGTTGAATTTTATTGTTTTGAGACAAAAACTGATTACACCTTAATAAACGTCCCTTTCTTATACAAATAATACAAGATCCCGTATTCAATGGCTAACCGGACAATTGCTTTGAGTACAGGGTAATATTCGTTCAGAAATTGTTCGAATCCAAAAACAAGGTTTTGTGCAATGTCACCGAAATCAATCAGGTGAACGGCCATATAAATCGCAATGCTGTTCATGCCTATCACCTTCAGCCAGAAAGCCCAGCGTTGGTAGCCTTTCACATCGATGATGTAATAAAACAACGCCATCAACAGGAAGCTGAGTCCCGAAGAGAACAAAACAAAACTTGGATTCCAGATGTGTTTGATGATCGGGAACCATATATTTGCCAATTGTCCGGCTACAACCAAAGCCAACCCGGCAGCAACAAGCGCGTATGTTTTATGCATCAGTTTGTTGGATGATGTAATCCATTTGAATTTCACATTTTCAGAACGGATAATCGTACTTGCAAAAACACCGGTCATAACGGTAGCCACAAATCCCAGTGATCCTAAAAACCAGGTGTAGGCAGAAGGCGCATCATCAAATTGTCCGAACACAAGGTGTTCAACATGTTTGGCAATATTTATTTCGGGTATCATTAAGCCCGCTTCGTATCCGGGAACTGCTACAAACTGCAGAATGGCCCAGTAAAGCAACAGTAATCCTGATGTAAGGATCAGCTGAAACTTCAGGTTTAGTTTGGTGTAAATAATCACGCTGAATAAATAACCGATCGCGATGGACTGTAGGGTGTCGTGTATCACGAAGAGTTTGGACATATCAAGCGCCAGCAGGTTACACTGACAAACCATTCCAAGCAGGAACAGTATAACTGCCCTTTTTAAGGTATGAAGATAAATGCTTTTGTGCGATTCGCCCGAAGAGATCCGTTTGCTCAGTGAAAAGGGGATTGACATACCGACCATAAACAGGAACAGCGGCATGATCAGGTCATAAAAACGGAAACCTTCCCATTCAACATGGTCCATCTGAATGGCGATTGCGTTCAGAAAACTGTTGTTGCTGGCTTTTGCGAGGGCCGTGAAAACGACTTCACCTCCAATAATCCAAAACATATCGAATCCCCGAAGGGCATCGAGTGACACTAAGCGTGCAGGTTTTTCCATCGTGTTCATTTGGTTTTATTTGATTGCTTAAAATTATCAAAAACTATATTCGATTTTCATTTTGGAACTTGCTGATCCAGTTTTAATAGTTGAATCGCATTATCATGCAATATCATCTGCGCAATTTTCAATGCTTCATCTTCTGTAAAATAACCATCTTTCACCTTTGCAATTAAAACATTGGCAACAACTTGTCGTGCCAGTAAAAGATGGCCATAAACGCCTTCCACATTCAAAAAGTCACCTCCGAATGCCATGATTTTATTTGCAGGAACCGTTTCGAGCCATTCGTGCAAATACCTTTCGCTGTATGAAGGCGAAATAATATACAGCCAGCACATATCGAGATAGACATTACGGAAGTTTTTGGCCAATGAAGCCAGTTCACCACCAAAAGGATAACCGCCGTGAAAAAGGATAAACTTCACATCGCGGTATTTAAGAAACAGGTTGGCAAGCAGCGCAGGATTGGCGTTTTCAATTGTATTTCCATCGCCGGACTGAAGTCCTGTATGAAATTCAACGGGCGTATTGGTTGCCCTTGCAATGTCTAACAGCCGGTGCATCATATAGTCCTGCAAAGGTTTGATATCACTGCCGTTGTATTGAAGGGCATCATTTTTTGGTAATGCCATTATTTTATTAAAAACCTCCTCTGCCTTTTCTTTGGAAACATCTTCGAAAAGCAGACTTCGTTCGTAGGCAATCCCGACTTTTACAGCGACGAAATCTTTATCCATTGCTTTGTGAAAAGCGATGGATAAAGCGCTTACAAAATCATCAAGTGTCTTAATTTCATAGTCCTGTTGTTTTTCAATGGCTTCTATTTTTTTGGGGGAGACGGCAAAGAAGAATTCGCCGAACCGTTTCACGTAACGGAACATCTTCGGATCGCCAAAACTTCGGTCTTCACCATCATTAACAACATATTCGATGTTGCATTTTTCCTTTAGTACAAAATTATACCAGTCTGTTTGATAGGCCTTCCTGATTTTCTCTGACAATTCCACAACTGTTGTTTCATCAATGTTTTTAATCCCAAATAACTTATCAGCAGTTAGAAGAGCCGCGCGATTGTAGGCAGTATTAGAGGAGCCTTCCCAGTAAGGTTTTATTGCATTCCATTTTTCTGGTACCGTCAGCGAATCGGTCAGTAGTTTTGCGAACCCTTGTTTTGACATTCCGGCTGATTTGATGTCATCATCCGCATAGTGAAACAACAACATCATAAAATCCAGATGACCACTTTTTTTATACCTCTCCGGACTCGAAAGGTGCTCATGCGTATCCACTACCTTCATGTTATTGATAAAATTTCTGATTCTCACCTCATAACCTGCTTTTGGTAAAGGCCTGATCTGGACCTGTGCCTGAACAGTCAACAAAAGAAATAATCCCAAAGTCAATAAGGCTGATTTTTTCATATTGGTTGAGTTTTTAAAGATCTTTTAATAGGTTCCTGCATGAAGCTGATAAACCTTGCTTCTGATCTCGGGAATTGTTCCGATCAGGATGTAGTATTCATATTCATAAACGCAATTTTTATAAAGAATCTCCTTCCTCACAGGAGCGATATACGAAGTTGAACCATCGGCTGCTTCTTTCCCCGGCGACCCCGACATTCCTGCCAGAAACTTGTCGCATTTAGGATTGTAAACTCCCATTCCCCAGCCATTTTCATCTGTAAAGGCCATCCAATGTTCCGGTACATCCGGATAGATTCCCCAAAATCCGCTTGATAGTTTGATTACTGCCGGATTGTCCAGCGGTGCATTTGTGAAAGGTTCTTTTCCGGTATAAATATAAAGATTTTTTAATGCAGAGATGGGATAAACGGCTGGTAACTCCTGATCATTTATAATGCTGTCACCATAGATCTGATCTGTACGGTGACAGGTGAGCCGGTTGCGGACTTTTAATACCGGACCTTCCAGGGTTGTCCACTGTTCCATCTCGGCTTCAGCGGGATGGTTATTCATATCCCATTGCATCGGGATGCATTTCACATAGAGCTCATTTTCTTTCTTTTGAAAGGAAAGGATCTGCGCCCGGTTGTGGAATGCATCTCCCACCTGTATCGGGTTCCATGTCCAGGGTGACCAGTTAGGTGCCTGCCCTTCTATTTTACGGTCAAGGCTCCTGCCTGCATAATAGGATTGCTGGATATACCGGCCTTCATCAGCGATATTGACGACACTTCTTGTAGAACCCGACAACGAGAGATAGGAGATGGCGCCACCTCTTGTCAGATCCAGTTTCAATGTCAGGATGCCATTGTCAATTACCGGTTCAACAGACTGAATAACATCAGATTTTGTTTGACAATTAGCATATTGGGAAAGCGATATTAACATGAATGCAAGGATGATGAATTTCATCATTAGATTGAATTTTCAGTATAAGTTTTTGATTACAAACCTGGGAATGAAGTTCATAAAAAAGAAGCCTTTAAAAGTCTTGTCTTAGCGGTTCTCCGCGTATTACCTCTGCGGTTCTCTGCGTTTAAACTTTTTTTATACCGCAGAGAACCGCAAAGAAGGCGCAACGAACCGCAGAGATAATTATTAGTTAGTTTTTAGCATTGTCTCAACTTATTATTTTGCACCTTCAACCCACTTGTGAAAGGCAAAACGATGCGGTTCGCCCGCTTCGGCATAATAGGTCACCCCTTCGCGTTTGGCTATCTCACAGAACTTTGCATACGTGCCATCATATTTGGCAAGTACAGGTGTTCTTTTGCATTTCAGGTACAGAACAGGCAGTGATGCCATTTCAACCCGGTGCATGATCTCATCATTATCAGCAACTTTTGCCGCTTCTTTAAAAATAAGGGAGGCTTCATTCACAAAATCATCGGTGAAAATAGGGTCATCTGGCGATAATCCAAGGTGAATGTGGGTTTCAGGAGTGATCAGTCCATGCAGCAAATCATAATACTCCCTGACCTGTTTGCCGGCTCTTCCATAGTAGCCAGCCATAAAATCATTGATCACTTTTTCAACATCACAATCGGGATTCCAAAGCAGACGGGATATCAGGTAGGACCGGAGTTCTGAAAATTCGCCGCCCCGGCTTTGGTAAGCGGCCTGTTCCATAATCCCGATCGAATTGTTTTCACCCAGAGTTTTGATGTTGGACTGCAGGACGTTAAAGTTTGGATAAGGCATCACGTAATGGCTGAAATTCACCACGTAATCCCAGATGTATAGATGAGGGGCCAGCGCTGACCAGCTTTTGAGATCAGCCATAAAGGATTGGTTTTCGGGGCAGGTTTTGAAATCGTGTGCAAAGCAACATTCAATACTGCACAACCTTACAACCACATTACTCCGTGGATGAATTGATTTTGGAGGAGTGCGGGTATACTGGTAAGCCAATGTGCCAATGAACTTATCGGGGAATTCCTTTTCAACTGCTTCGGCCACCTGGTTCACAAACCAGACGATAATACCTGATTCGCTGCCTTCTTTCTTTACAATGGCCTGGCATTTATCACACTGGCATGGGTTACGCCAATCATTTTGTGAGACGTCATAAATCAAATATTCAGGACTTTCGCGCATCCGTTTTTTGATCCTATCTGTAATTATTTTCAATACATCGGGGTTTGTGAGACACAATTGAGCCTGTTCATGAATCCGTTTTCCATCAATCAGACTGTAGTATTCGGGGTGTTTGGCGTAAAATTCTTCGGGCGGCATCAGCGGATAAAAGGTATGAACTGCCCAGTAACTTTCCATTCCGCCGGGTTGTTGCCTCGATTCGGTGAATCCAAGCGTACCATTCATCCTGTTCCGGGCAGCCCAGGTGGGATCGAAGGCTTCAAAATAGAAATCATTCCTGACCCTGATGCCCGGTTTTTCGGAATGATCCAGCCAACTGAAACTATAATTTGTTTTCTTTGGAATAACACTTACAGATGGTGTGTACCATCTGCAGCCCAATTCGTTTTCAAGAAAAGCCATCACGCCATACATCGTTCCGCGCCTATTTCCACCCCAGATCAGTATATCTGACCCTGAATTGCAATAACGGAACGATTCATCCGGATCGGCGGGAGCTTTTGCCCCGGTCTTTTCCTGGACAATATCGTTGTAACCGATGATGAACCGGGGTCCTTTATGTGATTGATCCATATGCTGGATGGGCAATTCAACACCGCTGATTTCTTTGATCCATTGCTGAAGTTCTTTGGCTGCCCATTGTTCCGATTCGGAAGCATTCGGACTTAGAACGATGGAGTAGTCTGATTTCTGGTTCGAAAAAAGTGCATAGTTCATCCGTTTCCCGGCAAAAAAGGGAGCTTTCTTTTGGATGGATTCACCGCTTTTTAAAAGAATGTCCAGTATCGCGTTGTATGATTGATAATCACCTGATTTTAGATTCAGCTTACCGCAGAAACCGGTGGCTCGTTGTTCTTTCAAAACCGGTTGATTCTGGTTGTTTAAGATCTCAATATTCACATTTTGAATTAATTGCGCCAAAACCGGGGAAGTGAATTTTGAAGTTATTTCAGATTCTCCATTTTCATTGGTTGAAATCGTGAATAGTTCGCCTCTTTCGGCAAGATTTGCTGGTGAAAATGGGAGGAAGCGGGCACAAAATCCCCATTGATTTCCACGTTGTTCTATTTTAAAAAGCAATGTATTCTTACCTTTTTTGAGCAGTACGGGAATCACATCATCACCGGTCACCAATCCGCGGGCTTGCTGGTAATCCCATACATTCACGCTATTAACCAAAAGTTTTCCTCCGTCATTTGAACCTAAACTGATGAACCATATCTTATTTTCGTCGGAAAGTACTTCGGTATAGGCATAGGCAAATACAGGTGAAGCTTTAGATACCACTTTAACGAGGTCAATGATGGAATCGGGTGAATTGTAGATTTTCCATTTGGCTGAACCATTTGTATATTTCACAACATCCCCGGCTTTCACCTGAAGATGTTGCTCTCCTCCCGCTTTTTGCAGGTAGTCATTATTAAATCCAACAAGGTGATCCCAGGAATCAGCAGCATCTTTGGGCTCTTTAATCGGAATAGGTCCGCATAGCAGCCAGGATTTTAGCCATTGTTCCTGAATGACAGGTTGGGACGTGATTTGCTGCGCTGTTGATGTTCCTTTAAAAACACACGCAAAGATCATGATGAAGAAGATTTTTCGGACCATTTTGGTTTGTTTTTTATATTGGTTATGAACTCATTTGATGCGGATTCTATTGATTCATTTTTTAATCAGCCAGATTTCAGCAACCTGCGAACCCCGTTCACCTTCGCCGCCATCATCTGTTCCGCAAGTCCATGTGAATCTGACTTTGCCATCCTTTGTTATCGCTTTCGGAAGTGAAAACTCAAACAAAGGTTTGGTTCCCATCCTTATAAAAACATGTATTGTAACTCCGTCGGCAACAAGTTTCATATTCGAACGAAAACGACCCGTATAGGCGATTCTCAATGTATATTCAGTGTGACCATCCAGGTTATTATATTCCATCTCCAGCGGAGTATCATACAATGTATTGATCTGGTTCATCCATGCCAGTGGAGTCGTCTGACCTTCAAACCCTTTTGCGACAATTTCATGTACCCAGTCAACCCCTGTTAATCCAACACCGAAACTTACGCGGGGCGATTCAAGACTTCCCGGATCTTCTGCCCATGTCTTCCTCGTTTTTACCCGTTTCCAGGCAGAAGGAGTTCCAAAATTGTCGTAAAATCCGCCTGGACCCGGATCTGTCCGGTGAAGCATATTCTCGATGGCAGTCAGCCGTTTGTTTTCATCCGGAAGCCTTTCGATGGTGTTCAGCTGATCCAATATCCAAAGTGCATCGTTTAGCGGGATATCAATATTGTCGATAAAGTTTCCCCTTCCGCTCATTGCATTGTGTTTTTCAATAGTAAGCTGGGCGCCAAAGCTGCGAAACAAGGAATCAGCGAGCGCATAGCAGCGCTCCTTTAAATCAGGCGAAACCGGCTTTTCATTTGCAAGTGCCAATGTATTTCTGGCGTTTATGATTGCCGAATTGGAACCTGATATCTTCGCACTTTCAAGAATATTACGTGCCTGACGTTCAAGGTGGGTTTCATAAATTAACCTTCGCTGGATGTAGGCATCGAAATAAGCCCTTATCAATCCGCTTTGGAAACGGGGATTACTCAAAACATTTGCTGAAGCACTTTTTTCCATATCCTGCCATTGCTGAAAAGTTCTTTGCACCTGATCGCTCGACAACAGAGGTCCCTTGAAATTCTGTTCCAGCGACATCAATCCCTGGGCAACTCCTTCCGTATAATCGGGCCCTATATAATAGCGTGCATAATCACGCAACGTTTCAAGTTCTGGTGTTGAGGGATTCCAATCCTGGTCGCTCCAAACCATTTTATTCACATCATCATTGGTTCCTTCAGAATAACTGATGCTTCCCTGCGCCAAAGGAGCATACAAGTTGTGAATGAATTTCTCGTCTTCCGGACGCGGATTGATACATTCACGCCCTAAAGTCATTGCATAAGCGATGTCCCAGTCGGGAACCGGATACTGGCAACTAAAACTATGTGTGATATCGGGGTAAAGCCGAATCTTAACCGATGGATTGATCAACTTTTTTACTTCCGGAAGCGGTGTTTTTATCCATGGACCGTACACAATGCCTCCAAACCAGTCGTATTGCCGGTTGACATGCTGATAAAATTTGCGGTACCATTCGGCAGAGGGTTTAAATACCTGGGGTGAAACCCATATTTTGGCATTCGGGTGATATTTATGCAGCACTATTGCCTCTTTCTCCAACCAGCTAAACAGTTCATCCGGTTCAAGATCGCCCGGATCTCCAGCCGGGACAAAGAGTGCATCCAGTTTCGGCAATACGCTGAAAACCTTTTCGCGTTCATCGAGTTCCTTTCGAATTGAATCGGGTGAAGAATAATTACTTCCCATATTGGGGTACCACATCCAAACATCCAGTCCATATTCTTTACAGATTCTCGATTGTTCGGCAATCATCTTAATGGCAGGCAATTTCATGTTGATACTCGTGAAATCATCATCCGTGCGCGGCGGCATGATCTCGATGCTGTTAGCTCCGAAAATAGCAAGATCCCTGATATACCTGTCAAATTGTGCGACATCCCATGCGTCGTAAGCATTTGTTTTGGGTCGGTATCCCAACTGATGCCCCCGAATAGGGTAAGCAGGAGTTGAAGAAATATTTATATTATCAGGAACAAGTACCTGGCCGGTACGCATCTCCAGCATTCTCAAAAAACGACCAACACCGTAGAGCGCGCCACGTTCGTCATGACCGGCAATCACAATCGAATGATTATCAGAGAAAGCAATTTTATATCCGTCTTTACCTGTGGCTGGCAGTTTGCTGATAACATGCATGAAAGCCTCAGGCAACTTATTTAATTGTCCTTCAACGATAATCGCAATAACCAGTTTGTTTTTAGAGGATAATTTATCTGTTGCCGGCAGAAAGATACCCGTTCGTTTCTGAATCTCTTCCTGCAAAACCTGAACGGCTTTTTGCAATTGCATGTTTTTCTTTTCCGTAAGGAGAATGGATGCCTTTGAGAAATCGATCGGTTGCCCGGCGCAGACGGAAGATAAAGTCAGGCATAACATAAGAATACAGGCAATTCGTTTTGGATTCATTATATGCTGATTTGTAAGGCATTAAAATGTTGTAATTCAATTGGTCATTCCTGAAATGGGAATAAAAAACCTGCTCATCATCCTAAATAAAGTTAATCATGCAATCCTATGGAACGTAAATAAGCCAGGATTTTCTTAGGTTCATCAGTTTGTATAATATTAGCATTCTTCATTAGCAAACTGGTGATGGCCTCGTCAATGGCACCTTTGCGTATCTTTTTATCGGGATCGCCTAAAGCATTGATCCATACCCTGGCATTTTTGCTATTGATCAAACGGGTTACCTCAAAAGTATAAAATGTTTCGTCAATATGTATAACCTGTGGAGAGAAACGAATCAATGCGGAGTCAGTTTCATGATAAGAATGTGCGCGTGGCATAAACATCGAACGGGCATCCAGTGATCTGACTTTTTCCAACGACTCGTAATCGTCGTCGAAATAGAAAACCTGCGCCTGCGTTTTTGTTTTCTTAACAACGTCAACAACTGGTTTTAAATTGCTGGTTTTGATATCGATATCGACCATGATATGACCTTTCGCCAAGTTAAGAAAATCTTCAAAAGTTGGAATTGTTTCGTCTGTGAGTGTTCCGTCAGGCATTCTAAGCCTGAATTTCTTCAGTTCAGCCAGGGTGAAGTTCTCCGCATTTCCTTTTCCATTGGTTGTCCGGTCGATACTTCCGTCGTGCATTAACACGACAACGCTATCTTTGGTCACCTTCACATCCAGTTCGGCAATATCAACACCAATTTCAATGGCATGTTTCAGTGCAGACAAAGAGTTCTCGGGGTGGCCATTGTGGCCCGAACGGTGCGCAGCTACCAAAATAGATCCCGTGTTCGGATCGTGAAATTTCGCCAGTGTTTTCTCAAAATTATTTGTAGGGCTAAAGGCAAGGAGCGATAGCAGGAGTAACAAATTCAGTATTAAATGATGATGTTTCATAAAATGCATTTTTATATATTAGATATTGATTTACTTAATATTACCATATTCTCGGATCACATTCTTTGCCTTGTTATCAACCTTGAAAAGCGTTTTAATGCCGGTTAGGTCGTTATTGATTACGGTAATTTTTGAATTTTCATTTCCTTTTAAATACACCAAACTATTCGACGCCTCCTGGATCCGGCATCCACTAATCCGGATGCCTTCGGTTTTTTCGATTGAAATCGAACATTCATTGTTTGCTGTGCCAGTCAGCCGAAGATTATCAAGGTCTGAATTCTGAACATCTGATAAGAAGAGGGCAGGCCTAAGGTCTTCAATTTTTGTTTTCAGTTGAATATCCGAAAAACGGACATTTTCAGCATGCCTGATAAAAAATCCGTAGGAAGGGAGCCGATCAAACATGTCGTATTCCGGATAAGCTTTTTCCATTTCCGGAATCTCCCTTTGGAAATCTTCTTTTGTTCCACCACCTTCAATCTCAATGCAGATATGACTCAAACTGATGTTCCTGACTGGATAACCTGGAATACCGGAGATAGAGCAACCTGTATTTTTAGCATTGGTGGCTATCACATCACTGATTGAAATATTTTGAAGCAACCCTGGTTTATCAATTTTCTGACCTTCGAAATAAGGCCGGGCCCGGTTCCCCAAACGAATAAAGATCGGGCATTCAACGCCATCGATATGAATATTTGAAATCATCACACCATCCAGAATTCCGCCATCTACCAGTTCAAGTGCAATCCCTGTATGTCCATTTGGAATACCGCCGATTGATTTATCGGTTACTTTCGAAGGCCTGACAACGATATTTGAAATTAGTACGTTTTTAAAACCGGTATTTGATTCAGTACCCATTTTCATCGCATTGCAATGGCTGCTAAGGATACAGTTGGTAACAACAATATTTTCATTGGCCCTTCCGGAGGTACTTTTAAATGTAATTCCATCGTCATCGGAATCACCAATGCAATCCGAAATCCTGACGTCGTGGCAACCATCCACATCGATCATGTCGTTGTTACTGTTGCAGTGGTTAAACACATCAATGTTATGGATGTAGAGATTATCGCAGGCCAGGTAGTGTTGCATCCATAAGGCTGAATTCCGGAGTTTGATTCCTTCTGTTCGTACGTTTGTACACTGAATCATCCAGATGAGGTAAGGTCTTACAGTATACGAATCTATCTTTGTTCCTTTGGGAACCAGGAAAAATTCGCCCTGGCCATTTATAGTTCCTTCTCCTTCAATCGCGATGTTGCCGCATTTTTCAGCGTAAAATAATGCCCGTTTTACATTTCCTTTCCTGTAAAAAGTATATTCAGGCTGGTTCTCAGGGTAATCTATCAGATGTTTGCTGCCATATAAAGTAGCTCCTTTCTCCAGGTTAATGGTTACATTACTTCTGAAATAAAGTGTGCCAGACAGGTAATTGCCCGATGGAATCATCACTTTCCCGCCATTGTTCCTGTTGCAGTCATCAATAGCTGCCTGTATGGCTTTTGTACTCAGGAAAGTGGTATCTGATTTTGCTCCATATTCTGTTATATTGTACTCTTTTGCAGATAAATTAATTGTCATCCAAAGGAATACAATAGTAAAAACCGTTTTCATTGAACTATTCATCTTCGGTTTCGTGTTTAAAAAGTTTAAATTTTTCAAGGATTCATCAGGTTAAAATGATTCCGGCATTATTTTCGAATAGCTTACTCCTGCTTTTGAGAAAGTAACAAGGTACGAAGGCCATGTATTCAGCTTATTTGCCAGTTCCAATCCGCTTTTTGCATCACCTTTAACAATGTAGAAACGCATATTCATCTCCGGATTATTTTCGTTGAGCTCCTCCCTGAAAACCAATTTCTGTTCTTTCATCTTCCAGGTTGCCGCTATATGTTCAACCGAACAATCCTTGACCAGGCTGTACCCGTTGTTCAGGTAGATAAAACCATTTGACAATGAGAAGGCGGGATCGTGTTTAAGGTCAGTCGGGATTTCAACTGCGATCTCTTCGCCCGCACCGGCTGAATAATAAAGTCCGTTGGCAGGTGTGTCAAAAACTATTTCAACTGCGCCATCAGCTGGACGTTCGCATTTAATATCAAGTTGATATACGTTTTCGTTTATTTTTTTTACGCTGCTCACCGTCTTTTCTGACAATACGGTGAACGGAATTGGCAACACACTTGTTTTAGACTGACGTATTTGGGCAACTTCAGCAAGCTGTACTTTTCCATTTTGGGTGTTCACCTCGAAAGGTTTGTCTCCTAAAGGCAATAACGTATTTAACTTGTTCATAACTTCTTTCAGTACCAGTTCAGCATTGGCTACTTCGTTGTCGGTATATTGAACCTCCACCAATAGCGGTGACCATCCACTTGAATCAGAAACTTCAGAAAGCAACAGATGTTTCCATGCGTCTGAAATTAGTTTCCTAAATTCCTTAACATCAAATCCTTGGGACTCGGCATATTCAACAAGCCTTTCTGCCATCATGACAGCACCGCGTAATTCGTACGATTCCGCCCTTGTGATTCCGTCCTTCTCGATACCAGTACGTTGTCTCCCCATCCACATAAATGGACCGCAAACCGACATATTCCAGGTACCTTCCGGAACAAACGGATAATCAGGGATTTTATAATCTTTCAGGTTTTTGATTTTATTCGCGAGTTCGGTCATGGTAACAAACTTGTAGCCTTCTTTCTCTAATTTTTTGAACCGGTCGATGCTCTCTTTTTCCTGTTTCGGAACGCGATAAAAATTACTGTTGTAATCGAGTGAGTTAAAAACTTCACCATCATCAAGGAATGCGTAAGCCCATGTTAGTCCGTTTAGCTCTTTTTCGCTGTCAATCAATCCCAAAATCTGGTCGTTGCCATAGTGGATGTTCACCAGAGGCAAAGTCTTATCCCGGTAATAACTGTGCGGATCGGAGCTTGTCGCAATCAGGTCGTATTTATCTTTCAGAACACTGGCATAGGCCGGTGTCCACTGTATTTCCTGTCCGAAAAAGACCCGAGATCGTTTTATTCCGTGATCAGCAAGGATCCGATCGGATATCTCAATCGATTTCCGGAGGTCGAGAGCCGGATAAGCAATAAAAAACTGATCGGAATAATGGGCAATGACCAGCTCAATCTGCCCCCTGTTTATAAGTTTTTTGAGGAGTGCCAACACTTCGGGGTGTTCTTCGGCAAAAACCTCAATGGCATACCCCTGAATTTCAATATCCGATTTATACTGCGGATTTTTTTCGAAAAACTGTAGAACGGGGAAAACGGATTCTTTAATGATGCGTCTCTCAATCTTATAATCGCCGGCTACATATTGCAGGTTAAAGTGAAACATGCCTATGGCATATTTTTCCTGGGCTTGTAAAAGCATTCCGGACAGCAGGAATAAAATAAGAAGTTGAATTGTCTTTTTCAATTTTATGACTATTTAAAGTTCAGGTAATTATTTGTATTTTAGATAGTAATGCGTAATTTAGCTTTCGCTTCCCGGGAAATCACTTCCGGTAACTTCCAGTTTACTATGGCAAAACTTAGGTTATTCCGATGTATTTCATTTTTAGGATCATTGATAGATTGAACCAAAGTAACGTTAATTGAAAAATACGAACTTCTCCTTTTTTATTAAAATCACATAGTTTTTTAACTAAATCACTTTTCTTGTAAAATAATTCAAATAGATAAGATAAATGTATGTAATATAGATATATAATATGCGTTTTAAAGCTTTAAATCTAACAATAAATCCTAAAAAGCAGCAGTCGAAACTAAAAGCGATAGTTAATAATTAATGTATTTTGAATAAAATAGCAGAAGAAGAACCAGTTCATTTCACGTTACTTTATCCGGAATTTTCCCGCATCAGGTACGTTTCATAATCATCCAAATATTAATAACCAGCACAGATGAAAAAGCAATGGATAAGTATATTAATAGTAGGAATGGCTTTTGGCACTGCATGGGCCATCCGGGGTCAGTTTGGTCATGAGCAGGGAGCTGCGTGGGCGGCAGGAATTGGTGCATTGGCTTTAGTGCTGGTCGCGCAGCGGAAGGATTGGTCCTCAAAAATGTTGTTGATTGCGTTTAGTTCAGCCATTGGCTGGGGAGCGGGTGGAATGATCAGTTATGGAAAAGTGGTAGGTTACGGACGAAGTGATGATTTTCTGAATGCGTCATATGGTCTGCTGATGCTTTTTGTAATTGGAGGGCTGTTTGGGCTGTTGGGAGGTGGTTTTGTTGGGTTGACTTTGGATTCTTCCAAACAAAAGAGGGTAAATTGGGGGAGTCTGGTTGCAGAGATGGCTGCCGGAGGTCTGATTGGTTATTACTTTTTGATAGAACAGCTTGAATGGCTAATGACTCCTCCCAGGTCTGAAGCATGGGCTATTTGTTTTGGTGCTGGTCTGGCAATGATTTGGCATATGGCAAGGAACAATCACAATTCACCGTTAAGGGTTGCCTACTATTCTGCCATGGGTGCCGGTTTTGGATTTGCTTTTGGAAATTTTCTGCAGATACTGGGAAACGTTTTGGAGATTGATTTTAATATGTGGAACGTGATGGAATACAGTATCGGATTTTTCGGTGGTAGCTCAATGGCTTATGGTGTATTTAGTTCCGAATGGCCGGAAGAATCTTTACCTCCGCAAAGATGGGAAAACAACATCGCTTCATTCGTGATTTTTGCTTTTATCCCCTACCTTGTTTTAACGAATGGGCCACTCCTTGAACCCATTTTTGGAAGTTCGGAGGCCATTCCGAAACCGGATACTATTTTATTACCGGGAAGTCTAACTGCTATATTAATGGTTGCGGTGGTAGCGTTGACAGGATGGCTTTTAACCGTAAGAACTGTAAATCCTTTCGAAAGAAGGGATATAAGATTGCTTTTCATCGTTTATTTTGCTGCATATATTCTTATCAGCTATTGTGTCACAGGAGCATACTCCGGATTATTCCACCTGAATCATCACTTATATATCGTTAATTTTATCGTGGTGCTGATTTTATTGGGAAAACGCCTTCCTGCATTCCACGGAAATCCCGTTCCGGAGTTTAATTGTAAACGTTGGTTGTCGTATACAATTGTTATCGTATCCGTAATTATTCTGCTATCTTTTGTTGCTATCAAACTGCATGGACAACTGGGCGGAGCCAATGATCGGTTCTTGCCATTTTAAACATTATTTCCCCGTAAAATGTTAAAATGTTTGATCAGTTACAGAATCGTAATCGGGTTGTAATTGAATATTAATCGAAATGTAATTAAATATTAACATCTATTCCCCGTTTATGGGACGCATATGGGTTTTTGAGGTTAAAATTAGATGCAAATTGAATAAAATTCCATAAGCGCGAGGTTTTTTTGTTTTTAATCTTTGTTGCATTAATAGTTGTTGTTTTTAACATCTGTTAATGCAAGCTGAAATTGAATTATGTCTCTTTTATTAATATTTAAATTTTCATCTATGAAAAGAAAAATCTCACAATTACTCCTTTTGGGTATGCTTGTTCTTTTTGCAAGTAACACATTCGCCCAAATTAAAGTGAAAGGAGTTGTTAAAAGCGCCTCCGGAGAAGTGCTGCCTGGGGTATCTATCGTAGTCAAGGGTACGACGACAGGTGTTGTTTCCGATAATGACGGGAAATACAACCTTACAGTACCGAATGCCAAGTCTGTTCTGGTTTTCTCTTTCGTAGGAATGCAGAATCAGGAAATAGCCGTTAATGGGAAAACAACAATCGATGTAGCATTAGCTGAAACAACTATTGGTGTTGATGAAGTAGTTGTGACTGCAATGGGTATTACCAAGGCGAAGAAATCGTTGGCTTATTCAGTAAGTGATGTCAAATCTGAAGATCTGGTCAAAGGCGGAAACACGAACCTTATGAAATCGCTTGATGGTAAAGTGAGTGGTGTAAATCTGACCAGTCTGAGTAGTGACCCAACATCATCTGTTTTAGTAAATATCAGAGGTACGACAGCATTACCGTCTGTCAATGATGCCAATGTTTCTGTTAAAGGACAACCTTTATATGTAATCGATGGAATACCTGTAGGCAATCAAACATTTACACAGAAGAACGGTGTCGACTTTGGTAACATCCTATCACAATTGAACCCTGAGGATATTGAGAGCCTCACGATTCTTAAGGGAGGTAGCGCCGGTGCATTATATGGTTCTGAAGGTGGTAATGGTGTGGTGATGATCACAACCAAATCGGGTAAAGCCGGGAAGAAGGGGATCGGTGTCTCCTTTTCTTCATCCGCAACAATGGATACACCTTACCAGTTTATTGAAGAACAGCAATTGTTTGGACAGGGTGAACGCGCTTTTGAATGGCAGTATGACAATACTGACACCTGGGGTCCGACACTTGATGGATCCTATACCGGTGACTTTTGGAATACCAAGACACAAAAGTGGGACAATGGTCCAATGAGATCATCCAACGAAAACAGGATGAAAGCGTATCTGCAGAACGGAAGTACCGTAACCACAAACGTTAATATTAGCGGGAATTACGATAAGGGCTCTTTTCGCTTATCGCTTAGTAATATGGGGAATACAGGTGTAATGCCTAATACGAAAACGAATCAGAAATCAATCTCGGTCAATTCGGAATATAAATTGACTGATAAGTTAAAGATTTCTGCAAATGCAAATTATACCCGTACCTATTCTCCAAATAAAGCAAATGTAACTGGATCGAACAGTATTTTAAACAGCCTTTTATTCAATTTTCCAACGAATCTTCAGCCGCTTGCCGACATGAAAAATTACTGGATGAAGGGATTTGAAGGGATCCAGGAGAATGGCGCGATCATGAAGGATAACGGGATTGATGTATCAACCGAAAATCCTTGGTGGACAACTTACGAAAAGATTAACCGCTTCAGCCGTGATAATTTCTTTGGCAAACTGCAATTGGATTGGCAGATAAATAAGGACTTCTCATTTATGTTGCGCTCCGGGATGGAAAATGTAATTGAAAATTACGAATACAGGCAGTCATTTGGAAAAGCTTCTATGGCAAACAAGTCTTCTAGTGGGGATGGTATGTATCAAACTAATTTGGATAAAAGTTTAAGCTTCAACTCTGACGCTATCCTTTCCTATAATAAATCGCTCGGCAAATTTGATATCTCTGCAGCTGGTGGTGTAAACTATGCATATAGTAACACTAACTCCTATGGTATTTCTGCCAATGCACTTGTTACTCCAGGTTTATTCCAACTTAGCAATGCATTCCCCGGAAAGTTGGCACTTCTTGGCTCACCTCAGGGTACTTTAGGTTATGGTTGGGGTGCAGGTCCTTCGTACAGTGCTTATGGAACCGCAGATATCGCATGGAATAAACAACTATTTTTGGGTGTTACAGGTCGTAATGACTGGAAAGGAAACCTTCAGGAAGAAAAAATAAATTATTTCTACCCATCCGTCTCACTTGCTTGGGTTGCTTCCGAATCTTTTAAATTACCCGAATCGATTAATCTGTTGAAGGTTCGTTTGGGTCTTGCGAATGTTGGAAATGGATTGACAAAACAGCGTTCTATTGATACCTATTCCTTCGAATCTCCTGATTGGTCAAGTTCAGTAAAAACTGCAAATATTAATGCATCATTGGTCGATCCCGACATCAAACCAATGCAATCAATTACAAAAGAAGTTGGTCTTGATTTATGGATGTTCAACAAGAAAATTTTGTTTGACTTCACCTATTTCCAAAAAGATCAGAACAATCAGTTAGGTGGTATTCCTTTGGTTAAAGGTACCGGATTTACCTCGATGACGACCAATGTTGGTGATGTAAGGAACGAAGGCTATGAGTGGGGATTGACTTTAAATCCTGTCCGGACAAAGGACTGGAATTGGGACATAACCACAACGTTCACCCATTATAAGGCACATATTCAACGATTATCTCCAAAATTTGCGCCTGCCGGATACATCTTTGCTTCTTACGATGGCAAGACGAAAGTGAAAATTGCAGAAGGGGAAGAGATCGGGAATATTTACGAGGAAAATCCGATCCTGCGGGTGAAGACAGGTAAATACGCCGGAATGCCGCTTCTTGATGGCCAGGGTGGTGAATTTCAAAAATCATCGAATGAGAAAGACCGCGCCCAACTGGGGAATTACAATCCTGATTTTATTATGGGGTTGAATACTTCATTAAGGTATAAAAGATTTTCGCTTAATGTAGTGGCCAGTTACCGGAAAGGTGGCAAGTATGTTTCAGTAAACCAGCAATATATGGAGTCAAATGGTAGGGCAGTTACAACGTTGAGTTCCGGAACTAACAATCCATGGTGGATGGGTGGACGTACCGCTGAATTGGGTGGAATGGCTTGGCCTGCAGAAGGTTCAAGCGCCTATGAAAATATCAACGCCAATAACGATGGACAGCGTTCCGATTTTCATGACGCCAGCTACGCAAAGGGTGTATTTATTAATCCGAATTTTGAAGGTACAACTCCTACAGATGCAGACTACATTGTTAATGGTGCTGATCCAAATAATACATTTTACCAGATTCCTTACAATAGTTATGGTGATGTTATCTGGGATTTCACAGCAACGAGAACTTATGATGCTACCAACATCAAATTAAGGGAAGTCTCACTTACCTATACGTTACCCAACTCAGTATCAAGTAAACTCCATATGAATAATGTGAATATTGCATTGGTTGGCAGAAATGTTTTCCAGTGGAATGCATCGGGCCGCAACGAAGATCCTGAGTCTGCATTTTCAGGAGTGGGTGTGAGCCAGGGTGTACTTAGGGCAACATTGCCAAGTGTCCGTTCGATTGGATTTAAACTTGGTTTTGATTTTTAATACTTGACTTTCATTTTAAAAAAACAGAATAATATGAAATCATATTTTACAAAAACATTCGCCATTATTTTGCTAATAGGAGTAGTTTCCTGTAGCAAAGACGATTTACGGCAATACGATGCACTTCAGCAAAAAAATGCAGTGGAGAATTTGAACGACCCTTATCTTTTATCGTCAATTATTAAAAAAAGCACCCTCTTTTATCAGGATATGGGTTGGGGTACTTCCAAGCTTCCCGGTGCTGTGCAGTACACGATGAGAAATTATCAGGGTGGTGATAATACCTACCAGGGTTTTAAACAACTTCCAACTGATTTGTACACCGCGATGGATATATTGAAATTTATTGATGCTTCCATTAAGCTGGCTGATGCCAGGGGTTCAAAGACGCATGTCGGTATCTTTACTACATTCAGGGTGTTACTGTTTTCGTTTATGACCGATTTCTACGGCGACGTTTATTACAGTGAAGCATTAAAAGGTCGTGAAGGGGTTTTATATCCAGTTTATGACAAACAGGCTGATATTTATGCAGGTCTTTTAAAAGAACTCGAAACGGCTACTGCTGACATATCCAGCGGAACCGATGTTGTGAGTCCTACATATGATCTGATGTTTGATGGAGATAAAGTGCAATGGCAGAAATTCACCAATTCTCTGAAACTGCGTTTATTGATGCGCGCTTCAGCCAAATATGCCGATGCAGGTGCAAAAATCGCTGCAACTGCTGCTTTACCCTTATTAACTGAAACTGCCGATAGGAATGCTTCGATTTCTTATGTTGGATCTAATGCGGTTAACTCCTGGGTAGGAGGTTCAAACAACTGGGCAAATAGTGGTGAATTCGAAAGAAGAAGGCCATGCAAGACATTGGTTGACATGATGCTCTCTTTAAACGATCCCCGTGTTCCCATTTGGTTTGCACCTATTGAAAATCCATGGACTTCGGATCCTGCAAAAAACGGGGTTACTTTTGCAACCACCGATCCTAACGGATATACTTATTCCTCTAAGTGGGAATATATTGATGTAACTAATCCTGATATTGCGACTCAGCTTCCTAATATTCTGGATAAGGACAAGGTATACGCTGGTTTCGTTGCCGGTATGTTTGGCGATTTCAAAAATGGAAATGGTCATTATAACACGGCTGCTGGCGGCGCTTATGGAAACTTCAAAGTTTCTAAATACTCGAAATTATTCCAGCAAAACGCGCACGCTTTACTTAAAGCTCAGATTATGAACAAGGATGAAGTTCAGTTTATCCTTGCAGAAGCAGCTGTAAAAGGTTATATTACCGGAAATGCTGACACCTATTACAGAGCAGGTATCACCTATTCGATGAAACGTTGGGGTGTATCGGATGCCGCTATTGCTACCTACCTTGCACAGGCAATTATAGCCTTACCAGGTGATTCTCCTGGTAAGCTTGCAAAAATTGCTGAGCAGAAATGGATTGCGCTCTTCTCTATCGCTTCTGAAGCATATCTTGATTTGCGCAGAACAAGGCTCCCAAATATTTTCAGCAATGGTTTACTGAGCACATACACTTTCCCAAATCGATACCGTTATCCGGGGGATGAACTTGGTCAAAATGTTACCGCCTATAATCAAGGGATTGCTACTTTGGTTCCTGCAACTGATGATGAATTTTCTAAAATGTGGTTATTACAATAGGTTTCATAAACACAATTATAATGGTGAGGAGGGTGCTGTTGATTGATCCGACAGTGCCCTTTTTCTTTGAAGTATTTTAGAATAATATACTTCAATGTATTTCTAACTATCAACTGTTTTATCTTTTTTAAATCATGATGCAATTTAAAATCTCACTGATTTCTGTAGTTTGCTATTTCTTAATTACTGTTGCGTTGGCAGACAATATAAAAGCCCAGCGGCCTGTTTACAAAGACATCCCATTTTCGCAGGATTATAGCATCAAATTTTATCTGACTAATGAAGGGATGAATGTAAACAGTGTCTATACTGACAGGAATGGCGTTATTCAGATGCTATCCTCCGATGGTTTATTAAAACCGAATGCAGGTGCATTTCTTTACCCGGGAATGATTGTCGCAGACGGGTCATACCGTCCTATGTCGGATAAGAAAATTGTAGATATGGGAGTATACGATCATCAGTTTGTTTATCTTGATAGTGCAGTGGTTTTTAGCAATGCTTGGGCTGGCATTCTGTTTTCGAAACATAAAATGCCCAACGTCCGTCTTTTTGCAGGAGGGGCCGATTTTACATTTTTGGTTTCTGATGGAGCAACTTTAAAATGCATCAAAGATTCAAAGATACTTTGGTCAGGGAAAATTGCCGATCCAATCATCGGAATCAGGTATTCTTCTGAAAATAAGAGTTTTTGGATATTGGGAAGTAAATCACTGACCAGCTTTTCGTTGAAGGATAAAAAATTAGTATCAATTTTTGAAGGTACAGGTCTTACCTCTTTTGATCTGATTGATAAGGGAACCAAGACCATCATTGGAACAAATGATGGCTATTTCGTGATCAACAATGTTACACGGAATCAGATCGGTGACAAACACCAAAATCTTCCGTGCAACGAAATTACAACGGTGGAAGAGATCAATGGTAAGGTTTGGTTTGGATCCACCTTCGGTGCATTCATGTTGCGCGAAGATGGAAAGTACAACTATTACAATGGTGAACGCTGGTTACCCGGTGATCGGGTAATCCAGGTAACCGAAGGGCCCGAAAATTCTGTGCTGGTGTTGACAAGTAAAGGACTGGGGCAGATTTGCTTCATGAATATGACATTGGAGGACAAGGCGATGTATTTCGAAAAGCAGGTTCGGCTACGCCATATCCGGAATGGATTCAATGCTTCGCTGGAAGGGATGAAACATGGTGATCTATCTACAGGATACCTTAAGGATTCGGATAACGACGGTTTATGGACTTCGATGTATTTGGGGGCGGAGATATTCAGGTATGCAGTAACCAAATCGGAAGAGGCATTACAAAATTGCCGGGAGTCTTTGGATGCCATGGAGCGACTCTATACAATAACCTCTATCCCGGGTTTTCCGGCACGATCGTTTGAGAGAAGGGGAAACATGGACCGGTTATCTGATCCTGACAGGTGGCAACATGCAAGTGATCCTGAGTGGGATTGGAAATCTACAACCAGCAGTGACGAAGCGATCGGGCATATATTTGCTTTGGGTGCAATGGCCGAACTCATCGACAATCAATCCATGAAAAACAGGGCAATCCACCTGATTGATATCTTAGTACAACACATTGTTGAGCATGATTATTACCTTGTCGATTTTGACGGCAAACCAACTACATGGGGAAGGTGGAATCCTGAATACGTAAATGCACATCCCAAAAATGTGGGAGACCGGAAAATCACTTCTTCCAATATCATTGCAATGTTGCAGACGGCCTACCATTTCACGCATAAGGAGATTTATAAAGAGAAGGGATTGGAACTGATCGAAAAATATGGATACCTTGACAATTTAATGCGACCAATGGGTGAGATCGGGATCGCGCCTGCAGATGCAAGCGAACTGAGTAAAGAGTTATCGGACGCGTGGAACCATTCTGATGATGAAATGTATTTCCTTGGATATTGGGGTTTATACCGCTACGCTTTTAATAATGATCTGAAAGTAAAATATAAAGAGGCCATCATCGACCACTGGAGGATCGAAAGACCCGAAAAGGAGGGAGCCTGGAATATTTTCACCGCAATGGTTAGCGATGAATTTGATCTGAAAGAAGCAGTATGGTATCTCCAGGAACATCCGATGGATATGATTAACTGGGATATTGTGAACAGCCATCGGAAAGATATTGAGAAAGTTGAGACAAATTTCCGAAACCAAACCCTCAAAGAAGTTCTGCCTCCTGATGAAAGACCGGTTCAGCGGCACAATGGAAACATGTTTAATATTGACAGAAAAGGGGGCAATGGAAATGGGGAGGAGAGTGCCGGCGATATTTGGTTATTACCTTATTGGATGGGACGATATCTTGGTGTTATCAGTGGACCAGCAAAAATTAAATAAATAGAAAATGAAAAAAACAATACAACTCCTATTCATTCTGGTATTGGCAGGCACTGCTGGCTGGTGTGCTTCAAAAAATGACAAATCGATTACCGGGCTACATCAGGATAATCCCTTTATTCAGAATTATAGCATAAAATACAATGCCACCGGAGGGAACATCAAATTCGGTCAGGTTGTTTCCGACAGAAACGGCTACATCCAGATTTTCTCTTCAAACGGATTGTTAAGACCGCGTGGCGGGCAGTTCTTATTTCCGGGAACGCTGGTCAAAGATGTTCAGGATCGGGAGACATCAGATAAGAAAATTGCCGGAATCGGAACTTATCAGGATCAATTGGTTTACATCGACAATAAAGCAGTATTGAGCAATGCCTGGGCAGGTAAATTATACGCGCGACATACGATGCCAGGCGCGAAACTACTCGCAGGAGGTAAAGATTTTTGCTTTTTGATTTCAGATGGCAAAAGCCTGAATTTCATCAAAGATTCTATAAAATTGTGGGAAGGTTCACTTTCAGGTGACGAGGTGAAAGACATCAAATTTGACGTTGCCAATGACCTGTTTTGGATTTTAGGTAAGTCATCTATCAGCACATTTTCTCCCGGGGAAAAGGAAATGGCAAAGGTGATGGATGCTCGTAATCTTACATGCTTTGAGCCCACTTCCTCTAAATTGATTGTTGGAACATCAGACGGGTATTTTGAGATCGATTCGAAAACTAAAAAGAAGGTTGGCGATGTTCACAAAAAAATGCCATGGACTGATTTAACGACAATCAGCGAAATCAAGGGGAAACTTTGGTTTGGTTCAACATGGGGTGCAATGATGCTTCGCGAAGATGGGAAATTTGACTATTATGCCTCACAACGCTGGATACCTTCTGATTCAGTATTGAGTATTGCAAAGGGTCCTGATAATTCAGTGTTAATATTGACCACTAAAGGTTTAGGAAAAATTTGTTTCGAACCGATGACATTGAATGATAAGGCGATGTTCTTCGAAAAACAGGTGCGTGATCGTCATATACGTACAGGTTTTAATGCCACTGTTTCGTCAATGGTCGATGGAGATGTAACCACCGGAAGTATGGAAGATTCGGACAATGACGGATTGTGGACCTCGATGTATTTGGCCGGGGAAACCTTCCGTTATGCTGTCACCAAATCGGATGATGCATTACAAAATGTCCGCGAATCGCTCGATGCGATGGAACGACTTTATACAATCAACTCGCTAAACTCGGGTTTTCCTTCACGGTCATTCGAAAGACGGGGGTATAAATATCATGACGAAGCATGGCGCAGGGCCAATGATCCTGAGTGGGATTGGAAATCAACCACGAGCAGTGATGAAGCCATTGGTCATATTTTCGCTTTTGGGGCAATTGCAGAGTTGATTCCTGAACCTGAATTACGGAATAAGGCAATCATGCTGATTGATACACTGATGTCACATGTTGTTAAAAACGACTTTTACATGATCGACTGGAATGGCGAACCAACCCGTTGGGGACGCTGGAATCCTGATTATGTGAATGCCAGACCTAAAATTGTTGGCGACCGAAAGATCAATTCTTCCAACATCATTGCGATGCTACAAACCGCTTATCACTTTACCAAAAAAGAAAAATACAAAGAAGCGGCGCTTTACCTGATGACAAAGCATGGTTATCTTGAAAATCTGATGAAGCCGATGAAAGAGATTGGTCATGCGCCTGACGATGCCGATGAGTTGAGCAAGGAATTATCTTCAGAATGGAATCATTCAGATGATGAAATGTATTACTGCGGCTATTGGGGATTATACCGTTATGCATTAAACGACACGCTGAAAGCAAAATATAAGAAGGCCATCATTGATCACTGGGAATACGAACGACCGGAGAAAGAGGGACTGTGGAATATCATGACCGCGATTGCAGGTACAAAGGAGATTGACCTGAAAGAAGCAATCTGGTATCTGCAGAAATATCCGCTTGACTTGATAAACTGGTCTGTCGAAAACAGTCATCGGAAAGATATTGAAAAAGTTGAGCCAAATTTCAGGAATCAGACGATCAAAGAAGTACTTCCTCCCGATGAACTTCCGATCTCAAGGCACAATTCAAACCGATTCGATCTGAACGAAAAAAGTGCCGGCAGATCCGAAAACAGTGCTGGCGATATCTGGCTATTGCCTTACTGGATTGGTAGGTATCTTGACGTGATCAGTGCACCCATAAAATGAAAAGAATGAAAAACCTGTTCTCTAAATTATTAATCTGTTCGGTTTATCTCTTTGCGGCAACCGGATGCTTTTTCAATGATGCCCATAAGGAGATATCGGTGAAGGATATCATGGACAAAACCATTTCAGATTTGTATCAGACAACGAGCGCAAAAGAATTATCCGGGTTGGATAACGATCAGGTAATGTCTCTGTTCTCTGATCAGGAAAAACAGGTGCTATCAACCCGACACTGGATGTTTACCGTAAATGTTCCGGTCGTAGTCTCTGTGATGCGCAGTGAAAAACAAAAAACGGTCCCCTTTTGGTTATCAAAGAGTGGTTTTTTAAAAACTGATATGACATTGAATAACGAACAGACCACCTACGAAGTGTGGCAAAAATCGTTTGAGGCAGGAAAAGTCGGCCTGGGAGTAAATGGGTTCGAGGACTATCCGCTTCATTACTTTGTTTCAGTTGCGCCCCAAAACAAAAATGACAAGCTTGAACTAAGTAATTTTTTTCCCGAAAATCAATTTGTTGGTGTGTTGAAAGACAGTGCATTTACTTATCACGATTGGGATGAGCTGGTTTTAACCAACGTCCCTGATGCATTGAAAGGACAAAAACTACTGACCACGATCCGGGGTCGAGGCGTAGAAACGCACCTGATAGGCGCTTTCAGAACAACGAATTATCCTTCCTCAAAAACACCCGATCAGTTAATGCTAACATGGAGTTCCAACCCTTCAACCGGGATCGATATCCAGTGGCGTACTGATACCACAGTTGCTGACGGAACAGTGAAATACCGTGTGAAAGGTAGTTTGGAAGAATTATCGGCACCGGCTTCAAAAATTCGAATGGAAGATCGTGTTTTGATGAACGACAGGTACATCAATCATTTTACAGCAGAACTTCGGGATTTAAAACCTGGAACTACCTATGAGTACCAGATAGCACCACAATCTGATTGGTCAGGGAATTCTACTTTTTCGACTGCCGCGGATGATGATCAGTTTTCATTTATCTGGTTTGGCGATACCCATTATTCCTCAAAATTCGGAGAGCTATTCAATAAAGCAGAAATAGCGCATCCAGATGCTGCCTTTTATTCCATTGCAGGAGATTTGGTAAGTGATGGATTGTACCGAAATCAATGGGATGATCTGTTAGCTTATTCAAAAGAAGTAATTGGCAGGAAACCATTGATGTCAGTTCCCGGGAATCACGATAACCGGCTTGGAATTGGAGCAAAGACCTACCGGGAAGAATTTAGCTATCCAATGAATGGTCCCGATGGCGTTGAAAAGGAACAAACGTATGCCTTTACCTACAAAAACGCGTTGTTCCTGATGATCGACGCCACGTCACCAATGGACGTTCAAACGCCATGGATTGAAGGACAGCTCGCCAAATCAAAAGCTACCTGGAAATTTGCGATGTTTCATTTCCCGCCGTACAACTGGGAAGAACCCTATTTCAATATTCAAAAAGCATGGGTGCCACTGTTCGATAAGTACCACGTTGATATGGTGATGAGTGGACACATCCATTATTACATGCGCTCAAAGCCTATGAAAGGTGGGGAGGTTGTGCCATCTTACAATAATGGAACTGCATATGTGATTTCTGTTGGGATTCCAACAAATCCTCATCCGGTTACAGACGAACCGTATGCTGCTGTCCGGAATACAGACGGCCATCTTTACCAGTACATGACCATCAAAGGCGATGAATTGAATTACCAATCAGTGAACTTTGAAGGTAAATTGATTGATTCGTTTTCGGTTAAAAAATAGTTTAATCAGCATTTAATGAAATCATTGATATTGAATAACTAAAATCATAAAAATGGGAAATTTATCTCGCAGAACCTTCCTGAAGTCAGCCTCTGTTGCGACAGCGGGAACATTAATTATTCCGAATCTGTTTAGCTGCTCGGCAAATAACAAATTGAATATTGCGATAATTGGTGTTGGCGGCAGGGGACAAGATAATTGGGAAACGTTGTTTGTTGATGAAGATGACAACAGTAAAAAACAAGACGGACCCCAAAGAAAAGTATTGACTGAAAATGTGGTGGCCCTCTGTGATGTTGACGAAAAACGTGCGGCCGAAGGTTTTAAAACTTTTCCCAAGGCAAAAAGATATAAAGATTACCGGGTCATGTTCGACGAAATGGCCAACGAAATTGATGCAGTGATCATTTCAATACCTGACCATTCACACTTTGCCGCAACGATGGTAGCCATGCAATTGGGTAAACATGTCTATGTTGAAAAACCTTTGGCGCACAATATCTGGCAGTTGCGTACGATGAAAAAGGCCGCGAAACATTACGGGATTGTTTCGCAGATGGGGAATCAGGGTCATACGACCAATGGCATCCGTCAAATCAGAGAGTGGTACGAAGCTGGAGTGCTCGGTCAGGTCAAAGAAGTTCATGCATGGTTTGGTCCATTCGAATTTAAACCGGGCGGATATTGGACCAAACCCGATAGTTTTCCACCATCTGCTCAACCGGTCCCCGAAGGTTTAGACTGGGATTTATGGCTGGGTCAGGCGGCTGAACGTCCTTTCAACAGTGCCTATGCCCCTAAGTCGTGGAGAGGCTTCTACGATTTTGGAAATGGAATGCTGGGCGATTGGTCATGCCATACGCTCGATGGTCCATTCTGGGCGCTGGGTCTTGGAATGCCACATACGGTTGAGGCAACGGTTCCAAATCCGGTGCCAGATCATAGTTTTATACCTGATGAATCGGTAATTGCTTATCAGTTTGGTGCCCGGGGCGATAAAGTACCTGTAAATTTATTCTGGCACGAAGGTGGTTCGAAGCCTGACATCCGTCCTGAATGGGGCGTAACTGAGTTGCCAGGTTCTGGCATGGTGATGATCGGCGAGAAGAAAACTTTAATTACAGGCGGAAGGCCCAACAAACCCAGGCTGATGGTTTCGGAAGAAGAGTGGCAGGAATTTCTGAAAAATCCCCCGGCACAAACATTCGCAAGAATTGGCGAAGAACAGCCACAGAAGGAATGGATCGATTGCATTAAAAACAAAACGCTTCCCGGATCGAATTTTGATTATTCGGCCGAATTGTCAGAAATGGCGCTAATCGGTGTTTTGGCTCAGAAATTCGCCACTAAAATTGAATACGATGCTGCAAATATGAAGATTACAAACCGGCCTGATATTGATGCATTCGTTAAGGTGCCTGCTCGCAAAGGGTGGTCGTATGGCGAGGGAATCTGAAAATAAAATCGCAGGATTTGAATCATAAATTTATCCCGGCATATTTATAAATTTGATCATCTTAAAACAGATCATCATGAAGCGTTTCTTTCTCCGGTTAATCGTCCTCTGTTTTGTTTTTGGTTCAGGAATTGAATACCCTGCTTTTGCACAATCCGACGAACCGATCGACCACGTTAATCCATTCCTTGGAACCGATTTCTTTGGTCATACATTCCCGGGAACTTCGCGTCCGTTTGCAATGGTTCATTTAAGTCCAGATATGAATACGCAAGGCTGGACCTATTGCGCCGGATACATCTATTCCGAAAACTCCATTATGGGTTTTAGTCACACACATTGGAGTGGTGTCGGAATGGTGAACGGGGGAGAAGTGATGCTGATGCCAACCGTAAGTACTAAACTTCAGACTGTTCCGGGATCACCTGAAAATCCGGGTGAAGGTTACCGTTCCAGATTTGACCATGCCGACGAAATTGCAACTCCGGGCTATTATTCCGTCATTCTAAAAGACTACAACGTAAAAGCGGAATTGACATCCACTCAAAGAGCAGGATTTCATCGCTATACGTTTCCGAAATCCGATAACTCGCGGATTATCCTGGATTTGGGACATCAGATCGGCAATAATTCATCCAATGATTTATCGGAATTAACAATTCTGGATAACAACCGGATCGAAGGGGTGAAAAGTGCCGGACTTGGTAAAGTCTACTTTGTAGCCGAATTCAGTAAACCTTTCAGGTATTATGGAACGTTCGATAACGATTTGAAGACGCCTGAATCTGGAGGTAGTATCTGGCCCTATAAAAATGGTGAGTCCGGAAAAAATATCGGTGCATTTGTTACTTTCCGCACTTCGGAAAAGGAACAGATATTGGTGAAAGTTGGGATTTCGTATACAAGTGTTGAGGGTGCAAGAAGGAACCTCAAAGCCGAGATTCCGGATTGGGACTTTGACGGAATCAGGAATGAGTCGCGCCAAATATGGGAAAAAGAGTTGGCAAGGATTAAAATTGAAGGTGCCACCGATGACCAGAAAGAGATTTTTTACACGGCGATGTACCATTCCTTTCTGGCCCAGTATATCTCGCAGGACGTGGATGGAAAATACATGGGATCCGACAAAAAGGTGCATGAAGCTAAGGGATACGATTTTTACGGATCATTCTCCTGCTGGGATACTTACCGTTCACAGCATCCGCTTTTAACCATCACCGCGCCGGAACATGTGAATGATTTTATCAGATCAATTGTTGCAAAGACAAAGGATTACGGCTGGTTACCTGCGCAACATTTTCTGAATGTTTATGGTGAAGCAATGGTCGGCGATCACCTGATACCTGTTATTGTGGACGCTTATCTGAAAGGATACCGTGATTTTGATGTGAATTTCCTTTACGATGCGATGCGTAAAAAAGCATTGGAAGCGCCGAAACTTCCCGTTCCGCATACTGCCGGACGATCGGGCCTTCAATTTTACCTGGAATTGGGATACACACCTGTCGACAAAGTAACCGAGTCGGTTCCAAATACGTTGGAACTGGCGTACGACGATTGGTGCATTGCCCAACTTGCCAATGAATTGGGAAAGAAAGATGATTACAAACTGTTTATGAAAAGAGCACACAATTACCGGAATTTATGGGATCCCGTTACCCGGTTTATGCGTCCCAAAATGGCGGATGGTTCGTGGTTGGAGGCTTTGAACGGGCGTGAGCAGGACATCGTAAAAGCAGGTGAGCATTCGTATTACAAATATTTTGATCCGCTGCTGGTTGGGAAAAGGCCGAACCGCCACTATACCGAATCGAATGCATGGCAATACATCTGGTCGGTCCAGCACGACGTACAGGGATTGATCAATTTATTTGGCGGGAATAAGGCGTTTACCGCAAAACTGGATACTTTTTTTGAAATGAGTCCCAATATCACGCCTCCGAAATATGTGGGAGTTGTCGGTACGATCGGGCAATATGTTCATGGCAATCAACCCTCGCACCATGTAGCTTACTTGTATGATTTCGCGGGTGAACCCTGGAAAACCCAACTTCGAGCCAGGCAGGTAACCGAAGAACTATACCGGAGTGGCCCTGGCGGTATCTGTGGAAATGAGGATATGGGATCACTTTCGTCATGGTATGTTCTTAGTTCAATGGGCTTTTACCCGGTTACACCTGGAAGTCCGTATTACGCCATCGGAAGTCCCCTGTTCGGAAAAGTGACCATTGATGCAGGCAAAGGCAAAACATTTACGATTCAGACCAATAATAACTCTCATCAAAATAAATACATCCAGTCGGCAATACTGAACGGAAAACCAATTAACAGAACCTGGATTTCGCAAAAAGAAATTACAGATGGTGGAAACCTTCTTTTCGAAATGGGACCTGAACCGAACAAAAAGTGGGGAAGCAAACCCGAAGATGCACCACCGTCGATGAGTCGAAAGTGATTAAGAAATAATTTCAGATTAATATTTAAATTTTTATTTAAATGGATGATTGCCAGTTCTCTCTTTCCAGATTTTTGGATTCCTGTGGGTACTTATAACTGCTAATACTTCCACATATCGTGTTTCTTCGTTTATATAGAAATGAACCATGAAAGGGAATTTAGTTACTGACATGCAGCGGATTTCATTGTAGCGGATAGCAAATGAATAAGGGGCATTTTCAAGTTTATTAATGTGTTTTATGATTGTAACTTGAAATCGATCTCCAAGCAGTGATTGTTGTTGGTCATACCATTCCGCAATACACTTAATGTCAGTAATGGCTTGTGGGTCAATTTTTACTTTGAAATTCTTCATTTGGTTTTCAACGTTTTCCTTGCCTCATCCCAATCTAAAAGTGATTCCGGATCGGTTCTTATTTTTTCAAAGCGTTCCATTACCAGGTTTTGATGCGCTTCAGGTATATCGGAACTATCTTGTTCTTTTTTTGAAGCATAGTCAAGAATGCTTTTGATAGCGTTGATCAAATTTTCATCGTTTAACTGCTTAAATTGTTCTATGATAATTGTTTTTTGTGTCTGAATATTCATGGCTATTGCTTTAATAGATTAAATATCCAAAATACTGATAATATTAATGGATATTGCAAAGTTAGATATAAAAGTAGTATTTTAAATTGCTTTAAGACGTCCATTGTTTCGCGATTTTGCTTGGATATTTGTTGGAAACAGCATAATTTTTAGTGGTGTGCATAAATAAGAAATCCTATATTTGTGCATACTACTAATTTAAAGATCACTCATATGACAGAAAGTATTTTAGGCGTTGGCTCACGTGTAAAACACCCGCAAATGGGTAAAGGTGTAATCGTTCAGGTGCGTTCGGATGCCTGGGAAATTGGATTTATAGATTTTGGCGTCAGGCAGATCAAACGCGATTATGAAGGCCTCGAGGTGATCGAAGCCATTGAAACTCCTTCGGACTTGCTTACCTACGAAAAGATGGAGAAAAGTCTGATCAGGGTTCTTCACCGCTTTAGTGATATACAAGAAACGGTACCGCTTGGTCAGAAATGGACTGGCGGGAAAATGGTTCTTTTTCCGGGCGACAAATCGTTAAAAGAGAAGGAAATCCCAATTGAAACCTTTTTTCATAAAATTGTGATGGTTCGCGACCGGGTGCGCGTGATGGAACAGCGCATCAACGCGAGTAACCTCACTGATGAGGAAAAGGTTGATCTCGAACAGTACATCACACGGATTTACGGGAGTCTTACCACATTCAATGTATTGTTCAAAAATAAGGAAGACCAGTTTGTTGGCGACAGGGGGAAAGAATAGACAATTATCCAATTCGTCAATTCGCCAATTTGAGAATTGAGTTCACCTCTGAAATTTGGGAAATCTGGTGAAATCCCTTTAATTATTTAGTTATTAATTGCCCCGGCATCAATTGCCCCAACATCAATTGCCACAGCATCAATTGCCAATGCATCAATTGCCCCGGCATTTATGCCGGGGAGGCAAATTGCAGTTTGATATGGCTTAGCCAAACATCTATTTTCATCATCAACAATTCGAAGTACATTCATAAACTGACTCTAACCCATGCTCCGATAAATGAAACCAGATAAACAACAGCAATCCCTTCTCTCCTTTCTGATCCTTCTTGCCATCCTCTCAATGGTCGCATGCAGGCAAACTCCAACTGAACGATTGACCGGCTATGTGAACCCTTTTATCGGAACCGATGAGGATGGACATACCTTTCCGGGTGCACTTGTTCCGTTTGGAATGGTACAGCTAAGTCCTGATAATGGCGATCACGGCTATAACTGGTGCAGCGGTTACCACTACACCAGCATTCACATCCAGGGTTTTAGCCATACCCATTACAGCGGAACCGGTGCCGAAGATCTGTGTGATATTTCGGTGTTTCCAATGGTCAATACGGAAGCATCACCCAAAACCATCAGAAGCGAATTTTCACATGCTGAAGAGACTGCTAAACCGGGTTATTATTCCGTGTTGCTCAAAACCTTTAATATAAAAGCAGAACTCACCGCAACCGTCCATTGCGGACTGCATCGGTATACTTTTCCGGAAAGCAAATCTGCAGCCATCAAACTCGATTTAGGTTGGGGTAACGGCGCTGAAGCGAGGGTCGGCCACAATGGCGATTTGCCGTTGGAGTGTTATTTCAAAAAAGTCAACGATACCACCATTGTCGGATTCAGGCGATCGATTGGTTTTGTGGGCGAACGTTGCGTTTACTTCGCTGCGCGGTCGAACAAACCGATTGGCGATGTGGTGATTTTTGCAGACAGTACAATGGTCAAATCAAAGCAGGAAGCACGGGCCGTGAGGGTGAGCGCTTATCTTTCATTTCCGGAGACAAAAAAAGATGAACAAATATTGATGAAAGTAGCCATCAGTTCTGCAAATACAGATGGGGCAATGGCGGGATTAGAGGAGATAAAGGACTGGAATTTTGATGCTGTAAAAAAGAATGCCAGTGATGCGTGGGAGAAAGAGCTCAGCAAAATAAAGGTTACTTCTTCGGATTCGGCATTCAAACAGACCTTTTATACAGCAGCGTACCATTGTTATTTTGCACCATTTCGTTTCGACGATGCCCTGGGTAATTACACGGGAGCTGATAAACAGATCTACAAGGGCAAAGATATCTATACGTTGAGTTCCCTATGGGATACCTATCGTGCCGCCGCACCGTTGTTTACATTGACGCAGACGGAGCGGTTGCCGGCGATTATCAATTCCTACCTTGAATTTTACAAACAACATGGTTTGCTTCCATCGTGGGAGTTGTATTTCGACGAGGCAAATGTGATGCCTGGTTATCATGCTGTTCCGATCATCGCCGATGCGATTCTGAAGGATATTAAAGGTTTTGATGCCAGTTTTGCCTATCAGGCGATGATCACAACTGCCAGCGAAGATATACGCGAATCGGATTTCTACCGTCAATACGGATATGTGCCCGATGATCTTGATCCAAAGCAGCGCGGTGTCACAAAAACGGTGGAATATGCCTTCGACGACTGGTGTATTGCACAGGTTGCCAAAAAGATGAACAAACAATCGGATTACACCGAATTTATCAAACGGAGCGGTTACTGGAAAAATGTATTCGATACCTCGATCGGCTTTGTCAGGTCAAAGGATTCCAAAGGAAACTGGATGGTTCCTTTCAATCCCAAAGAATCAATCGGGTTCCAGGAGGGAAACGCGTGGATTTATACCTGGTATGTTCCGCAGGATTTGGATGGTTTGATTCAGGCAATGGGCGGAGCTGATCAGTTTGCAGGGAAACTGGATACGTTGTACAATTCACCCGAACCATTTCGGGAACGGAAAAATAACGGATACTATGGTTTATCAGAATTCTCCAACGAACCAAGTCACCATGTTCCTTATTTGTACAGTTATGTGGGCAAACCCTCTCAAACGGCTGAAAAGGTACATCACATTCTGACTAATTTTTACAGTAATAAGCCCAATGGCCTCTGCGGCAACGACGATTGTGGACAAATGAGCGCCTGGTATGTGTTGAGTTCGATCGGATTTTATCCGGTGAACCCTGCCAACGGCGAATATGTTTTTGGAAGTCCGTTGGCTGAACAATCCGATTTAACACTGGGCAACGGAAAACACTTTGTGGTTAAAGTCGATAACCTGAGCGACCAAAATATCTATATCCAAAAGGCGACGCTGAATAACGTGCTCTATACGCGTTCATTTATAAGGCATTCTGACATTATGGAGGGTGGAGAGTTGGTTTTGACAATGGGAAGCAAACCGTCTGAAACGTGGGGAACCAAAGCTGAAGATTTACCGGGAAAAGCAAAAAAATAAAATTGAAAATGAAAATAGTATTTCTGATTTTGACAATGCTTTGCTGCACAATGCTCAAAGCACAGGTGGTTCCTTTTTATTCGGCAACGAATGACAAGTATGGTTACAAAGACGAAAAAGGGAGAGAGAAAATCGCCCCTAAATATGATCTGGCATACGGACTTGAGGAAGGAATGGCCGCTGTCCGGTTGAATGGAAAGTACGGTTATGTAGATCTAAAAGGGAAAGAGGTCATCCCCCCGAAATATGATAATACCTGGAAATTTATCGGCGGATATGCGGCTGTAAAACTGGGTGATAAATATGGTTTCATCGATAAATCCGGCAAGGAAGTGATCCCGCTGATTTATGAAAACGCTTACAACTACCATGGAACCTGCTGTTACAAAGGACAGGCGCATGTCAAAGAGAACGGGAAGTGGAAGATGATTGAAATCAATCAATAAGAGATGGAGGTTTTTAATAATCGAACATCAGCAGTCTAAAATAGTATTAATCAGTCGTGTTTGAGAGCGCTTCGTCATAAACAGTTTTTGAAAACAGCCAAATCCGGTGTGTATTTGGTCTCTTCAAAGTTTTGAACAAGCCGGTTGCAAGTGCATTTGGTCTCTTCAAAGTTTTGAACAAGCCGGTTGCAAGTGCATTTGGTCTCTTCAAAGTTTTGAAGAAGCCGGTTGCAAATGCGTTTGGTCTCTTCAAAGTTTTGAAGAAGCCGATTGCAAGTGCGTTTGGTCTCTTCAAAGTTTTGAAGAAGCCGGTTGCAAGTGCGTTTGGTCTCTTCAAAGTTTTGAAGAAGCCGGTTGCAAATGTATTTGTACTCTTCAAAGTTTTGAAGAAGCCAAATTCAACCCGATTTTGGGGAGTATCAGCCTAAATTTATCCCTTTCAGAATGGAAAATCATCAAATCTAAAAATAAATTCAAAATTCAAATAAAAAAAGTTGTTATTATGAAACAATAGTATGGGATTAGAGTATAAACAATACAATTACACCTTCCTTTTTGAGTCATTCATTTTTAATAACAACTAAAATAAATTTGTATGAAAACTTTGCCTTTTAGACTTTTGACTTCCAATGAACTTTATGCTCTTGCAAATCGCATTGCAGAAGCCTGCAAAATGACCGTAAGCGACAATGAGTATCTTATGAAACTGTGCGCATATATTATCGAAGCGAACGGAGACCTTCGGCGAGGACTCGGGAGAACCTTTAACAGTGAGTTTACCTCGGCCTTGCTGTTTGCAGACGAAAAACGCGACGGTGCTCACATCGGTCTGCGCGATTACATTCACGCCAGTTGTAACTGTGGCGATGCCGTAAAAGAAGAAGCCGCCAGAAACCTTTCTGCAATTGTGGAAGCTGTAGGTAATACAATCTACTCTTTGCCATTTGCCGCAGAAACAACGAAACTGGATGTGCTGTTTGAAAAATTCGACGGACCAGCTGCCCGCGAGGCACTTGCAACCATTACGGCCACTGATTGGCTTGAACGGTTGAAAGCAAGGCAGGCAGACTTCGAAAAAGTCTATCATTCCAAGATAGATGAAGAAGCTGGTGTTGATATTCCATTGGTGAAAAACTCAAAAGAAGCTGTCACCACCTACCTGAGGGGATTGTTCGCCCATATCAATACCAATAATTTTAAAGATGCTGCTCAATTTGGCGCGATCGAAGAAAAGATCGACGAAATTATTACCGACGCTTTAACCATAGCGCGTAGCCGTGCGACACGTATTGAGAATGCCGAAAAAGAGGCGACAAAAACTACTGAATAGCTCGGTTAATTTCCTTCAAATCTATATATGCGGATGTTGAAATTCCGACCGAACAGCAACGTTAGCCCCGGCTTTTACAGGTTGGGGCTATTTTTCTTATTGTCGTGGGAAGTTTAAGACCGATGATTTTTTGATTTACAAATACTACTTCCCAATAAGTGTCGAAATTTACGTTTGGCTATTCAATTTATGTTTGCATTTATCAAAAAATAAAGCACTACTACTATCAGGCCTATACAACTAACAGTAATTGGCTAAGGATGAATTAACAGGCCTGTAAACAAGTTGTACGTCAGCGTGAAGAAATGATGTCGCGTTCAAGAAAAGTAAACTGAATGTTGAAAAAGAAAATTGACGATGGAATATCAGATTTTACTTTTATTAATTATTGCAGTAATCATCTTTGCATTTAAGAGGTGGGTATTCAATGTAAAACGAAAACAGCGCAGAGACTATTACAGGAACGAATATCTTAAGTCAGATGATTGGAAGCGAAAGCGTTATGTAGTGCTCAGGCGAGATAATTGGCGGTGCGTGTATTGTGGTGCTCGTGCAACACAAGTCCATCACATGAGATATGCAAAGACGAATATTGGGAAAGAGCCTATCGAATGGCTCGTATCTGTATGTCATGATTGTCATAACTCGAAACATCATTAAATATCAACAATTATAAAGGGCATAAAAAATTATTGTATGAAGAAAATAATAATCACGGTAATTGTTGCATTAACGACAATGATTTCGTTTGCTCAAACGCAGTCGTCAGACCACCTTATATTTAAGGGAGTTCCGATTGACGGAACGCTCAACGAGTATGTTTCAAAAATGAAACAGAACGGATTTACCCTTGTTGGAACGGAAGATGGTATTGCTTTGCTAAGAGGCGATTTTGCAGCGTATAAAGATTGTATTGTCGGAGTCGCCACATTAAAGCAGAAAGATTTAGTAAGCAAAATAACTGTAATACTTCCTGCGAGAGATACCTGGTCAGCGCTTTCCGGGAATTACTTTGATCTGAAAGAAATGCTAACACAAAAATATGGCGAGCCATCAAAGAGTGTTGAGAAATTTGATACATATTCAGAACCAAGAGACGATGGCGAAAGAATGCATTCAGTTAAAATGGATAACTGCAAATATTATACAACCTATGAAACTGACAAAGGCAGTATTCAGTTATCCATCGAGCACACTAGTTTAATAAGTTGTTATGTTTTCCTATCATATTACGACAAAAACAATAGTGATATTATAAAGGCAAAAGCGTTAGATGACTTATAAAACGCCAAGTGCCAAAACGTTATGCCCAAGCATAGAAAAATAAAGATGCATTACATAGATTTATCGGAGTTAATATGAAAGAAAATACAAAATGGCTCATCTATAATTTGACAGTTGCATTCTCCTTGTATTGGGCTGGTAATTTGATTTTGTGGTTTCCCTGGAGTATGAATGCAAATCTTGGGATTGGATTAATGTTGACAGTTATGCCTTTGTTATGGGGATTCGGAATATACCACTGTTTGATCAGGTATAACGGTCAAAAGATTTTAACAGGAGTGATTTATAATTCGATAATCGTATTGATTATCGCCATTGTTGCAGACTATCTGTTTTTTGGATTAATTCGTGGAGCAATGAACGATTTGTATCAACCTACCACATTTTATGGATATGGTTTTTTGGTAACGATGCCATTTTTAGAGCTATTGTTTTTCAAAAAAAGAATCACTCGAAAAAGACGTTCGATAACGGCTAAGGATTTTATTTCAGTTGGCGCAATTGGACTAATCTCTCTTTTAATATTAATAGCGATCATAAAATTTGATATAATAATATAAACACTTAAATCCTGGTAATATGAATGACATTGGGAAATTTCTTGTGTATATGTTTGTAGCACTGATAGTATTTGTTGTATTACTTCTTTTTACTCTGCGGAAACGGACTCAACGGCCTAATTTTAAGATAGTCATATTAGCTTTAATTGTCGTGGTTGGGGGAATGACATTTGCCCGGATTACACACGGACAAGGAGTTCCATGGTGGATCTTTTATGGTCTACCTGCTTTTATGACGTTTGTACTTCCTCCTCTCGTATTACGTATGTCTAAAAGTGAGCTGCTATTCTTTATTCCTGTTTCTATACTTATGGGACCAGCTGTTCATATTTTCTTTTCTTTTTTGTTTGGTTGGCATGATTATATGCCTCTTTTTTATGTGCCTTGGTGGCATGAGTTATTATAGATTTGATTTTTAATTTATTAAAGCGATTAAAAAGTCCACTTTATAAATATATCCATAAAAAATCACTGATTTCGAATCCTCTTCAGGTTCAGAATCAGTGATTTTTGGCGGATGGATAGGCTATATATGGCTGCTTCACAATAAGCGTCAAACCTTATTTCCGGCAATTCAATTTCTGGTTCAATTTATAAAAAATAATTTCCATCAACTTCCTGGCTTGTGCAATAAACATCCCTGACTATAAATGAATTTATCTGACCTATAAACAAGTTAGCAGACAGCATATTGTAATCAGTAAATAGATTGTATTTTTTATTTCTATTTTTGATGTTTAAAGCTAAGATTTTAGATTGCTGTTGATGAACGATCGCGATATAGAAGATAGGTTTAGCTTTTGAAAAAGTACGAACAAGGCAGGTTATGAAAAAAAAGTACGCGATAGGTGCTGATACCGGTGGTAGTCATATCAGTGTAATCACAATGGATATGGAGAAGGAAACAGTCCTTCGCAATGGTAAAGCATGTTGCGTGGTGGATAATAAGGCTTCTGCGGACGATATATTGGATTCCTGGAAATCAGCCATCGAAAAATCGATCTCCGGCATTGACAGAGATCAGTTATCAGGTATTGGCATTGCAATGCCTGGTCCCTTCGATTATACAAACGGTATTGCGCTGTTTACCCACGAAGTAAATAAATTCGAAGAGCTGTATGGTATCAACATTGCCGACCGGTTAAGACAACTGCTGGATTTACCGGAAGATATGCCCATCCGTTTTATCAACGATGCGACCTCATTTGCCGTCGGCGACGCGTGGAAAGGTAAAAGCTGCAATTCCAAAAGAATGATCGCCATCACATTGGGAACCGGTTTGGGTGCTGCGTTTATTGAATCTGGCATTCCGGTTCTGGAACGAAATGACGTTCCTCGTGGCGGGTGTTTATGGAATATACCCTACAGCAAAAGCATCGCGAATGATTACTTTTGTACCGGTTGGTTTGTCAGAAAATATTTTGAAAAAACAGGCAAGACCTTACCCGGTGTAAAAGAGATCGCCAGGCAGGCTGTTAGCAATCCGGATGTTAACGCGGTTTTTGATGAATTTGGCGCTTTACTAGGAGAATTTCTGGCTCCTTATCTTCAAAAATTCGATGCCGATTGTCTGGTGCTTGGCGGAAATATAACCAGGGCTTACAACCTGTTTGGACCTGCTTTCTCGGCAATGCTTGAAAGTAAGAATTTAAATATAAACATCGAATTATCGGTGCAGATGGAAACATCGGCGATGATCGGAAGCGCACGGCTGATGAATGAGGATTTCTGGGAACAGATCAAGCCTTTATTGCCACTGATGTAATCGTTTTTAAGGATTTAAAAAGTTGAAAAAATGAATACAGACATTCAACATTTGAAGCCAACAGAGAGAATCCTGTCGCTCAGAAAAAAGACGATGGGTGCTGCCAGGTATCTTTCGACAGAACAGGCTAAATTGATCACTGCCGTCTACCAGGAAAACGAAAATCTTCCGGTAATCCTGAAACGTGCAAAAGCCCTCGCGAGATCACTTTCGGAAATGAGCATTTCAATTGATCCGGAGGAGTTGATTGTTGGAAACCGTACGCCAGGTATCCGTGCAGGGGTTGTATTTCCCGAAGCGGGTTTATCATGGCTGGTGAACGAAATAGAAACGCTGCCTAAAAGACCACAGGACCCTTTCCAGGTGCATCAGGAAGATATCGTCTGTTTCAAAGAATACCTTGAACCTTTCTGGAAAGGTAAAACCCTTGAAAATGATATTTATAAAACTTACGGGGAAGAATTAAAAGCGATTGAAAAGGTTGTAAAAATTAATCAGAAAGATCACGCGCAGGGACATATCTGCCCTAAGGTTGAAGACTGGCTTACCTATGGGGCAAACGGGTTATTAAAAAAGGCAAGATTAAAACTGGCAAATGCCAATGACCAGAACCGGGATTTTTACGAGAGTGTTTGCATCACAATGGAGGCTTCCTTCGGATTTATTCACCGTTACGGGGTACTGGCTTCTGAGATGGCAAATCAACAGCCGGATCATCAGTTAAAGGCGAATCTTGAAGAAGTGGCTGCAGGTTGTATTCAATTGTCTGAAAATCCGCCATCCACTTATCGGCAGGCGATTCAGTCTGTCTGGTTTCTTTTTGTGATCCTGCAGATGGAATCAAACGCATCCTCCTTTTCACCGGGACGCATCGATCAATATTTATATCCCTACTTCGACAAAGATCTGAAAAACGGAACGATTGATTTGAACACCGCGATAGAATTGCTTGATGCACTGTTTTTAAAGTTCAATCAAATCGTTTACATGCGCAATGCGCACAGTGCGAAGTTTTTTGCCGGCTTTCCCATCGGGTTCAACTGTACAATTGGTGGTCAAACGATCAATGGGGAAGATGCAACCAATCAGCTTTCTTATCTTATACTCAAGGCACAGGATCATATGCGGTTGCCGCAACCAAATATAACTGCCCGTGTTCACAAAAATTCTCCCGGTGAATATCTGAACGAATGCAGCAGGGTGATTGGCCTGGGAACGGGAATGCCACAGATTGCGAATGACGAAAGCATTGTTCCCTCCCTGATAAATGCAGGTATAAGTAGCAGCGACAGTAAAGATTACGTGCTTGTCGGCTGTGTGGAACTGAGTACGCAGGGAAATTACCTTGGCTGGAGCGATGCCGCGATGTTCAACCTCGTCAAAGTGCTGGAGCTTACCTTAAACGATGGAAAATGTTTGATTTCAGGAGAACAGATCGGTCTGAATACGGGCTATTTACACAACTATTCTGATTTTGATGAATTGGAAAATGCTTTTCAAAAGCAGATCGATTTTTTTATCGGTAAAATGATTCTTGCCTGCGAAGTTGTCGAGAAAAGCCATCAGGATCACCTTCCATCTCCCTTTTTATCAGGCGTTATGGATGATTGTCTTGAAAGAGGGATCGATGTGACAGCAGGTGGTGCAACCTATAATTTTTCAGGAATACAAGCCATCCAGGTCGCAAATATTGCCGACAGTTTAGCGGTGCTTAAAAAGCTCGTGTTTGAAGATAATCTGGTCGAAAAAGAAGCGTTGCTGGATGCGCTGCAACATAACTTTAAAGGCAACGAACCACTCCGGCAACGTTGCATCAATCAGGTCCCGAAATATGGGAACGATGTTGCCTGGGTCGATGAACTTGGAGCCAGGTGGGCAGAATACTTTGCGAAGAAAATCGGAACCTATCAGAATTTCAGGGGTGGTAAATACCACATGGGTTTGTATACCGTGTCGGCACATGTGCCCATGGGATTTAATGTGGGAGCATCAGCAGATGGCAGACTTGCCCGGACACCATTGGCCGATGGCGGAATGTCGCCAATGTACGGCCGCGATAAGATGGGTCCGACAGCTGTATTGAATTCTGTTCTTCGCATGCCCTCGTTGCTTGCAAGTAATGGCTCGCTCCTGAACATGAAATTCCTTCCATCCTTATTTGCACAGGAAGATGACAGGGGGAAGTTTACATCACTGCTGAAAACATTCATCTCTTTGCCGATCCACCACGTGCAGTTTAATGTAGTGACAACAAAGGAACTGATCAAAGCAAAAGCTGATCCTGAATCGCATCGGGGTTTGACCATCAGGGTGGCAGGATATACAGCCTACTTTACGGAATTGGCTCCCGATTTGCAGGATGAAATAATTAACCGGACAACTCATGGTGAAGCGTAATTCAGGTGAAGGGGATGTATTCAAAATAAAACGCTTCTCCGTACATGATGGTCCGGGAATCCGTACATCCATATTTCTGAAAGGATGCCCGCTGAAATGTGTGTGGTGTCATAGTCCGGAAGGTATAAGTTCCGCTAATTCCCTGTGGTATAACAAAAATTTTTGCATTGCCTGCGGTGAATGTGTGGAGGCCTGCCCGACAAATGCTCTGCGATTAACCGATGATGCAACTCCTGAAATTGAAATTGACAGGAATGCCTGCCAGCTATCCGGGGATTGTGTAAAAACTTGCCCGACAAATGCATTGCAGTTCATGGGCTATAAAGCTACTTTAGCTGAAATTATTAAAGAAATTGAAAAGGACCTCGCCTATTATCAAACCTCCGGCGGTGGTGTAACACTTACAGGTGGAGAAGCACTGTATCAGCCAGAATTTTCATTTGAAATTCTGAAAGGGTGCAAGGAACGGAATATTCACACAGCCATCGAAACCTGTCTTTTTTGTGACAGGGATGCAATCGATCTTATTCTGCCATATGCCGATCTGTTTTTTATCGATTTAAAACTTTTTGATGATCTTCAGCATAAAAAGTACACGGGGAGAAGCAATGAAAAAATAAAGGATAATTTCAGATATATAGCGGCTGCAGGAAAAAAGATCATCGTCCGGATTCCCCTGATTGAGAACATTACCGACACGATCGAAAACAGGAAGGCGATCATGGATTTTATTGCTGAAACAAATGAGAATATCCCTGTGGAATTAATCAGCTATAACCCGCTTACGGAGAACAACTATAACCGGTTAGGAATCCCATTTCTTTTAAAGAAGGGTGAATAGTTGGGTAACACATTTCTGAAATGTATTGCAATTCCTTTAGAATTATTGCCTTTACTGTTGAAAAAATTCCCAAAAAGAATCACTGATTTTGAACCTAATAGGAGTCAAAATCAGTGATTTTAGTTTAATTGGGAATCTTCAATTACTTACTTCACAATAGGCGTTAATACCAAATTGCGGTATTCAACTTTGCCATGGTCACCCTGCAGGTAAATAGGCCCTGGTGTATTCACATCCGATTTCATGGCGCCTCCGGTAGGTCCGTATATTGGTTGGTTATCAATGATCTTTGTCCCATTCAGGATTACAGTTACGTGGCGGTCACACAATGTAATATCCATGGTCTGCCATGTTCCTGCGGGTTTTTCAGCACCAACAGAAGGTGTGATACGGCTGTAAAGCGCACCCATGTTGTGCGGATCAAGCGGTTTTTTGTATGAATCAAGAACCTGGATTTCATACATTCCACGCAGGTAAACACCGCTGTTACTTCCGGCAGGTATATTCACTTCAAGTTTAAGATTGAAATCTTCAAATTCCTGGTCTGTCCGAAGATTACCGTAACTGATATGTTCCTGTCCTTCAACCTGTGCAGGATCTGTTCCCAGAACACCATCTTTTGCGTAGAAACCATTTTTTTGTTTTTCGTTAATCAATTTCCATCCGGTAAGGTCTTTGCCGTTAAATAAGTTGATGGGTGTCCCAAACTTCAGGTTGGCCATATCGGGAGCAGCAGGTGGCGGAGCTAATTTAGCTCCTGTAAATGATGTTGAATCGACACCATTCCCATCACGTTTAGGACTGTAGAGGAAACCAACAATCTTATCGCCTTGTTTAGATGTTTTCAGCCAGTTGGTTACCTGGTGTGAACGAATCGGAGTTCCTTTTTCATCCTTCGTGCGCACAACATTATCAATGCGTGTAACGATCAGGTTGTGATCATTATCAAGGTAAACATTGGCAACGGGCGATACGCTTCCGCCAATCCATAAAAGGTCAGCGTCGAGGTAATCTTTTTCCTGGCGTACTTCCAGCCAGCTGACGCCACCACCCTGAACATCAATTGTCCATTGACCCAGGTATTCGCTAAGATCAGTTTTTTGAACAGGTACTACCGGCTCAGTTTTTGGTTTTTCTTTACACGATGTGACCGACAAGGAAATCAACGCGACAGCAAATAAAAATTGAATAGCTCTCATTGGTTTGATTATTTATTGGTTAAAAAAGATATGAGTCTAAAATTATACATTCTAAAATGATAAAAACCATGTTTTGCGAAAAAAAATTTCTGGTTATGCTTTTTTTATAAAGCCAGCAGTTAAAAAGAGTAATTCACAGCAAGCCAGGCGCTTCTTCCGACGCCATTAATTCCGGACCCATGCGTGCGATAATCTTCATCCAAAATATTCTGAAGTCCGGCATTCAGGCTTACCGATTTAATCTGGTAACCGGCATAGAGATTAACCACACTCCAGCCAGGAGTGCCGCCTGCAGGAATCCGGTTGTCGCTTAGATCACCCGCAGCAAGCCGGTCTTGTTTGGAGGCAAACAAAAATTCTGCTGAACTAAAGAAGTTCCCGAACCGATAGGTGCAGGCTACCCTTCCATGTAAAGGGGGAATTCTCCGCAATGGCTCATCTTTCGTAATGTTTTGTCCATAGGTAGTTGCGATTCCGCTGTTTATCTCCAGACAAGTCAATGGATTCCAGTTGAATGCCGCTTCAAAGCCCTGAATATAGGCCTCTTCCACATTCTCCTTTTTGTACACCTGGTAACCGTCAATAATTTCTCCTTCTACTTTGACCCTTGTAATTAGCTGGTTGAGATTCATTCGATATGCCGCAATTGTTCCATTAAATTTCGGCAGGTTAACCTTATAGCCCAGTTCGAAATTTTCTGATTTCTCAGGACTTAAATCATATGCAGGAATTTCGTATCTGAAATCGACAATCCCCAGTGTCCCCATGTCATCTATATTAGGCGCACGAAATCCCTGGCTAAAGTTGATGTAAACATGATGAAACTGACTGAAATTGTACATTGCAGCTGCATTTATCACGAGTGCATCAGGCGAAATTGAAACATTTCCGAGCGTGATATCGCTGATGTTGATCTTGAAGGAATTATAACGGATTCCCCCATCAATAATCCAGTTTCCAATGTTCAGGTGCTGCAAGGTATAAACCGAAAAATTTCCACTCTTCGAGTTGTCTGGGTAGAGCCCTCTTTTGGATATTGAAGTTCCTGTTCCTGAATTATTTATTTCATTGCGCGTGCTTCCAACCTGGTCGTGGTAAATCTCGATTCCCGAATTTGCTGTCCATATTTTACTCATTACTGAACTGATATCTGTTGTCAAGCTTAGCGTCCTTATTTTATCTTTTTCGCGGATCAGCAGGTCGCTCCCGTTCTTCTGACTGTTGCGACCTTCCTCATTTTGCTGCCATGAAGCAATGATCCTTACCTGATTGAGCAGTTTTTTGTTCCCCTGAATATTTAACCGGGCATAGGTTAACAACCGTTGTTGTGGATCGAACTCATTTAAAAGATAGTTTTCGAGTTTCACTTTGTGATAGACAGGAACATGTAGTTGCCGGAGGAACTGACTTGCAACTGTCAGTTGAATATTTTTCTTTAGTACCGTCACGATTTTCGCATCAAACGCGTATTCATCATAGCCCGATGGACTTTGTTTTCCCGTGTTTTTTCCGCCGATGAGGTCTCCAAAGTTGCGGTAAGTGCCTCCAACAAGTGCGGCAAATTTTGGTGAACTGTATTCCAGTTCGGTGCGGCCCGATTTTTCCATCTCTCCAGTCATATATTTCCCAAATACGTTTCCGTGCAATGAGGATCGGTCTTTATTCAGCAGCGGTTCTTTTGTGAAAACCTGGATTACTCCTCCCATAGCATCCGTTCCATATTGTACGGAGCCGGTTCCTTTTGCGACCTCAATTTTATCGACTGCAAAAGCATCGATTGTATTCAGGTATTGGTTGGGCCCGTATCTGTATATAGAATTGTTGAGCCGGATACCATCCAGTAAAAGCAGGGTCTGGTTACCGGTAAGTCCTCTGACAAAAGGAGATCCGCCGCCATGATTCGTTTTTTGTACAAATACCCCATTCATGTTCATCAATGCTTCGGGTGTTGTCCTCGGACTGAAATCGTCAAGCGATTTTCGGGTTAAAGAACTGATGCTATAAGGAGTATAAGTGGACTCTTGTGGATTGCGCTGCGAAGTAACCACTATTTCCTGAAGTGATATTACTGAAGTCGAATCTGCCTGTCCTTTCGCAAAAAAACCGATTATTAGCAGAAGAAAAATGCATATGTATTTTACCATTAACGATTTTATTTTCGGAAAACCAAATAAACTAAAATTCCATTAATTATGGTCTATAACTGTTGGATTTAACTAATAAAAAAGAAGCTGCTTTATCTGTTGTTTAATATTCAATCAGAAATCCATGGTATCTTCCCATCCAGTAAGGAAGTAAAAAGTAAGCGCCATCGTCTTCGGTCGAACCGTCATCGCCTGTATCGTATTGATGTGGGTTAGTGTTCCATTTTGAAATTCCGCCTTCAGGAGTTGGAATGGGCTTTATAGACTGAACTCCCCTGAATCGGCCTAACAATTGATCCTTAGGTAAATCCCAGCGATGGCTATTCACCATTCTCCACGAAATTAAATCCATAGGAATTAGCTGAAGTTCTTTAACTGCAAATTTCAGATCGCAATCTTTCTTCAATGCATTACTGGCGATGATGTTCCACAACGGAATGTGGTCTTGTTGCGCTACCTTCCAGCTTCTCTGCAAACTTTTGGTGAAAACTGGTAACAATTGTTCTTTTTTTGTATATCGAAAAAGACAATAATAAGGTAAATAAGCTAATATATCATCGGAATGACTATTCTCGAAGGGTGCAAACTTTTTTGCCTGAAGTGCATTTTCGGCATAAGCATGTTTTTCGATAAGCATTTGATAGGTTTTTTCAAACTTAGAATTGCCTGTAATATAAACGGCTGTTTTCAGGAACGAAAGTATTTGTAAGGAGTTTAATCCCTTTTCGTATGCCCAATTGTCAGAATGATTGAGGGAATCAGGATTCCAATTGGCCCATTTGGTTGGTAATCCATCAAAATCTATGATTTGAAAATTATTATCAATAATGTAGTTTGTTATTCGCTGAATCAAGCCTCTTATTCTAACTTTCATTTCGGCATCGGCCACCAGATCATAAAAAAGTGAAATTGAAAACATGTGCCCTACAATTTCATCCGAACTTACATCGTCAAGCCATTGCCATTTTCCATCAGGCGAAGGATGCCATTTCTTTGGATGAGGCGAACGCGATTGGGTAACACTATCGTTAGCAGCGGCAAACGAACGGGCAGGTAGCCCTGGAATTCCGGTTACTATTTCCAGACGTTCCATTGCTTCGTAAGTTTTGATTGCGCTTTTCTTTGCTTCAGGATCTTTGGTTACTGCATACCGGTAAGATTCAGCGGCAAGATAGATGGAAGTCCAAAGTCCGTCGTTGTCGTTGTTTACGGTTCTACTGGTCGATAAATCGCCCGGAGTTTTAAGTTTGGATGGACTTACCAAACCATGGCGATCGTGTCGCAATTTAATACGTTCCTCAAATGCAGCTGCCTTTTGATTCAAAGTCATTCCCACTTCTTGAATCTGACTGATACCTTGAGAAGTTGCAATCCATACCGTACGTTCATCAACTGGAAGTATGTCGTTCACTTTATTGTCAGACAACCAACGTTTTCCGTTGTAATAGTGCCACGTTTTATCTTTTTTTATAGCTCCTTGCATAGTGCCCAGCCAAATATTTTCTCCTGAAATACAAATTGACGTAGCTGGTCCGTAAGGCAAGCCATCTGCTCCAGTTAAAAGCCAGTTATCTCCATCTCCTGAAATACATCCAAGCGAAAAAAGTCCGCTAAAAAGCAGTTCTTCCTTTCCGATTTTACTTTTCAAACTGAAATACTGGCGTTTCATTCCATAAGCCATTAGGTTTTCGTCCATATTGATCCATTTACCTTCCATACGGTGCAAGAGTCCATCGTTTGTGGCGAGCCAAAGACCGTTCTTCAAATCCTTTTCAATTGAATTTACCCGTTTCCCTTTGGCAAGTGGAAGCACAGTCCATTTGCCATCAAAAGTCAGGAGTCCATTGCTTGTTCCAACTTGCAGGGTTTTATCATTTTCCCATATTAGGCTGATAATCGTATCACTCTGAGCATATTCAGGCAAATAAATTCTATTAAGATCGCCTTCTTTTTGAACAAATTTCGCTGATGCCAGCCAGATTTCATTTTTTGAATCGAGAGTGGCAGTGCGCCAATCAGCACCAAAAGCCTGGCCGCTCCATTTTTTATTCATACTTCTGAAAATACCATTCGTAGTTACAACTATTGTGTTGGATTTACTTCTGAATAATTTTACAACATTTTTCTCAGCCTGATTCGGCAATTGAATAACGGTTTTTACTTCCTGAAGGTAACTTCCTGCTTTTATTCCTTTGATCACCTGGCCGATGGATGGATTTGCCGCTACAAGGCTTAATGCCAGGTAAACAAGTCCTGATTTTATTGGATTCATCAATGATGGTCTTTTCATGTATCGTTTATTTACTTCTTCAACAACCATATATCGCAAACTTTCGATTGTGAACGCCAGTTTAATTTTGATTCTTCCGGCTGATCGAAGGTCACTTCAATTTTGCCATCGCTCACATATTTTTGAGTCAACGGGAATTCTTTGAACTCCTCAAGTCCTTTGTTATAAACAGTGGGTGCAATCCTTTCCCCGTCAACCTTCAGCAACGCTTCTCCAAATCCTGCAATCCTGATGGTATAATGACCGTTTGGATCAAGGTCAGTGTAATCCAGTTTTGGAAAATTCTGGAAAAGTTGGGTGGACAATCGTTTCCGGCTCATTCCGCCATCCCACCAGGCTACATCAGTAGCGTCTTCTGTCCGGGTTTTCACGCGCGGTCCTTTTGAAAGATCCGAAACATTGTCGTAATAACTTCCGGATCCCGGATTTTCCCATGTTCGGATGATTTCAAGCCGGTCGAGTTTTTCTTTTTCGGTGGGCATCTTGCGGATTTTATCGAATTCGTCAGCCAGCCACCAACGGTTATTCAGTGGATAATCGATAAAATCGAGAATCGCTCCACGCTCGGCACCACTGGCATTGTATTTTTTCACGCTGGTCTGAGCGCCAATTGATTGCCACAATGCTTCGCAATAATCAAAAACCCGCTGTCTTAGCTCAGGCGATACCAGCTCTTCGTCTGCTTTGTTGACCATCACAAGTGCGTCATCCATTGCCTTTTCGGAACCAATCTTCCTGGCTTGTGCAAGAACCAGGTTCGCATCTTTTTCCAAATTTTGCTCATAGGCTTTTCTTCGTTTCACATAGGTGTCGTAATACGAGCGCATTACCAGTTGCTGCCAGCGCCAGTTTCCCTTCAGTTCCGGATGTTTGGCTTCCAGATTTTGCCAGAAAGCAAAGGTTGTTTCAATTCCGCCATTTTCTTCAATCGGACCAACCCAGTTCCGCTCAAGCGCCAAAATTCCGTCAGCACCGGTTTTTGCCACTGATTTTCCGAAGAAAAACCGAGAATATTCCACGAGCACCTGACGCACGTCTTTCTCCGGATTCCAGGCCATCTGGCTCCAAATCACCTTGTTTACATCATCATGCGTCCCGTCGGAATAGGAGAGGAAACCATCGGTGAACGGTGCAAAACGGTTATGGATTTTTGCATAATAGAATGGCTGAGGATTGCAGATTTCGCGTCCTTCGGTAAGTGCAAAAGCCTGATCCCAGTTTTCGGTGGGGTACTGACAGCGAACCGTATGGGTAAGATCGGGATAATGACGATGTTTGTACTTCGTTGGCAAGCGGAAACGTGTTGCAGCCAAGTCAGGGCTGCTCGGACCCGTAACCACGCCGGCCAGCCAGTCGGGAATGTTCTTTTCGAGGTATTGATAAAAGTAGTCGACTTGTTCGTCGCTAAAACCCTGCAATGAAATCCAAAGGCCCGCATCCGGATGATATTTTTTTAGTTCGGCTGCAACTGCTTTTAAAAAGGGCATCACAAATTTTGGATGATTGCTCCCAGGATCACCACCGGGAAAGAAAACGCCGTCGAGGCGAGGACAATTCTTATAAAAATCAGCATGCTTTTGGACTTCTGCTTTAAATTTTGCCTCGTCGGACAGATCAACATCCGCAGGTGTCCAAACCCAATAATCGAGACCGTAATTGTTACAGATTTCACTCAATCTGCTATTCATCTCTTCTCTTGGGAACTTCATATTCGGACCTAACGGACCATCCTGAAACGGAATGTTTTCGAAGCAATTGGTTCCGAATAGGGCCAACTCACGAAAGTATTTCTCGAACTGCTTCGGTGTCCACGAGTCCCATGAGTTGGCAGTATTGCGGTAGCCAATCTGATGACCACGGATTGGATAGGCCGGACTGGTGGCAATTTCATTCCGTTGATTGAAAACTATTTTATTTTTTGAGAGATCTGCTGTTCTTAGAAATTGCCCGATGGCGAAGATCACCCCACGATCGTCGGCTCCGATTAGCCATAGAATGTCTTTTCCGGCCACTTTTTCATGGCAAATCCTGAATCCTTCCGCTTTGGTTTCCGGGAGGTTTTCTCCGGATCGTTTTGGAACCGGCAGGCCAACTACCTCATTATCTTTTTGGGTAGCTAAGATAATTATCTGGACATTCCCAAATTTTGAGATGAGTTTCAGGTTAATGGAAGTACGCTGCGTGACCTCTTCATGCAGAACCCTGAGTGCTGTTTCCCTGACAGGGGAACTGATTTTTTGCGAAGCGATAATTGAAGCCTTGCTAAGATCGATGGTTTGCGCTGACACCAATCCCGAAGCAAAAAAAAGAAATGCGAATAAGGAGGATCGGATATAATATTTTTGAATTTTCATATTGATTGAATTTTAGAATATTACGATTTAAATAGTTACCAGTTCAGCATCTAAACCGCCAATTTCAACGGAATGTTTCTTACCATCCAGATTGACAGTAAATGATTCCTGGGTTTCAGATAAATTCCACAACAGAACTGTTTTAATTGCTGGATACCAGGCACAAACCACTGGTTTATCTTGCTCGACAAAAGGTATGCCTTTGAGATGAGGGAGAATTTCATGTTTGAAAGCATAGATATCGGTTAGATTTTCAAGTACAAACCTCAGACCGTTAAGTTTTTTATCTGTATTTGTACCATATGTGAACTTCGTTCCTTTGGATTTAAGTTTACCTGATTTTATATCTCTTGCGTCAAAATCTGAAAGGAAAGTCCAGCCGTCAGATGCTGGTGTTTCTGTGACCTCGAATGGAATTCCGGATGCAAGAAACAAACTGTATGGTTTATCATTGCCAACCATCCTGCTGCTTTCTCCCCAGTAATGTTTGAAAGGTCCGTGGAGTTTATGACCCGCAATCTTCTGATGCATTGCCGCAGCTTTTTTCATAACTGGCGCAAGCGTACTCCAATGCGTAAGCGGGAAAGGTTCCAGTCCACTCATCATCATTGTATTCCGGATATCGCAAATCGTTGTGATGTGGAGTTTGGCAGCCATATTTTTCGCAGAAAGCTTGTTTGCAGGATAGGCTGTTGTTTCGCTGTAGGCCATCTCCGGACTAACGAATCTCCTGTGAAAAAGTGCACTAAAAAGCTCATCCGTTTTTCCTTTTAAAGGATTAAAAGAGCGATCCTCAAACATTAATTCTCCGACCCTCATAGGTGAATCATTGTAATCACTTAACCGGATCCCTGCCTTTTCAGATCCTAGATACATCACCATTATTCCCAGCGCTACATCAGGTGCAGCGGACTGTTGTGCTCTGAATGAGGCAGTAAGCTGATCGCAATTGAAAATGATCCAATCGTTTAACGTTGAACTCAGGTTCCGGTCTCTGATATCTTGTTTTAGCTGAATCCAGTTTTTATCACCATATCCATATTTCCCGAGAAATTCATTCTGATGTTCACTGCAGAAACATCCTCCGATCATGCCCGGTGTTCGTGCCAACCGAAAATCATCATCAAGAAATAGCTTTTTAAAGCCTGACTGGCTGATTTTTTGAATGACAGAAATGTTTTCTTCTGTTATAACAGGATGCACAGATGTTCCTGAATATTTGTTGCCATCAATGTCTAAACCTCTTGGCCAGTGCTTTGGCGTAGATTCGAAATCATGAGCACCACCCAAAGAGTTTCCGGGGTGGCCAAAAGGAACACTCAATGTATAAACTGCGATTCCCTTCTTCTCAAATCTTTCTTTCCAAATTAGGAGATCACCCATTGGATAAGGCCAATATCCATTTAAAAAAACCGGCAACCAGATATCCGTCACACCGCTACTTACAATCAGATTAAAAAAATTGGGATATTTATTTAATATGGCTGTATTTGTGCAAAGGCTATAACTTCGTTGAGAGCCTTTTTTTCCTTCTGTGAAAGGGCTGAACCCAGCCAAAGAGCCAGTTCCTGTTATCGCAGCTATTTTTAAAAAATCGCGTCTTTTCAAATTCATGACCCTTTAGTATTAGTTTCCGGAGATGAAAGTCAATTTACTCTTAACTAAATCTTTTGAAGTTGCCACCGCAATTCCGCGCTGGTCTTTGTTGTTCACCGCACAATAAAAGTGATAGACAATGCCCTTCCATTTCACAACGAATGATTTATGAGCATATTGACGATCATAGGTTTCAGATGGTTGTATGAGGTTCTCACCTGTCCAGTCGGTCCAGTTTACCAGATCGTACGAGCAGGCGAACCGGTTGAAAGCACCATCTTTGCCACCCTCTTCCCAAAATGCGCCGAAATAAAACATAACCCATAAATCGTTGATTTTTTGGATGAAGGCATCTCCGGTAATTCCCTTGTGATGGTCTAGAACCGGATTTCTCAGAAACCGCTTCCAGTGAATCATATCTTCAGAGACGGCCATCCCGATGCGTTCGACGCCAGGATTCGGATTGATGCTGTCGCCCTTTGCATTGTAATACATTACAAACGGGTAACCCGTTGTTTTTGAACGATCCCAGAGGATTGTGCTTTTGTAAATCGTTTTGTTCTCCCACCACCGGGCATCCTGATCGGTTGATTGCAGTACCGGTTTGCTAAAGCGTTGCCATTCATGCGCTTTCGCCGGATCCTGATCCGTAAAGGCAATGCCAACAGAAAGTAAGCCTGCCTCATAACCTTTGGTGTTTCCACCGAGGTACGACATCCAGTATATGTTCTGAAATTTATTGAGTTCGTATTTTCCTCCCCATACAAAGTCGTTCAAGCTGATATAACCGGCTTTCTGATTGACATCCCAATCGACACTGTCAGAGTACGACAGAATCCGTTCTAGATTTTCCCAGTTGAGCAGATTACTGCTTTTTGCCAGCCAGGCTTCGTAACAATTGCCATCGAATACGATATAAGTCATGTACCAGAAATTGTCCTTTCTAAATATACTGGGAGAATCCATTTTTTTTGAATCATCCGGGGGAACCATTACCAATCCATATTTGAAAGGTGTTTTGACTTCATTATATATCTTTTGCATTTGCAATTCAGTCACCTTGTTATGATTGGATTGCGCATGGATATTGCAAACCAGGAAATTCATGAATAGAATAAAAATCAGCTTCTTCATAAATAGGTTTATACAAATAAAACAGAACAATTTTCTCTCATTTGGAACAAGTGAAGATCGTATTTTTACTCAATATAGTTATCATTTGGCAACCTCAATTTTCCAATCCGTAAATTCGACCCAGTATTGCCGTTTATCCGGACCGCCTGCGGCAAGGCCAAGGTCTACCGCATCAGCAATACCGGGAATGTCAGCCGTGTGTCTTTCGATGATCCAGTTTTTGCCATCCAGGCTGATGTAACCACTGAAGCTATTGCCATGCCGAACAATTTTCAAATAGATAGGAGTCTTTGAATTCTCCGGAAGGTTCTGGCTGCTTGCTTTGTGCATACAGCCGTTTGCGAATTCATCGTATTCAATGCCGGCGCGGCCAGGCGTGCCGAATACCAAAACTGATCCTTTACTTCCTGGCTGAACATCAAAACTTTGGGAGATATCGTTCCGCACAAAAAGTCCTGAACGGAACCATTCGTGTGTCCGGTCACCGAATTGATTGATTTTAACTGTTGCAACAAAGTCGCCTTTTATCGATTTTAAATAGGCTGCTGCATACGAATCTTCGGCATGGTAAAAATCTGATCCGCTGGCCGTGATCTTAAACCGGTTCACTTTGGCATCTGCTTCTATTTCAAAAGGTTTTGCCTTTGCTGAACAATATTGGTGAATCTCCATTTTCGATATGTCAAGTGGAACAGCATCAAAAACGGTCAGATTTTTCCCGGCACTGTTTTCTATGTGCAGGTCGTGGTTCCCAACAGGAGGTTCTATTTCAAAGCTGATTAACCTCCCTTCGTTTTCTTTCAGTTCAACAGCTTGATTTTCTGCTTTTGATTGATCGAGATAAAGAGTAGCATTCATCTTTTGAGGGACTGAAGTCAAATTCCGGGCGGTTGCAGATGCTTTCAGCTTTTCACCTTTCAGAAGCCTGTTTTCAGAGATTTTAAAGTCTTCAAAGACGATGGTTGGTTTATTCCCTTCAACCTTTACCGATTGGTAAGGTGTAGATCCAATCGCCAGCTGATGTTCCCCGGCATCATAAATCCTGACTTCAAATTCGATTTTCCGTCTATTGTTCTTTATTACAGGAAATAGCTTTTTCTCATAAACCTTGCCATCGAGATAAAGATCCAGTGGGGCAATTCCGCTTGCACCGAGATTGAAAACATCAGCAGACATGTAAATGACACTTCCGGCTGCAACAGCACCTGATGCTGATTTTGATGCAGATTCGATTTTCAGGTTGCTTACTTCAAATGCGGGTTCGCCCTCAATTATTGTTTCCGGCGCAGTAACCGGCGCTTCGATTTTGAAATTATCCTGATAGACATTGTCCTCGATCAGGGCTGCGCAGAGTTTCATTTCGCCTTGTTCGAGATTGTAGAAAATATTCTCTTCCGATGTCCAGCCGGCCGACATATTGTCGAACCAGAAACCGACATTGTCATTAAAAAAACCTGCATTGACATTGTGAATCAGGTTTCTCCTGACAATTGAGTTGAATGTCATCCCGGCAGTTTTGATGGCTCCCGAGTCATCAGCATCGCGCTGAACATCATCGAGGTGATTGTATTCAACGGTATATCCGCCATCGATTGCTTCTTCCTGATTGGCCCAGCCACCCACATCGATTCCGTAACGGCCCCTTGTTTTGGTAATATAGTTGTGTGAAATCGTGGTCATTAAAGTGTAATTCGCATAGATATTGATGCCTCCGCAATCGTAAAACTGATTACGGGAGATGGTTGTCTCCCTAATGATTTCCTTCCCATCGGCAGGATTTGCTGATCCGGTTACATAAATACCGCCGTTATCGATTGTTTCGAAATAGCTGTTGAGAATGCGGGTTTGATAGCATCCTTTCAATATGGCGATTCCGGTCCCATTGCACGATCGGACTTCGCCATCGGCAAATTCGCAGGCATGGGCAAACTCATAGCTGATCGCATTGTTTCCGGCATATTCAGCCTCAACAACTCCGGTTATTCCATCAACCCCGTCGTAATTGTACTTGATGGGCCTGTTCCCTGTAATGGCACCTTCAAAGGTTAATCCGTATATCCGCAAATTTCGGACAGGCTGTCCCAACTTTCCTTCTACGACAACTAACTGACTGATAATCGGTACTCCAGCCTTCAGTTGGTTTGGATCGCTGATTCCATTTGCCGGTATATAGCTGATCTCTTTTAACTTTTTATCGAAATACCATTCTCCGGGAGCATCCAAAAGTGCTTTTACATTTTCTACATAATACCTGGGTGGAACAATTAGGACGCCCTCCTGTGGATCTTTGAAGGTTGCAATCCCATTTTTCTCGTCCACCTTTGTGATTTTATTAATGCCTGTGTGCCAGCGTAAAAGCATAATCACCCGGTTGCCTTCCATCTCTTTCCAGGCTTTGACGTCCCCTTTCTTAAAATAAAGCTCCCCAGTTGTTTTGGAAATTGCAGGAGGAACGAAATAGCCTTCATTCGGAGTGCGGGCCAGTACTTGTCTTTTGCCATTTACTACCAGCATCGCAGCAGAGTCGGTATCAAAGTGAGCCGTCCACAATTTTCCGGTCCTCTTCCAGTTTGAGACTGGAATTTCTCCCGAAATAACCGGTTTTTCGCCCGGGAAGGCAGCATACGTAACGTAATGGTCTTTCAGTTTATGGTATTCAAAAGCTCCGGTCGGAAGATTGGTTTCAACACGCTCGCCGCCATCTTCAGGGGTGAAAATCAGCGGCTTTTTGATTGAATAATGGCCTTCGCGTATGTAAACCAATATATCCTTTCCTTTTCCCAAAGGGTGAGGCGAACCGATCCAGCGTTTTTCAACTGGTTTATCCTTTGGGAAAAACACCTTCGTTTTTAACTCACGAACAGCTACTTGCGCGCGTTCAAGGGTTAAAAATGGTCCGTCGGTTTTTCCAGCATTCGGTTCCTGTAAGGTCCCTGACCAATGGTCGCTCCCATTGGCTGAAACATAGAAATCTGCTTGCTCGGGATAACTGAATGGAAGCCATTTGTCACCTCGCAATAGTTTCCCGTCGCGTGTTGGGGAGGAAGTTTGTGAAAATGAGCTTACCGCTATTAGTCCTGCAAAAAGAAATAGCCCGAAAAAACGTAGCCTGTTCCATTTAGAATTTGTTTTTATAATTTTGGTCATAACGCTCTTTATTTTATTTCCTGTGAAGTTTAATTAGTACGAAATTTTGGATCTGTCCAGCTTAGATGTTTTCAATGTCAAACATATTTAAATTGAAGGAATTGATTCAATGAGTTTTTGTCTAATCATTATGGTTTTTTAACCGGTTCTACCTGTTTTCCTTGATGACCGCCCAATTATGGGCTAATTAACTATTGAAAAACGCTAAAATAACAGAAGTCCTTCATTGCGAAGATTGATTACTTTGTATAACATTGATTTGTTGTTCCCGATATTTATTTAGCAACTGGAACTGCAAACCGCCGGAAGCCAGTCACACATATTTAAACCAGATCGAATTTAAATGCTTCCTTTTGCTTAAATCTTATGGCATGAAAAATATTAGCCTGATTTTTAGCCTATTGATTTTTACAGGATATATTTCTGTAGCCCAGAATATTTTGGGAAAGGATACATTACTGTCAAATTTTAAAAACCCGCCCCTTGATTGCTGGCCCCACACACGTTGGTGGTGGCCTGGTAATCCGGTTTCAAAAGTTGAAATCACCCATGAACTGGAGGAAATGCGAAGTCATGGCATTCGGGGCGTGGAGCAGATTTCGATGGATCCGGTCTACGAAAAAGGAAATATTCCTTATTTGTCGGATGAGTTTATAGAAATGCTGAAACATACCGTAAAGGAGGCCAAGCGTCTGGGCGTGGAAGTTTCACTGAATTTTGGTGGCCCCGGCTGGATCATTGGGGGAGAATGGGTGAAGGAAGAAGACAAAAGCAAGGATATGGTTCCGACATTTCTTGACCTGACAGGAAACCAAACCTATACCGGAAACCTGCCCGACGGATTGATCAAAACCAAACGGTCGTGGGAACATTACGAGCCAAATCTGGATGGAAATGAAACCTTGCTTGCCGTGATGGCCGGAAAGATTGAAAAGGACGGAAAGATCAACGAAAAATCACTTGGTAATCTTAAAGAAAATGTCACCGGAAATAAGATAACCTGGAAAATACCTGAAGGCGACTGGCGATTAATGGCTTTCTGGCTGAAGAAAAATGGTATCAGCAATGCCGTTGATCATTTCAGCAAACATGCGATGGAAGAATATTGCAACTATTTGGGTGATAGATTCTATGCTGCATTTGGCGATGAATTCGGGAAAACCGTGGATTCATTTTTTGCTGATAGTTTTGAATTAGCGAGTCTTGCAAGTGGATTTAACTGGTCGACCGGTTTGCTTGAAGCATTCAAAAAAGAGAAGGGTTATGATCTGACACCTTACCTGCCGGCCATCTGGTGGGAAGTTGGCGATATTTCACCCAAAATCAGGTTCGACGTGAATGATTTTTTGCATCAAACCGGGTTAAATGTCTTTTTTAAAACTTTTTTGGGATGGTGTGAGGCTCATCACATTCAGGGGCGAATTCAGGCCTATGGATTTAATACCGATAACATCGAAGCATCAGGAATGGCTCATATTCCTGAGATGGAGATTACTGCAGGTGAAAAAGATGCAGCCGACTGGTTCGATACCCGGATTGGACCAAAGCAATATGTTGCATCAGGTGCGCATATCTATGGCCGGAAAATAGTTTCTGCCGAAGTTTACACGTTCATTCACTGGGAACGTTACCGCGAAACGCTTGAAGAATTAAAGATTGCAAGCGACGGATATCTGCTTGCAGGAGCCACAAAGTTTTACAATCATGGTTTCAACTTTTCGCCCGAGAAAGAAGTTTCCCCATCACGTTCACTTCCCTTTGCCGCTTATATACAACCTCAAAATGTATGGTGGAAGTATTATCCGAAGTTGGCTGAATATATTGCGCGTTGTTCTTATTTGCTACGGCAAGGCGATTTTGCCCCCGACATCGCTTTGTATTCACCTTTGGCAAACCAATGGGCCAAAAATGTTTTGAATATGCGCAAATGGACGCGTGAATTTGACTGGGGAGAATTGGGTAACTTATTGATCTCAAACGGCTATAATTACGACCTTATTAACGATGATGCTTTACAAAACTTGTCTGAAATTGAAGACGGGAAGATAAAAATCCGCAACCTCGAATACAAGATGCTTATCCTTCCCAATGTGGAGACCATTCCGTTGAAAACAATGCAATTCATTGAAAAATATGTGGATAACGGTGGTATCGTAATTGCGCTGGAGCGATTGCCTGAAAAATCTACGGGCTTTCAGAATTACCAGCAAGGGGACGAAAAGGTAAAAGAGCTGGCCGATAATTTATTCAATCATCCAAAACAGGCGGTTGGGAAAACTGAAAACCCATACAGATTAAAAGAGCCGAAAGCAGATGAAGGTGTCATCATGAATCCTTACGGAAAGGGGAGAACTTATCAGCTTAAAAATGTCATCGATCGTACAATCTGGTGGGATAAACGAAGCAGTTCACTCGATCCTTTCCTGGAAACCATCCGCACCCATCTTGCCCCCGATTTCGGGATCGATTTTGCTTCTGAAGGTTTGCGCAAAAACGAAGGGCTTACCTTTATTCACCGGAAAGTGGGAGAGAAGGATATCTATTTTGTAACAAATATTCAAGATAAGCAAAGTACGATTCCGGTAACTTTCAGGGTGAAAAATAAAATGATCCGGAAATGGAATCCATATACTGGTGAGATCACTCCGGTTCTGAATTTTTGCGAAAACAGAGATGGAATTAATGTGCCTGTCAATCTTGCTCCCTACGAATCAATGTTTCTTGAGTTTTCTCCGGGTGAGCCTGAGGCTTACGTTACAAAAACCGGGTTTTATCAGATAACGGAAGCAATTAATAACGAAATAAAAGCGGAGGCGCTGCAAAATGGAATCTTTGTTACTTTCCTAAAATCCGGTAACGAATTGAAAAACATCACTTCGGAGATCTCTGGTATTCCGGCGCCATATCTAGTTTCCGGGAAATGGGCAGTTGAATTCAAAGGAGATGGATTTCAAACTTTTGCGAAGCGGTCCGATCAGCTGTTTTCATGGATAGATGATCCTTTAACCCGGAATTTCAGTGGAACGGGTCGATATGAAATAAGCTTTAAGCTTTCGTCTGAATACGTCAAAAAGGACCTCCGTTTATTTCTTGATTTAGGAAAAGTTGGAAATATCGCCGAAGTAAGTTTGAATGATCAGAACATAGGGATTATCTGGATGCATGGGCAGCAATTGGAGGTTACCGGAGCTATAAAAGAAGGTGGTAATAAATTGGTCGTATTGGTTACCAATACTTTGATAAACCGGATTTCAGCCATGAAAGTTCCTCCACCTGTTCCCGAAGATCTTATTTCTCGTTTTGGAAGTGGTGTCGTAATCAAAGAAACTCCAAGGGAATTCGGTTTCAAACCCTTGCCTGCATCAGGTTTGATCGGACCGGTGCAAATAGTTCCGGTTAAGGTAGTTGTACTCAAATATTGAGTTGCCAACTGCCAGCGGCTAGTTTACATATTTCGCAATGAAAATCAGTGCTTTCGTTATTGCATCGGTGTTATTTGCCTGCGAAAATCCATGCCCTTCATTGGGATAAAAAACCAGTTGATTCGAAACGCCCATCGAATTCAATTTGGCAATCAGGATGTTGGTTTGAGCCGGGGTTACAATATAATCCATTCCGCCTTGCAACGCAATTGTAGGCGGACTTTGGGCATTGATAAAATTTACGGGACTCGATTGGGTATAAATGGCATGATCCTGATCATAGGTTTTGCCGGTTGCAGCCATTAATGCAAACTGATAAAGCAAACCTTCGTTCCATGCAGCAACAAGATCGGTTGGACCGAAAAGGTCAATCACAGCTTTTACATGTTTGTTCGGATCGTTTTTATAGCTGTGAAGCATTGCCAGATGAGCTCCGGCACTGGCCCCTAAAACAATGATATCCTTCGAGATTTCATAGGTGGAAGATTTGCCGAGATAAAATTCAATGGCTGTTTTTACATCATTTTCCTGTGCAGGGAAAACATTGATGGTACTATTACCAGCAAGGCGATAATTAAGGTTGATAAATGCATAATTTGGCAATCGTTTTTTCAGTGAATCTACAACCGCCGTCATTTCTGATTTATCGCCGCTTGTCCATGAGCCGCCATGAATGACGACTATGGTTTTTGTAGCATTAACCGTTCTCCCTGCCGGCAGGAAAATGTCCATCTTTTGCAGGGGATCGCTTCCGAATTCAACATTGGCATAAGCGACAGATTCATTTGAATTTGGGGTAAGTTCTTCCTTACTGCACGATGCGAGTAAAAGAACGATGGAAAGGATAATTGCTATGTTGCGCATAAAATATCTTTTTAATCGCTTCAAAGTAAATCATTTTAAACCAAGGGAAAAGGGATATCGAAAGAAAAAGCAAATAAAGAACAGGAGGAATCATAATTCCAACAGATGAATTTTGCGATTTGTTTAAAACGATCCTTTCTCTTTTGTCTCCAAAATATCAGTGGTTGTCAGTTATGTTTGATCTTATTGTAGGAGGATTTAGTGGATAGATTGTAATGTAATCCAAACGAAAAATGGGAGACTGAAGAATTTGAAAAAACCAGCAATGGTTCAAACGAAATAGATTTATTGATTGGCAGATAAGCCGAAAGATAAGTCCCTCCATTTTCATCAATAATACTGCCTATCCGTACATATAATCCATTTTTTGAACCAAATCCTGATCCGATTCCTGTTTGTTGAGAAATGCCAGGAAAAGGAGATGGAAATTGATCCGCAAAATGATAATCTGCAAACAGGATTCTTTGAGGACCGACCCGAAAATAAAATTGTGGATATAATGAAGTTTTTGTTAGTCCGGTTGTAAAATCAGTTTGATCATTATGGGGATTTTTGGGAACGATTAGATTTCCTGCATGAAATCCAGCACCAATCCCAATCCATTTACCGTCAATCCGAAAAAATGGATTTACTCCATAGATAGGCGTATTTGTTTCTAAACTATCTGACCGTACAATTTCTTTGTTTTGTCCGAAATACATGTTAATGCCATAATTTGTAATGAATTTCTTTTCGACGTAATCATTTTTTACAGAGAATGCAACGCCTCCAACTGTATATTTTTGTTTAAAGTATTCTGAATTATATTGATCACATCCATCACTTGTTGTTCCTGTTTTTTGATGAACAGAATTTTCAAATGTGCCATTGGCTAATCCAAAACTGATTTTTCGAGTTTTAATAACTAAAGATGAATCACTTTCAGTTTGCGGAATGGTTTGACTTGTAATTAACAGTGGAAGTAACACTAAAACTGCGTAAACCAATTTTTTCTCAGATGACGCAATTTCTCTAAGAATCCAGAATAAAATGATAATGCTTGAAATAAAGATTATTAGTATGATAGCAATTAGCTCAGAAAGTGAAAACCAATCTTGCAAAGTCCAAATCATTACCGACTCTGAAATGAAAATAAGCATAGCGTATTTTATCCCGATTGATGTCGATTGTTGCAGCGTTTGCATGCGTAGTGCAATTTTCTTTTCGCGATGTAGAAGGATACAAGAGAAAACGACACTGAAAATCAGCATTGCCCACTGGATTTGATTGAAAATGCCTATCATTTTGCCTCCGACAGTGTGTGCAAGATTGTCCCTGAAAAATTCAGTCAGAAATCGAACGGAACAGTATAAAATTAGTGAAAAGGTGAACAAACTGCCATTCACTTTCCATGATTTTCGGAATTTAAATACAATTAAAGCAACAAGTAAGGCACCTGCCATCTCATATAGTTGAACCGGATGAATATGCAACGAAAACAAATCGTTGCTCCCGATTAATCCCGATTCGAATTGATAATAATGAGGTACAGTATTTACGGGATATTGTACGCCCCAGGGCACTGAAGTGGGAGATCCAAAGCAACAGCCGTTTAAAAAACAACCGATTCGTTGAATACCTATACTCAAAGGGAGAATGATTGCAAATGCATCTATGATGTTTTGTTTAATCCTTAATGCATATTTCCCGACAAAAAGAGCGATGAGTCCAAGTATTATTCCACCAAAAAGAATTTTCCCTGAAGCCGGGATAAAAGTTGCATGTTTGATCATCAACAACCAATCCTCCTGACTGTAAGTGAATATTTTAGTGCCGATAATAAAGGAAACGGTGGAAAAAATTAACAGTAACACCCACGAAATTATCGGGATTTTTCTTTTATAACCTTCCCACAAAAGCATAACAAAGGCAGAGAAGAAAGCAAGGGTGTAGAATATTGTAAAATATGTGGCATTGTTTGACGGATTGATAATCATGGCAGTCAAATATTAGATTGTTAATATTCAATTTTAACTATCTTTGAACTAAGATGTAACTTAATATTGATCTGATATGTAATTGCCTTACGTGAATGAAATATAATTGTTCCAGTTCTGTATAAAAAGTTTAGAACTAAGTTCAAATGTCTTCTCCAATCAATACGTTCTTGTCAAAAACCAAAGTAAATGCTTAAGTTTTTCACCCCTTTATCTCCATTGAAAATGAAAAATAGATCTTTCTTGTTCCTGATATTTTTCTTTCTGATTGCCGTAAATCAGTCGTTTTCGCAATCGAAGAGATCGCTGAAGCAGCAGCAGAAATACATGAGTTCCTACGAGAACAGTACCCTCACAGGAAGTGATTTGCCTGTTTTAATGCCTTATAACAAATGGGTTGATCCGGCAGGCGAACAGATCTATTTCGGTGATAAAGAACTCGAGAACCACGCCCTCGATTGTTCCCTTTCGCCTGATGGAAAATGGATCGCTGTTGAAGGGCGCTATTCAGTGGTTATTATCAACCCGGTGACAAAGAAAATCGCAAACCGTTTCGTGCTGAAAAGCCATTTTGCAAATGATGGCCTGATGAATACCTATTCCGGTATTTCATGGCGCAAAACAGCTGAGGGATATGAACTTTACTGGAGTGCATGGGGGAAAACCAAATCCCTTGTTATTCAGGCTGCCTGGAACGAAAAGAAAATCAGTGTTTTAAAAACCTTTTCGTTTGAGACTGTAAAACCTGCTCAAGCGGCCTTACCGAATGAAGTGCTTGTGGCAGATGAAGCTGGTTCACCGGTACTTTACGTTGTACTAAATGGTAACAATACTATTGAGAAGCTTGATATTAATACCGGAAAAACAATTTGGTCTTCCCCTGCAGGTGTCGCACCTTTTGGGATTGCTGCTGCAAATGGGAAGTTATATATCACCAACTGGGCTGGATCGGTTCCCGACAAAGGTGATGCCGATGTGGCTGGCGTTCCATGGGGGTTGGCCAAAGTTGATCCTTTGACCGGTGCAACCCGCGAAGGCACTGTGCTGGTTTTGGATCACCTCACAGGCAATTCTTTAAAAGAGATAAAGGTGGGTTTGCATCCCAACGATGTTGTTGCCAGCAAGGATCAGAAATTCATTTTTGTAGCCAACGCGAACAGCGATATGGTTTCTGTGATCAATACCGGAACGGATGAGGTGAGTGAACAGATCTCTGTACGGTTATCACCCGATAAAAATGACTATTTCGGTGATTCTCCAAATGGTCTGGCCATTAACAGTGAAGGTGGAACGCTCTATGTTGCAAATGGGATGGATAATGCATTGGCTGTTTTGAAACTTGGGAAACTCTCTTCGGCAATTGCAACTGAAAATAATAGTAAAGTCTCCGGATTTATACCAACGGGAGCTTATCCGGGAGGAATTGCCATTTACCGGGATAGCCTTTTGTTTGTTGCCAATATTGAGGCTGAAGGATCAAGAATTCCTACTGTTTCTGAAAAAACAGGGAAGGCCAATTATAATTCTCATAGGCTAATGGCATCGGTTTCGGCGATCCCGGTACCGGAAAAATCAACGTTACAGAAGTATACCGGGAAAGTAGAAAAGAGCAACCAGCTTTTCAGGTTGGCACTCACCGAAAAGTTGCCAAGGAAAAATGCAGCGCCAGTTCCTGTTCCTGTCAGGATTGGAGAACCATCGGTATTTAAACATGTGGTTTATATCATCAAAGAGAATAGAACCTACGATCAGGTGCTTGGAGATGTAAAAGCGGGAGACGGAGATTCAACCCTTTGTACCTTTGGAAAAAAAGTCACGCCGAATGCCCATAAAATTGTTGATGAATTTCAGTTGCTGGACAATTATTATGCCTCGGGGAAATGTTCGGCAGAGGGGCATCAATGGACTGATATGGGAATTGTTACAGATTATGTGGAGAAAAACGTCCGGGCTTGGATCAGAAGCTATCCGCATGTTCAGACGGATGCACTCGTTTATGCACCAACCGGTTTTATCTGGGACAACGCGATGAGAGCCGGGAAAAGTGTGCGTATTTACGGGGAAGCGTGTGATGTTGAATTCGATAAAAGTCTGAACTGGACCTCTATCTATGAGGGATTCCTAAAAGGAGAGAAGTTTGATTTTAGAAATAAGACAACCATTAAGCCTGTTGAAAATATTTTAAGTCAGAATTTTCCGAGCTCCGATGATCATCATATTCCGGATATACTCAGGGCAAAAGCATTTATAGATGAGTTGAATGCCTATGATAAAATGGAAGGTGACCAGTGGCCGGAATTGATGGTGATGGCTCTTTCGAATGACCATACCACCGGAACCCGCCCCGGATTACCAACACCACGTGCTTTTGTCGCTGATAACGATCTTGCGCTGGGTCAAATCATCGAAGCCATCTCGAAAAGCCGTTTCTGGAAAAACACCGCAATTTTTGTAACTGAAGATGATTCACAGGATGGCTGGGATCATGTATCAGCTTACCGGACAGTAGGCGCAGTTGTAAGTCCTTATTCGAGACTTAAGCAAACGATCCGAACGAATTATAACCAGGTGTCTTTGTTACGAACCATCGAACAGATACTTGGAATTCCGCCTATGAACATCAGCGATGCAACGGCCATGCCCATGTTCAACTGTTTTTCATCGACTCCCGATTTCAAGCCGTTCAATTCGGTTCCCAATGAAATTCCATTAAATGAAATGAATAAAAGTCTGGCCGAATTAAAAGGGTCCGCACTTTACTATGCACGTAAAAGTATGGAACCTCAATTTGACCATATCGACCAGGGAGATGACGATCTGTTTAACCGGATCATCTGGTTTGCAATGAAAGGCAAAGAATTGTATCCCAGGAAATTCAGCGGGAAAGAGGACAAAGAAGATTAATCCCATTGAGTATAATACTTAATAGACGCAAATTGCGACCTTAGATAAATCATGAAAATTATTCTAATTATTTGCATATGAAGTCATCACTTGTAATTGCCTGTATTGCTTTTTTTTTCTTACTTTCAGGGTGCGTTGAAGAGGGAGACCTAAAAGTTTTTAATCTGATGTGCGAAAACCTCCAAAATCCTTTGGGGATTGATAAAACAGCGCCTCGTTTCAGCTGGAAAATCATGAGTAACAAAAACGGGACTGAACAAAAGGCATTTCAGGTAATGGTTGCAAGCGACCCTTCACTGCTTGATAAGGATCAGGCTGATCTCTGGGACTCCGGAAAGTCTGAATCTTCAACCAGTATTCTGGTTCCTTACCAGGGGAAAGTGCTTGGTTCCGGATTAGTTGCGTGTTGGAAAGTAAGGATATGGGATGAAGCCGGGAATGTTTCAGACTGGAGTCCGGTTGCGAATTTCAGCATCGGATTATTAAATAAAGAGGACTGGCATGCATCCTACATCGGATTCCCAACGGAAGCCGGTTACAATGAATGCCCTCAGTTAAAAAAATCATTCGATGCGAATGATACAAATGGAAAAATGCTTTTGTATGTTAATTCGTTGGGTTACCACGAGGTATATTTGAATGGACAAAAAGTAGGTGACGGAGTTCTCTCCCCGGCCGTTTCACAATTCGACAAACGCTCGTGGGCGATCACTTACGATGTTTCGAAGTTGGTGAAGAAGGGTCAAAATGACATCGTTTTATGGCTTGCAAGTGGCTGGTATACGCAAGGTTTGCCTGGGGTTGTTAACATTGGTCCTTTGGTGAAAGCCCAGCTGGAAAAACTTTCTGATAATAAGAGGGAGACCATCCTTGCAACAGATGCTTCCTGGGTTGCACGGAAGAGCAGTTACACACGGCATGGCAGTTGGCAGCCTCATCAGTTTGGCGGTGAAATTGTGGATGGCACATTGGCAAAGGACGATTTGTCCGCAGATGGGATGAACGATAAAAGCTGGAACCCTGTTTCGGTAATTTCGGTTCCCGACTATGAAGTAAGTCCTCAAATGGTGGAGGTGAACCGCATTGCAGAAACAATAAAACCTATAGAAATACGGTCCATTGCAAAAGATACATTCCTGATCGACATGGGAAAAACCCTGACCGGCTGGATCGAAATCAATTTTGCAAAACTGCAAAAATCGCAGAAAATCGTTCTGGAGTATTCAGACCATCTGGATGATAAAGGAAAGTTCGCCGATCAAAAGCAAACCGACCGTTACATTGCTTCCGGAGAAGGTTCAGAAGTATTCAAAAACAAATTCAATTATCATGGTTTCAGGTATATCAGGATTTCAAAACTGACGGAAGCTC
>JBBRZE010000013.1:0-83171 GCA_038236995.1 Bacteroidales bacterium | reverse complement strand
ATCCCTGACGGGATAAAAAACCCTCCGGAAATTGAATATTCTGTGGCTGTAATATCCTTCCGGATATAAAAATATAACGATCATTATTTCCGAAGAAACGGCAGAAAAATATGGCGGAGGAAAATGTGCAGTTAAGCACAATCGGTCGGTAGAAAACAAGATATGAAAGGGATCTGTCGTCCCGTACGGGACGAAACCTCCCCTAATTCCCCGTATTCTACGGACCGGTTATCCCTGACGGGATAAAAAACCCTCCGGAAATTGAATATTCTGTGGATGTAATATCCTTCCGGAAATAAAAATATAACGATCATGATGTCCGAAGAACCGGCAGAAAAACATTACTGTGGAAATTGTGCCGTTAGGGCACAACCGGTCGGTAAAAAACAAGATATGATATGGATCTGTCGTCCCGTACGGGACGAAACCCTTCTACGCTTCACGTTTTTCTACGGACCGGTTATCCCTGACGGGATAAAATCTCTCCGGAAATTGAATATTCTGTGGATGAAATATTCTTTCGGATATAAAAATATAACGATCATGATGTCCGAAGAACCGGCAGAAAAATATTGCTGTGGAAATTGTGCAGTTAGGCACAACCGGTCGGTAGAAAACAACGCTGCAAAGGTCTGTCGTCCCGTACGGGACGAAACCTCACCATATTCCTCGTATTCTACCGACCGGTTATCCCTGACGGGATAAAAAACCTTCTGGTTACACTTAATGAACTACTGGCCATGCACAAACCATTTCCGGGAACATGAATCTTACCGCCAGCCATGTTAAAACCATTTCCAGGACCATGTAACTGATTTCTTGGTATGTTGAATCCATATTTGGGACCATGTAACTGATTTCTTGGTATGTTGAATCCATATCTGGGAGCATGTAACTGATTCCTTGGTATGTCGAATCAATATCTGGGAGCATGTAACTGACTCCTTGGCAGTTCGAATCTATATCTGGAAACATGAAACTGACTCCTTGACATGTTTCATCCATTGCCGGGAACCTTAAACCCATTTCCGTAAAACAACAAGAGGTCATCTCATTAACGAGACAACCTCCTGAATATTATATTGGCTTTTAAACCTTACAAAACTACGATTCCGATGTTGGTCGAAGCTCCGATTACAACTGCTTTACCGATGACGGTAAACGGAAGCAAAGGAAGTTCCGGCGTAACTGTAATATCATAGGTTCCTGCTGGCAATCCTGAAATTACAAACTCGCCATCTAAATTGGTTACTGAAGAGTATGATACGCCATTAGCAGTTGCAGTCACAATGACATTAGCGCCAATCGGGGTAATGCTTCCCTTAATTGCACCGGTTATAGCCACATCAATGGTTCTGATAACTGGTTTCAATTTATAGGCACCATTACCTGTCATAACAATTGATTGACTTGCGTCAAAATCGAGCAGGATACTGTATGAAATGTCCGGCTCGAATGTTTGATGAACCTGAAGTTTCAATCCTGATTGTTCCGCGCTTGGTGTACTAAGCGGGTAAACAACACCGTCAACTGTCACCGAATTGTTAGGCCCCAGGATCAATCGTATTTGTGAAATAGTACCTGGTTCTATATCACCTGTTGCGATAAGGGTATCTATTCCGTTAGATAAATCGAGCAGGTTGTAAACACCGGCTTTTGGAGTAAGAGCCACTGCAACATTATCGCTACCAAATACTTCTATTCCAACCACATCTACCATTACTGCGTCATAATTTGCGGGGGCGTCTGTCATCATCACAGAAAGATGTGCCTGTCCCTTACCGTTACTGGTATCCTTCGTACATGATGGCATCAGTAAAACAAGTAAACTGAAACAGCTTACATAGAATAGGCTTTTTGTGATGGTGGTCATTCCTGTTTTGATTTTCATTTTTAACATGTTCAAAATTTTAAATGAATAATAAAAAAATCAGGTGACAAAGTTGGGAGCTTTAATCTGAGGGCTTGTTACACAATTAAATTTAAGAGTTATATTTTTCACATGTTTTTGGAGGTATAAGGGCGAGAGGGAGAAATGCAAGTGACAGGTTGACTGATCAAATCATGTCAAAACCATTTCCGGAAATTTGAAACTGACTCGCTGGCATATCAAAATCATTGCTATCACAAACGACCTTTATTCGATTGGTTTAAAAATATATTGTTCTTCGTAATCGATGCCAAAATCAGTTAATATTTTGCGATATTCGGCAATAAAGGTTTTTGTTTTGTGATGTTCTTCCTGTTTTTCAATATAATCGGCTACTACTGAAACTTGTGATTTACTGTACGAAAATCCTCCAAATCCTTCCTGCCACGAAAATTTACCATTGACAAACCTGTTCTCATTGATCCAATGCGACGAATCGCCCTTAATATCCTGCATTAAATCAGACAAGGATTGTGAAGGTCGCATTCCGAAAAGTATATGAACATGATCGGGCATTCCATTTATTGCTAAAAGCTTATGACCTTTGTGCTGAATTATGCCAGTAATGTATTGATATAAACGCTCTTCCCAAAGCTTCGAAATAAGAGACATCCGATTTTGGACGGCAAATACGGCATGAATGTGAATTTGAGTATAAGTATTTGACATATTGATCTGGTTATTGTCTATTCATTTTCTGATTAGTACAATAAAGTTACGGAAGGTAGTAAAGAAATGTTTCGATCATAGGGTAAATTCAGACGCATAAGGGAAGCAGAAACGGCAGAAAAATATTGCGGAGGAAATTGTGCCGTTAGGCACAAACGCGGTAGAAAACAACGCTGCAAAGGTCTGTCGTCCCGTACGGGACGAAACCTCACCACGTTATCAGCTTTCTCCGGACCGGTTATCCCTGACGGGATAAAAAACCCTCCGGAAATTGAATATTCTGTGGATGTAATTTCCTTCTGGAAATAAAAATATAACGATCATGATGTCCGAAGAACCGGCAGAAAAATATGGCGGAGGAAATTGTGCCGTTAGGGCACAACCGGTCGGTAGAAAACAACGCTGCAAAGGTCTGTCGTCCCGTACGGGACGAAACCTCACCACATTCCCCGCATTCTACGGACCGGTTATCCCTGACGGGATAAAAAACCCTCCGGAAATTGAATATTCTGTGGCTGTAATATCCTTCCGGATATAAAAATATAACGATCATTATTTCCGAAGAAACGGCAGAAAAACATTGCTGTGGAAATTGTGTCGTTAGGCACAAACGGTCGGTAGAAAACAACGCCGCAAAGGTCTGTCGTCCCGTACGGGACGAAACCTCACCACATTCCCCGCATTCTACGGACCGGTTATCCCTGACGGGATAAAAAACCCTCCGGAAATCATATTTTCTGCCGATTGTAATATCCTTCCGGAAATAAAAATATAACGATCATGATGTCCGAAGAAACGGCAGAAAATATTTTTGTGGAAATTGTGCCGTTAGGCACAAACGGTGGGTAGAAAACAAGATATGAATGCGATCTGTCGTCCCGTACGGGACGAAATCCTTCTACGCTGCACGTTTTTCTACGGACCGGTTATCCCTGACGGGATAAAAACCATCGGGTATTTATATTTTCTGCCGATTGTAATATCCTTCCGGAAATAAAAATATAACGATCATGATGTCCGAAGAACCGGCAGAAAAACATTGCTGTGGAAATTGTGCCGTTAGGCACAAACGGTCGGTAGAAAACAACGCTGCAAAGGTCTGTCGTCCCGTACGGGACGAAACCCTTCTACACTGCACGTTTTTTTACCGACCGGTTATCCCTGACGGGATAAAAACCATCCGGGAATTACATTTTCTACCGATATTTTATCCCTGACGAGTTATAGAATCCCGAATCATGGAAACAATAATGGCTACTCAAGATAGGTATAACCATACAACCCGGAACGGTAATTCGAGAGGAACTCTTTTCCTTCTTCAGCGGTAATAATTCCCGACTTTACGGATGATGTTACCCATGTTTCAACGGTCCTTACCAATTTTTTGGGATTGTACTGCACGTATTCTAGCACTTCAGCGACTGTTTCGCCATCGATGATCTGATCGATGCTATACCCTTTGTCGTCAACAGAGACATGCACTGCATTCGTATCTCCGAAGAGGTTATGCAAATCGCCCAAAATCTCCTGATAGGCACCCACCAGAAATACCCCGATGTAATATGGCTCCTTCTGTTTCAATGAATGTACCGGAAGGTGATAGGAAATGTTTCGCGTTGAGATAAAATTATCAATTTTCCCGTCCGAATCGCATGTGATGTCCTGAAGTGTAGCCGACCGGTCGGGTTTCTCATCGAGCCGCTGAATCGGTATAATCGGGAATATCTGGTCAATTGCCCAAGAATCGGGCAAAGACTGAAAAAGCGAGAAATTGCAAAAATATTTATCCGATAGTAATTTAGGAAGCGTGGTCAGCTCTTCGGAAATATGTTTCATCCCGTTGGTCATTTGCTGTACCTCTTTGGCAATCGACCAGAACAACTTCTCAATTTTGGCCCTTGTCTGAAGGTCAAGTAATCCAAGGCTGAAACGATCCAGCGCCTCTTCGCGTATTTGTTGCGCGTCGTGCCAGGTTTCGTGCATACGTGTCTGATTCAGTGTGCTCCACAGCGAGAAAAGCTCGTTGAGCAATTCGTGTTCTTCCGGTTCAATTACTTCGTCTTCTGCCCAAACGGGTAGTGAGGTTGCTTCGAGCACTTCAAATATCAGCACCGAATGATGAGCTGTGAGGGATCGTCCCGACTCCGTAATTACGTTTGGATGGGGCAGGTTGTTCTTATCGCTCACATCAACCATTGTCGATATTACGTCGTTCACGTATTCCTGAATGCTGTAGTTCACGCTGCTTTCGCTGTTCGACGAACGCGTTCCATCGTAGTCGACACCTAATCCACCGCCAATATCAACGAAACTAATGTTATAACCGTTCAGGTGCAATTGCACATAGAATTGCGATGCTTCGCGGATCGCAATCTTTATGCGCCTGATTTTATTAACCTGGCTGCCAATATGGAAGTGAACAAGATGCAGACAATCTTTCATCTTGTGTTTCTCCAGAATGTCAAGGGCCTCGAGTAATTCGCTCGAAGTGAGTCCGAATTTACTGACATCACCGCCTGAGTCTTCCCATTTTCCGCTGCCTGAACTGGCCAGTTTGATCCTTATTCCAAGTTTTGGTTTTATTTTGAACTGCTTGGCAATCTTGATAATAAGCTTAAGTTCGCTCAGTTTTTCAACGACCAGATAGATGCGACGACCCATTTTCTGAGCAAGAAGTGCCAGCTCGATATAATCTTCATCTTTATAGCCATTACAGATGATCAGTGAATCATTATCTGTATTGATGGCAATAACTGCGTGTAATTCAGGTTTTGAACCTGCCTCAAGCCCGATATTGAATTTTTTTCCGTGACCGACGATCTCCTCCACAACCGGTCGCATTTGGTTGACCTTGATGGGATAGATAATGAAATTCTGGGCTTTATAGGCGTATTCTTCGGATGCTATTTTGAAACAACTGGCCATTTTCTCGATCCTGCTGTCGAGAATGTCCGGAAACCGGATTAGCATTGGTGCAGAAACATCCCGCAATTGAAGCTCTTCAACCAATTCCTTTAAGTCAACTTCAACTCCGTCTTTTCTTGGGGTAACAACAACATGCCCTTTTTCATTGATGGAAAAGTAATTAATTCCCCATCCATTGATGTTGTATAGCTCAGCAGAGTCTTCGATACGCCACTTTCTCATTAATGATTCTAATAATTGGTTTAAACCTGATTTATAATTAAACTTACCGGAACAAAATAACTAATTTTTCAACTGTTATTTGGATAATGCGTGATATTTTTCGCGGATAGACGGCAAATCAATGAATTTGTAACTTTGAACCATCGACATTTAAAATTGTTGATGATAATTTGATGATAAAATAGGATGATAGAAAACACGAAGTTTCAATTAAGTATAAACAGCCAAACGTCCTCTTTCGCCAGGGCATTTCTGATTTTCGACAGGACCGTTTTGGCAGATATTCCGTTCACTGAAAATGAAGCAACTTATGCTCTGAAGCAATTTGAAGAGAATGAGTTGGTTATTGTGAACAGGTACAATGAATTAATTCTTGTTGCCTTTGCTGATCCTTTAAAAAAGAGGGGTATATTCATGGAGGAATGCCGTAAAAGAGGCAATGAAATAGCCGCGATTTTACAGAAAGAGAAAATCCCCGGCATCGATATCATTGTTTCTGCTGCGAATCCAAAAGCGGGACTTGCACTTGCGGAGGGTTTGTTATTAGGGAGCTATCAATTTGTGAAGTATCAGTCAGCAGGCAAGAAAAAGGCATGGAATCTTGAAAAGATCAATTTTACAGGATCCGAAGTTTCAGAAAGCGATGTTAATTTATTGACAATTCAGATCGAAGCCGTATTTATTGCACGTGATCTTGTGAATGAACCGGCATCGCACCTGAATGCCGTAAAACTCGCAGAAAGCTTTGAAGCAATGGGGAAGGTGGCCGGATTTTCTACGGATATTTATCACAAAGATAAAATTGAAGCATTAAAGATGGGTGGATTACTGGCCGTAAATCTGGGAAGTATCGATCCGCCAACCTTTTCTGTGATGGAGTGGAAGCCTGCCGATGCCAAAAACGCAAAGCCAATTGTTTTGGTAGGTAAGGGTGTCGTTTTCGATACTGGTGGTCTAAGTTTGAAACCGACCAAGGATTCAATGGATTATATGAAGTGCGATATGGCCGGGAGTGCAGTTGTCGCTTCAGTCATCTATTTTGCCGCGAAATCGAGGTTACCACTGCACTTGATTGCCCTGGTTCCGTCAACCGATAACCGCCCTGACGGAAATGCCTATGCGCCAGGAGATGTAATCTATATGCACAGCGGCAAAACAGTAGAAGTGTTGAATACCGACGCTGAAGGACGGTTAATATTGGCCGATGCACTTAGTTTTGCGAAGGATTATCATCCGGAATTAGTGATTGATGTTGCAACGCTTACCGGAGCGGCCGCAATGGCTATCGGACAACATGGTATTGTTGGAATGGGAAATGCGGGTGAAACTACTTTTAGCGCCTTAAAGCAATCGGGTGAAAATGTGTATGAGCGGGTTGTTGAATTTCCGCTTTGGGAAGAGTATGGCGAATCGATCAAATCGGATATCGCAGATATTAAGAATATTGGTGCTCGCGAAGGGGGAGCAATTTCAGCGGGCATGTTTTTAGAGCATTTTGTGGATTATCCCTGGATTCATCTCGATATAGCAGGTCCAGCATTTATAAACGCATCGGATCATTACCGGACAAAAGGTGGAACCGCTTCAGGGGTGAGGTTGTTGATCGACTTTCTGCGCGGTTTAGCATAAAACAATTGGACCGTGGCTACGGCAGAGATTTGCAGGCTCGGGACATCTTGTTGGGATGGAATTTATTCCGCTCCGGAGGATCATATATAGAGAAGTTGAGCGCCGTTGGTTTGGATCCTATTTAATTATTGTAATGAATGGCGACCATAGTGATCATTCAATTTTGGCGTTTAATCCCACTGTGTAATCTCGAATAAAAGCTTAAATTTGACAAATCATCCGTTTCACAAAGCGGTTAATGATTAAATTATAAATGATTTAGGAATGGAGCAACATAAAATTAAGGTGGGAATCACCCACGGTGATATTAATGGCATTGGTTACGAAGTAATTATTAAAGCTTTAGCTGACAGTCGGATTTTAGAGATGTGTACCCCGATTGTATATGGTTCGCCAAAAGTCGCAGCGTACTACCGGAAAGCGATGGACAACGAAATTTTCACTTTCAACCAGGTCAACACAGCCAAAGAGTCAAATCCTAAACGGGTCAATATCATCAATTGTGTGAACGAAGATGTGAGAGTTGAGATTGGAAAATCGACAAAACAAGCGGGTGAGGCGGCTTTAGCAGCGCTACATGCAGCGGTCCGCGATCTGAAATCAGGCGAAATTGATGTTGTTGTTACTGCACCAATCAACAAAGAAAACATACAATCAGAGAGTTTCCATTTCCCGGGCCATACCGATTATTTTGCCAAAGAATTTGGTGCAAAAAACTTTCTGATGCTAATGGTCAGCGATATTTTAAAAGTTGGTGTTGTTACAGGCCACATCGCATTGAGTCAGGTGGCTGAACTGATTACCAAGGAAAGAATACTGAATAATTTACGGGTTCTGCATAAAACAATGCTGGAGGATTTTTCAATCCATAAGCCACGCATTGCTGTTCTCGGGCTTAATCCTCATGCAGGAGATGGCGGGTTGATTGGTGACGAGGAACAACGGATCATATTGCCTGCTATCAAGCAGGCAAATGAAGAGGGAATCATCGCATTAGGGCCATATCCGGCGGATGGATTTTTTGGCTCAGGCGAGTTTAAAAAATTTGATGCTACACTGGCAATGTTCCACGATCAGGGTTTGATACCTTTCAAATCTTTTGCCTTCGAATCGGGTGTAAATTATACAGCCGGATTACCAATTATCCGTACTTCGCCAGGTCATGGAACAGCCTATAGTCTTGCAGGAACAGGAACTGCCTCCGAAGAGTCGTTTCGCAATGCTTTATACCTTGCAATTGACGTGTTTGAGAATCGCAAACGGTACAGTGTACTATCGAAAAACCCATTACAGCGTCACGAGATTGACAGAACAGGTGGGGAGTAGCATTTCGGATGTCCTATCGTAAGGGAACCTTATGAAATAATTATAACCGCCAGATACACATTAATCAAAGTTTGAATTTTGTAGCATTGTTTATTGTGTTTCTGGCGATGTTGCTTTGTGTACTTTGCGTTTATTGGATTTTGCCTTTTGAAAACTCTTCTTATTTGTAGGCGATAACAGTACTCCCAACTTTAATTTTTGATCCTACCGTCTTCAGATGTGTACCAGCCGGAAGCACAACAATCAATGCTGCTTCACCTGCTGGTAAACTGAAAATGATATTACCCTGTCCACCTTTCGAGAGATATCTTTTTGAGATGACATCAAACAAGTCAACGCTGACTTTAGATGAATACGTTACTGTTTTAGCGTCTTTAAAAGGGTTATAGTAAAGATATTCTGGGTATTTATTATGAGCGTAGAAGTCGGTGATATTGCAATCGAGCGCCAGAATTCCATCAACATCGGTCTTGTTGACAATGGCTCCGAAGACGCCGGCGATAGAGGTACTGTAAAGGCTGAACATCGATTCTTTTGGCTGACCGGTTGTCCATTTTGGACCATCACCGATAGAAACCGGGGAAATTCCTTTCAATTCGGGCTTGCCATAATCATCTGTTTTACGAATGCCTTCATAGCCAATGATTCCATGCGTCAGATCTTTCAATTCGGGTAGCCACTGGTGGGTATTGTCTACCTGGTCAGGATAGAAAAGACGAGCTGCATTAACCACGTTCAGCATATATTTACCGATCGTTTTGGCATATTGAGGTTCATATTTCACCAAAGGGACAAGTGGCCAGGCCATTGCCACAGAATTCATAAAAAAACCATATCCACCACCATCGGTGATACTTCCCTGCAATCCGGAGACATCATAGTCACCCCATTTTTCAGCAATCACGCCCCACCCGTAACGCCCGTCTTTCGACTGGCAGCCGTCAAACATCCAGTTTAGCAGTTTTGTAACATCGTAGTTGGTTCCCTGTTCTGCATTAAGCCTCGCAGCTGTGTAGGTTCCAAACGGGAGCAGCATTTCGTAAAACCGGCTCTCTTTCTGGCTAAGCAAAGCTTCCGTGGCACTTTTAGCCCGGTTCAGGTATCGCTTATCTCCAAATTGATAATAAGCCGAATACAATATCCAGGCATGTCCGCCGGCAACATCCTGCTGTAAAGGAATATTGTTTTTGAAACCTTTCATCTGACCATAGTCAAAATAGGAATAATCGTAGTTACCGTTCAGCACAGAGTCGGCTTTACAGAATTGTTCGGCAATTGTATGCTGGATAGATTTTGTGTTTTCGACATTGGGGTTAAGCGCAGCAACCCCGTAATACAACACGTTCGGATAAACATCGTACCACCAATCGCGACCATAACCTCCACCTGCCAATGCCACCGCGGGATTGGTATTGTTCATCACTATATTCCACTTTGTGTCGGTGTTGAAATAGTTCTGCACCATCTTCACATAGTTAAATCCATGCTGGTTGGTTTTATCAATTCCATTCAATCCAGCGCTGATCAAAGAATTCATCGAGGTCAATGCTTCATGGAACTCGCCATTATTTTTCTTTGGACCCTGGCGAACATCGCCAATCACCGTGTAAAGTCCGAATGTAACCTGATCGATGTTCCTTCGGGAACTGTCGAGCCAGATCAGCGGACCATAGGAGGCGGTACTGTTTAAATTGAAAACGAGGCTGTCGAATTGCAACGTCTTTTTCTTCCAGTCGATGATTTTTAATGGCTGCGGGATCTCCGGCATTTGATCGATGCGTGGCAGTGAGGTCTGCACAACAGGCATACCCGTTTGCGAAATGCAAGCATTGAATCCTGCCAGCAGCGCCAGTGATGCGATTAAAAAAAATCCTTTTATATTTCTCATTTCACTTCAGAATAGGAATCTTTCATGATGTTTTTTGCCAATGGAATCGAAAGCATTTGCAGCACTGCCACAATGATCAGTGAGTAACGGAGTGCAAAGGTTTCGGAAACGGAGAATGCCAGGAAGATAAACAAACCCAATCCTGCAACCCTGCCAAAATACAAGCCAAACTCATGATTAAGAATGTAGGCATACTGATTTCGGTCTTCGCGTTTCGAAACTACATCAATCACCTTCATCATAATTGGGTAATAGGCAAGATCGTGTAGCGGCTGGAAAAATACCTTGCACAAAACGAATACCATAACGCCGAACATCGATAACTCAATGCCGTTCACAATGGTTCCGATCAGGAAGAGTGTAATACCAAAACCAAAAATAAGAATGCGGTGTTTTGGTTTTGCAAACCGGCCCAGCAGGTAAATCAAAATGGCTGTCAATCCGCCACTTATTCCCTGGATCAATCCAAGCGAACCTTCTTTTCCAACATATTTCATAATGAGCATGGCAGGTGCTGTTACAAGGAATCCTTGTACGAGACCTTTTAATATTGCCAGTAATATCTGTTTGTTCCAAAGCTTGTCGAACCGGAAATACAGAAAGTCTTTCTGTACAGGGTTTTCAAACTTTCCACGGGCCAGTGAAAAACAGGCTGCAATTGTCGTTGCAAATACAATAATTGTTACGATGCGGTAGCCCTGGTAAATGTCGAAAACAATCCCGAATAGCTGCTTGCCATCAATTGACGCAAGCAACGCGCCGATCGCCAATGGAATGGTAATATTTGCGATTGTAAAGAAGAACGACTCCAGACCAAAGAAATAATTGCGGTTATCGTCCTTCGTCGTGTTGAGCGCCATCAGGTAACGATTTGTCCAGAAAAACCCGGAAGCTGCGCCAATCATCATGCCTGCGACAATCAATCCTACCAAGGTAATGTCTTTTACAAACATCATCCCAACCATCGATATGCCACTCAACAGAATTCCGAAACTATAGAGGTGAGCTACCTTGAAGCTCTTCAGTAAAAAACCGTTCGTCAACGAGGTGATAATGATACCCGTATACATCGCAACCTGGAAGATGGCCACATAACTGGTATCGGCAAAATAGCGCATGATGTAAGCCGCCATAAAGATCTCAACAACCGGCAATACCAACGCATACAACATGTTGGTAATAAGTAGCACACGCATATTGTGCGGCATCGATTGGAAGAAACGGAATTCTGTAGTCAGTTTTGCGATCATTGAGTCTTATTGTTGGAATTGTAAAATATCAATGTAGTTGCGAAATCTTAATTTTGAACAAAAGGGAGTCAATTTAAAGTTCCGTAAAACCTTAAATTAACCTCCCATTTCTGTTTCAGGATAAATATCAATAGCCGGTATTCTGTTTGATACTACCACCCGATTTATCAATTTCACCCTGTGGAATAGGATAGATGTAATTTTTATCCTGGAAATTTTTACCCAGACCGGTTAAAAAACTCTTGGCTAAGTTCCATCTTTTAAGGTCGTTGAATCGTTGTGATTCGAAGCCTAATTCTACACGTCTTTCTTTTACCAGCCAATCTTTGATCTGGGCTTTATCAGTAGAGGCAACACTCCTGTCTGGTAATGTTCCGGCAGGTGGAGTCGTACCCGTAGCTGTTACGGATAGTCTTGCACGCTCTCTTACCTTGTTGATCAGCGCAATGGCGGCAGGATAGCTACCTGTTTCGTTTAAGGCTTCAGCTTTCCAAAGTATCACATCTGCCCAGCGAATGAATATTTTGTTACTTGCGGCATCATCATTGCCTTTATTATCACTATTCAGGGTGCCAAACAATTTGTAAACATTTTGACTGGCAACATCTACTGTATAACCCAACCTTGGATCATTGGCTTCGAATGCACTGATGAAATTGGTTGTAGGTGCAATAAATCCCCATCCTGCAAGGGCGCAAAGGCCATTGCCGGATCTTGGTGTTGTTAGCGTCTCGTGATTATAGGCAAGAATCACTTCATTATCCGTAAATTCTTTAGCCACACTAAAGTTGTCGAAGTAATTGGCATTTAAGCTATAATAGTTCAATGTTTCCATTGCGGTTACAATACTTACTACTTCTGCCCATTTTTGATTGTACAACGCCACTTTTGCCTGTAAAGCCAATACTGCACCTTCAGATACTCTCCATTTTTCGGTAGCATTTGAATATTTGCCAGCTGGTATCAAAGTTTTAGCTTCGTCAAGGTCTTTGCTGATTTGCAGATACACATTTGCCTTGGTTTCACTTTTAGCTACACTATAAGCATCAGCGAAACTTTTTAATGGCGTTAATAACAATGGTACATCACCATATAAATTTACCAAATCGAAATAGTAAAAGGCCCTTAAGAAATAAACCTGACCTAACAGATATTTCCTGGTAGGTTCATCAAAAGCAAGTTTAGTTGTAAGTTCTGCATCAGTTAAATAACTGATAGCTGTATTCGCTCTTGCTATTCCGTCAAAATCATAACTCCATTGACCATTAATACCCGCATTGGAAGCTGTAAAACTAAATTCGGAGAACTGATCCATCCATGCCTGATCGCCATCGGGGTTCCACTTCTTTTGCATATCGCCGGATGCAATATCCTGCAAAACAAAATCATTGCGAAGCACTGTTCCATCATCCCATCCCCAGGTGCCAATAATATTCAGGGTGCTCGAAAGCAATTGGTAAGAAGAGGTTACAGAATATATTACTGATGCATGTGTTGGAGCTACTCCCTCCGTTATTATTCCTATCGGGGTTTCGTGCAAGTCTTTATTGCAACTGACACTGGTAATGACTACCATTAAAGCCAGTATTTTATATATTGATCTCATATTTTTTCTTTTTAAACAGGTTATTTACAACTTAATATTGACACCAAATAAGAACGCTTTTGATTGCGGATAAGTACCCTGGTCAATCATATTAACTGATTCCGGATCTAACCCTGTGTAATTTGTAACAGTAAACAGGTTTTGGGCAGATACATATACTCTTACACTCTTCAATGCGGCGTTTGATTTCCCGAATATTGCAGGGAGTGTATAACCAATCTCTATGTTTTTAAGTCTTAAATAGGAAGCATCTTCTACAAAAATACTTGATACTCGGCTGCTGCCATTGTCATTAAACGTTGAACGCGGTATTGTATTACTTGTTCCTTCACCATGCCATGCATTTAAAGTTGCTACGGAGTGGTTAAACGGACGGGTATCGTAATCAATAATCTTTTTAAGATCGTTGTATTTTTCTACGCCACTTACACCCTGGAATAATACGGCTATATCAAGACCTTTATAATTAGCTGATAAATTGAGACCATACGTAAACCTTGGGTTTGGATTACCAATGTAGGTACGGTCATTATCGTTGATAATGCCATCTGCATTCAGATCTTTAAATTTAATATCGCCTGGCTTAATTTCGGGATGAGGTGCGCCAGTCAGATAAGTATCTATCTCGTTTTGGTTTTGATAAATACCCGTCATTTCAAATCCGTAAAAAGAATTTAATGGATGACCAACTTCTGTTTTTGAAACCTGCCCGTAGATACTTGGTAAATTAGGATGCAATTTTTCGACCATATTAGTTACAGAGGCAATATTCCCATTTACATTGTATTTGAATGCATGGTCATTGTTTTTGAAACCAAGTGACAATTCAAAACCCTTATTGCTTACTTCTCCGGCGTTTACGATCGTTGGCTGCACATCACCAACCAATTTTGGTAAGTTTAAAGGCAATAAAATGTCAGATGTTGTTTTTCTAAAATAATCAATAGTAAGGTTGATTTTGTTTTTAAGTAAACCCAGATCCAATCCAATATTATCCTGCTGAGTAGTTTCCCATTTCAAATCGGGGTTGCCATAGCGTAGTAATGTGCCTAAAGGATTATAAATTGCAAGGGAATTGTAGTTATTAAGCCCCGATTGGTTACCCAGTTTTCCTGAACTGATTCTTAATTTAAGGTCAGAGATCGCACTTACATTTTCCATAAATTTTTCCTGCGATATTCTCCATCCAGCTGAAAAGGATGGGAAAAATGCTTTTTGCTTATTTTCTGCAAACTGGCTTGATGCGTCCTCTCTGATGCTTCCGGTTACGAAAAAACGGTTGTCGTAATTGTAATTTACCGAGCTAAACAAAGAGAACAACGCCCATTGTGATGCAGCTCCTCCATTCCAAAGATCGAGCGGATAAGCTCCGAAATCAATGTATTGAAAAGCCGGGGTTGTATAGCCATACCTTGACCTGGAAGCACTTAAGCCGGAAGCATGGTTGGATATGAATTCACTTCCTGCCAATACGCTTAATGAATGCTTATTAAATGTTTTACTATAGTTCAATGTATTGGTCCAGGTAACAGTTGTTTCCTGCCCCCTTTCTTCCGATAAATTAGTAGGACGATTCTGGCGACCTGCTCCGGCATCAATCTCATTACCTCCGCCATTATCATCTCCGAAGTTTTTATTGAAGGCTTTATTATGCGTCATATTCAAATCGATTCCTACATTGGATTTCAGCTTTAGCTCTTTATCTTTCAAAAAAGCAAATTCAGCAAAAACATTACCAAAGGTTTTAAGGATATTCCGCTTGTCATTGGTGAAATTTGCAAGGGCAATAGGATTTGAACTAAACTCATATTTGTCTGCATCAGCGTTCCATGTTCCATTATTTGCTGCAAGATTTTGTGAGTAAAAAGGCAAATCGGTATAGGGATCGGCTTCGGAATAAGTAGGATCGGTTTTGTCTTTAAAAACTGCGATTACCGGCGGACGAATAAATGCATGACGGATAATACCTGGTGCATCACCGCTTGAAGATATTTTATCCTGCATACTGTTCGAAATTTGCAGATTGGTTCCAACGGTAAAACGATCTGACAAGTTGGCATTTACATTTGTTCTAAAGTTAATGCGCTCAAATTGGTCGTTATTTGAGACTACTATACCATTTTGATTATAATATCCACCAGAAATAAGGTATTGTACTTTATCGGAACCGCCACTTGCAGATAATTGCAGGTTTTGTGATTTACCCAATCCAAATAATTCATGAAGCCAATCGGTATTTGCAAGATCTGTTCTTGATTTGTCGGCCGTGTAAGGATTGGTTCCGGTATAACCTGAATTATTCCAGCTTTCTTCCATTTTATTCATATACTGTGTGGTATTGAGCATTGTAGGAAGATTGGTTACTTTCTGAATGCCATAATTGTAGCTAATGTCAAGGGTGGAATGTCCTTTTACACCGCTCTTGGTGACAATTACGATTACACCACCTGCAGCTCTTGCACCGTAAATTGCTGCTGCTGCTGCATCTTTCAACACCGTCATCGACTGTATATCAGTTGGGTTTATAAAGGAGATGTCGGTAGTAGGCAGACCATCCACGATATAAAGCGGGTCGCTGCTACTTCCAATTGTTCCTACCCCACGAATGGTGACATTGATACCATCACCCGGAGCACCCGTACTTTGGGTTACCTGTACGCCGGCAACCTGTCCCTGAAGAATCTGAGCCACATCCGGGACTCTTCGCTGTTCCAGATTCGCCATTTCAACCGTACCAACAGCACCGGTTAAGGCCGACTTTTTCTGTGTCGTATAACCCATAACCACCACTTCACCCAGCTCAACCTTGTCTTCTTTTAAGACAACATTGATTACAGATTTACCTGTAGCGGCCACTTCTTGTGGTAAAAATCCGATAAAAGAAAAGACAAGTGACTTTTCTCCTTCTTCTTTTAATGTCATGGAATATTTACCATCGACATCGGTGAGAACGCCGTTTTGTGTACCCTTTTGTACAACAGTTGCTCCTGGCAGCATTGCTCCAGTTCCATCTTTTACAGTCCCTGTGATTTTTGTCTGCGCAAAAATCCCCTGACTCGTAAGGATGATAACGAGCAGCAAAAGCCATGCATAATTAAACTTCGATTTCATTTGGTTCATTTTTTAAAGATTGAATGCGTACTATTTGAGCTATTTACTTTTTTTGTAATCGGGATCCATATCTGGTGTTCTCAAACCTGCAACCTCGTCTGCTATAAGAATGAAAACATTCCAGCACAATCCTTTTGTCGATGGCCACCAACTATCGGTTGAGGTCCATTTGGTCGGTATAAATTCTTTACTGAAGGGCCAGAGGGGATTCAGGTAAATCTCTGCCCACACCCTATTTTCCATCAATGCGTTTGCTTTTTTCCAGCCATGTTTTAGCCCTACTACATAAGCGCAATACTCTGCCCTGAACCAGCTTCCGCCGTTGTAATAGAACCCGTCGCTTTTGCCGTTGCTGTAATTCTCCTCCCCAAATTTTTCAAAGGGCTGATAGTCTCCTGTGAGATATGAAAACCCTTTTGCATCTTTGGTTAGCCTTACACAGATGGGAGCAGTGGTACCATATTCGGGATGAGGGGAGTTGGATACCTTATTCAGAACCGGTATCTGATCTAAATGATTCTTTACCATTTCATCCGTCAGCATGGGCCGGTTGAACAACCACAGCGAAAAGAACTCAGGTTCCAGATCAGTAAGGGTGATGATATCGGGGAAATTCCGGTCGAACAGGATATGTTTTCTTTCAACGTCATAAAAATTCCGGTACTCTTTTTCAGCCTTTTGGATATATGCTTCAGAAACATCAAAACCTAACTCTTTGATTGTCCGTAACGCGATGGCCAGCATCCCCTGGTTCACACCTAGCCGGTCGGTTTTCGGCTTGAAATCAACGATATCGACCTGGCTTAACGAGAAATGCGCCTGGCATTTTCCATCTCTGTCGGCATCAAATTCGTTCAGCACGTAATCAACCGCTTTCTTGATTTTTTCCTGCGGAAGTTTAACACCGAAGCGACGCTTGTTCATCATCGCCCATATCAGCCATTCGATGGTCGCTTCGTTGTCTTTTGCCTCTACCGATCCCATCAGTGGGGTGATGATTGTACCTATACCACCTTTGGGTGTTTGTGTTTTCCCCCACTGTTCCCAGATGGAAAGGTTCAATTCTTTATTATAGGATGCCACTGTTGAAAAGAACGAATCCCTGTTATACATATCGGGGGCATAATTCATATTCGGCACATTAAATGGCGCGAAATCCTTTGTATCTGTAATCCAGGTAAGCATGTTGAAATTGCCATACAGCATCTTCTCAATCTGAGATCCTTTAAATCCTTTGCCTTCAGCCAACCTTGTCTGGGACGAAATCATAAACTGCTGGTGCGATTTCCAGGGTTCAACAAAAACATAAGTTGTTTTCTCCACCTTTTCGCCCAATAGTAACACATTGTAAGGCTCCTGCTGAGGCTGGTGTTCTATAAATTGAAGGTCTTTAATCTTAAGCTGGCACTCTTTTCCCGACTGCGAACCAATAAACATCGAAACGCTGTCATTCTCAATATATGGAACCAGGATACTGCCTTTAAAAAGTGTCCATTCGTTTTCGGTAGCCGGAAAGTTATCAATGTACTTTACCCCGTCTTCGAGTTCGACGGTTTTTTGCCCGTTCTTAACCCGGAAGAGTTTTACCGCCACACCTGTATTCCCTTTGCACCAAAAAGAAATGGTGTACAACTTCTGATCTTTGAAAGGCGTGATAAATTCCAATCCTGCCCTTCCGCCCGGATGACCGGTGATTGTAATCAGCCCGTTCTCATTCTTTACCTCGCTGTTGCCTTCTTTCCGATACGCATCCGTTGTTTTTAAGATGGTTTCCTTCCCGGCATCGAGGTTATACATTTCACCAAAAGTCTGCCGGATGAAATGGTTGTTTTTAGCTTGTTCTGATGAAGTGGCTACCGAAAACAGGTTGGGATCGGGTAAGCGGCGCATACCTATAAAGCCGCCGCCACGTCCGCTAAACCGCCGGCGTGTATTACGTGTGAACTGATTTTTATAACCGGCGTCGGTCAGAAATCCAACTACGTTATCGTCAGGTGTAATAAATCCCGCTGCTGGATACATTTCGTGAACAAATCCACCAGGGAAGTTATCGTATTCAAAAGTTACATATCGTTTGGGCTTTTCAGCTGGTTTGGAGGTCTCCTGCAAAATGTAATACATGCCCGGCATCGAAGGCTGAAATAACTCAATGGTCTTTTTAACAATGTTAGCATTCACGACCTGGTAGGTTACAGCAACGGAAAGGTTTGCATCAAAATCTTTAATGTAGGAATCTCTCTTTAAGGTGATCATCTTTTCATTACCTGTCCACTCATGGCCGGTCCATTGATGCATATTGGCAACTGTACTCATGTCCAGATTATACAATTTCAGCGAGAATTCTTCTGTGTTGGTAACAAGCAGTTGATCACCGTTGTAAATATCGACATGAAACCCAGTCGCAGTATCTCCGACGACTTTTAACGAAAGCTGCTGACTGTAAACAACTGAATAGTTGATAATCGTTAACAGGCAGAGAAGAAATACCTTTAGCCTGGTTTTATGATATAACATATGAAGCTATTTTTGCAATAGGTGAGAAGAAGTACAATTACTGCGTTGAACATCGGTTCAGGCTTTCATCGCAGCGACGACTTTTTGCATTCAATTTTAGGAACAACAGTTAAACTAAGGTCGAAAGTATTTGAGAAATGGAAAGCCTTGTACCGCAGATCACTTCATCACTTGCACCGTAATACATGAAGATATCGTCGCCTTTCACGTAATGGCCATTGGTAAATACAACATTCCCGAAAAATCCGGTTTGTTCGTACGTTTCAATAGGTTCCATGATCGGCTCAACGCTTCGTGCCAGTACTTTTGATGGATCGTTGATATCAAGTAGTATTGCACCAAGGCAATAACGATGATCGCTATTTGCGCCATGATATATTTCGAGCCACCCTTTTTCTGTCCTGATGGGTGCTCCGCCTGCACCGACACGTTTCGAATCCCACATACCTGGACGCACAGTGGCAATGCACTTGTGTTGTCCCCAGTGAATCAGATCGGGTGATTCGGCCAGCCAGATATAGTTACCGCCCAGTTCGGGGCTGCTCGGGCGATGCAGTGCGAAGTATTTCCCGTTGATCTTTTCGTCGAATATCGCGCAATCCTTATTATGAGGAGGGAAGATCATCCCTTCGCGTTTGAAATTCTTCCAGTCGTTGGTCCGGATCAATCCGACACCAACCCCAAATTCGGATACTTCGGTAAACGACAGGCAGAATTCGTATTTCATCGTGGCAACGCGGCAGTCTTCAATACCAAAAGTTTCCAGTTCGCCTTTACCAAATATGGGAGGATAACCTACCGGTTCGTGAAAATGAATTCCATCATCGCTGCAAACAAGGCGCAAATAAGAGAGTGTTGTGAGGTAATCTTTTTTCTTATAGTTGATAATGCGTGGATCGGTCGCGTCGAGATCGGGATCGTTTTTATCGAAACTTAGAATTTCAATTTTGCCCTCGTTATTGTATACCGGAAAGCTGATTTTGCCTTCAATTTGTTTAGGTCTCTCAGCAACACGAAGCAGCAACCAAATTTTTCCTTCAAACTGAAAAACACCCGGGTTTAACAGGCAAACGATTTCCATTCCTTCAATTCCAGGTTTAAGATCCGACGGACGAAGAAGCGGGTTTTGAGTAAAGCGGTTTGAAATGTCCATTATTTATCTGTTTAGTAGTTCACAAAACTACAATTGAATTGGCCGGACCTGTGTCCGTTCGGTTCCTGATTGTGTCCTGTATGGTGCAAATGATGGGCCTTTTGGTAGGAGAACGGGTTTTTGGGAGTAGTTATATTGCCTGAAACTATTTCACCTCCACGGTGGGATGTTTCATCTCTACGGTGGGATGATGCACCAAATTGTTGAAATTATTCTCCTGCCTTGTTTCTGTAATCGGAAGGTGAGCAGCCATATGCCTTATTAAACAGCGCGTAGAAATGCGTTCTGCTGGCAATGCCGGTCTGGTCGATGATTTCGCTTACCGTTAATGTGGTTGATCGAAGAAGAATTACAGCTTTGCTTAAACGGCGCTGATTGATCATACTGTTTGGAGTGGTTCCGAGTATTGACCGTGTTTTATTGTAGAGTGATGACTTACTGATGGCCAGTTTATCGCAAAGTGTTTCGGACGAAAGCGTCTCATCATCGATGTTTTCGTCGATATAACTGATTAACTTCTGAAAAAACGGGTCCGGGATCTTCGCCACGAGTGTGAGATTGCTATCCCGTGTGCCAAAATGATGCCTGATGTTGTACCTTAATTTAAGGAGCTTTTCGATCCGGACTTTCAGATGTTCAGGATGAAATGGTTTTGGGATATAGGAATCGGCACCGGCTTTCAATCCGGCAATCCGGTCCTCAATTTCAGCTTTGGCAGTAAGAAGGATAATTGGCAGATGGCTGGTATCAAAATTGTCGCGCAACATGCCGCAGAGTTCAATGCCATCCATTTCAGGCATCATCACATCCGAAACAACCAGATCGGGTTGATCGGATAAAACTTTTTCATACGCTTCGCGACCATTCGTTGCAAATAGGATGCTATAATCTGTTTGCAGAAAATCGCTTAGCAAACCAAGGATTTCAGGTTCATCATCCACGAGCAGGATTTGTGGTTTCCCTGCCAAAATTTCTGAATTTCCGGTTTCTTGATCAGGACTCGTTTCGTCCATAAAGTTGATCTCATCCAATTCCTCTGTCGGTTCGTTAAATGCTGGTATTGAGCTTAATTCGTGTATGTCAGGAAATACACAGGTAAATTTGGTTCCTTCATTTTCCCTGCTTTCGAAATTGATAGTTCCTTTGAGCAGTTCAACCAGCCCCTTTGTGACCGCAAGGCCAAGACCAGTAGAGCGGTATCCTGGAAAACTTCCCTTTCGTGTAGCGGAAGAGACGCCGAAGGGCTCGAATACACGATGCATATATGCTGGATTTACACCAACTCCATTGTCTTCAATTTCAACAATCAACGTAGATTTATAAGATTGAATGTTCGCTTTTGCAAAGCCGCCCGGTTTATTGTATTTGATTGCATTCGAAATCAAATTTGTAACGATTCGCTGAAACTTATCTGCATCTGTTTTGAATTCAATTGCAGCATTTGTTGTAATGACTTCGCAGGCGATATTTCTTTGTTGCGCTAATAGTTCAAGATCTGAAAAAACTTCACGAATAAGTTCAACCGGTTTTGTAAGTTGAATATTAAGAGGTTCTTTTCCCTTTTCCAGTTTTCTGAACTGCATAATTTCAAGCACCAGTTTCTGCAGCTTAATGCTGTTGTTGTAGACTTTTAAAAGGCGCGGGTTTTCAATCGTTAGTTGGGGATCTTCGAGTAAGGCATGAATATGCGAAGTGATAAGGGTAAGCGGCGTCCGAAATTCATGGGCCACATTGGTAAAGAACTCAATTTTATAACCTTGCAGTTCTTCGTCTTTCTTCTTTTGAAATTCCTGCAGAACTAACTCTTTTTTACGATCTGCACGCCGGCGATAACCAGCGAATATTAAAAGCTGAATGGCGATAACCAGGAAGATATAACCGGCAATTGCCCATGATGTTAACCAGAACGGAGGATCAATTACGATTTCAATTTCCCGGATGTTCTTCGACCAGTTACCGTTCTCATCACTTACACGCAATTGAAGTGTGTACTTACCAGGTGCCAGGTTCGAAAAATTGATGGGTTGGTTATGTGGATTGATGGTCCATTCGTCATTCGCATTCATCAGCCGAAACGAAATTTTGTAACGTTCCTGTCCCCGGTAAGCAAGTGGTGAGACGTAGAATGTGAGCGAGTTTTGGTTGTATTTCAGCTTTATATTTTTCTGATGGTTAATGCGGCTGGTCAGCACGCTTTCGGTTTCTATTTCAGCTTGAAGGTTCCTGATCAAAAGTTGATTAATAGCAATGGGGGGGAAATAGGATGAGAACTTGATCTCATCTGTTTGAATAATATCGACTCCCAATGTTCCTCCGGCATAAAGCTTGCCGGTTTTCTTATCGAAATAGGAAGCGCCGTCGCTGTATTCATCATTGATTAAACCGTCGTTCACATTGAAACTCCGTATATTGTTTCGGCTGCTGTCGATTAATGAAATCCCCTGGTTGGTCGTAACCCACAAACCTCCAAGATTATCGCGCTGAAGTGCATGAATGCTTGTGTTTGAAAGATCGGATTGAATCTTTAACGGAACCACCTGCACCGAATCGTTCGAAAGTGGCAATATATTGAAAATTCCATTGCTGCTACCTGCCCAGATGTGACCTGTCTGGCTGGTAAACAGCGAAAGGATATCGTCATTTATAACAAGATTGGGATGCGAAGTAGTGGAATACTGTGCCATGACCCGCTTTGTAATTGTGTTGTAACGATATACTCCCAGACCTCTTGTCCCGATCCATATTATTCCTGCTTTTTCTTCCGTCAGCGCATATACAATCTGTTTTTGCTGTCCCGGAATAACAATGTCAGGATCGAGTATCAATTGTTCGCAACTAACAGGCATGACACCACTTTTTTTATCTAACTCAATCATAATCACCCCTGAACCACTGGTTCCAAGGTAAATCCGCTGATCGCTGTCTTCGAGAATGCGGTACACCGAACCAAAATCCACGAGGCTGGGTACTTTAAAATCGCGCGGAAAGTTTCGAATCGTCTGGTAATCAGGCGAAATAATGTCCACCCCTTTCCCGTCTGTGCCAACCCATATCGATCCGTCATCGTGCTCAAGAAGCGAAAGCACGGAATTGTTACTTAGGCCATTTTTAGAAGATATATCTCTGACGTGTTTTCCGTTGGTATCAAAAACGTCAATCCCGCCACCTTTTGTGCCTATCAGCACATCTCTTTTACGGGTTACGAGAATGCTTCTTACAATAGGATAAGTTAACTGGTTTGATGACAAGCTCTTGCTCGGGAATTCTGTTAGTTTTAGCGTGTACACACCATTTCCATCGGTACCAATCCACAAGACATCAGAGTCGGTTTCGTAAATACTTAATATTCTGGATGCAATTGGATTTCGTAGCAATGGATCAGAAAGAATGTTGTACGCTTCGAATACGTGGGTCAGGACATCGAAACTGTATATTTTGCCCTTTTCAGTACCAACCCAAAGTCTGTCTTTTACTTTCGAAAGAGAGAAAGACGTAATTATGTCATCCTGAATTGTAAGCGGCAATACTTTCATTGTTGTAAGGTCGACCATAAGAGCAGCCCCGGAACGTTGGGTTATTAATATCAACGGGCGTTGATTAATAAAAATCGAAATTGAGGAGGACAAATTTCCGCTAAAAGGAATTTTCAGCAGCTCTTCAAGCCGGTTACCCGATATTTTCATCAAATGACCGGTTCCGGTGATGGAGTACGCAAGGTTATTAACCAGATGAATTCTTTTAATTCCCAGTGAAGCCGGTAGTGAAGTTTTATCAAAGGTAATTTTACTGAATTGCTTTGTAATGCTGTCGAATCTGAAAACACCGCGCCCAAATACAGAGGCAAGCGTTCCATAGCTATCGGAGTGCGTAATGGCGATGTCGTTTTCGTAATTCACCTGTTCCGATTCCTGTGCAAAATATGAGGTAAACCGATCGTGAACATTGTCGTAAAGCCCCAGGCCTTTGTTCGTCAGCATCCAGATGGGTCCTGCAGCTGTAGGATACAATTCCCTGATTACATGATTGTGAATGGAATTTGAACTGCTTCCCGGGAGGTAGGTAACGATATTGCTACCGTTGTATCTGTTAAGTCCATTCCATGTTCCAAACCAGATATACCCTTCGGCATCCTTCACAATTGTATTCACTGCGCCGTTTGAAAGGCCCTCGCGACGAGAAATGGAATGCACATTTGTTATGAATTCGGCAATGAGCGGATCCGAAAATACAAGGAATAATATGGAAAGAATAATGTTTTTAAGCATCTCACAAACCGATCAGCGAATCAGCAAAAGTAGAACAAAATAGTGAATTTTGCGTAATCAGTGTTTGTGATGATTTTGATTAAAGTTGATTATGAATTCAGGATCATTGAATTATAGTGTGTTTCATTCAATGCCTATCGGGTTCAAAACGTAACTACTTATTCAATAAGTTGGCTCATCGAATAAGCAGGGAAACAAACTTTCATAAACAACACTTTATGGGATATCATTCAGCTTCGCAACTAAAACGTTATGGTTTGTATCTTTAAGTTATAATCACCGTAATAATGATATTGCGTAATCGTTTTTATTTGTACTTTTGAAGTGTTGCACTAAAATTGTTAAAATTTTGTGTCGAATTATGAAAAGTACAAAACAAATGATTCTAGGTGGAACCTGTTTTGTATTAAGAAATAGGATATTGGTTTTAAATTAATTAGGAGATTTTTTATATTCTATGTACGAATTTATCAAAGGAACAATATCCGGATTAACCCCTGCAGGGGTTGTTGTCGAGGCTGGCGGAATTGGCTACTTTTTACACATCTCCGTCAATACCTATTCCCGTATAAACGGTAATGAGAACAGTAAGTTATATCTTCATCAGGTAGTTCGTGAGGATGCTCAATTACTGTATGGCTTTGCCGATAAGGACGAACGTGATTTTTTCAGGATGCTGATCTCAGTAAACGGAATTGGAGCTGCCATCGCAATTATGATGCTATCATCCTATCTTCCTGATGATTTACGTAATGCTATTCTAACTGAGAATGTGAATCTCTTGAAAAGTATTAAGGGGATTGGAGCCAAGACAGCTCAACGTGTTATAATTGAACTTAAAGATAAAGTGGGTAAGGGAGTCGCTTCGGATAAAATTTTCAAAACGGGCGATTCGGTGGTAAGAAATGAAGCCTTGAGTGCACTCGAAATGCTTGGATTCAATAAAAAAGCGGTCGAAAATTCGTTGGATCAAATTATTGCTGCACAGCCTGGCCTAACTGTAGAACAACTTCTCAAAATTGCATTAAAAAGTTTTTAATAAAATATATTGCGACGGGTTTTATTAAATACGGCAGCAGTTCTTACTCTTTTGATCATAACCACTCTAACCCCAGATAGTATTGCTATGGTTGGCTTGGAAAGATCAACAGGGGAAGGTTTGCTTATAAATCAGATCGTAACTCAGGATACAATTCGTCAGGATACTATTGGTCCACTGCCGTTTCCGTTTAAAGACAATCCAATTTTTGTAAAATCCGGATCGCAGGATACATCTGCACTCTACCTTAAAAATCCTTCCAATATTCATACTTTAATTGAATATGATCCGATTACGGACGATTACCTTATCTCTGAAAAAATTGGAACTACTGATTTTCGTTTGCCGCTATCTCTCAGCCGCGAGGAATACATGAAAACCGATCTTCAGGAGTCTATCGCCCGGTATTGGCGCGATAGAATGTCTCAGACTACAATGAATCAGCGATCCCAACTCCTGCCTCAGTTCCGGATCAGTGGACAGGCATTCAATAAAGTTTTTGGTTCGAATATCGTAAATATCAAACCACAAGGTTATGTAGAGATGAGCCTTGGGATCAGGAGCAACAGGATCGAAAACCCTTCGATACCGGTTAGAATGCAACGGAATACGACCTTCGATTTCAACCAAAAAATCAATGTAAACCTTGACGGACAAATCGGTGACCGTTTAAAAATGAGGTTCAATTATAACACAGACGCCACCTTCGATTTTGAGAATAAAATAAAGCTCGATTATTCTGGAAATGATGACGATATCGTAAAAAATGTGGAAGCGGGCAATGTCTCGATGCCACTTTCGGGTACCCTTATCAGGGGTGGAACAAATCTTTTTGGGGTGAAAACCGATCTGCAATTTGGCAAGTTGTCAGTTTCGACCGTTTTTTCTCAACAAAAGGGGGAAACGAAGGTAATTAATACGGAAGGTGGAGCCGAGAAATCGAAGTTTGAAATTAATGCTACGGAATATGATGCCAACAGGCACTTTTTGCTGGGGCACTATTTTTACGAAAACTATGATCAGGCGCTTGCAGAGTTGCCTATAATAAAATCTTCGGTTACAATCAATAAGATTGAAGTATGGGTGACCAATAAGTCAAGCCGTTTCCAGGAATCGCGGAATATTTTAGCGTTGATGGACCTCGGCGAACGAGGCACGAATAAACAGAATCAGAGTATTCCAGCTTTTGGCGATACCCCTGGACTTTCCTTCCCGTTTAATGTTTTTCCGGGCAATGGCATTAACGGGCTTTATAAGGAAATGAATACAACCTACTCCGGAATTCGTGATATCGCGCGGCTTACCGAAGTTCTTGGTCCGTTAGCGGGTCAGGACTTTGTGGGAGGACGCGATTACGAAAAAATTGAAAATGCCCGTTTATTGGATTCAACAGAGTATACACTGAATCGCCAGCTTGGGTATTTATCATTAAATCAATCTGTTAATAATGACGAGGTTCTCGCGGTAGCCTATCAGTATACATCAAATGGTGTAACTTTTCAGGTGGGTGAATTTTCGACAGATGGTATTGCTGCTCCAGGTACGTTAATTTTGAAAATGCTCAAAGGAACCAACTTAAATCCTGTGTTCAAAAACTGGCAGTTAATGATGAAAAATATCTATAACATTAACGGACAGCGAATATCAAGTGAAGATTTTAAGTTGGATGTGCTTTTCAAAAATGATGCGGCGGGATCGAATCTGAACTATCTGCCAGACGGTCCTCTTAAGGAGAAGATATTGCTTGGGTTGATGAACCTTGACCATTTGAACAAGCAATTGGATCCTTATCCGGATGGGATCTTTGATTTTCTGGAGCGCATTACGATCAATTCCCAGCGTGGCCGGATTATTTTTCCTGTGATCGAACCTTTTGGATCGAACCTGGAACTTCAATTGAATGGTGACGCCAATGCAATTAAAAAATACGTTTTCCGAAGCTTATATGACAAAACAAAAACTGTTGCCGAACAGGATGCCGAAAAGAATAAATTTAGGATAATCGGCAGTTATAAAGGATCTTCAAATAGTGAAATATCGCTTGATGCGCTCAATATTGCCCGGGGCTCTGTGAAAGTACTGGCAGGTGGTCGTCAACTTCAGGAGGATGTTGATTTCATCGTTGATTACACGCAAGGGAAAGTTAAGATCATTAATCAGGGTTTGCTTGAATCCGGAACTCCGATTTCAATCTCTACTGAAAGTCAGGATCTTTTCAGTATGCAGCAAAAAACGATGATTGGTACGCATCTTAACTACGAATTCAGTAAGAATTTCAACCTTGGAGCGACAATGATGTATCTCCACGAAAAACCGCTTTACCAAAAAGTGAATTATGGAGAAGATCCCATTTCGAACCTTATGCTTGGTTTGAATGCATCCTACAATTCAACATCAGGCATGATTACCAGGATGGTAAATGCATTGCCATTTTTGAAAACCAAAGAAGAGTCAAAGATTGCAATCGAAGCCGAATGGGCAAGGTTATATCCGGGTCACTCAAAAGTGATTTCAAAAGAGGGAGCTGCCTATATCGATGATTTTGAAGGGGCAAAAACACCTATCAACCTTAAATCATTTGTTGGCTGGTATACGGCAAGTGTGCCGCAATCAAACGAATTGTTTCCGGAAGGCAATTTAGTCAATGATCTTTCATCGGGTTACAACCGGGCGCTACTGTCATGGTACATTATTGATCCTTTTATGCAACGTCGTACTGCTCCGTCTTACCTTTCAAATGAACATAAACTGGATGATCACAGGGTAAGGGAAGTATTTCAGCAGGAAATTTACCCGCTTCGTCAAACACCAGCCGGGCAGCCGACGAATATCCCAACGCTTGACCTCTCTTTTTATCCTTCCGAAAGAGGCTCTTATAATTATGATGTGGCTCCTACCGGTTATTCATCTGGTGTTGACCAGAACGGATTACTCAAATCGCCCGAAACAAGATGGGGTGGTATCATGCGAAAAATTGAAACAAGCGATTTCGAAGCTGCCAATGTGGAATACATCGAATTTTGGTTGATGGATCCTTTTGCAATGGATTCAGTAGGCAATCCGAATCCCGGGGGCGATCTCTATTTTAACCTGGGAAATGTTTCGGAAGATGTTCTTCGCGATGGGCGGAAGTCGTTTGAACAAGGATTACCCGTTGACGGAACCTCTGCAACTACTGACGTATCGAACTGGGGAAGGATATCGAAACAGCAGTCGCTCGTCAAAGCATTTGATAATTCTCCCGCCGCTCGTGTAAATCAGGATGTTGGTCTCGACGGACTAAGTTCCAAAGATGAAGGTACTTTCTTTAGTAATTTTATCAATAATCTTTCGAACGTTGTAACAGATACGAAGGCTTTGGGTATAGCGAAAGCGGATCCGTCAAGCGACGATTATCATTATTTCAGAGGTTCTAATTACGATACCGAAAAGAAAGATTTATTAGAAAGATATAAATTTTATGCTCGCACTGAGGGAAATTCGCCCACCTCAGAGCAGTCGCCCGAGAGCTACCCTACAGCTGCAACTTCCATACCTGATGTGGAGGATATTAATGACGACAACACACTCAACGAAACCGAAGCCTATTACCAATATCACCTCAGGATTGACCGGGCAAATATGGTGATGGGCAAGAACTATATTACGGATATAAAGGTAGATTCCGTCACGCTTAAGAGTGGTAACCCTTCAAATATTACATGGTATCAATTCAAAATCCCTGTTAGCTCGCCCGATAAAGTTTACGGTGCGATCAACGATTTCAGATCCATCCGTTTTATGCGAATATTTCTGAAAGGATGGCAAAAACCTGTGGTAATGCGATTTGCTTCGCTTGATCTTGTGCGGACGAATTGGAGACGTTATGACAGGGATCTTACAGAGGACCTGAGCCTTCCGTCGCCGGGAACTCAATTCGAAATTTCCGCGGTGAATATCGAGGAGAACAGTACGAAGAAACCTGTAAACTATGTTCTTCCTCCAGGTGTAAGCCGTGTTATTGATCCATCGAATGCCCAGCTGACCCAATTGAACGAGCAATCGATGGTATTGCGAACAGTCGATTTGCAACCTGGTGATGCCCGTGCTGCATATAAGACAATGCAAATTGATATGCGAAGGTATAAAACCCTGAAATTGGAGGTCCACGCTGAGCAGATGGAAAATACAACACTGAAAGATGAGGATCTTTACCTGTTTGTGCGGTTAGGATCTGATTTCCAATATAATTACTACGAATACGAAATTCCGTTAAAGCTTACTCCTCAGGGAGTTTATTTAAACGAAAATGATAGTGACCGGGTTAAAGTCTGGCCATCGGCGAACCATGTTTATATTCCGCTTGATTTACTGCCACAATTAAAATTAGACCGAAACAGTAAAATGCGGACAGCCGGTTCGGTGATTACCCTTGGAGATATTTATGAACAGATTCATACTGGTGTAAATAATAACAAGAATAGGATTAAAGTGAAAGGAAATCCCGACCTGTCGCAAATAGAGGTGGGGATGATTGGCATCCGGAACAAAAAAGGGAAAACACTTGGCCCAAAATCGGTGGAAGTGTGGGTGAATGAGCTACGGCTAACCGATTTTGAGGAAAAAGGGGGTTGGGCTGCCATTGGACGTATTTCCGGGAACCTGGCCGATTTGGGGACCTATTCGTTCGCTGGAAGGATGACAACCACCGGGTTTGGAAGCATTGATTCAAAAATGGGTCAAAGGTCTTTTGACGATAGTCACGAATACGATATATCGACCAACCTCGAGCTTGGGAAGTTCTTTAAACCAGAATCTGGAGTCAAAATACCGCTGTACATTGGCATTTCGAAATCGGTTGCTACACCTGAATTTTCACCGCTGGATAATGATGTGAAACTCAAAGATGCGCTTGACAACGCCGGCAGTTCGCATGAACGTGACTCGATCAGGCGTATTTCCCAAAATTTTACTTCACGAAAGAGCATCAATTTAACGAACGTTCAAATCGATAAACCCAATAAAACGGGGGATCCAAAGATTTATGATCTTTCGAATTTCTCGCTCACCTATTCTCATAATTTGTATGAGCATGGGGATATCAACACGATTCTTGAACAGACGGTAAATACACGTACATTACTGAATTATAATTTTATAAGCAGGCCTGTTCCAATCGATCCTTTCAAAAATATAAAATTTTTAAAATCACCGGCCTTAACGATTGTTCGTGATTTTAACCTCAATTTTATGCCAAGTCAGTTATCCTTCAGATCGGATCTCAACAGAACGAGCAGTACTGTGCAATACCGCAATATCACCAACCCGGCATTCATCCTTCCAAAATCATTTCTCAAGGACTTTATCTGGAACCGCTATTACGACTTTCGTTTTGATCTGACACGTGGACTGAAGATCGACTTTTCTGCTGTCAATTCGTCCCGGATTGATGAACCGCTTGGCGCTATGGATAAAAACCTTCCCGGCTATCAGGCCCGGCGCGATACCATCTGGCAAAGTATTTTGGACGGAGGACGAAATACCCATTATCATCACACCTGGAACATTACGTATACTATCCCGATCAATAAACTGCCATTGCTCGACTGGACCTCATCATCGGTGATTTATCAAGCCGGATATGACTGGGATGTAGCCCCAATTACAAAAAGTGATTATGTAATTGGTAACATTATCAGCAATTCACGTGCTATTCAGTTAAACGGTCAGGCTGATTTTATTCGGCTATACAACCGTGTTCCATACCTGAAAAAGGTGAATCAGAAATATGGTGAATTTAGTCGCGGAAGGCGGGATGCGCAAACACGCGGACAGAATGCGCCAATAAGTACAACTGCACCAACAAAGTTCAGAGATGGAAATGCTTTATTAAAAAAGAATACCCCGCAATCGATCTTTCATAAACTTGGAACTGCAAACGTAACTGTGAGTGTGACGGACGAAAAGGGTAAAGTAATTAATGGACAGACAAAAATAGTTAACGAGAATCGCGTCATGTTCACACCCTCAATTGATTGTGCCAAAGCTGTGGTCGAAGTCACTGGTTTGAAAGACAAAGATTTGAAGGAGAGTTTGCACCTCGATGAATACCTGGCTCGTTTTCTGATGATGCTTTACAACATTAACGTCTCATATACCGAAAACAGTGGGACAGGGCTTTACGGTTATTTGCCTGGAACCAATTTCTTAGGGTCATCAAATTACCAGGGTGCAGATGGTAATACCTCACTCGCTCCGGGGTTGCCATTTATCATGGGGCATCAGGACGCAAGTTTCGGACAAAAAGCCGCTGAGCGGGGCTGGATCTCAACCGATACGATTCTAAATAAGCCTTATATGCTAAGCAAGAATACGCGGTTGAATATCAGGGCTAAACTGGTTCCAATCCCCGATTTGAAGATTGACATCAATGCGAATCGGAGCTTTTCGAGCAATTCTTCAGAATTTCTGATCCATGATAGTCAAAACGGTTGGGGAAGCTTTAATAAGTCGTACAACGGGAATTTCACAATGTCGATTATTTCGATCGGTTCCTCATTCGAGAAACTTGGAAAATCGGCGGTACAAGACTCAAAGGTATGGAGTCAGTTCAGTCAGAATCGCGAAATAATTGCGCGAAGGCTCGATCAATCCCGCGTAGCAAATCCTGATTTTGGGTATGCACCTGGTTCAGTTAATCCTGCAACTGGTTATCCGGCTGGTTATGGACCATCAGCGCAGGAGGTTTTAATCCCGGCATTTCTGGCAGCATATTCAGGTACCAGCGCCGAAAAGGTTTCGTTGACCCCATTCCCTTCCGCCAAATTTATGATGCCCAATTGGCGCATTCAATATTCGGGCGTGGTTAATAAAATCAAGGGACTCAAAGATGTGATGAAATCGATGAGTATCACCCACGACTACCGCTCCACTTACAGCGTTGGTTCTTACATTTCAAATCTTAATTATCAGACTGAAAATGACGGCTTTAGTTATGTTTTAAATGCCCAGAATAATTTCCTGCCGAAATATGACATAGCAACCATCAATATTAATGAAACTTTTAATCCGCTTTTTGATATCGACATCACATGGTTGAACAATGTCACTTCTCGTTTCGAGTACCGGAAGACAAGAAATGTGATGCTCAGTCTGACGAATAATCAGGCAATGGAACTCTATAACAACGAAGCAAGCCTAGGTTTGGGTTACCGCTTCGAGAATATGAAAATGTTTATCAAGACTAAAAGCTCGCAGAAGGCGTTGAATAACGATTTGAATGTCAGGGCTGATGTAACTTACGGGAAGAATAAAACGGTTCTTCGTAAGCTGATTGAAGAGAACAATCAGACCACAGCAGGACAGGAATCGTTCTCGGTTAAATTTTCAGCCGACTATAACCTGAGCGAAGTTTTTATCGTCAGGTTATTTTATGACCGGATTCTGAACAGTCCTTTTATTTCGAACGCTTACCGGACTACCAATGCGAATTTTGGTATTAGTTTCAGGTTTACTTTGACACAGTAAAATGCTGCTGCATAATCTAAAGAGAAAAGTAATCGAGGCCGGTTGTGATGAGGCTGGCAGGGGGTGTCTTGCAGGGCCAGTATTCGCTGCTGCTGTAATTTTGCCCGAAGATTTTTATTCCGAACTGTTGAACGATTCAAAGAAATTGACCGAGCGGCAACGTTACCAATTGCGACCGATCATCGAAGATGCAGCAATTGCCTGGGCAGTAGGAACCTATGATCATCTTGAAATCGACAAGATGAATATTCTGAATGCCTCCATTTTTTCGATGCATCGTGCTTTAAATCAGCTGTCTGTTCTTCCTGAGCATATTATTGTTGACGGAAACAGATTTAAACCTTATAAAAATATTCCCTATACAACAGTAATTAAGGGCGATGGTAAATACCTTTCGATTGCTGCTGCCTCTGTTCTTGCCAAAACTTACCGTGATGATTTTATGCTTTCCTTGCACGAAAGATATCCGGAATATGGGTGGAACCAGAATAAAGGATACCCGACTGCTTTTCATCGCAAAGCCTTATCCGAATTTGGGATTTCTCCATTTCACCGCAAGAGCTTTAAACTATTTGAGACACAACTTTCAATTGATTTTGGGGAAGAAATCTGAATTGAACCCTGATGGTTTCCAAAAACCGTCAGAGTTTTGGAAATAAAAAGAGGCCCGAATTTCGGGCCTCCCTGATGATATATAGAGTCTGTGAAAAATCATCCACATTTGGAAGAGCCACAATCCTGACAGATGAGGCATCCTTCCTGGTAAATGACATTCGATGAGCCGCAACCTTCACATTTTGAGTCTTCTGCAGCTGTTCCATTCGGAATGTACTTCTTTAATGCACGTGCAACACCATTTTTCCAGGTGTTGATCGATTCAACATCAAATTGAAGGCTGGTAACCAGTTCAACAACTTTCTGTATTGTCATGCTGTGACGTAATACGCTGGAAATCAGTTTTGCATAATTCCAGAAGATTGGATTGAACTTATACGAAAGACCTTCAATCGTAGTTTTGTAACCTCTTGAATTACAATACTGGAAATCGTATCTGGTGATACCTGATTCATCCTTGCTCTTGATAATCCAGCCCGAAGTAACCGATCGGGGTAACAGAATACCATCTTCGTCATCAGCCAAACCTGTGAAAATTTCATAAGGCTTGTCATCGATTAATCCGATAAAGGCGATCCATTTCTCCTTGTTATTTTGGAGTCTGACAATATCTGCTTCAAGTATTTCAGGACGTTTTGTTGGGAAAATACCATCTTTCTTTTTGTCTTTGGTTGAGATCAATACGCCAGAACGTGACCCTTCGCGATAAACGGTAACACCTTTACATCCACTTTCCCAGGCTGCAAAATAAAGCTTGTTGACCAGCTCCTCGGTAGCTTCTTCCGGTAAGTTGATGGTGACGGAGATTGAATGGTCAACCCATTTCTGAATCTGACCCTGCATCTTAATCTTCGCCATCCAATCGATATCATTAGAAGAGGCTTTGTGATACGGCGATTTAGCGACCATCGCATCTAATTCATCGTTCGAATAGTTCCTTTTGAGCTCAAAACCATTGACTTCCATCCAGGTTTTAAACTTGTGGTGAAATACGATGTACTCTTCCCAACTGTCACCCATTTCGTCAATAAAATCGATGCGTGCATCTTTATCATTGGGATTGACTTTACGTCGGCGCTTGTAAACAGGCATAAATACTGGTTCTATTCCTGAGGTTGTCTGCGTCATCAAACTTGTTGTTCCCGTTGGGGCAATGGTCAATAAAGCAATATTCCGGCGGCCAAATCGGGTCATATCTTTGTATAAATCAGGATCAGCCTGAGCCAGACGCTGAATAAATGGATTATTCTTTTCACGTTTTGCATCATAAATGGGGAACGCCCCACGTTCTTTGGCAAGAATAACTGAACCACGGTAGGCTTCCAGTGCAACAATTTTATGAACTTCAACCGAAAATTCGACTGCATCTTCCGAACCATAACGCAAACCAAGTGCTGCAAGCATATCACCTTCTGCGGTAATACCAATTCCTGTACGACGTCCGTTGATGGCCATCTTTTTTATCTTTTCCCAAAGATTGGTTTCAACACGTTTTATTTCAGTATCTTCAGGATCAGCGATGATTTTATTGTATATCGCATCTATTTTCTCGAGTTCCAGATCAATAATATCATCCATGATTTGTTGGGTCTGGCGGATATGTTTGCGGAATAGATCGAAATCAAATTTAGCCTTCGAAGTAAATGGCTCATCTACATATGAGTATAGGTTCAATGCAATTAACCTGCAGCTGTCGTAAGGGCAAAGTGGAATTTCGCCACAAGGATTTGTTGATACTGTTTTGTAACCAAGGTCAGCATAACAGTCCGGAACCGATTCACGGATGATGGTATCCCAGAATAGTATGCCCGGTTCTGCTGATTTCCATGCATTGAAAACAATTTTTTCCCATAATTTTCCGGCATCCGTCTCTTTTGAATAGGTTGGATGGTTGCTGTCGATCGGATATTTCTGATTGTAAGTAGTTTTGTTACGAACTGCCTGCATAAATTCGTCATCGATTTTTACCGAGACATTGGCGCCTGTCACCTTACCTTCATCCATTTTAGCATCGATAAACTCCTCTGAGTCTGGATGACGAATTGATACCGATAACATTAAAGCTCCGCGTCTGCCATCTTGCGCTACTTCGCGTGTAGAATTGGAAAATCGTTCCATAAAAGGAACAATTCCAGTTGAGGTTAAAGCAGAATTTTTAACAGGAGAGCCTTTTGGACGTATGTGTGATAGATCGTGTCCAACCCCGCCACGGCGTTTCATTAGTTGCACCTGTTCCTGATCGATCATGATAATTCCGCCATATGAATCTGCACCATTACCTACAACAAAGCAATTTGATAAAGAACCAACCTGAAATTCATTTCCGATACCCGTCATTGGACCACCCTGAGGTACAATATATTTGAAATCTTTGAAAAGTTCAAATAATTCATCTTCCGACATTGGGTTTGGATAATTTTTTTCGATTCTTGCAATCTCTGACGATAACCGACGATGAAGGTCGTCAGGTGTCAGTTCAAAGATATTCCCGTAAGAATCTTTTAGTGCATATTTGTTGACCCAAACACGAGCCGCAAGATCGTCTCCCTTGAAATATTTAACTGATGCCACAAATGCTTCGTCCGGAGAATAAGTTGTCGGGGCGTCGTCTTTTTGTTGGGGGGTGATCTCTTTTAATTCCATAGCTTTTAATATTAGGTTGATTTTATTGGGTTTATTATTATTTATAATCCCCTTTTTTGATGATGCAATATAAGTACATCAATGATGTTTTTGGTCACATTATTATTGCAGCGAAAAAAAAGTTATCAACTTAAAGGTGTTAGTTATTTGATAAACAGCTGAATGTATTTCTAATAATTAAGAAAAGTTTACAAAAATAAATATTTCTGAAAAGAATAGGAATAATGGAAGGTACAGACTACAAGACAATAAGACATCATTAAACGGGAGAGGGTGGGACTTAGCGAGGGTAGATTAAAGGAAAAGGTATTTCACAATTTCTTTTGAAGCGCCACGGTTTTTATTGACGTAGCCACGAGCGATGGCCGAGTCATAAAGGAGTTTTTCGGGGTTCGCCCTGTAACTATCGATTTGTATTTCGAGTTCTTCAAAATTATTAATGCAGGTAGCGGCGCCGAGGCTTAACATATCATGAGCCTCCTGGAATTTTTGATAATCGGGTCCGAAAATCACTGGAAGTCCGAAGGCTGCAGGTTCAAGCGTGCTATGAATCCCTGACGTAAAACCACCGCCAACGTAAGCAAACATCCCATACCTGTAAACTGAAACAAGGTATCCGTAACCATCGACAATCAACACCTCTGCATTTTTCAGCTCATCGGGCGATGCTGTCGAATAGAGGGCGTAAGATTTCCCGAGTGCGTTACAAACACGTTCGAGCGACTGAGGCGTGACTTCGTGAGGGGCAATAACGAATTTCTGACCCAATTCGCATTTATTCACATATGGAAGAAAGAGGTCCTCGTCTTCTTTCCAGGTACTTCCGGCAATAATAGCTTTTTGACCGCCACAAAAAATCTCCAGTTTATCAAGTCTTGGTGCCGCATCTGCTATCTCGCCAACACGATCAAGCCTGGTATCGCCAGATAATGATACATTATTAAACCCAAACTTGTGAAGAATATCAAATGATTCCTGGTTTTGTACAAATATGTGCTCGTAAGTAGCAATTGCTTTCAAATACCACTTTCCCCAGGGTTTAAAAAAGATTTGTGAAGGTCGGAATAAAGCAGAAAAAATATAGGTGGGAATGCCCTCTTCCTTTAATTGCGTCAGATAGTTATACCAAAACTCGTATTTAATAAAAAAGACTTTTTCCGGTCTTACAATTTCGATAAACCGGGCGGCGTTCTTTTTGGTATCTAAAGGAAGATAAAATATGTAATCGGCAAATTTGTAATCTTTTCTTAGCTCGTAGCCTGAAGGTGAGAAAAATGTGAGAAGGATTTTGTATTCCGGTTTTAGTATCCGAATTGATTCAATTACGGGTCTTCCCTGTTCAAATTCTCCAAGCGAAGAGGCGTGAAACCAAAGAATCCGTTCGCCAGGGGTGATTGTTTCGCGTAAACGATTGAAGATATCTTTACGACCCTCGATCCATTTACGTGCTTTCTCGTTTCGGATCGAAACGATTTTAAGCAGCAAGTAATAGCCGAGTATTCCTAAGTTGTAAAGCCACCTCATGTTTTAACGATTTTGCCTGACAAATGTATTTCATTTCATTAAATAAATGAAACCGAATCTTGTTTTAGTTATCAGATTGATATCCTGTGTCATGCGGTAAATTTGGAAGAAATGATGCCGCAACAGCAAGCTCATCGCACCTTTCATTTTCCGGAATACTGGCATGTCCCTTCACCCAAATGAATTTCACATGGTGACGTGCAGAAACTTCCAGAAATCTTTTCCAAAGATCGCTGTTTTTCTTTCCTTTAAAATTGGTTTTCACCCAGTTAAAAACCCATCGTTTTTCTACCGAATCCGCCACATATTTCGAATCAGTATAGATCGTCACTTTGCAAGGTCCGACTTTCAACGTTTCAAGTCCAACAACAGCTGCCATCAGTTCCATCCGGTTGTTGGTTGTGAGCTTGTATCCCTGCGAAAGTTCTTTCCGATGCGGTCCCGACATCATAACAACGCCGTATCCTCCGGGACCGGGATTGCCACGTGCCGCCCCATCGGTATAGATAATGATTTCGGGATTTTCGCGCTGCGTCATACTTTCAAGATTAAAAAATTGAAAGACCGGTATTAGAGCCGGTCTTTCATTATAGTTTTATTTTTACCGGATATAATTTCCGATGATCATGATGCTAAATGATTCTCAGACTATCTGATCAATTTCATCTCGTCAACCAAATGGCTTGCTCCTGCGAACTTATCGATGGTCCAAAGTACAAAACGGATATCCACATTGATACATTTCTGCAACTCCGGCTCAAAAGCAATATCGCCGCTCATCGCTTCCCAGTTTCCATCGAAAGCAATACCAATGAGTTCACCGTCTCCGTTGATCACCGGGCTTCCTGAATTTCCGCCTGTTATATCGTTATTCGAAGTGAAGCAGGTGTGTAAGGTTCCATCTTTTTCTGCATATTGTCCGAAATCTTTCGCGTTATACATGTCAATCAGTTTCTGAGGAAAATCAAAATCGACGTCGCCAGGGATCCCCTTTTCTGCATATCCTTTCATCGTTGTGAAATAGTCATAATAAGTTGCATCGTGAGGCACATAACCATCAACAGTGCCATAAGTGAGGCGCATCGTCGAATTGGCATCGGGATAAACCGATTTGTCTTTATTCATTTCGTTCAAGCCAGCGACGAACAGTCTGCGGGCTTTATCCAGGCCTGATGTTGTTTTATAGGCATCTTGCTGAATCAGGCTCAGAGTTTGGAAAATCGAACGCATTGCAATGAAAGCCATATCTTTATCCAGCACTTTTAGCGATGGTTTATTCAAAAAAGATTCCATCTTCGCCTGGTCGGCAAAAATGGTTTTTTCGAACATTTTTTGAGCATATGCGTCGAAATTGCCTTTATACTTTCGTCCAATCTCCTCAAAAAATCCGGGAATATATCTTGGATTAACTTTCGAAGCGTAGAGTTTTAATAATGTACCAGCCACTTTTTGATCAGTGTTGGCGTCATAGTCTTTAAAGTACTCACTAAGTGAACGTCGCAGCTCTTCCGCATCACCTTCAATTTTGACTTTGTCGTTTTCTTTCAACGATTCGTAAAGAGATGAGGCTTCTGCAGCAAATGCAAAAATCTCCGCTCCACTAAGTAAGGCTTCGCGGGCATATTGATAAGCAACCTTTTCAACCCTGGATTTATAGGCTGCATTAATCGAATCGAGTGCGCTGCCGTATTTGGCTTTTCTTTCAGGAGTTTCATTTGCCCACTTCAGAAAATCTTTTTCAATCGCCTGCTTTTTGTCGATCACATTAAGCGCGGCTAATCCCTTGTTCTGACCAATGGAGTATTTGTAATAGTTTGAGCTTCTGGCAAATTTTGAGGCATATTGTATCCTGGCTTTCTGGCTTGTTGCCATAAAGTCCCTGATAATATTCAGTTTAGCTTCTCGTGCTGTAATTCTGACCTCATTAACTACATCCATCGTATACTTCACTTCGTTGGATGTGCGGTAGCGCGTGGTTGTACCGGGATAACCCATCACCATTGCGTAGCTGTTTTTTTCAACTCCCTTTAGTGAAATCGGAAGAAAATGTTTGGGATGGTAAGGAACATTATCTTTAGAGTATTCTGCTGGTTTACCGTCGGGACCGCAATAAACCCTGAACATCGAGAAATCGCCGGTATGACGTGGCCACATCCAGTTGTCTGTTTCTCCCCCGAACTTGCCAATTGACTGAGGTGGTGCTCCTACCAGGCGGATATCATTAAACGTCTCAGTAACAAAAAGGTAGTATTTATTTGATTCGAAAAGGCTTCTGACTCGTGTTTCGTAACCTGTTTCGCCTTTTGCTTCTTTCTCTATTTTTGTAGCAGCCTCACGTACCTTGGAGGTCCGGGTTCTTTCGTCCATCGTGTCTGTGACATCCTTCAAAACCTTGTCAGTTACATCTTCCATGCGGATAAGAAAAGTAACAGTTTTGCCGGGATTCGAAAGCTCCTCATTCCGTTTCATCGCCCAAAAACCGTCTTTCAGGTAATCGTGTTCAACAGAACTGTGTTCCTGAATTTCGCCAAAACCACAATGGTGATTGGTTAGCAATAACCCATCCGCAGATATCATTTCTGCGGTACATGATCCACGATCCAGGGCAACTACTGCATCTTTTAAGCTCGACTGATTAATGCTATAAATCTGCTCTGCTGTTAGTTTGCACCCTATTGAGCTCATCTTCTGGATGTTCAATTTTCCTACAAGCGAAGGAAGCCACATTCCTTCGTCGGCTTTAACGTTAAGGTTCCAAACGAACACAAAAACGAGAAGCGCTACAAAACTGTTTTTCATTAATTTAAATTTTTGCCGCAAATTTAACTTTATTTATAAAACTACCTCATTGAACGCATAATTCTTATTTAGTCCTATATTTAATAAAACCTTTGCATGAACTCCCTCACCTTGGTTTCGATTGTTTCTTTTCCTTCCAGCGCTTTGATAAATGCACTTCCAATGATAGCCCCGTTTGCATAATTAGCAGATTTCTCAAAGGAAGCTTTGTCTGAAATGCCAAATCCAATGAGTCGTTTCGAGCCGAGATTCATCGCACGGATTCTTTCGAAATAGGATACTTGTTCTTCGTTGACGGCTCCTTTGACACCAGTTGTGGACGAAGAGGATACCATGTAAATAAATCCGGTAGAAAGTTCATCAATTTTTCTGATTCTTTCATCGGAAGTTTGAGGAGTCATCAGGAAAATATTGCTTAGTGAATTCTTTTCGAAGATCTCTTTGTATTCTGTTTCATAAATTTCAAGCGGAAGATCGGGGATAATGGTTCCGTCAATACCAATTTCCTTGCATTTTTTACAAAAATCATCAATCCCATACTGCATTACCGGGTTGAGATACCCCATTAGTATTAATGGAATTGAAACACTTCTCCGAATATCTTTCAATTGCTCGAACAATAAATGGATCGTCATCCCATTTTTCAGGGCTGTTTCGGAGCTTTGCTGAATCACCGGACCATCTGCAACAGGATCCGAGAACGGCATTCCGATTTCAACCAGGTCCGCTCCGCTTTTTTCAAGTTGGCTGATAATTTTTAGTGTATCATTCAATTCGGGGTATCCGGCAGTAAAATATATTGAAAGAATTTTTTCATCTTTCTTTTCGAAGAGTGCTGTTAATCTATTTTTCATGATGGATGGTTCTTTGAAAGTTGTTTAATCGATTGATAATAATTTAGATATGCCTCCATGTCTTTATCACCACGTCCGGAGACATTTACAACCACGACATCATCTGGCTTAAAATCAATCATTTCGAGGGCTGCCAAGGCGTGTGCAGATTCGAGTGCCGGGATGATTCCTTCTTTTTGGGTAAGGTATAAAGCAGCCTGAAGCGCTTCATCGTCAGTGGCGCTTAGAAATTGGGCTCTTTTTGTAACAAACAGGTTCGCATGCATCGGCCCGATTCCGGGATAATCAAGTCCGGCTGAAAGTGAGTAAGGTTCTACGATTTGACCATCCGGCGTTTGCATTAATAGACTTTTGCTTCCATGAAGAACACCTGGGCGTCCGAGATGCGTGGTAGCTGCCGATTCACCGGAATCAACTCCTTTTCCTGCTGCCTCAACAGCAATCAGGTTTACAGAAGGATCATCCAGAAAATGATAGAAAGCACCTGCAGCATTGCTTCCGCCTCCTACACAGGCGATTACATAGTCGGGTGTTTCTTTACCGGTCTTTTCCAAAAGCTGAATCCTGATCTCTTCACTGATGACCGATTGAAACCTGGCCACCATATCGGGATAGGGGTGTGGTCCGACAACCGATCCTAAAATATAGTGTGTATCAACAGGATTATTGATCCAGTCGCGGATAGCTTCATTTGTGGCGTCTTTCAATGTTTTATTTCCGCTATGAACAGGTCTCACTTCGGCTCCCAACATTTTCATTTTTTCTACGTTGGGTGCTTGACGTGCAACATCCAATGCTCCCATATACACGATGCACTCAAGTCCAGCTCTGGCACAAACTGTAGCAGTGGCAACACCATGCTGGCCTGCGCCCGTTTCGGCAATTATCCGGGTTTTGCCCAACCGTTTTGCCAGCAATATCTGTCCAATTGTATTGTTGATTTTGTGTGAACCTGTGTGGTTCAGGTCTTCTCTTTTAAGGTAAATCTTCGCATTGTAATGATCTGACAAGCGATCGGAATAATAGAGTGGCGATGGTCTTCCAGCATAGTCACGAAGCAGTTGCTTGAACTCTTGCTTGAATTCTTCGCTTTCGATGATATCAAGGTAGCAATTTTGTAATTGATGAATGTTCGGAAACATCATTTCAGGAATATAGGCGCCCCCGAATGTACCGTAGTATCCTTTATCATTTGATTGAAAGCTCATTTTATTGTGGTTTTATAAATTATGTTCTCTTTGTTTTCACTTCCTTAATTCCTCGATGAATGATTTTAATTTTGGAATATCTTTTACACCCGGTTCAATTTCAAATCCACTGTTAACATCAATAGCGTACAATTCATTGTGAGTAATGTCTTTGATGTTTTCGACGTCAGAAGAATGGATTCCTCCACTTAGAAAAAATGGTTTCTCATCCTTATACTGATCCAATTTCTTCCAGTCAAACTTTAACCCTGAACCGCCACGAAGTTCGCTTGCCGTATCGAAAAGATAAAAATCGCAAAAGGGATTGTATGGCTTAACGGTCTCAAAATCGAATTCTGCATCAATACTAAATACTTTAATTACAGGAATATCAAGTTTTCTAAGCCTTTCGCAATAATCGGGTAATTCACTTCCATGAAGTTGAATCATGTCAAGTTTATTGCTTTTAAATTTTTCAAGCAGGTTATTAAATGGCTCATCAACAAATACCCCGACTTTCTGAATATAAACCGGTATCAATGATTGAATCTCATCCGGAATTTTCTCTCCGATGTACCGTTTCGATTTTGGATAAAAGATAAAGCCAATGTAGTCGGGCTTTAATTTAACCAGCTCCTCAATGTTTGACTGGTTACGCATTCCGCAAACTTTTATTTTCATATCAACTTAATATTGAATGTTAATATTTTAATCTTGAAATAAAATCAAGGCAGGCAGTCGCAGGATTTTCTGATTTCATAAAACTCTCTCCCATCAGGAAACCATGAAAGCCTCGTTTTCGCAAAAAATCAATAGTTTCAGGATCGCTTAAACCACTTTCCGATATTTTTACAGCTCTGGCCGGAAGTTGGTCAAGCAATTTTAGAGAGCGATGCATGTCAACTTTAAAATCCTTGAGATTCCGGTTGTTGATGCCGATCATATCTATTTCGGTATCAATTTTATCAATCTCGCTTTCGTCATGAAGTTCAAGTAATACCTCCATTCCCAGTTCATGTGCAATTGTGGTAAAACGGGAGATTTCTGCTTTTCCCAGAACCGCTGCAATCAGTAAAATTACGTCAGCATTGAGTAGCCTTGATTCATAAAGCTGGTATTCGTCAACCATAAAGTCCTTTCGGAGAAGAGGGGTGAACGGATTGGCATTCCTTGCAGCCGTAAAATCGGCTGTACTTCCACCAAAATATTTCCCATCTGTAAGAACAGATAACCCTGATGAGCCTGCTTCTGCATATCCTTTTGTGACTATTTCAGGTTGAACCTGATCGTTGATCACCCCTTTTGATGGCGATCTTCTTTTGAATTCCGCGATAATGCCACTTGCTCCATGATTCTTTAGTCTTGCAGAAAGTGAATTACATACAATGCTAAAATTTATTTTTGATTTTATTTCTGCCAGCGGAATTTTCAACTTCTGCTTCGAAACCTCTTCTTTGCGGTTCGCTACAATTTCATCTAATATCGTGCTCATTGCATTGAGATTAATTTCGTAAAAACTTTCAAGGCTTTCCCTCCAAGTAAGGAGGATTTGGCATCTTCGAGGCACGCTTCGATTCCCTTCTCCGGGAAATAGGTTGAAAGTGCCATTGCAGCATTCGCGATGACTACCGAGTTTTGTGCGGTTGTCCCTTTTCCATTCAATACATTCACGAAAATATCAGCTGTACCGGGTACATCACCCGATCCGGCCAATTCTTCGGCTTTCAACAGCGGCATTTCAAGATTAGATGGTGAATGTATCCGGTCAGTTTTGTTGGTTAGGACCTTAAAATCGCCCGTAAGAGAAATCTCGTCGTAACCATCCAGACTGTGTATAATACAATAATTGATGTTACTCTTTTGATATAGATAGTTATACATCCGGGCCAGTTCGAGACTGAAAACCCCGACAATCTGATTTTGTGGCCTACCGGGATTCACCATTGGCCCGAGCATATTAAAAAAGGTTTTTAGTCGTAATGCGCGACGTACTGGACCTACGTTTTTCATTGCGGGGTTGAAAAGCGGAGCGTGGAGAAAGGTGATCCCGCAGTCTGCCAGCTCATTCCGTAACCGGTCGTGATCATTCGAGAATTTATAGCCGAGATGTTCCATCACATTTGACGAACCGCAGCCAGATGAGGCTGCATAATTGCCGTGTTTGGCAACAACTGCCCCTGCTCCGGCAACAACGAATGCTGATAAGGTTGAGATATTGAAAGTATCTTTTCCATCGCCACCCGTTCCGCACAGATCGATCGTATTAAATGCCGATAAATCAATAGGAATTGAAGTTTTCAGAAGCGCATTCCGAAATCCGGCGAGCTCGTCAATGCTAATGGAGCGCATATTGAAGACAGTAATAAAAGCGGCAATCTCTGAATCGGAGTGTTTACCTCCGGCAATTTCGAGCAGAATATCTTCCGCTTCCTGTATCGATAACCTTTTGTGTTCGAAAAGGTAATTTAGTATATCTCTCATATTGAAGTTTTTGAAGTATGTTGAATTTTTTTTAAAGGTGATACGGGCCTTTAATGTCTGACCCAGTTTTCAAGGATTTTTTCCCCAATAGGCGTTAGTATTGATTCCGGGTGAAACTGGACCCCTTGAATATCAAATACCCGGTGTTGTAATGACATGATCCGCCCTTCTTTGTCGATACTTGTAATTTCAAGAACAGATGGAAGGGTTTCTTTTTCAACAATCCACGAATGATATCGGCCGGCATCAAATGTTTCGGGCATATCATTGAAAAGATACGACTTGGCCACCACGGATATCGGAGTGGCAATACCATGAAGGACATCGTTCATGTTTTGCAAAGTTCCACCAAACGATTCGCCAATCGCCTGATGTCCCAAACAAACCCCCAACATCGGTTTTTTTCCTGAATATTCTTTGATAATTGAAAGCATTGAGCCAGCTTCTTCGGGTAGTCCGGGTCCGGGCGAGAAAACGATTTTGTCATATACATCTGGCACTCCTTCTGCTACTTCATCATTTCGTATGACTTCAACGGTAACCCCTTCAAACTTCTTCAAAGCATGAACCAGGTTATAGGTGAACGAGTCGTAATTGTCGATTACTAATATTTTCATTTGAATTTTTTTAAATGTCTTATTTGATCACTATTTGATTTCTTTCGCCATAATAATAGCTGATTTCAATGCTGCCAATTTATTTCCTACTTCCTGTAATTCACTTTCTTCGTCGGAGGCTGCAACGATTCCTGCGCCAGCCTGGTAGAAAAGTGTATTGTTTTTACTAAGGAAAGAACGAATCATAATGGCATGGTTGAAACGGTTGTCAAAACCTATAAAACCGATACATCCGCCATAATAACCACGATTCTGATTCTCATATTGATCAATGAGTTCCATTGCTTTAAATTTAGGTGCCCCTGAAAGTGTTCCTGCCGGAAAAGAATCGCCCATGACGCGAACAGGATTTGATCCTTCTGGAAGTATTCCGGTAACTTTCGAAACAAGGTGAATTACATGCGAATAAAACTGCACTTCGCGGAAAAGTTCGACCTCCACATTTGTTGCATTTCGGCTCAGGTCATTGCGGGCAAGATCAACCAGCATCACATGCTCTGCGTTCTCTTTGGGGTCATTCGAAAGCTTTTCTGCAAGCAAACGATCCTGTTCGTCGTTTCCGGTTCTACGAAAGGTCCCGGCAATAGGGTTGATAGAAACTTTGCGCTGATTGATCTGAAGTTGTGCCTCAGGCGATGATCCGAAAATTTTGTAATTTCCGTAATCAAAATAAAAAAGATAAGGAGAGGGGTTGATGGAACGAAGGGCTCGGTATACATTAAAATCATCACCCAAAAATTGCTGCGCGTATTGCCTCGAAAGAACAATTTGAAAAACATCTCCTCTGAAGCAATGTTTTTTTCCTTTAGTAACCATCTGTTTAAACTCTTCATCATTAATATTGGAGCTTTCACCGTCAACGGTGTCGAATGAAAATGTGGCAAAATTGCGGCTGGTCAGTAAATCTTCAATTGTTTTCAACGATGATTTTTCACCTTCGAAGAGATTCTCAATTAACTGGATACGGTTCTGGTAATGATTGATGGCGATAATATAATGATAGAAAGCATAGTGAACCTCGGGAATGGCATAAGCGGGCTGGACCGGATTATTAAACTTGATTGTTTCGAAATACTGAACGCCATCGTAACTGACATAACCGAAAAATCCGTTGGCTGGAAGCGCGGGTATATTACTCTCGGACTTGAAGCATGCAAAAAACGCTTCCATTTCATCGGCAAGTTGCCCGCTTTTGGTGATTTCTCCGGTTTCCATTTGTCCGTCAGGGTATTTTTTAGTGGTTCGGAATTGCTCTACTTCAATCGAAGCTTCGGGTTTGAGACAGATAAACGAATAACTGTTCTCGAGACTGTGATGATCGGAACTTTCGAGGAGGAGGGCATTTGGGAAAATGTCACGCATTTTGAGGTAAACACTTACTGGAGTGACTGTATCGGCTAAGATTTCGCGAACGCTGGTTTTAAAATTGTACTGTTTCATATTTTGGTTGTATTTTGAAATTCATAAAAAAACGGCTTATCGTGATCCGATAAGCCGTTTCATCCCTAAAATGGGAGACACGAAGGTTATCCTTTCACGTTTGTAAAAAGTAAGTATGCCAACGCCATGACCAATTGTTTTGAGTTAAATATTTCATTGTTAATGTATTTTGTTTTTTTTAATATTAAAAGCGATCTATGAAAAACAAAAAAACCGGCTTACCTGTAAAAGGTAAGCCGGTTGAGTATTTTAAAAAATACAATATGGCTTCACCTCTAACAGAGGAAAGTGTTGCCCCACCAAAGCCATATTGATTTAAATGTTGTCATCTCTAAAATTTTAATATTGCAAAGAAAATCAAATTTTATTAATACAACAAAGTTTACCTGATTTTTGTTTTGCGCTTTTGAATGGTAGCGTTTGCCATATTTCCATATCGGTTTTTCACAATCATTATCTATTCAATAAAATTAAACGGTTTTACGGCCGATAATAGTACGTCATAACAAATTGCTTCTTGTACTAACGTGTTGATTTTATTTTGCTTCGTCGGGTGGTGATATTTTTTTGAAAAATAAATGTCGAAAATGGGTAACAATTCCATTCCTATTCCAATTAAGTAGTATAAATGTTTAAACTGAACGATAAATTATTGCTTTTTTGAATTAACAGAAATATTTCTCTCGGACGCATGGTTGTTTAGTTTATAATATATATGTGATCGTTCTTTGATAAATAGGTTGAAGATCAGATTCTGTCGGATGGCAAAGCTTTATATTCAAAGCTTGTTTGGTTAATATGACTTTGAAGTGGTCTGATCGGTAATTTGAAAAATAAATTTCATTGTTTTTCATATTTATGTGCAATGTTAGTACATTATATCTGTTTAAATTTATATATATTTGTTGCAAAGAGATGTCTGTACTAAATGCTTATTTTGCACTACTGAAGATTAAGCAAAAACACTGAATATTTTGTTTCAAATGAAAAATTACACCGATCAGGAAATTATTCAAGGCTTAAAATCCGGCGAATCGTTCGCCGTGAAATACCTGGCTAAGGAGAATCTTCCTGTAATCAGATATTTTATATCGAAAAATAATGGCAGTGATGAAGATGCGAAAGATATTTTTCAAGACGCATTATATATCATTATCGAAAAAATATACAATGATGAATTCGTTCTTCAGGGTATGCTATCAACCTATTTGTTTGCCATTTGCAAAAATTTGTGGCTGATGGCACTCGATAAACTAAAGGCAGCAAAGAACTACGAACTTCGTCGGTCCTTAGAGCACAATGAAAACGATTTTACTGAATATGGTGACAGTGTATTCTATGAAAATATCTTCAGGCAGTGTTTTGATTCAATGGACGAAGTTTCGCAGAAGATTCTCAAAATGTATTGGATGGAAATTCCTCCTGTTGAGATAGCTGAAAAACTTGGGTACAGTTATGGATATGTTCGGAAAAAGAAAAGTGAATGTATGAAAGAGTTGAAAAGTAAAATAATGGAACATCCTGACTATAACGAATTGGTGAAAAACCTAAATATAAAATAAATAATCAGAAATAATTATGAACAATTTTACGGAAATCATTCTCAACTATCATTCGGGTGAAATGACTAAAACTGAAAAGGAAGATTTTAAGCGTAGTCTAAATGTGAATGAGCGCTTAAGGAAAGAATACGTTTTTCAGTGTAAAATAGATAAGATCATGAAACAGAGTTTGTTGCTAGAGGCGATTGAAAGCGACCCGGAGCTCATAAAAGCTGAAATTTTAGCACTAAAGGATATTGATAATTACCGTCGATCTAATTTGGAGAAGAGCATCAGCAAAGACTTCGGTATAATTGAAGTAGATACAGAAGTAGAATTCCGGAAAAAGATCGCTAAAGCAGAAGTTGAAATGATTCTTTCTGGAATTGATGATCTTTCAGAGGATTGGGTTAAAACCTTTGAGCATAACAAACCTTCACTTGAGAATGATATGGCCGCTCGCCGAATTATGGAATATGTAAATAAATCAGATCCATTCAGCGAAAAGGTTATTCAAATGCCAGTTCATCGTCACAGGGTATCCAGAAAAATCGTTTTCCAGGTTGCTGCAGCAGTTTTGATACTTTCTCTTTTGCTGATTAGACCAATAACATCGTCATATATGGGAGGTTCAGTTTTCGACCAGTATTACGAACCTTTGGAGGCCAATTCATATCGGTTGAGGGGGAATTCCAATGAATTTACCGGAAAACTACAGGATGGTGTTGATTATTATTTATCAAAGGATTATATGCATGCTGAGCTGGCATTTAAAGAATTACGAAAAATGAACGAAAACTTACCAGAGGTTCTTCTATTTTCAGGACTGAATCAAATGGGCCAAGGCCATTTCCCTGAAGCTATTACAGTCTTTAATGAGCTTCTAACTGCAGAGGATCAGTTTGTACCTGAAGCACAATGGTATCTTGGATTGTGCTATATTAAAACGGGCGAAAATCTGAAAGCTCTTTCCATAATGGAAACACTGTCTGAAACTGAAGGCATCTACAAGAAGAAAGCTCAGCTTATTCTGAAAAATCTGAACAAGTAGCGAACAAGCAAAGCGATTGTCACCATAAAAAGGATCAGTGGAATAATTATCCAGAGCTCTTTCCACCAGATCCTTTTAACAGGTGAAACATCTCCTATCAGCGTGTAAGCAGCCCAGAATCTGGGATTAACAAACGATGGTGAAGTTGTGTTAATATAATCCAGCTTGGCCTGCCGTAGCGCAACATTCTTTGGTTTTCCCTGCGAGAGATATTTATAAAAGCTTCCCATTATCTTTGAACCAGCAATATCTTCAATCGGCCAAAGTGTTTCGACAACAGAAGGAACTCCAGCCAAAACAAAATTACGTGCAAGGCTCATCAAGCCTTCTCCACTGTAAAGCTTGCCACTACCTGTGTTGCAGGCGCTCAATACCACCATGGGCGAAATAATGTTCATTTGTCCGATTTCGTAATTGTAAAGTCTATAATTCCCTGCGTTTTTTATGTCGGGAGCAAATATTAAACTTGATGATCCTGAGTTCAGTGTATCTAATTCTGCATGCATCGCAAGATGGAGTATCGCACCGTCGTATAGATTCGATCTGAAATTGGCAATCGTAGCCTGACCTGAATTTAAAACTATCCCATCAAAATTATTGAGAATACTTTCGACTTCTCTATTGTTAGATTTAAGTGCGCTATACTTTTTCCCATCAGCTAGTGCTGTATTTGAATAATCTGGTGCAAGACCAACTACTCTCGGGTTATTTTGTGCTTTTAACTGATTATTCCACAAAGTATTGGTCGAGTAAGCATATGAAATGGAGTAGTCACTGATCAAATAAGATAATTCTGCATAATTAATCATCTTCTTGTTCATCGTCCAGGAAGTTAAAAACGCATCGAACGGCATATAGGAGATATCATCGTCAGGAATGACAATCAGTTGCTTGCCTGCAAAGTGTTTCTCGAGAGGTTGAATCAAAATGCGATAAGCGTCAAAAAGTAGCTGATTCAACTGGTTATAATTTGCAAGGGCTTTGCCGGGTGTGAATTGGTTTACTAACCGGTCTTTCAGGAGCGAAAAATTTGCCGATATAGTGCTGTCAATTATTTCAGTGTGACATATTAAATCTGTCGGTGTAATCACAAATTCGTACAATTTCCGGCTGCCTTTTTCATCTTTTTCTGAGAATAAATATTCAATTAAACTGTCATCCGGTTTTAAATTGGTTTGTATTTCCTCTATCCCAATGATATTCCCCTTTTTAATTTTATCAATAAACCTGGGGTATTTTTTTTCAGTCTGTTCAATCGTTTTCTCGAGATCGCGGTTCAAATCAAACTGTTGGTCCTTCCAAAAAGCAATTTTGGCGGTATCCGGCTTGATTAGTGCCAGTTCATTTTGGATAAGATTATTGTAAGCCGCAATATCCTGTTGTAGTTTATTCTCTTTATTTCGCAGCGAATCAGGTATCTCGTTATCGGAATACGATTTATTTTTGGCAATTTCGTACTTGAGTTCACTGGCTTTGCATTGTTGCGTGGTCTGATAGGCAAGTTGCAAATAGCTTCTTTCGCCTGAAAGATCATATAGTTTCAATGCCGTTTCAAGGGCGGCAACAAAAACATTCTTTTGCTTCTCATTAAATACTAACCGGGTTTCTGCTTCCGTGTAATCAACCCGGATCGAATTTGTCATCTCAATGGCAAGGTTGATCGTATTCAGACTTAATGAAAGATAGTTGATTTGTTCACGCTTGACTTTTTCTTCGTTGGCAAGACTTGCTAAAGCTTCGGCTTTACTTTGCAATAGTCTTAACTGCCATAAATTGAGGGTAATATCACTCATTGTGGGATTTACCTCGATTTTCGAATCATTGAAAGTTTTTGAACCGGATACCAACGCTTTTTGATAATAGGTTAAGGCTTTCTGATAATCTTTGATGATTCGGTAATAATCGCCCATTATTTGGTAACAATTCGCAGTAAGCTGATTCTTATCGCCAAAGTTTTGAACAGTTATTTTTAGTGCTTTTTGAATAATTATTAAAGCCCTGGAATTTTCATTGATTGACATAAGAAAATCGCCATACTCCAGACATGTACTCGCCAGATTGTTAGAGAAATTACTATTTTCTGCTTCGAACTGTTTGATACTTAGTATAAAATATTTGTCGGCAAAATGGTTGTTCCCAGTTTTTGCATAGGCTTTTGCAAGCTGAAGATATACATTTTCTTTTCCTGTGAAGTTGAAGTTTTCTTTTAAATATAAACTTTTCTTAAATGAAATTAAGGCCTGATTAAAATCGTTAAGTTGGTAGTAGACAATTCCTGAGTTCAGGTAGAGTGAAGAGGTATATTGTTGTTTTACTAATTCTGATCCAGTGCTGCCTTTTACAAATCGGATGGCCTTTTCAACATATTCCAATGCTTTATTGAAATCTCCCTTTATAGAGTAAATATTAACTTTATTGCCGTAAATGCTCACCAGCAGTGAGATATCTGTAAATTTATTCGTGAGATAGATGGATTCGGCAGCATCGTAATATCCAAGAGCGATATCGAACTGTCCCAATTTTTTGTGGATTATACCAAGGTTATTGTAAATTACGAGTTTTTGTTTTCCTGTTAATTCGAAATTTGGCTTCAGAAGACCTGACAAGCTTGTAGCGGCCTCTATCAGGTGTCCGGACTTCATCTGGTTACCATATTTGGCATAAACGGAGACGACTGTATCTGTCACTGAAGCCTGAGCAATAGATGCAAAGCTGATAGTACTTAAAAATAAGAAATATAAAAGTGATAAAACCTTCATTACCAGAGATAAATTTGCCAACTAATTCTCCGGCAAGATAGGAATTTGTTAAAAGATTTTAGGATAATCTTTTAATTTGCTTAAAAAACACGTTGATTTGGGAAATGATGATACAAATTGTCTTACCAGAAGGTAAGCTATGAATATTTTTAATATTGGTATTCACATTCATAGAAAATATGAATCTTAAAAATGAGATTTTCTGAGGAAATTATTCTGATTGAACAGTGTTATTTTTTAAAAGGATCAAGTGGATAATCGTCGCCACCTGTTGGTGGAAGATCATTAACTCCGCCTCTGAGGTTATTCATCTCGTCATTGTTCAGACTTTTAAATTTGATTTCGAAAGCATCGTTCTTTTCGGCAATAAATAACCTGTTATTCATAGAAAATGTTTTTTTATGTTGGTTGAATCATCCGGCAATTCCATATCTTTAATGGATGATTCTAATTAACTGTAATATCTGGTATCAATTGTTTGGACTATTTTTTAAAAGGATCAAGTGGATAATCGTCTCCACCTGTTGGGGGAAGATCACCTACTCCACCTCTGAGGTTATTCATTTCGTCATTATTCAGACTTTTAAATTTGATTTCGAAACCTTCGTTCTTTTCGGAAATGAATAACTTGCTTTTCATATTGAGTGTTTTTTTTTGAGTTTATGAATGTTAATAGGAATAGCCACTGATTTGTTACCTGAAAGAAAAATATATTTTATTGTAATTTTGAATTGTACTAAAAAGTATAAGTTTTAGTGCGTAGTTGTAACACATTGAATATATATTGTTTAAATAGACTTTCGTTGATTTTATGAATTATAGTTATTTTACAGTAGAATATTTAAAATTTAAGTAGAGTGCTACTATGTGATAGATATTGAATGCGATACGAATATCATTATTGTTTTTGAATTATTTATTAAAAAAAAATGTTTTTTTTATTTTAAGTGAACGATGCTCGGGAAAATGAAACTTTATTAAACTATTTTTACAACTCAGGTTTTTAAACTTCTCAATTAGAATTGACCGATAAACCAGGGGAAGTTTAATTACCGGTCATCACAATAATTTTATATATTGATTAAATTATGCGATTTCCTTTCTTCAAGCAACTTGATGTTATGGACTGTGGGCCGACTTGCCTGCGAATGATATCCAAGTATTATGGTCGCAGCTATTCGATGCAGCATTTACGTAGCCTTTCTTTTCCATCTCGCGAAGGCGTATCATTGCTAAGTTTATGTGATGCAGCTGAAGATCTTGGTTTCAGATCCCGCGGAGTGCGGGTTACCTGGGAGCAACTACGAGATGAGGTACCGCTTCCCTGTATCATCCATTGGAATCAAAAACATTTTGTTGTAGTAACCAGGATCTCCCGAAAAGGCAGGTTCATGTTATTCCAAAAAAAGAAAGAAGGGGATGAAGTTGTGCAAATTGCAGATCCGGCACATGGCATCTTAGATTACAAGAAGACAGAGTTTTTAAAATGTTGGCTGGCTAAGGGAAATGAGGGTATTGCTTTATTACTCGAACCTTCTACTCAGTTTTATAATGAAGATAAGGAAGATCATGGTATTGGACGGTATGGGTATCTGTTGAATTATTTGCGTCCGTACCGGAAATTTATTATTCAGCTTCTGATTGGGATGCTAACCGGAAGTCTTGTGAGCATGATTTTTCCGTTTCTGACCCAATCAATTGTTGATTATGGAATTGGGAATAGTGATCTGAATTTTATCATGATGGTATTGATCGCCCAATTGGTGCTAACCTTTGGTCAGACAGCTAACGAGATGATCCGAAACTGGATCATGTTACATGTGACGACTAGGGTGAGTATTTCATTGATCTCTGATTTCCTAACCAAACTGATGCGGTTGCCAATCTCATTTTTTGATTCGAAAATGGTGGGTGACATCATGCAACGAATGGGAGATCATAGCCGTATTCAGACCTTCCTGACCTCCTCGTTGGTAAATATCATGTTTGCAACTATTACATTAGTGATTTATACCATCATAATGGCAACATACCACCCTGGCATTTTGGTGGTATTTGTTATTGGAAGCCTTTTATACATTGGATGGGTATTGCTTTTCCTTAAAAAACGGAGAACATTGGATTATAAACGGTTTCAGCAAGCTTCAGCCAATCAGAGTAATGTCGTTCAGCTGATTACCGGTATGCAGGAGATTAAGCTCAATAATTGTGAAAAGCAAAAAAGATGGGAATGGGAACGGATACAGGCGAAGTTGTATAAAGTGAATATTAAAGGTTTGATTCTTAATCAGAATCAGATGGTGGGTGCTACTTTTATAAATCAGACCAAAGACATCATCATCTCTTTTATGACTGCCAGGGCAGTTGTTACCGGTGATATGACGCTCGGGATGATGATGGCGGTGCAATACATCATTGGACAATTGAATGCACCCATCCAGCTATTTATTGGATTTATTCAGTCGGCACAGGATGCGAAAATAAGTCTGGAAAGGTTGAGTGAAATCAATGAAAAAGAAGATGAGGAGAAGCCTGAAGAGCGGAAAATTCTCGAAATTCCAACAGGACGAGACATCGTTTTAAAAAACGTCACTTTTCAGTATGAGGGTCCAAATTCACCGAAGGTATTGAAAAATATTGATCTGGAGATTCCGGCAAATAAAGTCACTGCAATTGTTGGTACAAGCGGAAGCGGGAAAAGCACCCTTGTCAAGTTAATTCTTGGTTTTTACAAACCGGTTAATGGTGAAATAGTGCTGGGAGGTGTTCCGCTCAATAATTATAGTCAGCAGCAATGGCGCAAACGATGTGGGGTTGTAATGCAGGAGGGTTTTATTTTCTCGGATACTATTGCTGGTAACATCGGGATTGGCGATGAGATGCCAGATTTTGTAAAAGTTGAAAAGGCAGTTGAAACAGCTAATATCCAAACTTTTATTCAAGCACTTCCTTTGGGATACGATACCCGGATTGGTAGTGATGGTCACGGATTGAGTACTGGTCAAAAGCAGCGGATTCTGATTGCAAGGTCAGTGTACAAGAATCCGGATTATATTTTCTTTGATGAAGCAACCAATGCACTGGATGCCCGCAATGAGCTGGTGATTATGGATAACCTGAATCAATTTTTTAAAGATAGAACGGTTATAGTAGTTGCACACCGGTTAAGCACCGTAAAAAATGCTGATCAGATTGTGGTATTGGAAGGGGGCGAGATTGTCGAAAAGGGAACACATAGTGAACTTGTCGGAAGAAAGGGAATCTATTTTAATCTTGTTAAAGACCAACTTGAACTTGGTGGTTAATTGAATTTTCTGACTTAACGGGTTAATGAATCAGTGAGGAATTGAAATAAATATCGAAACAAAAGAAATATTGATATGTCGGAAAGGTCTGATTTAGAATCGCACAGCGAGGAAGTTGATGAAATTATGTCGTTTATTCCAAACCGTATTATCCGGTGGGGGCTGACGGTTATATTCGCCCTCTTTTTCGCACTTCTTATGGGTAGCTATTTTTTTAAATCTCCTGAAATTATCAGGGCCCCCATGATATTAACAAAGAAAAATCCTCCGGTTTCGTTGCTAAGTAAATCGACGGGCAAGATAGACCGGTTATTTGCGGTTGATGGTCAGATAATACAGGAGAAAGGGAATATTGCACTGATCAACAATCCAACAGATTTTTCTCATTATTTGATACTTAAAAAGGAATTGGCAGCATGTTTTCTTATCCCTAACTGGGATGAACAGGTATTTGCCTATGATTTGACAGAGCAACTTACCCTTGGAGAATTACAGCAAAGTTATGGTCCTTTTCTGAAAAGTAGGAATAACTTCAGGCATTATCTTAGTCAAAACTTTCTTCCGCAAAAAATTGGACTAATCGACAAACAGATTACCAAACAGGAAGAGTATTACCAGACTTTGATTCGTCAAAGAGAAATTCAACGGAATGACCTCACTTTATCTCAAAAAGGCTTTTCACGCGATTCTTCCCTTTACCAGAAAAGAACTACAAGTGAGGCTGAATATGATAAATCGCGACAACTTTTTCTTTCAAAAAAATCTGCTTTTGTTGGCTTTGAAGCTGTTCTGCGGGAGACCGAGTCTTCAATTCTTCAAATGCAGTCAAGCAGGGTTGAATTGCAGATGCAACACGAAAGGGAGTTATCGGAATTCCGCCTGGCTCTGGATGAATCGAAGCAAAATCTCGAAAACGCGATTCACCAGTGGGAGGAGCGTTATCTTGTTGCCAGTCCGGTGGAAGGAAAATTGACCTTTACTTCTATATGGAGTGTAAATCAGGAGGTTAAAACTGGTGAATTAATTGCAACTATTATTCCTGTCAAAGAATCGGCAATCATTGCTAAAGCTATCATCCCCCCTTCAGGCTTTGGAAAAGTTGAAGTAGGTCAACGGGTGAATTTAAAATTAAATGGATTTCCATATATGGAATTTGGGATGTTGAAAGGGAAAATCAAGTCGATTTCACTTGTTCCGGAGGCCAAAGGTTACGTGGCAGAAATCGAACTTTCTGATGGAATGACTTCTTCGTACCGTGAAAACCTGAGATTTATACAGCAAATGGACGGAACAGCCGAGATTATTACAAAAGAAATGCGGTTGATTACACGATTAATAAACCCGTTAAGAGCATTTTTCGATAATGGCAAATAGAAAAATGATAAATTCGCGGTAAAATATCTAATCTTGTCTCAAATTATCACATTTTTAACATGCTGTATATTAGATGGGTATGAATTTTTAAATTTATTTTTATTTTTTTTGCAAAATAAAGACAAAAACAGGGTAACAATTCACCTCTCATTCCTATTAATAACTGAATTCCGAAGTAAAGGTCGGTATGAATCATTGACGAATTTTTATTTTTTCAACTAAAGCTATGATTTTAATAATATCGGATAAAAGTGACATTCACGCAGATCATGTAGAAACGATTCTACAGGCTAATGCTGCGGAATATTCACGTTTAAACCTCGATATTGATTCGTTAAAATCAACCCAGGTCCGATTCGAAAATAATTCATTCAAAATAGAGGGACCAAATTGCTCCTTTTCGACGAGCGAGATTGAAGCGGTTTGGAACAGAGGCACTCGCCTTGAAAGTTTCATTGAAAATAGTTGCCCACAGGATGAGGACTATTTTATTTGGAAGGAGATATGGAACAAAACACTTGAAAAACTCTTCTCTTCACTTGAATCAACCAAATGGTTGAATTTCTACCAGGATTTCTATGATGAGAACCAGTTCAGACCTTATGCTATCTCGAAAAATGTTGGGTTGAAGTGGCCATCATCTATCTGTTCAAACGATATTAATTATCTAAATAGTTTTTTTGAAAGCAAAAGAGAGCGCGTTTTGGAGTTGATGGATCAAAATTGTCAGTCAAAATCAGCAGGAGATTGCTTTGAAAAATGCGGAGACAAGTTTGGAACTGCCTTTTCGGACAACTTACCGGCAAATAGTTGTATCGCAGCATATGCAACTTATCAGGTGAGATGCACCGTTGTAGGTAAAGAATATTTTGTAGGGAAAATTAAAACCAATGCCAAATACGAATATTCAGGAATTGAGCCGGTTCAACCAAACTTTACGGTTGTTCAGCCCCCGAAGTCAATAAAGGCAAAGGCTATTCAGATAATGACTGAATTGAATTTAACACATGGCGTTTTCGACTTTATTGTCACGGATGACGAAGATTGGTACTTCGATGCCTTAAATCCTATCGGAGAGTATGAATGGACCGAGGACATCCAAGGTTCTGATATTGCATCAAGCATTGCAAAATGGTTGATGAATCACAATTAGTGTTCACCATAGGTGATTTGTTTTAATAGCCTGATGGAAAAGTGATATTAATTTAATCCGTGTTTACGAAGTTCATAATTTTGAGTCTTTCATAATATATAAATAGTTTTTGCAACCAGTTCATTTGAAATGAGTTTGGGGGAGAATTGCACAACTCCCCCTTTCTTTATGGGTATTCAACCTTTGCGTCGGGTTCCCGAATTTATTAATGCCCGCCAAGGCAGGAATCACAATTTTCCTCAGAAAATGAATAATTCCCCTTTTTGAAAGTTTTTTCATTTTTGCACGTTAAGCAAATATGAATTAAGGTCTTTTAACAGTGAATTAGACCCTGTTAGTAAACCTTTTTTGTTTCTACTTGTTTGATTTTTAAAAAAACCTCTAAATATCAGGACAATTTTTAGAAGGTAATTTTAAACTAAAAAAATTAAATATGAAAAAATTAGAAACGACTCTGAAAAATGAGCAAAACTCACGTCGCGATTTCTTTAAAAAAGTTTCTCTGTCAGGTATTGCGGTACTTGTTTCCTCAACATTTTCGTTTGGCAGTAAATCATTACTGCCTGAAAGTTCCCCATGGGATAAATCATTATCAAAATTAAATGAATTTAAGCTGACCGGGCAATCAAAACAATTGCCATTATCGTATGCTTATAATGCTTTGGAGCCAGTTATCGATGCAAGGACAATGGAGATACATTATTCGAAACATCATGCAGGTTATACCAAGAATTTGAATGACGCTACAGCAGGATCCGATTATGCATCAAAGACGCTTTTCCAAATTTTTAGTGAAATGGAGAAATATCCGGTTCTGGTAAAGAATAATGGAGGAGGATTTTACAACCATTTGTTGTTTTGGACACTAATGGCACCTGCTACGGGTCAGGAACCACAAGGTGATCTTTTGGGAGCAATAAATGAGTCTTTCGGAAGTATTGATAAATTCAAGGAAGTATTTGGTAATGCCGGGAAGAAACAGTTTGGAAGCGGTTGGGCATGGTTATCAGTTAATGAAAAAGGCAAATTGGCAGTAAGTTCAACTGCTAATCAGGAAAATCCATTGATGAGTACCACCGAGGTGCGCGGAATTCCGGTTCTCACACTTGATATCTGGGAACATGCCTATTATCTTCAATATCAGAATCGTCGTCCGGAATATGTTGATGCATTCTGGAAGATTGTGAACTGGAAAGAAGTTTCCCGTCGTTTCGATGAGGCAATTCTTGCTCTAAAATAATCGCTTATAGCTTTTTATAAAGTGTAGTTAAATATGAAATCCCCAAAAGTTCGTTGTAAAATTCGAATTTTTGGGGATTTTAAGTGGTTATTTTGAATTCAAAGGTTCTTGTCTACACCTGTGTTGTAAAGCCAGATTAAACTTCTATCGTTTCAATCGCTTTTTTAATCCGTGAAACAGTTTCTTCTTGACCTATCAGGTCACATATTTCGAAGATGTCGGGACCAAAACTGCCGCCAACGAGGCAAAGTCGTAATGAATTCATTACTGTACCGAAATTCCACCCTTTTGCAGTTACTAATTCAGAGAATGGTTCTTTAATTTCGGGAGCATTCCAATGTTTTACTGCTCCAAAGAATTCAGCGAGCTCACCCATTATTGCAGGAACATCATCCTTCCAACGTTTGACAACCATTTTTTCGTCGTAAGTAGTTGGTGCCTGAAACAGAAAGTAACTCTGATCCCATATTTCGGATACAAAATTGCATCTCTCCTTTACCATTCCGCAAACCCTTGTTGCCATTGCCGGTTCAGCGGCAATTCCTTTCTCTTTGAGGAATGGAAGCAATAATTCGCCCAATTCCTGGTCCGATTTTTTGATGAAATATTGATGATTGTACCATTTTGTTTTCTCGGGATCGAAACGCGCGCCTGAATGTCCGACTCTTTCAAGCGAAAATGCATCGCAAAGCTCATCCATCGAGAAGATCTCCTGTTCAGTACCAGGATTCCAGCCCAATAAAGCAAGCATATTGATGAAAGCATCAGGGAAAAAGCCGTCTTCGCGATATCCACGCGATGTATCACCTGTTTCAGGATCTTTCCACATCAGAGGAAACACAGGGAATCCCATTTTATCACCATCACGTTTGCTAAGCTTACCTTTTCCGACTGGTTTTAGAATCAACGGAAGGTGTGTAAAGCGTGGCATTGTATCTTCCCATCCAAATGCTCTGTACAAAAGCACATGCAACGGCATCGAAGGGAGCCACTCTTCACCGCGAATCACATGTGAGATCTCCATCAGGTGATCGTCGACCACATTGGCAAGGTGATAGGTTGGCATTCCGTCACTTTTGAACAAAACCTTGTCATCGAGTGACGATGTATTAAAAGTAACACTTCCGCGGATTAAATCCACCTCGGTTACGTCAAGGTTATCGGGCATTTTAAACCGAATCGCATAATGAATCGACGATGCAAGAAGTGTATTGCATTCATCTTCAGGAAGTGAGAGTGAATTCTTCATCCCGCAACGTGACATCGTGTTATAAGTAAAGGTTTCACCCTTGTCTTCAGCGATTGCACGAGCCTGATCAAGTTCTTCAGGGCTGTCGAATGCATAATAGGCATTTCCGCTTGCAAGTAACTGATCTGCATATTGACGATAGAGCACTTTGCGTTCACTTTGACGGTAGGGTGCAAATGGTCCGCCTTGTTTTGGACCTTCATCAACCTTCATTCCGCACCATTCCAAAGCTTCCTGTATATAATCTTCGGCTCCGGGTACATAACGTCCCTGATCGGTGTCTTCGATCCGAAGCAGGAAGTCGCCGCCGTGCTTTTTGGCAAACAAATAATTAAATAATGCTGTTCGAACACCTCCGATATGAAGTGGTCCCGTTGGACTTGGGGCAAATCGAACCCTTACTCTTCTTTCGCTCATGACAATCTATTTTGAAAATCCTTATTTTTTGCAAAGATAGGGATTTAGGGTTGAATAGGCAGGAAAAGAAAAATTTCAGGCGAAAGGTTATATCTTTTTTGCACATGCGAATAACTCCTTATATTTAAGGGGATTGTCTTTTGCAAGAAGATTAGATACAACATACATTACCGTGTATGCGCTTTCAGTATTGTAATAGAATGAGATAAATTTTCCGGCACATCTGTAAAGGTTAATTGAAAAAAGAATGAACTATGCGCCATTATGAAAACCCATATATTGCATCTTGTTAAACCGCTACGCGGTAATAGGTGTCTTTAATTCTGATATTTCTACAATACTTAAATCGCTACGCGATAGAAATGTTTGATGATCTATATCAAAACAATACCCAAACTATTTTTCTTTCGTCTTAAACTTCTTTCCGACAAAGTATAAGATCAGCAATGAAATGGCGCCACCAGCAATGGATGCTACAATATCATTTATATCTAATCCTGCCAAATTGGAGGGTTGTTGCTTGAATTCATAGATGATGGATCCGATTGTAACGACGAGAATTACCAAAGCGGGATATTTGATTGGCCTGATCTGTAACAATTGGGAGAATCCGATAACATAAAAGAAGCTTGGTAAAGATCCGGCAAGGCCAAAATCATCAATGCCATGACTGTTAATATATTCGCGATAAAATACTTTTGCCAAAAAACCGATAACCACGAACAAAATTCCGATTAAAAACGATGCTTTGTGTTTCTCTTCCAATATTACCATTCTTGCTGCTGTTTATTTTGAACTTCAAAGATACCCCGAATTTCTCAAAGCGAAAACGACGGCTTCAATTCTTCAATAATTTCGCTGCATGAGGCAACCCTTAACGGAAATGCAGCAGGTGTCAATTCACTCCACAACCAATTATAATGATCGATCAGTGTTTTGGCTTTCACAAAAGGACGGTCTGCTGTGGTATGTCCATCTTTAACAACGGTAACCTTGTAATCCTTACCCAAGGCAGACTTAACAGTGGCATCGAAACAAAAATCGGTGGCACATCCCATGAAATAAAGGTCATTGATTCCTAATTTCTGAAGTGTCACCTGTAAATCAGATGGATAAAACGAGTCATTGATTGTCTTTTCTATGTATAAATCTCCAGGAAGTTGATTTAAAGCCGTTAATAACTGCCAATCATTTGTACCCGGAATATATTCACCCTCTTTTGTGCCGTCATGACGGATAAAAATCACCTGATCACCATTCGTGCGAAAGAATTCTGACAGTTGATTGATTCTTTCTATGATTCTGGCACTGTCATAACGAGGTGTAGCAGGAGTAAAGCTTCCAGCCTGCATATCGATGATCAATAATGCTTTCATTGTCATGCTATTTATAAAAGTATTATATGCATATTAACCAACTACTTTAAAGGCTTCACCTGATTTTCTGATTTAGTCATGATTGAAATGGTTTTCTGAAGCACCACTGAATTGGGAATCGTGATTTTCTCTCCGTTATCCATCCTTATATGCAGAAAAAAATAGGTGATATCGTCAACGCGACCCTCAATGTTGTAATCTTTGTCCATTATCCTGATCCTGTCGCCAAGACGAAGCGGATGATTCAGAAAAAGAATCAGTCCCGCAGTAACATTGGCAAGGAGCGACCATTGTGCAAAAAAGGCAATTCCTAAAACGGTAAGAAAAGAGGAGATAAACAGGATTAACTGTGATTGATTGACACCCCAGATTGCAGCAATAACTACAACTGCCAGTAAAAATAGGAGGATATTGATCAGTTTCATCGTGATTTTCCTTCGCTGAAATTCAAATGCAAAATGTTTCAATATATTTTTCACAACATTCCGCGTGAAGAGGTTCGCCGCAAGGAGTATCAGAATCACCACAATGGTCTCTATGGCCTTTATCAGGTTAAGTTCCGTCATTGGACGTTATATTAAGCGATATTAATCAAATTTCGATACTTCCTTCAAAAACATGATTGGCACTTCCTGTCATGTAAACAATTCCATTGATCCATTCAATCAGTAAATCACCCAAAGCCAGGTGAACGGTGACCTCTTTACCTGTGAGACCATTCAACGAAGCTGCAACTGCGGATGCACAACTTCCGGTACCGCATGCTAGCGTTCTTCCTGCTCCGCGTTCCCATGTTCTTACATTGACTTCGTGATCATTGAGTACTTCCACAAAGTTCACATTAGTGCCTTGTGTAAAAGCAGGATTTTTTTCGATGAGTTTACCTATCGTTATAAGATCTTCTTCTGCAAGATGATTCGCAAAAACGATCGTGTGCGGAACGCCCATCAGCATACTTGTGATTTTGTATTCCATAGCACCAATGTGCAATGGTTCGTTGATCACATTGCCTGCAACACCTGTCATTGGAATTTGTGAACGCTCCAGTTGAGGAGCTCCCATGTTTACTTTTACAAATAAAACCTTGCCATCTTCGATGATTAACTCCGGAATCATAATGCCGGCACCTGTTTCGATTGTAAATGATTTGGCAGTATTGATCTTGTTGTCGTATACATATTTTGCGAAACAACGGATGCCGTTGCCGCACATGTCCGCTTCGCTTCCATCCGAATTGATAATCCGCATTTTTACATCTGCAATCTCAGACGGGAGAATCAGAATAATCCCATCGGCTCCAATCCCCTGGTGACGGTCGCATAATTTAATTGCTAACGCTGTCAAATCATATTTTAGAGGATCGATCTGATCCATAAGGATAAAATCGTTTCCCAATCCGTGCATTTTCTGAAATTTCATCATGATATATTTCTTGAATCGTAAATTTAATGCTTTAGAACCTGTATATTGACAGACAAAAATAGTAAAATCGTCAGTATAGTTAATGCTAAATTGATTGTGACGCAATTCATGAAATTATTGTCGTCATGAAAAATGATTACCTGGTTATATGAATCGTACTCATGGCCCGCTTTTATTTATGCATTGGATTTTAAAACACCGGATTGAAATCCTGTGTTACAATATCGGTCGTTCCGATGGAACTGAATCGCCTTTTCAGCGTCGCAGGCTCATTTATTGTAGGGATAATTTATTCCGGAACCCATGTAGAGAAGTTGCATGCAACGTCTCTACATGGGTTTCATGCGATATTTCTGCAAATTGTATCACGCCAATTTAAATCCCATCATCTCTTTGATAAAATCGCATTGTTCTTTTGATGTCAAACGTTCGAGCAACAGGAAAGCGACCTCTGGAGCAGTGGCTGGATTCCAGGAGGTGATCACATTGCAATCCGTTACGATCGGTTCATTGATTACATTGACTTCATAGCTGCCAAGTTCTTCCTGCCGTGTCCCATTTTTGTTATAGGTTGTTGCTCTTCGGTTTGTTAAAACTCCGCTCCGGGCAATAGGTAACGCCCCTACACAAACCGCTGCAATAATTTTACTTTGCGCATCGAACATCCTGATCAGTTTGAGAAACTCATCACTGTAGGCATCCTTGTAATAACCGAACTCTTCGAATCCACCTGGGATGGCGAGTGCATCGTATTCCTCTGTATTGATTTCATCAATTAAATAATCAACAACAACCCGCTGACTGAATGAGCTTTTTACTTCACGACGAAGTCCACATGAGAATAATTGTGTCGTACCATCGCCATCAACCAGGTTCCACCCAATCACATCTATAAATACACTTGCTTCAAGTGTTTCGAAACCATCCGCCAAAAGGAGCAATACTTTTTTCATCTGCTTTTTTTATCAATTAAAGAATAAGAGATCATCTCTTTTAAATTGCATTTGAACATATTTTTAGTATGCGGTTTCAAATGCCGATTTAAAAGTAACAACAACGTATCCGGACAGGAAGTTCAAGCAGCTACAATTCATATTTAATTCAATAATCGGGATGAATCTTTGAAATTTTTCTTCTTGAACGTTATTCATCTATAGATGAACGCCTTTTCTATAGGTCTAAATCACAATTACGTTCCTGTTTGTCGATCTCTGCTCCCAAACCCTTGTAAAATCCGATCGCAGGCGCATTCCAGTCTGATACCTGCCACCGCAATTTATGACATCCTGATTTTTTAGCGAATTCGATCACCATATTAATTAATAATTTTCCAATTCCGGCACCGCGATAACTATCTCTCACATAGAGATCGTCCATGTAGAGCGATTTTCCGGTCCATGTAAAATAAGAGAAGAAGTAAGTGGCGTAACCAACAATCTCATCCTCCTCTTTTACGGCAACAAAACAATTGAAATACTCCGTTTCGGCTTTCATCCGTTCAACCGTATTGGTTAAACGCTCATCGAGATGCTCGAAATGGGCAAATTCCCTGAACATTTCTACGATCGCCGGGTAATCATTCTCAACAACAGGTCTGATGGTAATATCCATATTTATTTCAGTTTCTTAATGATATACAAATTCAACAGTTCCATTCTGTTTTACAGGATATCCGTTGCCATTGTATTCATAGGTTGTTTCCGTAATCTGGATTTTATCAATGAAGGCATCAACTTCAAACCAGAGTGTATATGTTTCTTTTATAATATTGTTTTGATTTGTGTAAATGCCCGGAATCTGCATTTTAAATTGAAGGTATGGATTCTTTTTGTTATCAAATTCATATTCCGTTGTCGTACTTAGTTTAAAGGTTCCATCAGACAAAATATCATTGCGTGTCCTGAGAATCAAATTTCCAGTATTATTATAGGTGTAGATTGTATTTCCATTTGCCTTACCGTCCGAATACCAGGTCTCTTTGCTTATCTGACCTTTTACATTGTATTCGAAGGTTGAATACGACTTGTAATTGGTATTTAGCCGGTTAATTGAATATTTTATCAGCTGACCATTCTGATTATACTCGTAGGTTCGGAACATCTCTTTCGCCGTATTGTCGGGATTTACCCATTCCGTTCGGTTCATACTTGCCTGAGAAATATGTGAATCACTGCTATATATACCTGGATCCACATAAAAATCAGATGAAACCAGTTGATTTTTACTATTGTAATTATGCCTTGTATAAAAGAATTTGCTTTTCTCCTCACTGATCAGGTAGGATGCATTCCAGGTATAAACGTTTGACAATTCGGTGCCGTACATCACCTTGTCGAGTAAAGGAAAGCCGGGATCTTCGATGACAAGTGCCTTATCTTTTTTGCAGGAAGTGAAAAATGCAAGAAAAAGGAGCATAATGAGTGTTAATCGGAGGTTCATAGTTCCTGTTTTTAGGTGGTTTATGCCTTGCCTTTGTTTTTTGGCGAAAATGAATTTGTTTTGGTCGTTCAACTTTTGATCCAACAAATTTATCGAAAAATCAGAATGAATAATAAGAAATCCCAAATTATTATCTGATGTGATTTCACCATTTTTGAACTTCTTTTTTTATGAATTTCATCGAAATTTATCTTGTGTGGCAATCATATGGACAATTTCAAATAAATATTACGAATATTTAACCATGTATTGCACTCATGTAATCATAAATTACGGGTGTATAAGCATGCATTACGAATATGTAAGCATGCATTACGATAATATAAGAAAGTATTGTGTATATGTAAAGATGCATCGCGAGCATATAAACAAGTATTGCTTATATGCAAGGATGCATTACGGGCATATAAGGATGTATTGCACAGATGTAATAAAGCATTACGAGTATATAAACATTTATTAAACATGTAAACCATCCATTATATTTTAACCACAATTTACGCGGATCCAAAACGGATTTATTGTCCTGAAATTTCTAATTTCCGTGGATTTTCAACCTGATAAAAATTCCATAATTATATTATTCATGAATGATGATTGATGCGACATCCAGAGAATCCATATATTTATGCAGTAATTCATTATATGCAGATTAAACAAAAAATGTTTTTTGAGTATGAAAAATAATTATCAAAAAAGATAAATTTACCTGTTAAATGCCACGCTAAATATCTTGAATTTTTGTATATTTAATGCGGTAGCTGATGTCCGTTTCGTGGTATCGGTATTCGACCTAACCGAATTTGTGGCAAAGGATAAAACCAAACATGCCGGGTATGCCCGGTAAAATCACTAAAATCTCATCTATGAGAAAATTATCACTTTCTCAGGGAGGAACTATTCAAATTGGACGGATCCTGCATGACATGTTCACGCGGGATAAAGCCGATTTTGCTGCGTTCTCAACCCGTTATGCGGAACCGTTTGCTGACGATTTTTTGAAAATTATCAATGAAGGGGCCGAATTACCTTCTGTTCGCTCGGTAATAGCTGAACAAAAGGTGGTGACAAAAAGGTTGCACCTAACCATGACCACTTTTCGGGCTGATTTTGCACGAATTGCTGCTTTAATCGGACTCGCGAAAGAACCCCTGACCATTGCTATCGGGGATTTTGGAATTAAAAGTGCGCGCGAAACACTTCACGGTTACAAAGTGGCGGAATTTATTGCTTCGTCTAACAACTTGCTGAAAAATGTGAAAGCAAACCTTGCACCGCTCGAGGCTGCCGGGATGCCAGGTAACTACGTAAAAGAGCTTGAAACACGTGTGAAGATGGTTTCGGATGATGATGTACTTCAACGTAAAATCATCAGCCGGCGCGCACAATTGGTGCAGGATAACGCGATCCACATTGGCCTTATACACGATAAAATGAGGCAGGTGATGGAAAGCGGTAAAGCACTTTACAAAACGACCAATAAAGCAAAATCCAAAGATTACACGTTGACAGAATTAAGGCGGAAACATAAAGCGGCCCAAACGCCTGCTGAACCCGCAAAAGCTTAGTTCTTTGGCATGTTTTTCAATGCATCAGGTAACTTTTTCGCGCAGATCGGCAATGAGGTCTGCGCGATTTGTGTTTTTAACAGGCTGATATAATTATTTATTGCGGTATTTCTCAAGTTCAGCCCATGCTTTCTGAGGGCGGTTGGCCGGGTAACCATTTTCGATCCGGTATTTCTTTCGTTCCCCGGTATAATCCCACCATTTTTTACTGTCGTCGGGGTTATTGGCATAATCCACCACCAACCGGCACTGGTCTTCGACGCACGGATCGATCCATGTTCCGGTCGAAAGCTCCAGATCTTCAATCAGCTTTGCCCCATCCTTGTCTTTGAGCTCATCGAGCGAATAATATCCCAATGAAATTAAATCCTGCGCAAATTTTATCCCGACAGACGGAACCGATTGAAATGCTGCCAATGCGTAAATCTCCTTTGCCCTCATTTGCGGAACATTCAGCAACGCGCACAAATCATCAACAAGGTATTCTGAGACTTCAGAATGCTTTATTTTATTTGCCCGAAGGCTTTTTGACTCTTCCGGCGTGAGGCCGAGCTTGATAGTTGCTTTATTTTTCATAGAATTCAATGGGCAGATTATCAGGATCGAAGGTAAAAAAGAATTTTTTTTGAGTAAATTCATCAATGCGGATCGCCTCACATACAACCTGCTGTGCGGTTAACTCGTCGTGAATGTCTTCGACACGATCGACTTCGAAGGCAAGGTGTCGTAATCCGCATGCTTCGGGATTTGTGGGGCGTTCAGGTGGATTCTGATACGTGAAAAACTCGATCACATAATCCCCGTTTAATGCAAGATCGACTTTCCAGGAGTTTCGCTCTGCCCTGAAGACTTCTGATTTGATGGTAAGTCCTAATGTTTTTGTGTAAAAGGCTTTCGACCGCTGATAATCGGAACAGATAATAGCGATATGGTGAATTTTGTTGAGGCGCATCGTCGTAGGAATTGAATTTTTGAAATCAGGACGAAAATAGCACAAACTTTTGTATTGACGCCGGTTTAACCAGGAGAATCGACGTCAGTTTGAGTGAAATCTCTTTATCCACAGGCTAATTCAAATGGCAATTGAACAAGAACAATCATAGGATTTTTTAAAATTGGTTCTTTCTGTTTTCTTTCACGTTACATTTTTCGTGTATGTACACGATTTAAATAAAAATAGTGTCATTTAATCATTCGAAATGTTGCCATTTTACTATTTTTGAGCTTTCAAAATTCATTCATCCCGGTAATATGATACTGATTAAACGAATTCCGGTTAATCGGTAGGTGGATCATCCGGAAAACAAATTAATTGACAAATGAAGAAAGTAATCTTTTTATTAGTTATTGGATTGTTGGCTGTTACTTCGCAGATGGCAACAGCGCAGGAGAAGCGTCCCGGACAGCGGATGCCTCCCGAGACGGGCGAGAAGTTTAAAGTCGGTATGGCGGGCTATACATTTCTGAAGTTCGACCTTGATAAGACACTTGCAACAATGAAACGTGCTGATGTACACTATCTCTGCATTAAGGATTTTCACCTCCCGATGGCGAGTACAGATGAGCAGATCGCTGAATTTCATGCAAAGCTAAAAGCGAGCGATGTAACAGGTTATGCAGTTGGTCCGATTTACATGAAATCGGAAAAAGACATCGATAATGCCTTTGCTTACGCTAAAAGGGTAGGTGTAAAGCTGATTATTGGGGTTCCCAATTATGATCTTCTCCCATATGTCGACAAAAAAGTAAAAGAGTACGACTTCAAGCTTGCGATTCACCTTCACGGACCGGATATTGCAACCTATCCCGATGCAGAAGATGTATGGAATCATGTTAAGGACCTTGATCCAAGGATCGGAATGTGCCTGGATATTGGTCATGATACACGCAACGGTAAAGATCCGGTTGCTGACCTCAAAAAATATAAATCACGTGTATTCGATATGCATATAAAAGATGTTACAGGAACTACGAAGCTTGGCTATTCGCTCGAAGTGGGCCGCGGTGTAATTAATTTTCCTGCTCTTGTCAGGATGCTCCGTAAAGTGGGTTACTCGGGTGTTTGCAGTCTTGAACACGAGAAGGATATGGGCGATCCGTTTATGGGTATTGCTGAATCAATTGGTTATTTCAGGGGCGTCATCGAGGCCACAAAGTAAACCTGAAGCCAGCATTGATATAGCTTTAAGGATATCAATATAAATCGATTAAATAAATCTCCCGTTCCAACCTTGGAAGGGAGATTTATTATTTGCGGTAATAGCGTTGATGCTTTGATTTCTGACGATTTGCAGCATTTTTACGATTGAAATGAAACTAAATGATCGGAGCAGGCGTAATATAGAACCATTAATAGGTGGTTATTCGCATCAAAATAATCAGAATGCTAATGTAGAAGTCGTTAAGAACATTAGTATCAAAATATTTCTGTTTACTATCGCTGATTAGATCAATAAATCGTTAACAATGAGCAAATCATTCAGTAGTGACTTAAAATAAATTAACTTTGCGACAAAATTATTTCAGTGATAATGTGTAATTTACATTATCTTATATATGAAATTTGACAAATGGATACAGAAGGATATAAAATCAGACAATCGGGAAATGCCGGTCCCACCTGGAAGAAAATAATCGTTGAATCGAATGTTCCGGACGAGCTTAAACCACTTAGAGACCTTTCAAGAAATCTTTGGTGGGTGTGGAGTGATGAAGCAAGGGCATTGTTTAACGAGATTGATCCCATTATCTGGGAAGAATGCAGACACAATCCGATTGTTTTGTTGGAGCAGACGAGTCTTGAACGTTTTGACGAACTGAAATTAGATCAGTCTTTTATTCTTCGGATGAATGCCGCGGAGTTGCTGCTGGGAACTTACCTGAATGACCGCAAGAAATTGCGCGGACCAAAAATCGCCTATTTTAGTATGGAGTTTGGATTGCATTCGAGTCTTAAAATTTATTCAGGCGGTCTTGGTATTTTGGCCGGTGACTTTTTGAAAGAGGCAAGTGATTCGAAAGTTGATATGACAGGAGTTGGTCTTCTCTACCGGTTTGGTTATTTTAAACAAATTATATCGGCACAGGGCGAACAGATTGCTCAATACGACGCGGAGCATTTCTCCAAGATACCTATTCAACCCGTAATGGACGAGAATGGGTGGGTCACTGTCGGCATCGATATGCCTGGCCGCACGGTTTATGCCCATGCATGGTCGGTTAAGATAGGAAATGTAACCTTATACCTCCTTGATACTGATTATGAAGCCAACCAGGATCCAGATCGTTTCATTACTCATCACTTGTATGGTGGTGATAATGAAAATCGTTTGAAACAAGAGATGGTGCTTGGACTCGGCGGTATAAAATTGCTGGAAAAGGTCGGAATCCATGCTGAAATATATCATTGTAATGAAGGACACGCCGCTTTTATAGGGCTCGAAAGGATGAAAAACCTGATGGATTCTACAGGATTATCATTCCCCGAAGCACAGGAAATGATCAGGGTATCGACACTCTTTACGACTCATACGCCGGTACCTGCAGGACATGATTCTTTTCATGTCGATCTTTTCAAACTCTACATGGGCAATATGGCTGCGAAGTTAAAGATATCGCTGGACGATTTTCTTTTCCTTGGGAAAGCATCAGCAGGGGATGATCATTATAATATGAGCTTTCTGGCCTCAAATTTTTCGCAACAGATCAATGGTGTGAGCATGTTGCACGGAAAAATCAGCAAAGAGTTACTTGCCGAATTATACAAAGGATTTTTACCCGAAGAACTTGAAAACATAGGATATGTAACGAATGGTGTTCATTATCCAACCTGGGCCGCACCTGAATGGAAATCGATTCATGAAAAATTTTTAAAGCCCGAAAAACTCGCCGAAGATATTCACGACTATGATGAGGAGGAGGAGACCCGGGCATGGCGCAATATCTATAAGGTTCAGGACAGCGTTATTTGGGAAACCAAGTCAAAACTTCGTGAGAGTTTGATCAATTACGTCAAGCAACGCTTTTCGGATACGCATATTCAGCGGAACGAAAATCCAAAATACATTGCCGAGGCTACTTCTAAACTGAATTCAAAGGCGCTTACAATTGGTTTTGCGCGCAGGTTTGCCACTTATAAAAGAGCGCATTTGCTTTTCCGTAATCTCGACCGCCTTGCAAAAATTGTGAATAATCCCGAACGTCCGGTGCAGTTCCTGTTTGCAGGTAAAGCTCATCCGGCAGATAAGGCAGGTCAGGACCTGATTAAATTCATTTTCGATATATCTAAACGTCCGGAATTTATAGGACGCATCCTTTTCATTCAGAATTACGATATGAATCTTGCTAAAATGCTGGTTCAAGGTTGTGATGTATGGATGAATACACCAACACGCCCGCTTGAGGCATCCGGAACTTCGGGTGAAAAAGGGGTCATGAACGGTACACTTCACTTTTCGGTACTTGACGGATGGTGGGTTGAAGGTTATAAGAAAGATGCAGGATGGGCACTTCCGCTTGAGAAAACTTTCGACAACCAGGAATTACAGGATGAACTTGATGCTGAAGCTATCTACAGTATTTTTGAAAATGAAATTATTCCAGCCTATTATTACAGGAATGAGAAAAATGTCCCAAGCCGCTGGGTTGATTTTATTAAAAATACGTTCGCAGATGTAGTTCCTCACTTTACGACACGTCGTATGATGAAGGATTATTTCAACCGGTACTACATTCCTCTTTCAGCAAGACGTGACAGATTAAAGGCGGACAACTTCTCGAAGGCCAAAGAGATTGCTGCATGGAAGGCAAATATCCTTTCCGTATGGGATCAGATTGAGGTTGTTAACATTCAGCTTGCCGACGGAATTACCAATACCTACAAAATGGGGCAGAATTACCCATCGCATATTGTACTCGATTTGAAAGGTTTATCGGCAAAAGAAATTGGTGTTGAGGTGATTATTGCTTCCGGAACCGAGCATCCCGAATATGTTGAAAGACACGAGTTCCAGGCGGGTAAAGTTGCAAACGGAATGACTCATTATTCACTGAGCCTCACGTTGACAAAGCCAGGATCGTATAATTACGGTGTCCGGATTTTTCCAAAAAACAGCGAACTTCCAAATCGACAGGATTTCAGAATATTAAGGTGGATTTAAATTCCATTTTCAGCAAATTGCAAAAAAATAACCCTGGTCGTAAAACCAGGGTTATTTTTTTGTTGATGGATGACTGTAATAACAGATATTCAGGACATCCTTATAATTTATTAAATAACAGCTTATTCAATAAGTTTTCCTTGTGTTTTGGTGAAACCTTCAGCAACTCTCCGGTTTTAAGTTCAACCATCCCGCCATCTGATTTAAGATATCGAACCACATTCATGATATTTACAAGGTGACTCCGGTGAATTCGTACAAATCCTAAAGGAGCTAACAGATGTTCGAATTCCAGCAATGTACGACTGACGACTTTCTCCGGCGATGATTTTAAAATGATGCGGGTATAATTTCTTTTGCCTTCGCAACGAACGATATCTTCAACATTTACAATGGCAAATCCGTTAATTTCGGGCAATGCAACTGTTTTTGTGGCACTTTCGTCGGGTGCGAACAGATTTTCTTTCAGCGTTTTTACCCGGACCTTATTATCGACCCTTTTGATAAGGGGAATCCGCATAATCGCTTTTGTCAGTTCATCCACATTAAGTGGTTTAACGATATAATCAAAAGCCGAGTATTTAAATGCTTTTACGGCATATTCACTGTAGGCTGTAATGAAAATCAGTTTGAAATTAATCGTTTTCAATTTATCCAACAGGTCGAAACCTGTGCCATCAGGCATGCTGATATCGAGTAATACTAATTCAGGATCAGTGTCTTCGATTAATTTTATCCCTTCTGCAACCGTTGCGGCTTCTCCAAGAATCTCTATGTTGTCGAGAAATTTTTCGAGCATTTCCCGCAAAACCATTCTCGAGACATAGTCATCGTCTATTATTACTGTTTTTAGCATATCCTGATCGTTCAAACTTATTTTTCCAGGCGACATAAATTTCCAGAGTTATTCATTGAAAACACACTATGTGACCCGATTTGTATAGATTAACAAACAATCTTCGAAAATGATTAATCGTTTGTTGTTTTATTTTGGTTGGCAAAAATAGAGAAATTGGGATTAATAATTTAATCGAAAAATACTTTATGCCAAATTCAATATAATTTTATTAACAGATGAGGATTTAGAATGTTTAACTGGTCGGATCGTTTTAACTCTTTTGAATATTTCCCATCTTTGTAAAAAAATTAATGGCGCTTATACTAAATATTGAAACTTCAACAGAAGTATGTTCTGTGTCACTTTCCCGCGATGGTGAAGTTATTCATACACGCGAAAACATTACTGGACAGAATCATGCCATGCTTGTTACCGTTTTCATCGATGAACTGCTTAAAGAATCGAATCTTAGGATGGAACAACTTGATGCTGTGGCGGTATCGGGCGGACCAGGATCTTATACCGGTTTAAGAATTGGTGTTTCGGTTGCAAAAGGACTTTGTTATGCGTCACATTTACCACTGATTGCCATCACTTCTTTGGAAGCCATGGCACATCATGTGATGCATCATCCTGATCGTTATCAACTCCCTGCAACTGACAATGTACTTTTTTGTCCGATGATTGATGCCCGTCGAATGGAAGTTTATACCGCATTTTACGATAAAACCGGTAAGCTAATCCGCGGAATACAAGCGGATATTATCGATCATCAATCGTATCTTCCAATTCTTGAAAACAATTCAGTGTTATTTTTTGGCAACGGAGCGGCCAAATGCCACGAGACAATCAATCATCCGAACGCAATCTTCATCAATGGAATAATCACTTCGGCTGAAAATATGATTCCATTGGCAGAACGTGACTTTCAGGTACAGAAGTTTGCGGATGTGGCTTATTATGAACCATTTTATCTGAAAGATTTTGTGGCGACAATTCCTGTGAAGAATATTTTTAAAAGTGGTTTACAACATTGATCCTATTTGAATTCCTGAAATTAATCCTAATTAATGCATAAAGTACTGATAATTACCTATTATTGGCCGCCAAGCGGTGGTGCAGGTGTACAGCGTTGGCTTAAGTTTGTGAAATATCTTCGCGAGTTTGGGTGGGAACCTGTTATCTATACCCCATTGAATGCTGAATACCCGGTGATCGACGATACATTGCTTAATGATATTCCTCCCGGAGTTGAAGTGATCAGAACTCCTATATGGGAGCCTTATGAGTTTTATAAAAAACTAACGGGTAAAAAAAGTACTGTCAAAATAAACAGTGGGTTCCTGAACCATAAAAGATCTCCAGGAATTGTTGAGAAGTTATCAATTTGGATCAGGGGAAACCTTTTTATACCTGATGCACGCAAATTCTGGATAAGCCCTTCTGTCCGGTTTTTAAATAAATACCTTTCGAAGCATAAAGTGGATGCTATTGTTTCCACAGGTCCACCCCATTCGATGCACCTGATTGCTCTCGCGCTGAAAGAACGTTTAAATATTCCGTGGCTGGCCGATTTCCGCGATCCCTGGACCGATATCGACTATTATAAAGATATGAATATATCGGCTTACGCCGATAAAAAGCACAAAAGCCTTGAATTAAAAACGATTAAAGGTTGCAGTGCAATGGTAGTCGTGAGCCGCGATATGAAAGTGAACTACGAATCGATGGGTGCAAACAATGTGAACCTGATCACGAATGGTTTTGATTCGGATGATATGGAAGTTCAGAATGTTGTTCGTGATAAAAAATTCTCCATTTCGCACATCGGAACGCTTCCGCCCAGCCTTAATCTGAAGGGTTTATGGAAAGTGCTCTCCGAATTATCTGATGAACTTCCACATTTCAGGGAAAACCTCGAAATTAAGCTGATAGGCAAAGTAGACAACTCAATAACTGATGATATTTCCGCATTTAATCTGGCTGATCAATTTACAAAGATTGAATACGTTACCCACGATAAAGCAGCTTTGCTAATGAAACAATCGGCCATTCTGCTATTGGCGATTAATAAAGACAGTCCGAATGCAAAGGGAATATTAACCGGGAAGTTCTTTGAATACCTGGCATCCGGCCGGCCAATATTTGCCATTGGCCCATCCGACGGTGATCTGGCACAAATACTTAAAGATTCGGTGGCTGGTTTTATTTCGGAATATGATGATATGGAAGGGATCAAAAAGGTTATTTTGATGTTGTATCAGAAATACCTGAACAACGATTTAAATAACAGCCCGATAGGGATCGAAAAATACGCCAGGAGAAATCTCACTGCCGAATTGGCTGGGGTTTTGAATAAGATGATTGAGAATTGAATTCGGTCGAATACCCCATATTTTCACATAATTCTGAATGAGACTTCTATTCATCCGAAACAATCGCAAAATTATTAGCAATTTTGTAATCGCGATTTAAACGAGCATATGGGGAATTCAATAAAAATGGTTGACCTTCATGGTCAATATCTGAAAATTAAAGATGAAGTCGATCAGGCGATTCAGGATGTGATCACATCTTCGGCCTTTATCAACGGAAAGCAGGTTGACACTTTTGCCAGTGGATTGGCTGGTTATTTGAGAGCTAAATATGTACTTCCGTGCGGGAATGGAACTGATGCACTTCAGATTGCCTACCAGGCCCTTGATCTCAAACCGGGAGACGAAGTATTAATGCCGGCTTTTAACTACGTAGCATCAGCCGAAGCTGCTGCATTACTCGGAATTAAGCCCGTATTTGTTGATGTTTGGGAGGAGACCTTCAATATCAACGAAAATCTTATTAAAGAAAAAATTACCCCTGCCACAAAGGCAATTGTCGTGGTTCACCTGTTTGGGCAATCGGCAAAAATGGAGCCAATTCTTGAAATTGCGCTCCAGTATGGACTGAAAGTAATCGAAGATAATGCACAATCGCTGGGGTCTAATTATCAGTTTGCAAACGGAGATGTAAAGTTAACGGGAACGATGGGTGACATTAACACATACTCTTTTTTCCCCACTAAAAATCTTGGATGCTTTGGTGATGGCGGTGCGTTATCTACAAATGATCAGGATCTTGCGCAGAAAGCCACAATGATCTCCCGCCATGGACAAGGACAAAAATATTCCTATGACCGAATCGGATGCAATTCGCGGCTCGATACCATCCAGGCGGCCATCCTAAGTGTAAAACTTCGGAATTTGAACAGCTATCTTCAAAGCCGCATTGAAGCAGGACATCGTTACAATCAACTTCTGGAAAACCAATCAGAGGTTATAAGACCTTCAGAAAATGGATGGTCTAAACACACCTTTAATCAATACGTCATACGGATAGATAAGCGCGATCAAATCAAAGAATTACTTAAAACGGCTGAAGTTCCGTCAATGATTTATTATCCGTCTCCGATCCATCTTCAAAAAGCATATGCTTATCTGGGATATAATGCTGGTGATTTCCCTGTTGCAGAAAAACTTTGCAATGAAGTTCTTGCCTTGCCGGTTCATACCGAAATAACATCACAGGAGCAGGAGTTTGTTATTAACTCGTTAATTCAGTCAATTAATTCATTATGATACAATACACTGCACATCCATCTGCTGTGATCGATGAAAATTGCGAAATTGGTGAAGGGACAAAAATCTGGCATTTTAGTCACATCATGTCGGGTTGCAAAATCGGCAAGAGATGCAATATTGGCCAAAATGTAGTCGTCTCACCACAGGTGGTTCTTGGTGATAATGTTAAAGTTCAGAATAACGTATCTATTTATACGGGAGTTACCTGCGAAGATGATGTATTTCTTGGTCCTTCGATGGTTTTCACGAATGTGATTAATCCACGGAGTGCCATTGTCCGCAAAGATGAATACAGACAAACCATTGTTCGCAAAGGGGCTTCCATCGGTGCCAATGCAACCGTAGTATGCGGTAACGAAATCGGGCAATATGCGATGATTGGCGCAGGTGCAGTGATCACGAAAGTAGTTTCTGCCTATGCGCTCGTTTATGGTAATCCTGCCCGTCAAAATGGTTGGGTGAGTGAGTATGGGCACAAACTTAATTTCGACAGTGAGGGATTTGCAGTTTGCCCCGAAAGCGGCCAGCGATATAAATTGTCAAATAACTTGGTGCAAAAGATCTTTTAATTAAAGAATTAAACAATGTTTATTAAACAAGCGCTTTATAAAGTACTGGGAGTTAAAAATTACCTCATTGTGGTCAGCCGGTTGTTCTTCATCTCTTACAACATTGGATTGCTGAAAAAAAATAAAACCTTTGATTGCCATTATTTTGTAAAGAATCTGATTCGAAAAGGTGACCATGTGATCGATATTGGAGCTAATCTGGGTTATTATTCCCGGTTGTTTGCGAAACTGGTAGGACCCACAGGAAATGTATTTAGCGTAGAACCTGTGACGCTGTTTCGAAAAATACTGAAAATCAATACTTCAGAATTCAAAAACACCACTATTATCCCTTTCGCACTGGGGGCTGAAGATAATAAGTCAATCGACATGGGGATTCCAAAAAGTAATAAATACCTTCGCCATGGTTTGACAAGGGTACTGGATACGAATGAAAAAGAACCATTTGAATTTACGTTTACTGAAAAGATGTTTACCCCTTCAACCCTGTTCGGGAAGCTTGAACACTGCGATTACATCAAATGTGATGTTGAGGGTTACGAGATTCATATTATCCCGCAACTCGAATTTCTTTTAAAGCCATTTCAACCCATTATTCAGATTGAAATTGAGCCTGTTAACCGTAAATCAATCAGTGATTTTCTAGTGCCGCTTTCTTATTCGGCTTTTTATCTAAAGGACGAATTGCTTTTCCCGGTTGGGAATCATCTTGAAGAGATTGAAGGAGATATGTTCTTCGTTCCTGAAAATAAAATGAACTTAGTTGAACCCTATTTGGGAAAGTAAATATTTGATATGAAGAATTTTGCATTGATTGGAGCTGCCGGATATATTGCTCCGCGACATATGAGAGCAATCAGGGATACCGGAAATAAGCTGGTTGCAGCATACGACCCGTATGATGGAGTCGGGGTTATCGATAGCTATTCGCCTGACACGAAGTTTTTTGTTGAATTTGAGCGGTTTGACAGGTATCTCGAAAAACTCAAATACGATAAAGGGATGACCATCGATTATATGAGTATTACCTCACCCAATTATCTCCATGATGCACACATCCGTGTGGCATTACGGCGTGGTGCGCATGCGATCTGTGAAAAACCCCTGGTATTAAACCCCTGGAATATAGCTGCATTGGAGCATGTTGCAACAGATACCGGTAAAAAGATCTACACCATTTTGCAACTTCGTCTTCATCCGGTTATTATTGCGTTAAAGGAAAAAATTAAAGTCGGACCGGCAGATAAAGTTTACGATATCGATCTCACTTATATCACCTCACGTGGAAACTGGTATTACACTTCCTGGAAAGGTGATATCTCTAAATCGGGTGGAATTGCCACGAACATCGGAATCCATTTTTTTGATATGCTGACCTGGATTTTCGGCGATGTCAAAGAGAATATAGTGACTCTCCATACACACGACAGGGCCTCCGGAATGCTGACGCTCGAAAAAGCAAGGGTTCGCTGGTTCCTGAGCATCAACAGTGAAACATTACCAAAGGAAGTGAAAGACGGAGGAAAAACTACCTTCAGGTCGATTACCGTTGAAGGGGAAGAGATTGAATTCAGCGAAGGGTTTACCGATCTTCATACAAGAAGTTATGAAGAAATTCTCAAAGGGAATGGATTCGAAATTGGTGAGGCTCGCAAGTCGATTGAGATAGTTTATGATATCAGGAATCAGGTACCTGTTGGGTTAAAAGGCGATTTCCATCCATTTTCCGCGAAACCGCTTTCGACGCATCCGTTCTCCCGAATCGATTAATATTCTGCAATATGCAAAAGCAATCGATTCTATTTGTTTATGTGAATTACTCTTCTTTCGTAAAAGCTGATTTCGAGATTCTGTCAAAGTTCGCAAACGTTACAAAATATCAGTTTAAACCGGGGAAAGGAGTTTTCAAAACAGGGGTTGAAGTGCTAAAAGAATTTATATTTCTGATATTCAATGGATTTAAATTTGATTCGGTGTTTGTCTGGTTTGGCGATTACCATTCAATGCTGCCTGTTCTGTTCGCTAAAATATTCCGTAAGAAGTCATTTGTAGTGATTGGCGGATACGATGTTTCGACGCTGTCGGAATATAAATACGGGTCATTCAGCAATCCAATCAGGGCATTTTTTACAATGAGCACCTTTAAATTTGTAGATATTTGTTTCCCGGTAGCTGATGCGTTGCGAAAAAAATTGCTGGTCATCAATCCGAAAGCAAAAGCTGAAACTATTGCTTCAAGTGTTGATACAGTTAAATTTAACTTTTCAGAATATGAAAGGCCAAAAAGTATCATCACAGTTTCCGGTACTGATAATCACCAGCGTTTGATGGTAAAGGGACTTGACAGATTTCGGGAATTAGCAACCTATTTGCCTGAATTTGAATTTTTTATTATCGGAGCAACTGACAGTGTAAAGTCCTATTTTGAACCTCTACCCGAAAATCTGACCCTACTTCCGCCTCAACAATTCGATCAACTTACACAACATTACGAGCGTGCCTCTTTTTATGCCCAATTGTCACGGTCCGAAGGGCTTCCTAATGCACTTTGCGAAGCGATGCTATGTGGATGTATTCCAGTCGGGACGAATGTGGGTGATATTCAGATCACCATCGGAAATACCGGATTGACGATTGATGATTGGAAACCAGAAGTATTGGTTGATTTTATTCGTTTGAATCACAATAATATTCAGTTACGTAACCAGGCCAGAGAGCGGATTCAAATGCTCTACAATCCTGCCAGGCGTATAGAGCGATTCCAACAATTAATGGCAAGTCATTAGATATTAAGATAATTTGTAAGTTTAAATCTAGAAATAAACCGAATCAGCATTCCAACTAATTTTGAAAAAATGAAAATACTAATCAGAAATGTTTCGCTGGGATTGTTCCTCTTACTTGTTTTAAATCAATGTATTTCGAAGCAAGAGAAATGTCGTTCAATCGTTAATTTTGGCAAAGACTGGAAATTTCAGTTGGGTGATGTTTCCGGAGCAGAAGCTGTTGGATTTGCTGATGCATCATGGCGAAAATTAAATGTTCCGCACGATTGGAGCATCGAAGGTGAGTTCAGTGAGAAAAATCCGGCAACTCCGGGAGGTGGTGCATTGCCGGGAGGAATCGGCTGGTACCGAAAATCGTTCAAGGTTTCAGCAGAAGATTTGAAAGGCAACGTTTTCATCGATTTTGATGGTGTTTATCAGAATAGTGAAGTTTGGATCAATGGCCATTCGCTCGGAAAACGGTTTTACGGTTACAGTTCTTTTAGGTACGAGTTGACTTCTTATTTGGTAGCCGGAGAAAAGGAAAATATTTTAGCAGTCAAGGTTGACAACTCCATGCAGCCCAATTCACGCTGGTATTCCGGTTCAGGAATCTATCGAAACGTATGGCTGGTAACAACAGGTAAAACCTACATCGCACATTGGGGAACTTTTATTACGACTCCTGAAATCACTTCGACTAACGCTAAAGTTAAAATAGTTCATCAGATTAAAAATAAGCTGGTTGCTGATCAAAAACTGGTATTAAAAACAGTTATTCTGGACCCGTCAGGAAAAGAAGTTGTGGCTGGGAAAATGGAAACAATTGGAGTAAAAGATTCCGTATTAAGTGCAACATTTGATTTTGATGTTAAAAATCCAGTATTGTGGAGTTTGGATGCACCGAAAATGTATTCTGCCGTTTCAACTGTTTTTGTTGATGGTGAATTGGTTGATAATTACACCACTCCATTTGGCATCCGTAGTTTTGAGTTTAGTACTGATAAAGGATTCTTTCTGAATGGGAAAAGCGTCAAAATAAACGGTGTCTGCAACCACCAGGATTTAGGTTGTCTGGGCTCGGCAATCAATACACGTGCACTCGAACGCCAGTTGGAAATTTTAAAAGACATGGGTTGTAATGCTATCCGCACATCCCATAATCCTCCTGCACCCGAATTGCTTGATCTTGCTGACCAAATGGGATTTCTCATTATGGACGAGGCTTTCGACATGTGGAAGAAACCAAAAAACAAGTTCGATTACAGCACTGTCTGGGACGAAATGCACAAGAAAGATCTTCAGGATTTGATTCTGCGCGACCGCAATCATCCCAGCGTGATGATCTGGAGCATTGGAAATGAAATTCTCGAACAATGGGATAGTACCGGAATTGTTATTGCGAAAGAGTTGGCCGGTTATGTTCGTGAATTTGATACAACCCGCCCAATTACTTCTGCCTGCAACGATCCAAAACCATCCAATTTTATAATCAGGTCCGAAGGGCTGGATCTGATCGGTTACAATTATCACCAGAATGATTTTGAAGCTTTTCCGCAAACATTTCCGGGTAAGATATTTATTGGAACCGAAACTGTTTCGGCTTTGATGACCCGCGGTGTTTACGATATGCCTTCTGATGAAATTCGTCGCTGGCCGGTTCGGAATAACTGGAAGGGTCCGAAACCAAATGAGGATAATACCTGCTCTTCGTATGACAATGTTTCTACTCCATGGGGTTCAACACATGAGGAAACCTGGAAAGTGATTAAAAAGCACGACTTTCTTTCGGGTCAGTTTATCTGGACGGGTTTTGATTACCTTGGTGAACCAACTCCATACTGGTGGCCTTCAAGAAGTTCATACTTCGGTATAATCGATCTTGCAGGTTTCCCAAAGGATGTTTATTACATGTACCAAAGCGAATGGACGAAAAAGGATGTACTTCATATTTTTCCGCACTGGAACTGGAAAGAAGGACAGACGGTGGATATCTGGGCCTACAGTAATGCAGAAGAGGTTGAATTATTTCTGAATGACAAATCGTTAGGCGTTAAGAAAAAACAAGGTGACGAGTTACACCTGATGTGGCGTGTTCCATTTACCCCCGGAACGCTGAAAGCAGTTTCGCGGACT
>JBBRZE010000012.1:0-84364 GCA_038236995.1 Bacteroidales bacterium | reverse complement strand
GAGCTGCCCCTAAGGGTAACATTCCCGTCGAAGTCAGTTTGTACAGAGGGCGTATTTTCGAGCACTTCGACAGCAGAGCCTCCGGTTGCAGTAAGGTCCTGACTGACATTTACAACCCGACGATCGATTTTAAATTCAACACGGGCTTTTTCGGCTGTAACGGTTGCCTGGCCAACTTGTTGTGTTGCAACGATTAATTCAATTTGTCCCACATCTTTTGTTGGAATGTTGGCTTTTAATAAAATATCTGATATTGTTGTTTTTTCAAAACCGATGAAATTGGCCTGAAGGTAGTATTTACCTGCCCGAAGTTTTTTAACCTCAAATGTACCGTTCGATGTACTCATAACGCCACCTGCAATAGAGCTGTCAGCAGCCGAGTAAACAGCTATACTTGCAAATTCCATCGGCGTGTGATTGGTTGCTTCAACTATTTTCCCTTTGATAGTAAGATTTCGGGGAGTGGATTCCTCTCCAGGTTTACCAATTGGGGACGGTGTTTGTCCGCTTAATTGAACGACAATCGAGGCAAAGAGGAATATGAATAAAGATGCTTTTCTCATTTCTAATTTTTAAATATTTCAACTCTTTGATGCGTTTTACGAGTGGGGGTTTAATCATCAATTGCAAAAAAGATGAATGAATAAACTATATGATTGAAAATCAATTATTGTAATTTGAAAATAGGCTGATTAGATGTATGAAGAATTGATAAAGTGAGCAGATAAACTGATTGAGAAGTGGAAAATGAGATCCGGATAGCTCTCTTGAGTAAGATCGAAATCCTGACAAGAAGTATCAAAAGACAATTATTACAATATTCAGAAAGGACAATATAGTAATAGTCATAAGGCAGTGGTGAGTGTCAATTATCGTTTAGCTGAAATGGATACTTTTACAGGCAAATGATCGCTTGTTCCGCCGTGGTACTTCGGTCCAAGATAGGTTCTGAAAGGTTTACTCCCAAGATAGGTTAGGTCAGGTTCCAACAAAAAGTCAAAATTGCAAATGCCACTTTGTTCGGTATCTATCTGTAATCTATTATTTGACAAGAGATTATAGGAACAGATCATCTGGTCGAAAACTTCCCACTGGCCTCCATTTCTAATCGTTCCTTCTGCACGCGTTGTCCAGATAGTCGATAGGTTAATTAAGTAAGAGGGATTATTATTCCCCGGATAAGGAAGCGCTTTGAGAATTGAAGTAAAGCATTTTTCTTTAGGGGTGGCATTAAAATCACCCATTAAAATGATATTGGTTTCCGGATCTTTAATAAATAATGAATCAATGCTATTGCGTAATATTCCGGCTGTTATATCCCTTTTCGCCTTGGTCTCAATATATCCACCACTTCTGGAAGGCCAATGGTTTACAAAGAAATGAACTTGATCTGAACCCAGTCCAGCAGTAAAATGAAGGATATCACGTGTTTTGAAACCATATTTCCCAGCGTCTGAGACTGGGATATGTTCATAATCAACAGGATTTATTCTGTCTTTCCGATAGAGCAAGGCAACATCAATTCCCCGCGGATCTGGCGACTCTTTATGAATAATTCCATAGGGAACTTTACTGAATGGGGTTTTGCTGGTCAGTTGTTCGATTACCCACAGATTCTCAATCTCTGCAAGACCAATGATGTCAGGGAATTGACCAGCTCCGGCGGTTATCAGAGCTTTGTAAATCTTTTTGATTTTATCGTCAAAACGTTCTCTCGTCCAGTGTCTTTCGTTTCGGGGCGTAAATTCTTCATCCGCGGTTAATGAATCATCGCGTGTATCGAATAGATTTTCAACATTGTAGAAAACAATATTGTACTTGGTTTGCGCAGCGACCGGCAAAGTGGTTCCCAAATAAACTGCTGCAAGAATAAGAACCCATTTCAGAATTCTCCTCATGAACTATTTTTTTGCTCCGTTCTTTTTCTCGATTCGTTCAAATGCCCCAAGATCAGGACCATCGTCGCTTATCCTGCTATCAGATTTTAGATCAAGAGGATACATTTTAGAGTAGTTGGCTTTCCCATAATCCTTGACAATTGATAAAGTATCTAATTCAAAATTTCCTTTGTATGGGTTCTTGAAGCGCGGATTTACATTGCGGATAATGTCAACAAATCGGTTTGATTCAACAAGTTTAAATGTATCGGAAATCTGGATAAGGCTTCTGTCGAAGAGATAGTTCGATTCGCCTTGTTTGTCCATGGAGATTGATAGTTCGTTTATCCGATTGCCGGTAATGATGCAATTCCCGAATGTTGCCTCTTTTAAATCACCAACATACCTTGTCCCGTTCTTGTTATCGACAAGGTAGTTCGATACAATTAACGTTTCGGTTGTCCGCATACCTGAGGATAATTTGTTGTAATAGTTGGCAAAAGTTGTGTGGTAGAATTGGTAGTCACCACCCAGTAACAGTGCTGTATTATAGTATCTTACATTTGATATGACACAGTTGTAGGCGAGAATTTTCGACTTCATTGCCCAAATTCCCGACCAGCTCATATTTTCAATGCGTGTATTGGATAGCTCTAAAGATGCAAAACCTGTGTGTTCAATGGTTCCCACCTGCAAACCAATATTTGCATTCTTAATTTTAGCATAGTTGATTTTGTTATTATGACTCCCTGAGTATAGTATGATTCCATTCCATTGGTCAGGCGTATCACTAAATGATTGCTCAAGGCGATCTCCCTTAAATTCAACAGGTTCCTCGAATGTTCCTAACACCCTCAACGTTCCTTTCACTTTTAATCCGGCGTATTTATGAAAATAGATTGTGGTGCCAGCTTCAATTGTTAGCGTCTGACCTGAGTCTACAATTGCTTCGTTATAAATCAGATATGGGCGGTCGTTGCTCCATATGGAGGTTTTAATGTGCTCAGATTTTACCATTACAAAATCTTGGCCCCAAGCCAATAACCTTACTTTTTGTTCGATATTATTTATCAGGAAAATAATTGAATCTTCGGTTACCAAAGGAACATTTTTACCATTTTTGCCAAGCAGCGCCTCAACAAAAATAAAAATACTGTCTTGTGCAGGAATCTGAACATTGTGTGATTCAAGAGATACATCTCCATTTATATTCAGACGAAAACCACTTTGCTTGCCTCCCGACAACCTGACGGATGAAATTACAACATTTTCGTTTGTCTTGTTAATTACCCGGAGGTTTCTCGTTGGTGATCCTATAGACGTGAATAGCGTATCGAATGTTATTGTATCTGAAGAAAAATGAAGGATGGCGTTAGTGGACGAGTTTATTTTCTCTTTTTCACAGGCATAAAAAAGAGATACAATCCCCCAGAATAATAATATATTAAATAAGCCTTTCATTTTTTGATTGCCTGTCGTTATTGTTCGAATCTTTTTGAACAAAGTGTACCCTAATATAGCTTTTCAAAGATAGAATAAAAAATCAACATTCTTTAACGTTTATTAACGATGATGATATTTTTTTTTGAATTAAAAGCAAGCCAAGAAAAGTAATTCCTCCATTAATAATAATTAGCTCAAATCCAATTTGATAGCCATTGAACAACTGTTCAGAATAGGCATCAATCATCCATGCTATAAAAGGAGAACAAAGGGTAACCAAGGGAACCCAACGGTCATTAACGTGTTTTTTAGTGAGAAGGCCAAAAGAAAACAATCCGAGTAGTGGCCCATAAGTATAACCCGCAGCTTTAAATACAGCAACTACTACACTTTGATCGTTAATTATGCGAAAGATCATGATTACAAGAAACAGTAAAAGTGAAAAGCCAACATGCGTGCGTCGAAGCAGTAACTGTTTCCGTTCCTGAGGGCGGTTTTTGATATCTAAAAAATCGACGCAAAATGCAGTTGTAAGTGATGTTAGGGCCGAATCGGCACTTGCATAATTGGCAGCTGTAATTCCAAGCAAAAAGAAGATTCCAATCATTACGTTCATATGGTTCATCGCAAGCATCGGAAACAGGTAGTCTGATTTCTGCGGTAACGTAATCCCATTCGCTTCAGCAAAAATGTAGAGTAAAACGCCTAACATCAAAAACATCGCAACAACAAACACAAAGATGGCGCTAAACGTTAGCATGTTTTTTTGAGATTCCTTCAAACTTTTACAGGTGAGGTTTTTCTGCATCATGTCCTGATCGAGGCCCACCATGACAATCGTAACAAAGATGCCTGCAATAAATTGTTTGAAAAAGTATTTGCCCGACTTTACATCCCATTCAAAAATCCTCGAATAAGGGTGGTTATTTATTTTTTGAAGTGTTTCTCCAACGGAACCTCCAAAACTTGAAAATATGTAGTAAATAGTCAGTACCACAGCAGATAGCAGAAAAATTGTCTGTAAAGAATCTGTCCAGATGATTGTTTTAACACCTCCCCGGTAGGTATAAACCCAAATCAAGAAGATGCTGATCAGTACAGTAACGGAAAAAGGAATTCCAAGTGCATCAAATAGTGCCAATTGCAATACTTCAGCCACTAAATACATTCGGAAGGCGGCACCAATTGTTCTGGAAAGAAGGAAAAAGAAAGATCCCGATTTGTACGAATAGAATCCAAACCGTTGTTCTAAGTAGGTATAAATTGAGATCAGGTTGAGCTTGTAATAAACGGGCAGAAGAACGAGGGCAACAATCCAGAAACCTACAAGGTTACCCATGATGAACTGGAAGTAGGTACTCGCTGAATTTCCGACTTCTCCTGGAACAGAGATAAAAGTAACCCCTGAGATGGTGGTTCCGATCATGCCGAATGCAACGACAAACCACGGTGATTTCCGGTTAGCGGTGAAAAAAGAATCTGTTGTTGCCGATTTGCCCGTGATATGAGCAATAATTATAAGCATTAAGAAATAGCCACCGAGCAGGATTGCTACAAGAACTGGATTCATTTACTTATTTTAAAATCAGGGTACAACAAATATTTCTGACGAATTGCGCGATAATTCGCCAATTCAACCTCCCACGATTTCCGGATTTCAGACTCACCCTTGCCTTCGACTATAAGTTTTAAAACAGTATCGTTGCCCATCAGCTGGTTAAACCATTTACTCCTTGTCAGAAATTCATCTTTATTTTTAAATTTATGAAACCATTCAATAAAATAGGAGAGGGTGAAATTCGGGATCTCTTTTATTTCCCGAAAATCATCACCAAAGCATTTTTTATCTTTCTGCAAGGGATTTATTTCCATGCCTTTCAGACTTTGTGGCGTAAATGAAAAGGTTCCGAAAGACGGATCAGGATAGCCTAAAACCTGAAATGGGAATTGGGTACCCCTTCCAACACTTACACTGGTAGCTTCAAAAAAGCAAAGTGACGGATATATTCTTATTGCCAGATAATTCGGAAGATTTGGCGATGGCCTTACCGGTGGTTCATATTTCATCGAATGCGTATAATTCGCGACTTTAATGATTTCGAGTTTTACTCTTACACCATTCGCCAACCACTTTTCGCCGTTGATCATTTGTGCCATTTCTCCAATTGTGCAACCGTGAACCACAGGAATCGGGTCCATTCCGACAAACGATTTGAAGGCTGGCTGAAGAACGGGTCCGTCGATATAATCGCCATTTGGATTTGGCCGGTCGAGAATAAGCAAGGTTATGTTGTTCTCTGCGCATGCCTCCATCATATAATGAAGTGTACTGATGTAGGTATAAAATCTGCATCCAACATCTTGTATGTCAAATATTACGATATCGATGCCCGCAAGTTGTTCCTTACTGGCTTTCCTGTTTTTTCCATACACGGAGATAATCGGAATCCCGGTAGCAGCGTCTTTCGAATTATCAATCAGTTCTCCGGCTCCTGCTTCACCCCTGAAACCATGCTCGGGTGCGAAAATTCGTTTAATTGTTAATTTCTTACTTCGCAGGAAGTCAACCAGGTATTGGTCCCCGATTCTCGAGGTTTGGTTAACGACAAGTGCTAAATTCTTACCAGCCAATTTCGAAAGGTAGAGATCTGTTTGATCGGCTCCGGTTAAAATCTGGTTCTGAGTGGCATTACCTGTAAAGGAAAGACACAGTACTAAAATGACCATTGTCAAATGAAACAATTTGGTTTTGAATGTTCTCATTGATTTTCGAATATGTCTGTATCTTAAAGTCTGAACTGATTTTTATTAAAGACGGTTAAGAATTTAAACCGTTGCGTAACTCAACAGCGAAAGTATGGATATGAATTAAGAAATCAGAAACTTTATATTTGTTTTTTTAATAAAAGTTCATTTAAGGTGCTGTTTTGTGTCGATTTCCCTATTTTTGGCGGATTCATTTTGAGTGCGTCAAGAAAAAAATAGATATGCAGAAGTTATTAATCATCATTATATTATCCTTATTTAGTACGGTTTTGTTTGCCCAGGCAAAGGTCCGACCCCCTTTCCTTCAATATGAGAATGATCAATGGGTCGATTCTGTTTTTAAATCGCTTTCGCTGGATGAAAGAATCGGCCAACTGATAATGGTTCCTGCCTATTCATCAAAAGGTCAGGCGTATCTTCAGAAGTTAACCAAAATGGTTAAGGAGAACAAAGTGGGTGGAATTATCGCGATGCAGGGAGGTCCGATGCGTCATATTAATATGGTGAATCAGCTTCAACACATTTCGAAAATACCTCTCCTGGTCGCGATTGATGCCGAGTATGGTTTGTCGATGCGCCTGGATAGCTGCATCAAATACCCTTACGGTTTTACAATCGGGGCCATCTACAACGATTCTTTGGTTTTTGATATGGGTGTCGACCTCGGCCGACAGTGCAAACGGTTGGGTATCCACATCAATTTTGCGCCTGTCGCCGACGTGAACAGTAATCCGCTCAACCCGGTTATCGGTTTCCGGTCGTATGGTGATAATCCAAAACTGGTTTTGCAAAAGGCGGTAGCATATGGACTGGGATTGCAATCGCAGCTGGTATTGGCTACTTTTAAACATTTCCCTGGTCATGGCGATACACAAAAGGATTCGCATTACGACCTGCCTGTCATTTCGCATACCCGTGCTCACCTTGACTCAACAGAACTCGTTCCCTTTCGGAATGCGGTAAAGTATGGTATTGGAGCTATCATGACTGGTCATTTAAGTGTTCCGGCATTGGATAGCAGTGGAGCAGCTGCCACAGTTTCAAAACCTATGGTTCAGGATTTATTGATAGGTGAATATGGATTTGAAGGGTTGGTTGTCACCGATGCGATGAATATGGAGGGTGCAGAGGATACTGAGGATAATGAAAGCGCAGAGGTGAAAGCTTTAATGGCGGGCAACGATTTGCTCGAATTTGTGGTAAATCCAGCGAAAGTTATCGTAGCGATAAAGAAAGCAATCCTGGAGGATCAGATATCTATTGAGGCAATTAACCGGAAATGTAGGAAGATTCTGATGATTAAACGTTGGGCAGGATTAGATAAATACACGCCTGCCAAATCCGAAAATCTGTATGCCGATCTGAATCAGTCAGCATACCGGATGACGCTGCGGAATGTGGCGCAGCAATCGTTGACGGTTCTTAAAAATTCAAATAGCCTTTTGCCATTACACCGTCTCGATACCCTCAAAATTGCAACACTTAGCATTGGACGCGGAAGTGTCACCCCATTTCAGCAATCATTGAAAAGATATACCAAAATGGACCACTTTTCTATTGCAAAAGATGCAGACGATGTTGAGGTTAGAAATGTGATGGCTAAGTTGATGAAATATAACCTGGTGATTGCGGCAGTGAACAACCTGGGCAATTTTGCCTCATCTAAATACCGGATTACAAGTACGCAGCAAAAGGTTGTCAGGGAGGTTGTTACGAATTGTAGATCGATCATCATCGTGATGGGAAACCCTTATACCCTTAGTTATTTGGATGACATCGAAAAGGCAAACGGATTGATCGTTGCTTACCAGGAGACCCAGGAATCGCAGGATCTGGCCGGTCAACTGATATTTGGCGCTTTTGAGGCGAAGGGGAAATTACCGGTAACCGTTAACAGTAACTTTCGGTCGGGTGATGGCTATGTTGTTTCATCTTCCGACCGGTTTAAATACACGCTTCCCGAGGAATTTGGCGTCGACTCAACCTATCTAAAAAAAAAAATTGACTCACTTGTAAATATTGGTTTGAAAGAAAAGGCGTTTCCTGGATGTGCCATTTTTTTGGCTAAAAATGGAAAAGTGTTCTTCAATGAATCATATGGTTACCAAACTTATAAGAGCGATAGGGCTTTGCGACAGGACGATCTGTTTGATTTTGCATCTCTGACTAAAATCATGGCGCCTGTACCTGCTTTAATGCGGCTGGCAGATCAAAAAAAACTCGTGGTCAATAAGCGGATGAGCGACTACTGGCCCGACTGGAAGGGAAGTAACAAACAGGGACTGATAGTGGCCGATGTCCTTTCGCACCAGGCACGCCTTAAGACCGGGATTCCGTTCTGGCTCCAAACACTTGATAAAAACGGAAATTACAAACCTGGATTTTACTCAAAAGATTCAACGGATAGGTATTCGCTCAGGGTCAGTAAGGATCTCTATATTTTGAAAAGTTTTCAGGATTCTGTGTATGCAGCCATCAGGAAATCTGCACTTTTAAGGCAGAAGCGATATGTCTATTCCGATATCGGATTTATCATTTTCCCGCGTATCATCGAAGCGCTGGGGCATCAGGATTATGAAACCTATCTGAAAGATTATTTTTACAAACCATTGGGGGCGAATACGCTTACTTACCGCCCGTACTTGTATAATCCAATCGAAAATATTGATCCTACCGAATTTGATGATTCATTTCGAAAAGAGCAATTGCAGGGATTTGTTCATGACGAAGCTGCTGCTGTTCTTGGCGGAATATCGGGCAATGCCGGTTTGTTCGGGTCAATTAACGATGCAGCTAAGATGATGCAGATGTATCTGAATTATGGCGTTTATGGAGGCGACCGGTATATCTCAGAGGCCACAATGAAAGATTGGACGCGGCGCCATTTCGAAAAATTGGATAACCGGCGTGGCTACGGGTTCGACAAGCCTTATCCGCGAAATAACCTAAGAGGAATCGGTACATCATATCCGGCGCCTATGGCCACCGATGTCAGTTTCGGGCACAGCGGTTTTACCGGAACTTTCGCATGGGCAGACCCTGAAACAGGGATCCTTTTTTTATTTTTCTCGAACAGGGTTTATCCAACCCGTCAGAACAACATGATTAACCACTTAAAAATTCGTGAGTTCATCCAGGAAACAGCCTACGAGATTCTGCAAAAACCAAAACAGGCAAGTTTGAAAACTGAAATCATGAACCCGAAGTTGGGTGTACATAGCCGGAAGCCTGCAGTTCAAGCCAGGAAGCCAGCTGTCCGAAGCCGGAAATAGCTACGATGCAATTTTGTTTTTACTATTCGGTGATCTGTAGTCTGACATAAGGCTATTTACAAACCTGTTGTATAACACTTTTCAAAATGGTGACTACATGTGCGCCCATCGAAAATTTAATGATCTGAAATTCAAGCGTATGTTCTTTTGGTAATAATCCCCTAATTGTTAATAATCCTAAATTTTAGGTTTTCGGCCAAAAAGTTGTAAAAGTGCAGTAGCAATATTGAAAATTTAATGTTAGTTTTAGGCGAGTCCAAGTTGATTAACGTCTTAAAAATTGTGTATTAATTATTAACTTTTTAAATCTTTTCACCATGACGAAAAAAATAACCTTCAATGAGCTTCGTGATATCAAGGATCATTTGCCTCACGGTTCAATGCAACGGATAGCTCAGGAGTTAGGCATTGAAGTTGAAACCGTGAGGAATTATTTTGGAGGTACGCATTATGAAAAAGGGACAAGTGTTGGAATGCACATCGAACAGGGGCCACAAGGTGGGATAATTCTGCTCGACGACACCACAATCTTAGAAAAAGCCCAGGAAATACTCGAAGAAAAGTAATTAATTCTACAATATAAACTTTTAAACTGCCCCGATTCAGGGGCAGTCTTTTTGTTATAGAAAATTTTTATGCAACACCCATGTTTCTTTAAATTCGCACACACGAGCGAAGAGAATAGGGTTGTTCCACCAGACAATTAAAAAAAACAAATTATATACAAATGAAAAAACTGATTCTGATCTGCATCGTGTTGTCCGTGACATCCTACGGCTTTTCTCAAAATGGGATGAAATCATTGTTAAATGGTAAAAACCTCAAAGGGTGGGATACCTACGTTGGCCCGAAAGAAAAAGGGGGAGTCCCTGTCGGACTGAATGTCGATCCATTGAAAATTTTCACCGTTGTGAAATTAGAGGGCGTCCCTGTTTTGCACATTTCGGGCGAGGTGAATGCCTCTATTGCCACCCAAAAAGAGTACGAAAACTACCACATCCGAATGGTTTTTAAATGGGGAGACAAGGTATATAAGCAGCTCAATTCGGGATTGCTTTACCACAGTTACGGCGATTTTGGTGCCGGTCTTGGTGTCTGGATGTCGTCGCATGAGTTGCAGTTGTGCACCGGTAAAATGGGCGATTCGTATTGCATGGGGAAGAGCTACTTCGAAATTCCTGTTGTAAAAAGTGTTGATGGCAAAACGTATACTTATTCACCAACCGGCGAAAAAACAACTTTTGGCGTGGGGCAAACAGCACCGATCGCTGCTAAAAGTTCCGATGGCGAAAAACCTTTTGGTGAATGGAACACGATCGATTTGTATTGCTTTGGCGGGACTTCTGTTCACGTCGTTAATGGCAAAATAAACATGGTCAATTATAATTCGGGCAAGATCGAAAACGGAGTGGTATTGCCACTCACAAAAGGTAAAATCCAGCTACAATCCGAAGGTGGTGAGTTATTCGTAAAAACACTCGAAATCGAACCGATTAAGGAGATTCCTACGGAGCTGTTGAATTAACAGTTAAGCGATGTTATGGCAGAAATAGGCGTAAGTGGTTGCAGATATTGTACTTATAAGTCCAATAAACATGACTGGTTGCGTCTATTGAAATGTTAGTTGTCAGCGTAAGTGAATTACGGCAACAAAGACAATTACTTTATGAAAATATTTGTTGAAACAGAGCGACTAATTTTAAGAGAAATACTTCCAACTGATGTGGACGGACTTTTTCAACTTGATTCAGATCCTGAGGTTCATAGATATTTAGGCAATAAACCAGTTGAGAATAAAGAACGAGTTATTGCTATGATTGATTTTATCAGGCAACAATATGCAGACAATGGAATTGGACGTTGGGCCATAGTAGACAAAGAATCAAATAATTTCATCGGTTGGACCGGTCTCAAGTTAGTAAGGGAGTTGACAAACCGACACATAAATTATTACGATTTAGGGTACCGGCTTATTCGGAAATACAGGGGACAAGGTTTTGCCATAGAAACAGCGAAGGCTTCATTAGATTACGGGTTTGAAAAATTAAATCTAAGTGAAATATACGCCATGGCCGACTGTAGAAACATTAAGTCAAACAATATACTTACAAAAATAGGACTTAAATTTATTGAGACATTTAATTTGGACGGTATAAGACATAATTGGTATAAAATTGATAAAATTGAATGGACAAGAAGAACGTCGAACCAGTAGCAGCAAGCTATACAACGTGCTATTGCAGTTGAAATAATCTGAAAGATTAATTCTAAAATAAAAGGTATGAACGATCCCAATGCACACAATCAGCGTTTTGCAAAAATGACCTTCGCCTCGGCCTATCCTTTGTATCTTGCAAAAGTAGAGAGGAAAGGGAGAACAGAAGAAGAATTGCACCAGGTAATAGCATGGCTAACTGGCTTTGACAATAAGAAGCAGCAGGAACTGATAAGCGAAAATGTAACGTTTGAAATATTCTTCCAACGTGCTACACTAAACCCCAATGCGTACCTCATCACCGGAGTCATCTGCGGGTATCGTGTGGAGGAAATCGGGGATACTTTGACGCAGCTGGTAAGATATATGGATAAGTTGGTGGATGAGTTGGCGAAAGGGAAGAAGATGGAGAAGATATTGCGCGGATCGTAGGGAGAGGTGGAGCTTTGTTACAGTGAACGACCCGCAATTCCTTAATACTTTAAGTCTACGCCTTTCAAATCACCGCCTCTTTATTGTATTTGTTTCTGTATTCCAGCGGCGACATCCCGGTAATCCTTCTAAATACTTCACGAAACGCCTTTACATCCGAATATCCCACCCCATACATTACTTCATTGATTGTTTTGCGGCTCGTTTCAAAGGCTTTTTTCGCCGATTCAATTTTTACCCGTTGTGAATATTCAACCGGTGTATTTCCGGTGGCTTTGATAAACCTTCTGTCAAAGGTGCGTCTGCTGACAGAGAACATGGAAGACAAATGCTCAACAGAAGTTTTTTCCTGAAGTTTGCTTTCAATATAGGCCTGTGCTTTGATCACCATTTCATCTCCATGCAACTTCTGTCCAGTAAATATCGTAAATGGTGACTGACTTTGCCGGTCGGGTTCAATCTGAAAAACTTTGGAACAAAAAATAGCTGTTTGTCTGTCGTAATATTTCTCGACAAGATAAATCATCAGGTTCAGGAACGAATAAGCCCCGCCATTCGTATAAATTCCATATTCATCGGTGATCAGTTTATCCGTCTGTAAAATCACCTTTGGAAAAATGCTTCTGAAATTATCTGCTGCGGCCCAATGCGTAGAGCAGCTTTTCCCATCCAGCAAGCCCGATGCTGCAAGCATAAATGCACCGGTACAAATACTCGCTATTTCAGCACCCTGCTTGTATTGTTTCGCAATCCAATCAATCATTGGCTTGTTCCCCTTCACTGCATCCCGATAATTGTGGTTCAATGACGGTACAATGATCAGATTGGTTTTTTTGATGGCTGAAATATTAGTGTGTGGCTTCACGGTAAACAACCCTTCGTAGAACTCCACCTCTTTTGAAAGACCAGCTAACTGTATGGTGAACAATTCCTCTCTGCCGGTTTCCTTCCAATATGCATTAGCCCTTGTAAATATTTTATAGGCACCTACAATACTGCTAAGGTTGTTCTGTCCCTCCGGGACTAATATGGTAAGATCTTTCATCTGTTTATTTTCTTGTTTTTTAATCCCGCATGTGCGGGATATGGAACTCGCCAACTAGTCATCCTCTTGTGTGAGTAAGTTTTACTCATGGCTCGTTTCATCTGTGAATAATTTGATTTTTTAATGTCAGATGGAATAGCCATGATTAAATTCTCATCTTCTGTTTATGACTTTCCGGTTATGGCTATTTCATTTTACTTATTTTACCAAAGATAGAAACTTTCGATGTCCAAATCAACCCACTACAAAGTCCTTTTTACACCTTGACAAGGGACTTTTCATACATTATATTTGTCAGGTAAGATTTGAAGTAATTAAAAACAACTGTCAGTAAAAAGGTAAAGTTATGCAAGATAAAAATTTCACCACGACCCTTTTGGTAGATCAATCCCCAAAAGAAACTTTCGATGCAATCAATAATGTCCGCGGATGGTGGTCGGAAGATTTTGAGGGTGATTCACAAAAACTAAATGATGAATTTGTGGTTCGTTTCCGGGATGTGCATTATTCCAAACAGAAATTAATAGAGGTGATCCCTGAAAAGGAAATCGCTTGGCTTGTTACTGACAGCCGTTTGAGTTTTCTGAAAGACAAAAGCGAATGGAACGGCACAAAAATTAGTTTCGAAATTTCGAAACAGGGTGCCAAGACGCAGATCTTTTTCACACACCAGGGTTTAGTTCCCGAAATTGAATGTTTTGCTGCCTGTTCAGATGGATGGGGACAGTATTTACATCAAAGTTTATTCCCTTTCATCACGAAAGGGATAGGGCAGCCCAATGTATTAAGCCGTGAAATAATGGAAAAATCTCTAAAAGGATAATAACATGGATTCTAAAAATTTCACGACGACCTTTTCGGTGGCACAAACCCCGGCTGAAGTATTCAATTCAATCAATAATGTCAGGGGATGGTGGTCTGAAAAAATTGAAGGCCGCACCAGTCAGCTAAATGATGAGTTTACTTATCATTACAAAGATGTCCATTCCTGCAAAATGAAATTAATCGAGGTTGTTCAATTCAAAAAGGTGGTCTGGTTGGTGTTGGACAACTATTTCAGTTTTACCAGCGACAAAAGTGAATGGATCGGCAACAAAATTATTTTTGAAATTGCTGCAAAGGGCAATAAAACACAGATCCGTTTCACGCAAGAGGGTTTAGTCCCGGAATATGAATGTTTTGATGTATGTGAAAAAGCCTGGATGGATTATTTGCAAAATAGTTTGAAGAACCTGATTATTTCTGGAAAAGGGGCGCCAAACCCTAAAGAAGGTTAGCCAGCGCAGGAACTGAAAACCAGTATCTGACGTCGGTTTTGTGCTTTGTGACCTAAATTGTGCTTTGCGCAAAATCATTCATAAAACTCGAATAAAAATTGATCCTTAAATTCTAATTCAAAGTTCTTAAGAATCTCCACATATTCTTCCTGAAATTTCTTGGCACGATGGTGTTCTTCTTGCTTCATAATGTATTGAATAACATTATTTCGCAGGTTGCGTAAATAACTAAAACCGACATAACCTCTTTGCCTCTCGAAATGTCCTGCTACAAATTTATTTTGATTGATCCATTTCGACGAATTCGCCTTAACCTTTTCCATAATATCAGCCACTGCAGAATCGGGATTTAGCTCGAAGAATAGATGGACATGGTTCTTATATCCCCCAACCGCAAGTGGAAATTGTTTCAGATGAACCAATATTCCGCTTATATATTCAAATAGACGGTGAATAAATTGATCTTGCAACAGGTTGTCACGTCCTTTTACTGCGAAAACTATATGAATGTTGAATTGTGTGTAGGTATTTGCCATAGCGTTTCGGATTTCGTTACGGATTGCTGTTAACAAACATAACGAAAATCAAATTCTCTTTCGCCGCTCAGCGGCTTTCTTTATAGGTTTATTAATCAATTATTCTACCAAACTGGCGCCGCTTTGCGGCTAAAACCAGCCGTGGAACGGCGTCAGTTTGGTAGAACGGTAAATGGAATATAACCAATTCCAAAGCCGCGTAGTGGCGAAAGTTTGGTGACCAGGTTTATTTTTTTATCATTCCCATTACCCAGCCAACCACACCTCCGGCAATTGCCAGGTAAACAATGTAGGCAATCACGTCAACAAATATTGCAGTGGGATTGGTGTACATCGTGGTCATCGAATAAAAGCTGAGATCCAACGATACCCCGAGCAGCAGCCCAATGATTCCTGCCGTTTTTGCCCCGGCCATCATACCTGTGATGCCGGACCAGCTAAATATCGTTGCCAACAGGAAGCCCAATGCAAGATTCGATAAAATTAACGCCCACCAAATCATCCCCTCCATGGGCCTGTTCATGCACTGATTGTAATTGGTTGTTGCGAAATCCATTAACAGGATTCCGTAAATTACCCACCCCAACAGGAATAAGGCCACGCCTCCGGTTATTCCTCCAAGCAAAATTTTGTTTGTCTTCATTTTGATGAAATTTGAATTTTTCCTACTCTTAAGGCTTTTGGGTGCCGCCCCCGTTTACAATACCTGAACGGGGCAGGTTCGTTTTTTCGGGTGGTTGCTGGTCTCCACGTTTGATTCTCCACTACGATACCAGCAGAAATAAAGTTCCATTTTCATCAAGTATTTGTTTGTGATGCATCTACGAACGTTTTTTTCATCCGGTTTAATGGTTGATCTGATCTGGATATTCCGGGTCAACGGATTTGAATACCGCAGAATCAAAGTTTCTGAAAAAAAGTGGTGGTTTTTCTTTGAAATATTTGGAGCGAATTAAAAAAGGTCTATCTTTGCATCACTTTTAAACAAAGCAGTTAATGTTAAGTTAAAAGTAAAAGGGAGCTTAGCTCAGTTGGTTCAGAGCATCTGCCTTACAAGCAGAGGGTCGATGGTTCGAACCCATCAGTTCCCACACTGGAAGCCAGATAATTACACTCGTAATTTATCTGGCTTTTTTCATTGGATTAAACATGGCGTTAGCGGATCAAACCACCATCGAATCAAGCTGAAAATTCAGTATCTTTCCTCCCTTTAATTTGCAATTCTTTTTTGGAGGAAACTGCGATGAAAAGTAAAACAAAAACATTATCATCCCACAGGTGTGTGATTTCAGCAAACCATTAAATCAAATTATTCGCATATGAAACATCTCATCTCATTTGTGTGTTTAAAAGAAATAGAGATCCATTAAACCGTAAACGAAATCATATATCTCTAATAATTATTCCCATGAAGAAGGTCAGTCTATCGGTATATGAAAAAATCAAATTTGAGTATAAAATAACATTTTTGTATTTCATAATTGGCTTACTATGGATTTTATTGTCAGATACTTTTTTTGGTTTCCTTATTCAGGATAAAGATATATTGACTAAACTACAAATAGTTAAGGGCTTTTTCTATATTACAATTACTTCACTTCTGTTGTTTTTCTTAATTAAAAAACATGTGAAGGCGCTCTGCCTTGCCAGAGAGAAGGCAGAGGAAAACGATCGTTTGAAATCAGCTTTTCTTGCCAATATGAGTCACGAAATCCGCACGCCGATGAATGGAATCCTTGGGTTCGCCGAAATACTGAAGGAACCAGATCTTTCGGGTGAGGAACAGCAGGAATGTATCAGTGTTATTCAGAAAAGTGGTATCCGTATGTTAAATATCATCAACGATATTATCTGTATCTCGAAAGTTGAAGCGGGACAAATGGAAATCGTCGTTTCTGAAACGGATATTAATGAGCAGGTAGAATATATTTATACATTCTTTAAACCTGAAGTTGAAGCTAAAGGAATGCGGCTGATTATGAAAAAAGGAATGTCCTCTAAGGACACCATCATAAGTACTGACAGGGAAAAACTTTATGCGATTCTGACAAACCTTGTTAAAAATGCGATTAAATACTCCAACACCGGGACAATTGAATTTGGATACAGGATTGTTAGAGACAAGGCAATTATCCCCGATCTTGAGTTTTTTGTGAAGGATACCGGCATCGGGATTCCGAAGGACAGGCACCAGGCGATTTTCGAACGTTTTGTTCAGGCGGATGTTTCAGACAAGATGGCACTTCAGGGTGCTGGCTTGGGTTTGTCAATATCGAAAGCTTATGTGGAAATGCTGGGTGGCAATATCTGGATGGAGAGTGAAACCGGGAAAGGTTCAGTTTTTTATTTTACGATTCCGTTCAATAATAAACCGGAAGAAAAAGAGATCACTAAAAATGACGATCCGGTTATTCCCATAACAAATCGGATACAAAAGCTCAAAATATTAATTGTTGAAGACGATGAAACGTCAGAATTATTACTCTCAAAAGCCGTGGAAAGTTTTGGCAAAGACGTTTTAAAGGTAAGAACCGGAGTTGAAGCTGTTGAAGCGTGCTTTAAAAACGGCGATATCGATTTGGTTCTGCTGGATTTAAAAATGCAGGATATGAACGGATATGAGGCTGCCCGCCGGATTCGTCAGTTTAATAAGAATGTAATCATTATCGCACAAACCGCTTTTGGTCTTTTAGGCGATAAGGAGAAGGCGTTAGAGGCGGGGTGTAACGATTATATCGCAAAACCCATTTTAACCGATGAATTGCTACTTGTATTGCAAAAATACTTTGATAATAAGTAAGATGGCAATTGCCGGTTAATCAACCGCCATTGTCGTTTGATCGCCCTGGATTAAAATATGTCAAAACTGAAAATCAGAGGTTTCTAAATACTTCTTTAACGAGACATGAATGATTTCATTCCAGCCTTCCACAAAATTTGCTTTGGCAAAATCAGGATTCTCCTCTGAAAATGTTTCTATGCCGCTATGAGTCAACTTTAGCAGGGTGAAATTGTCTTCGCGCTCCAAAAGCTCAAATGTCACCAAAGTATTGCCCCGGTAACCGTCGTAGCCCCAGCTATAGGTTAGCTTTCTTTTATCGATAACCTCGGTTATTTCGCAAAGATGTAAATATTGTCTTTCGGGACTTGGTCCGCCGTAAAACTGAAATGTAAAACCTTTCTCTGATTTAAATTCAGCAAGGTCAAAATACCACTTTGCCATTTCATTTTTGTCGGTAATTGCTTTCCAAACTTTTGAAATCGGAGCATTGAACACGCGTTCTAGAATGATTGGTTCATTGTTCATATTTTGAAATTTAAAATTTGTGTTATTTGATTTCACACAATAAAAATAGATATTTGTTAACGATTTTCTTTCTTTTTTGCTTTACGACTGGCTAAATACCCGATAGGGAGAAATGATAGCCCTGAAAAATTCAGAAAATGGAGGCACATGAAATGGAAGGAAAAACTAACTTAGCATTGTATTTCCAACTACTGATGTAATCTGTTAACACCACCTAAGGGTATCTTTATGAGAGAAATGAAAAACGTTCGTTTTTTTGTTGATTTTCCCCTTCCAAAATCGTGGGTGCATCATCAGATAGTGGTCAGGTTGGTAATGTTTTACATCTGAAATATTCAAACTAAAGCTATAGAAAGAACCAATTTTAATAGTCGTTGAAATGGAAACACTTAAAAACGAATTGAAGCAATACAGAGACTATTTCAGTAAAGAACTTCATGAAGATATTCTTCCCTACTGGATGAAATATGGTGTCGAAAAGAATGGTCATGGATTCAACGGAGCGGTAGATCTGGACGGCAACCCAGTGTTAAGCGCCAATAAAACAAGCGTTTTGAATGCCCGGATCCTGTGGGCTTTTTCGGCTGCAGCCATGCTAGATGGGAATCAGAATTATGCTGCCATTGCCGACAAAGCATATAATGTAGTTACCGAAGATTTTGAAGATAAGGAGTTTGGTGGCTATTATATGGAATTGTCATCAGATAATCAGGTCGCCAACGATATTAAACACACCTACGCACAGGCTTTTGTGATTTATGCGCTTTGCAAATACTATGAATTGAGGCGGCTTGAAACGGTTATGCAGAAGATTAAGCCGCTTTTCATGTTATTGGAGGAAATGACCAAAGACCCCGAAAATATTGGCTATCGCGAATCGTTTACGCGCGACTGGAAAATTTATGGAGAGAACCGCATGGCCGACAACAACGAACCCAAATCGATGAATACCCACCTCCATGTGCTGGAAGCATGGGCCGCATTGTACAAAGTATGGAAAGATCCAAAAGTAGAATTAAGATTGTCCGAACTGATGAACCTGTTCCTTGATAAAATCATTCAGGAAGATGGTCATTTCGGTATTTTCTTTGACGAAGCTTTTAATGAGGTGGAATCATCTAAAGGTATTTGCTCATTTGGACACGATATCGAAGGTTCATGGTTGTTGTGGGAAGCGGCCGAATTACTTGGTAACAAAGAAATACTGGATCGGATGCATCCTGTTGTCCTGAAAATGGTCGATCATATTGAACGGGTGGCTGTTGATAAAGATGGCGGATTGTTTTTGGAATCAACCCGGTTCGGCAGTCATTTGAAGACCAATAAACATTGGTGGCAGCAGGCCGAAACGCTGGTTGGATTTATGAATGCCTTTGAGTTGACAGGTGATGTGAAGTATTGGGAAACGGTAAAACGATCGTGGAATTTTATTGATACTTGCCTGATTGACCACGAAAGAGGTGAATGGTTTACCAAATTGAACCGTTTGGGAGTTCCTTACCTGGTTGAACCGGTTGACGATCCTTCGCCTTACTACCGCAACGACTGGAAAATTGATCCGTGGAAATGCCCCTATCACAACGGAAGATCGATGATGGAGATGATGAAGCGGATAGATGTAATGCTGAATACTAAATAAGATGAATAGCGTTCTTTTGAAATGCACTTTTGCGGCTGCTTTGGGTGGTCTGTTATTCGGCTACGATACCGTAATCATCAATGGTGCAATGCTTGATCTGGTAAAGTATTTTCAGCTGTCTCCGGCACTTCAGGGATGGACCGTTAGTTCTGCTTTGATCGGATGTATTTTGGGCACCATCGTGATCGGTAAACCTGGGGATCTCTATGGTTCAAAGCGGTTGCTGCAACTATTGGCAATTCTGTTTCTGGCTTCATCGGTAGGATGCGGCCTGGCAACCCATATCAGTGTCTTTATTCTGTTCCGTTTTATTGGCGGCCTGGCGATCGGCGGTGCATCTGTGCTTTGCCCGGTTTATATCTCCGAAATTTCGCCACCGAAACACCGGGGAGTATTGGCAGGCACCTTTCAGCTGGCAATTGTGACCGGGATTTTATTGTCATTAATATCCAATTACTTGTTGCTGAATATCGGCGATCAAAATTGGCGCTGGATGCTTTTTAGTGGTGCTCTTCCTGCGGTTGCTTTCTTTCTGATGCTTTTGGTAATACGGACGAGTCCCCGCTGGCTGGTAAAGATGGGTCGTATCGCCGAAGCAAAGAAAAATATTGAAGATTTATCATCGCATGAAATCGATACAGAACGGACGATTCTTGATATTCAGGAATCTATCAGTATTGAGAATACGGGTGCACGGATAAACCTGTTTAAAAAACCGTACCGGAAAATAACCTTTATCGGCATATTTGTAGGTATTTTTAACCAGTTGACGGGTATCGGGGTGGTGTTCTATTATTCTTCCCAGATTTTTAGTATTGCCGGTTTCTCAACAGATAATTCAATGGCGCAAAGCGTAATATTAGGGATTACCAATCTGGCATTTACGCTGCTGGCAATGTCAATTATCGATAAGGTTGGCCGGAAGAAACTGTTACTCTCCGGGCAAATTGGAATGATGGTTGTCCTTGGATTGTTTGGCTTTGGACTGCTTACAGGATATATCGTTGGTTATTGGCTGGTCGCATTACTTGTCGCCTATATTGCTTTTTTTGCGGCTTCCCAGGGTGTTGTGGTATGGGTGTTATTGTCCGAAATGTTTCCGAATATTATCCGTGCCCGGGGTGCATCAATGGGCTCCTCTGCAAATTGGATTGTCAGTGCCTCTCTCAATTTCTTCTTTCCAGTCGTCATTGGATTATTTGGCACCACACAAGCGGCACAACAGCTCGGAATGAGTTATGCTTTTATCTTTTTTGCGGTGGTCACTTTCATCGGATTTATTTATTTAAAGAAATACATCATCGAAACAAAAGGGAAAACGCTCGAACAAATTGAAAAGGAAGTACTTTGTTAATCTATTAACAATTAAAATATCATGAACGGATACGAAAGAATAAGCGCTGCATTAAGAGGCGAAAAGCCCGACAAAGTTCCCGTGATGCTCCATAATTTTATGATGGCTGCCCGGGAACATGGAGTTACAATGGAGCAATACCGTAATGATCCTAAGCTGATCGCGGAATGCTTTATTGCTTCGGTTGACAAATATAAGTTTGACGGAATTCTTGTTGATATCGACACCGTTACGTTGGCGGGTGCTATCGGTGTACCGGTTGATTTTCCAAATGATGATCCTGCCCGCACTCACATTGGAAATCTGGAGAATCTGGAGGATCTTGAGAATCTGAAAACGCCTAAGGTTGAGGATTACAAGTATATTCAGATCTGGCTTGAAGCTGTCAGAATACTAAAAGCGTATTACAAAGATGAGATATATATCAGGGGCAATTGTGACCAGGCTCCTTTCTCATTGGCAAGTATGATGCGCGGAGCACAAAACTGGATGCTCGATTTAATGATGGGGTCAGACGAACAGCTACATTCAATACTTGAATATTGCACCGATGCGACTTCGCAGTTTATTAAACTAATGTCTCAGACCGGTTGCGATATGGTTTCGAATGGCGACAGTCCGGCCGGACCCGAAATGATCTCGCCTGAAATGTATTTGCAATACGCGTTGCCCTATGAAAAAAAAATTGTGAAAGTTGCCCATGATGCCGGTGTCGCATATACTTTGCACATTTGTGGCAATACGGATGTTATACTTGACCATATGTTGTTGACAGAAGCCGATGCGTTTGAACTGGATTATAAAACGGATATTTCCAGGATATACGATACTATACGGAGCAAAACAACGTTGATTGGAAATATTGATCCAAGTGGCGTATTGGCTTTAGAAACAGTTGGTTCTGTAAGGGAAAAGACGTTGGAATTATTGACGGCCTACCAGCATTCAAACCGCTTTATCCTCAATGCCGGTTGTGCGATTCCTCCCGTTACGCCTTCGGAGAACCTGAGAATGATGATTGAAACAGCACGGAATTTCCGATAAGAAATGTATTTTTATGGATGGTTAAAATGAATGATATGATGAACAAACGGTTATTCACAATTATTTCAGGAGTAATAATGCTAATGCTGCTGAATATTTCCCTATCCTATGCGGATTACAGCCAGGTGGGAAAATCCAAAACAGCTTTAGTAAAGTCATTCCCGGATTCGCTCGGATGCATTGTTCAGCCTTTCTACCGTCATCACCCCAACGGGAAGCCTGGAAGGGAAATCACGTTGAATTTCAAAGGCCCGAAGTTTTCAGGAATAGGAACCATAGAACTGGAATGTTCCGGAGAAAAGGAAATTATACAATTGAATGAAAAAGTGGGCATTGATCATTATTCGATTTTGCTCCCTCCTGGTGCGGGCGTGAAATCCGAATGCGAGGCAAAGATTACGCTTCGGAGTGTTGGGCACGAGATTTCGGGTACTTTTACAGTCCCTGAAAAACGACAATGGTTGGTTTATATTTATCCTCATTCACATGTTGATATTGGGTATACAAATACGCAGGCCAATGTTGAAATCATCCATAAAAGGAATTTAATTAACGGCATAGAACTCGCAAAAAAGACTGCCGGATATCCCAAAGATTCCCGCTATCTATGGAATCCTGAAGTGTTATGGCCGGTTGAAAGATATTTGAAGACAGCCACACCTGAGGAAAGAGAAAATATAGTTGATGCTGTCCGGAAGGGATATCTTCATCTTGATGCAGGGTACATACATACCAATACCAGCTCCTCGGCTGATGAAGAGATTTTCGAGTTCTTTCGTCAGTGCAGGGAACTGGAAAAACTGACTGGTACAAAGATTGAGACGTTGGTTCAGGTTGATGTTCCAGGAATGTCGTGGGGTGTTGTGCCAGTCGCCTCAAAACTTGGGATTAAGTACTGCTTTGCAATGAATAACGGGTCTGACCGGGTAGGACGCTCTACAGACCTTAGTTTTCATCCATTCTGGTGGCTTGGGCAGGATGGGAAATCAAAAATCTTATTTCTGCAGCCAGGGAGTTATACTCCAGGAGCGCATGCAAAGGGGTTCGCTTATTGGCCGCTGATGGCTGGTCAAACGGATCCGTCCAAATTAATTCAGATTGTGAAGACCGATCATCCACGCGATCATTTCATTGATAAGTACCTGGCTGATAAATTGCCTGAATTGGAAAAATCAGATTATTATCCATACGATATTTTCGCGATGTCGTGGGCAATGGCCGACAATACTCCAATTGATGCCGATTTGCCCGATGCAGTTAAAAGCTGGAATGAAGAATATGCGTTCCCACATTTAATTATCGCAAGTGCTACTGATATCATGCGCACTTTTGAAGAAAAATACGGAAATCAGTTACCGGTTTTGAAGGGAGATTTTACAGAATACTGGACAGATGGTCTTGGTACTGCTGCAAAACAAACCGGTATGAACCGTAACTCAAAAGAACGCCTTATCCAGACTGAAACGCTTTGGACGATGCTCCATCCCGGTGAGGCTGCACCGCGGTCCGAGTTTGACGAAGCCTGGAGAAACGTGATCATGGGGACCGAGCACACCTGGTGTTATATGGATCCATCGAAACAGCCGATTACGAATGACATTCTGAAGGTTAAATTTGGATTTTTCCAGCAGGCTGAAGACCGGAGCAAATCTTTGTTAACGTCCACCTTATCAGCTGCTGCGGATAGCAGTAGTTCAATTGTCGGAGTTTTTAATACACTTTCCTGGGAGCGAAGTGGCTTGGTTACGGTTTCTGAAGGACGAAGCAAACTATTTAATAGTATCTGCGATGAGAAGGGGAAAACTGTTTTATCACAGCGTCTTTCAACTGGAGAACTGGTTTTTAATGCAAGTGATATCCCTGCTCTGGGATCAAAAAAATATTTTTTGAAGAAGAAGAGAATAAAGACAGTTGGCCAGCTTGCACAGGGCAATACACTCGGTAATGGTATCGTCCGGATTACGGTTGATCCGCAAACAGGTGATATTTCAAGTTTAACAAATGAAGCCTATGAATTTGTGGATCATCAGGCGCCATGTACACTCAACAGCTTCCGATACCTGCATGGTGATGATCGTCCGGATAAAGCTTCCGGGACACAAAATGCGAAAGTTTCAATAAAGGAAAACGGTCCTTTGGTGGCTTCACTTCTGGTAACATCCGATGCAGAAGGATGTAATAGCCTTTCACGTGAGATCACCATCATTGCCGGACAACCACAGATTGAAATCAAAAATATTGTAGATAAGCAAGCAATTCTAAAAAAGGAAGGGGTTCACTTTGGATTTGCGTTTAATATCCCGGAACCAACAATTAGGGTTGATATTCCATGGGGAATTATGGAACTTGAAAAAGATCAGCTTTCTGCCGCCAACCGAAATTGGATTGCTTTTCAGCGATGGCTCGACATTTCAAATAATGAGCGGGGAATTACGTGGTGTTCTTTGGATGCCCCGGTTTTTGAAACGGGCGACATGACCGCCAACATTTTAGGTGCAGCAACCAATTCTCCGAAATGGATTCGAAAAAACCAGCCGAGTGCTACTATTTATTCCTGGGCCCTTAACAACCATTGGCATACTAATTTCCCTTTTAGCCAGGAAGGGAAAATTCAATTCCGGTACAGGATTCTTCCGCATAATACAAAATATGACGCAGCATCGGCTAATCGTTTTGGACTCGAACAGGCTCAGCCACTTATTGCGGCTTCCCTTAAGCCTGATTTTAAAGAAAAACCACTTTTTGATATCGAAGGAAGCCCAGACGTTATCGCGTCCATCTTCAAAACAAGGAATGATGGGAAAGCGCTTCAGTTGCGACTCCGCTCTGTATCTGTAAAAGATGAATTGGTAAAACTAAATTGGCTCGATCGCAAACCATCATCTGTGTATATAAGCAATTCAGGTGATGCATCAGGCAAAGAAAAAGTTCAGGAGGATGTTTTGGTACCGGCGATGGGTTTTGTAACACTTGATGTTGTATGGTAAGATAAAGTAGGCTTTCTCCCGTAAATAATCAAGGTCGATTTTTAAAATATTAATGATGAAGACATTCAATCCTATTTCGTTTATGGTTCGTTTCCTTTTCTTTTCTGTTAGTTTGTTGTTTAGCGGTGCTTTATCCGTTGCAGGCCAATCTGATGCTTCGCCAAAGAGCAGTGATTATTCCTATTTCAAAGGGGGAGCCATCAGTGTTATCCCATCGTCTCACCAGGACATTGCATGGATGGACAGTATTAGCAAGTGTATTGAGTTTCGTGATGTGCAGATGATAACACCCGTTTTGAAAAGAATGAGGGAAAATGCCCAGTTTAAGTTTTCAGTTGAGGATGGGCTGAGCCTCCGGGAGTATCTTCACCGCCATCCCGAATCGATTGATGAGATACTGAAATATACCCGTGAAGGTCGTCTTGAATGGGGGGCAACTTACAAGCAACCCTACGAATCGATGTATGATGGTGAATCACTGATCCGGCAAACTTATCTCGGACGCAAATGGCTCAAAAAAACCTTGCCGGGTTGCGATTTTAAAACCTACTGGAACGAGGATGTTCCGGGCAGGTCGCTTCAAATGGCGCAAATACTTTCCAAAGCAGGGATCCCTTATATGCAATTTAGTAGACATCAGCCTGGAATTTACAATTGGTTTAGTCCCGACGGCAGTTATATTACCTGCTTTACGCCGGGTCAGTATGACGAAGTCGGTATTCCTGTACGAAAAGCCAACACAAATATTGATTCTCTTTCGAAAGCATTCACAACCTTTTTGGTGGACTGGAACACCTATTTCAAAACAAGGAAAATAAATCCGGAGTTCCCATTTCTCTATTCGCATGACTTTGCAACTCCACCTGATTATGACGCTTTCTTTAAGGATTGGAATTCAAAATCAATCTCGTTGAAACGTCCTTCCATTAAATATGCTACCGCTACAGAATGGATGGATGAAGTAACTAAAGGGAAACCAAATTTCGATAAAATCTCCGGTGAACGGCCGGATGTATGGCTTTACATACACGGACCTTCACACCAGAAAGCACTCAAAGCATCCAGAGAAGGTTCACGCTTACTTACTGAAGCCGAAAAGTTTGCAACGTTTGACGCACTTCAAAAAGGTTCATTCTACAGTTATCCTCAGGCATCTTTCACCACTGCATGGGAAAATGCAATCTATCCTGATCATGGCTGGGGAGGCAAGCATGGCGATTTGACAGACCGTGCTTTCCGGACATCTTTCGAAAAAGCGCGATCCATCGCTTCAGACATTCTCAATAAGTCAATGAATAACATAGCATCACGGATTCATTTTTCAAAATCAGCAATTCCTGTGATCGTATTTAATCCATTGTCGTGGGAACGGACTGATCTTGTAAAATTCACGCTTGATGTTGAGGGTAATGACCAAAATACCTTTAGACTTGTGGATGAAAAGGGGATTGAAATCCCTTACCAGTTGATTGATGAACACCAGGTTGTTGGTAATAAAGATGAAGTGGTTACTTTTTTGTTTGTTGCTGAAGACGTACCGTCGGTCGGGTATAAAACCTATTACATCGAGAAAGGTAAACCTGCAACTTATTCCAATACTTCGACAATTTCCGGCACAGGATATGAGAACTCCTTTTATAAGGTGGAATTTGCCGATGGAGGTATTAAATCATTATTTGACAAAGAGCTATCAACGAGTTTGCTAAAAACGGATAAATTCTTAGGCGGAGAACTGTTTACGATGCAATCTGTTGGAAATGGAGCAGGCGAATTTACCGATGTTCAGCAACCCACGATGGTGGGATTCGAGAAATTGAGCAGTTATAATCAGCCATGGGCGCTCATTTCAAGCGGACCGATCCGCGATGTTTACCAATTCACCAAAGAGATCAATCATGTTACTGTTGAGCAACAGGTGATTCTGTATAAAACTATTAAGAGGATTGATGTCCATGTTGAATTGAAGGGCTTTGATGGTGAGCGTTACCGGGAGTTCCGGTTAGCTTTTCCAGTGAATCAGGCTAAATCGGAAGTTGCTTACGAAGTGCCAATGGGTGTGGTCCGGGTAGGGCAGGATGAAATTGCCGGAGCGGCAGGTTTTTCTAAGGAATCTCAAATTTACGGTACACCATGCGTTCAGGTCCATCCACGCGAAGTGCAGGATTGGTTCTCGGCATCTGATGGAAAAACAGGAATCACAATAAGTTCAGATGTGGCAGTTTTCGATTGGATTGATCCGACGTCAAATCCTGCAGGATATGCGATCCTACAGCCAGTATTATTAGCTAGTCGCAAAAGCTGCCATGGAGAAGGAAATTATTTCCTGCAACCGGGTGATCACAGTTATAACTTTTCTATTTATTCACACGCCGGTAACTGGAAAAATGGTTACCGGTTGGGTACCCAATCGAACCAACCATTGAAGGCGATAACTGTTAAGCCGGGAATTGATAACGGAGCTATGGCTGAAACAATGAGTTTCATATCAGTTGAGAATAAAAACCTTGTTTTGAGTACCATCAAAAAGTGTGATGACGACAATCAGGTGATCGTGCGTTGTTATGACATGGAAGGGAACGATTCAGAAGCGAAAATATCTGTATATAAACCATTTCAGAAAGCGGAGCTGACCAACCTGATCGAAGAGGATGGAAAATCAATCCCGGGAAGTGGAAAAGATCTTGTTCTCAAAGTGGGGCATCAGGCGATCGAAACAATTAAACTAATCATGCCATAAACCGATAATCGTTTGTGTAAAGCTTATTAATAGAATCTTCTGAATCCGATGATTTTCCGGACTTCCTCCAGTGTCTTGGAAGCCGATTCACGTGCCTTTTCTGCGCCGTTTTTTGCAACTTTCGACAGGTAGGCATTGTCCTTCGCGATATCTTCAATACGGGCCCGGATCGGATTTGTGAAGTTGATGATATCCTCTGCAAGCTGTTTCTTCAGATCACCATAGCGGATGGAGCAATCACTGTAGGCGTTATCGAAATGACAGACAACTTCGGGTGTCGAAACCACCTCCATCAACGTGAAAAGATTCTGGATCACTTCCGGTTTAGTCTGGTGCATTTCGGTTGGTCCCGCATCGGTAACCGCACGCATCACTTTTTTGCGGATGCTTGCCGGAGATTCAGCCAATGAAATGGCATTACCTTCCGATTTCCCCATTTTGCCTGAGCCGTCAAGTCCTGGAATCTTCACCATATCCTTTCCTTCGAAAATGTAGGCCTTTGGTATTGAGAAGGTTTCAACATTGTACATGCGGTTGAACCTGCGCGCAAAAGTTCGTGCCATCTCAAGGTTTTGCTCTTGGTCTTTTCCTACAGGAACAAGGTTGGCTTTGTGAATCAGAATATCAGCAGCCATTAATACCGGATATGTAAGTAATCCTGCGTTCACATTTTCAGGTTGCTGACGAGCTTTGTCCTTGAAAGACGTTGTTCGTTCCAATTCACCAAGGTAGGCATTCATATTCAATAGGAGGTATAGCTCAAGAATCTCAGGGACATCACTTTGAATGAAAATGGTCGATTTTTCAGGATCAATACCGCAAGCAAGGTATTCAGCCAGAACCTGCTTCACATTTGTATGCAGGTCACTGGGTGTTGGGTGGGTAGTAAGCGAATGAAAATCAGCGATGAAGAAAAAAGTTTGATGATCCTCCTGCATTTTAATGAAGTTTTTTACGGCTCCAAAATAATTTCCAAGGTGAAGGTTTCCGGTCGAACGTATTCCGCTTACTACTATTGGCATGTCATTTACTTTAAATTGAGGTGCAAAAGTATAAAAAACCCTTCAAAGGACGCAGACTATTCTTCCAAACCTGCAATTTCGTAGTTTTCCTGACTTATCAAAGGTTCACCTTTAAACCGGAGAAGCAATTGGGCAATTGCCAGGGTATCCTTTTCGCAATAACGAGCAATCCTTTGTATGTCAAATTCTTTGTAATAAATACCAGCTACCTGACTACCATCAATATCGTCTTTGGGAGTTGGAATATTGAAGATAGCGCAAAGTAATTCAAGCGATGTATAATGCTTGTAATCGCCAAATTTCCAAAGCTGAAGGGTATCGATCATCACATCCTTTATTTCCCATGGTTTTGCTCCGGCAATATCCAAAACTATAGGGAGTGGTAACCCATTGATCATCATTCTTCGGGCGATAAACGGGAAATCGAACTCCTGGCCATTATGCGCACAAATCCGATGTGAAGGATTGGCCATAAAGGCGGTGAGCATCGCTGAAAAGTCTTGCAAAATAGTTTTTTCATCATCTCCGCAATACGATTTTACGCGGTAAGCCCGCTCTTTTCCTTTGCGAAATATCTTTCCAGCCGAGATGCACACAATCTTGCCAAATTCGGAATAGATGCCGGCCCTGCCATAGAGATCGTCAGCTGTTTCGCCCTCTTTCCCGATTTGAACTGCCTTCCTGGTCCAAAGTTTTCGCATATTCTCCGGCACACTTGCCAGATTTTCATACTGTGGAACCGTTTCAATATCAATAAATAAAACATGTTCCGGCAACAGCTTTTCAAGCATAATGAATAGATTTAAGGGTTGTCATGCAGGTGTTTCTCAATATATTGTGTGATAATATCGATCGCGACTTTGTTATTTCCCCCTTCAGGTACAATAATATCTGCATACCTTTTCGTGGGCTCAATAAATTGCAGGTGACTCGGTCTTACGGTATCTTCATATCGCTGAAGTACTTTGATCACATCTCTTCCACGTTCAATGATGTCGCGCATAATCACCCTCGATAGCCTAACATCGGCTTCGCAGTCGACGAATATCTTGATATCCATAAGTCTGCGCAATTCCTCGGGTTGAAGGCAAAGGATTCCTTCAACAATAATCACTTTATGAGGTTTTACTTCAACCGTTTCACTGAATCGTGTGCAGGTAAGGTAGGAGTAGATGGGTTGCTGAATACTTTCCCCCTTCCTTAGTTTTTTGATGCTGTCGATAAGTAATTCAAATTCAATGCTATCCGGATGGTCGAAATTGATCTGTTGACGCTGTTCGAGCGGTAACTGACTGTTGTCGCGATAGTAAGCATCCTGCGAAAGGACGGCAACATCGCCCTTCTTTAAGCGACTGATAATTTCGTTAACGACGGTTGTCTTTCCGGAACCTGTTCCACCTGCTATTCCTATAATGAGCATATAATCAAAAGATTGAAATGTAGATATTGAATAACAAAATTAAGGAAATATTTTGTTATTCTGATCGTTAAATCACAGTATGAATTCTCTTTGAACTAATTTTGAGGAGAAAGTGTTAGATTTGTATCGAAATTAATACAAATACCTATGATTAATCATATCGTTCTTTTCAAACTCAAAGAATTTGAGAATGAAGACCTCAAAGCGGTGGTAAGGAATAAAATAACGCACACATTACTTGACCTGAAGGATAAAATTGAGGAGCTTAAATTTATCCAGGTTGGTCAGAATTGTGAGTTGATATCACCTTCGCATGATATCTGCCTGATTACCCATTTCGAAACGCTTGGTGATCTTGAAATTTATCGGGTTCATCCTGAGCACCTGAAGGTGGGTGAGTTAATTAAATCCAATACATGCGACAGAGCCGTTATCGATTTCGAATTTTAAATCTAAATCTATATTAATGAATAATCTATATCCTTTGAAATTTACCCCGATCTGTAAAGACAAAATATGGGGCGGAAATAAACTAAATGAACTTTTGAATAAGGAATATCCTGAATTACCTAATTGCGGCGAATCGTGGGAGATTTCGGGCGTTCAGGACGAAGTCTCGGTCGTTTCGAACGGTTTTCTGAAAGGAAATAGCCTTGAAGAACTGATCGAAGTTTACATGGGCGATCTGGTGGGAGAGAAGGTTTATGAAAAATTTGGGATTGAATTCCCACTCCTGGTTAAATTTATCGATGCCAACGACAACCTCTCGATACAGGTGCATCCAAACGACGAATTATCGATGGAAAGGCATGATGCATTTGGTAAGACAGAGATGTGGTATGTCGTTCAGGCAGATCCCGGGGCAAAACTAATATCAGGTTTTAACCGCAAAATTGATAAAGAAGGATATCTAAAGTATTTTAAACAAGGACAGTTAGAGGAGATTCTCAACTACGAAGAGGTCAAAACTGGCGATGTTTTCTTTATTCCTGCAGGTCGGGTTCATGCCATCGGTAAAGGGATTGTAGTAGCTGAAATTCAACAAACTTCTGATGTTACTTACCGCATTTATGATTTTAACCGGGTTGATGACCAGGGAAATCCACGCGAATTGCATACCGATTTGGCCATTGATGCCATCGCATACGAATACGAAGCAAATTACCGTACTGATTATCAGTCCTTAGACAATCAGTCTGTTAAGCTTGTTGAATGTCAGTATTTCACCACCAACATCTTACCATTAACTACCTCTGTCGATCGTGATTTTGCCGCTCTGGATACTTTTGTGATTTATACTTGTCTCGAAGGTAAATATAAGCTTGACTGGGAAGACGAAAGTATGGTGGTCGAGAAGGGAGAATCGATTCTTGTTCCCGCCCTGATTAATAATTTCGTTCTTTCAGTAATCGATGGCGGTACAGCTAAATTGCTCGAGGTTTTTATAAAGTAGTTAATTCTGTCGGATATATTTTAATAATAATGAATTAGTTGAAATATACAGTTCAACCAAATCACATTAAATAAAAAAGATGATCATCAAGAAAGCCGAATTTGTAATTAGCAATACCGATCCTGAGAAATGCCCCATATCCGAAAAACCGGAGTTCGCTTTTGTAGGACGGTCAAATGTAGGTAAATCGTCGTTGATTAACATGTTAACAGGCTTTGGTGATTTGGCAAAGGTTTCAACAGCTCCAGGAAAGACACGGTTGATCAATCATTTTAATATTAATGATGAGTGGTTTTTGGTCGATTTGCCGGGCTATGGTTATGCCAAAGTTGGGCGTACTTCGCGTGCACAATGGTTGTCATTTATACGGAAGTACCTGTCAACCAGGGAAAATTTGTATTGTGTTTTTGCATTAATCGATTCACGTCATGAACCTCAGGCCAACGACCTTGAATTCATGAACTATATGGGAGAAAACGGGATTCCCTTTGCAATGGTCTTTACAAAAGCTGATAAGTTGTCGCGCAAACAATTGGAGAAAAATCTTACCATTTATAAAGATCAGATGCTTCAATCGTGGGAAGTATTACCTCCGCTTTTTGTAACATCAGCAGGCACTAAATTGGGAAGGGATGAAGTTCTTGGATTTATTGAAAATATTGTGAAGAAGAGTAATTAAAGATATGGGAGTAGCGACAGGGTTTTAAACCATTCAGTACTCATAAAATCAATATTATAACTATTATATCCGCCACGTGGTTAATAGTTTTTTTAAAAAAGGTTTACATTCAGTTTATATCTTGGTTCAATATTTTTACTTTTGCCCAAAGATAGTAGCGAGTTTAATTCAAACAGAAAATCTCTATATATGCCCACAGGTAGCATCAAAATTTTTACCGGTACAGAATCTAAATATCTGGCCGAGAAAATAGCTGAAAACGCTGGAATAGCATTGGGAAAATCTTCATGTCCGCGCTTCTCCGACGGCGAATTTGAACCTTGTTACGAGGAAACAATCAGAGGTTCATACACTTTCATTGTACAATCAACGTTTCCCCCGGCCGATAATCTTCTGGAATTGCTTTTAATGATTGATGCTGCAAAAAGAGCATCGGCTTACAAAATAATCGCGGTGATGCCTTATTTTGGTTTTGCACGTCAGGATCGTAAAGACAGACCACGCGTGTCCATCGGTGCCAAGCTGGTAGCAGATATGTTATCAAATGCCGGGATTAACCGTTTGATAACAATGGACCTTCATGCTGATCAGATTCAGGGATTTTTTGATGTCCCGGTTGATCACCTTAGTGCAGTTGCGCTGTTTATTCCATACATTCAGCAAATGGGTCTTCATGATATTGTTGTGGCATCACCTGACGTTGGTGGAACTAAAAGGGCGAATGTGTTTGCAAAACACCTGAAGACGGACCTGGTAATCTGCCATAAATCGCGTAGTAAGGCGAATCAGATTGATTCGATGACTCTTATCGGGGATGTTGAAGGTAAAGACGTAATTATCGTTGATGATATTATCGATACTGCCGGAACAATTACTAAAGCAGCTGATCTGATGAAATCAAAAGGGGCTAATTCTGTACGTGCTTTTGTTACCCACGCAGTCCTTTCAGGACCGGCTTTTGAACGAATTGAATCTTCATGTATTGACGAAGTCCTTGTGACTGATTCAATTCCGCTCACTCATAAATCAGATAAGATCACCGTTCTGTCATGTGCCCCACTTTTTGCGGATGTCATTCAGAAGGTTTTCGAAAATAAATCTATAAGCACGGCGTTTATCTAAGAATTGTTATCTTTGCGCCCGGTTTTGCAGCATACCTTTGATGGTGTGATGCGGATACCTTCCTTTAAGAAGGAGATCTGAGTAAACACTTAGTTACAAAACAGTTAATTTTTTAGAACAACAAATGAAAACATTTCAAATTAAGGGTACTGCACGTTTGGCAGTAGGTAAAAAAAGCAACAAGGCGTTGAGAGTTCAGGATTTAGTGCCTTGCGTTATTTATGGTGGTGATAAAGTTGTGCATTTTCAGGCTCATGAAAATGAATTTCGCAAGTTAATTTACACTCCTAAAGTCTATCAGACTTCAATCGATGTTGATGGTACAGTCTATAATGCATTTATGCAGGCTTTACAATTTCATCCTGTTACTGACAAACTTCTTCACATCGACTTTCTTGAAATTCGTGAAAATGTTCCTGTTAAACTTCAGATCCCAGTTCGTTTGGATGGTTATGCCAAAGGAATTCAACAAGGTGGTCGTTTAAAATCAAACCTTCGTACTTTGAAGGCAAAAGGATTTTCCAAGGATTTCCCTGATGAGATTGTTATTGATGTTACAGAACTTAATCTGAGCGAGAGTATCAGGGTAGGTGATGTACATGTTCCTGGAATTGAAATTTTAAATGCAAAATCTGTTCCGGTTGCTACAGTTGTTGTAACTCGTGCTGCACGTGCTGCGATGGCTGATTCAAGTGCTGCCGCTGCTGGTGGTAAAAAGAAATAATCATTGATAATCCTCAGTAGATTGTCTGTTATATAAAATGAAATACCTGATTGTAGGTCTTGGAAATATCGGGGAGGAATACGAAAATACCCGTCATAACATAGGATTTTGGATATTGGATGCCCTTGCAAGGGCATCCAATATTTCTTTTAGCGATAAGCGATATGGTGCTGTTGCTGAAATGAAGTATGCTGGAAAGATGTTCATTTTATTGAAACCCAATACGTTCATGAATCTTAGCGGGCGTTCGGTTCAGTATTGGATGCAGAAAGAGAATGTTGAACTTGATAAAGTGTTAATTGTAGTAGATGATCTTTCCCTTCCGCTTGGAAAGGTACGCATGCGTTTGAAAGGAAGTGATGCTGGTCATAATGGATTGAAAAGCATCCATCAGATTCTTGGCACATCGGATTATGTACGACTAAGGTTTGGAATTGGCAGTGACTTCCCCAAGGGTTATCAGGTTGATCACGTACTGGGCAAATGGTCACCTGCTGAAGAAGAGATCGTTAACTCCAAAATGGCATTGTGCGGTGATATCATTAAAGCTTTTGCAACAATGGGTGTCGGTAGAGTGATGACGCAATACAACAAGGATTAGTTCCTGCTTTTTCCTAATTTTGCGCCATGGAAGAACCTGTTCGAATCGATAAGTGGCTATGGGCCGTACGCTTGTTTAAAACCAGAACACTTGCAACGGAAGAATGCAAGAAGGGGCGTGTTACAATTGATGGAATGTCTGTAAAACCTTCCCGGGTTCCTAAACCTGGCGATATCATCAAAATTCGTAAAAATCCGGTGACCTATACTTATAAAGTAGTTGGAATTACGGGAAAACGGGTTGGTGCCAAACTGGTTACTGAATTCATGCTGGATATTACACCTCCCGAAGAGTTGAAGATTCTAGAAATGAGGCAACTCATGGGTTCCTCCGAACGAGACAGAGGTGCCGGCCGACCAACCAAAAAAGACCGGAGGGATATTGATCGTATGCAGGACTGGGATTAGTCTGTTATTTTGATTTCTGAAAATCTTCTATTACCCCATCGCACAACCACCTGGCAATAGCTTGCCTGTTATTTTCGAAAATTAGCCGTTGCTGATCGCGTACATGGTTAATATTGCCAAGTTCAATAAATACCGCGGTTGGTATTGTCTTTTCAAGCATGTAAAGTCGCCTTGTCCCAACATCACCACTGTAGCCTCTGCCAGGTTGTCTGAGCTGGTATTTTCGCTCAATCGAATTCCTCATTGTTGTAGCCAGCCTTTCGCCTAATTTGCTTCCGGGATTGTAGTAGAAGAAAATATCAATGTTCTTTTTGGTAGCCCGGGAATCAACATGAATTTCGATATAACGTTTAAAGGATCCGGGTGTTTCATTTCGGTTGAGGGTATTAATGGCTTCGACTCGTTGTTTTAACCTTTCGATCTGATTCAATGGAATCGCCTTGTCGGGATAACACACTTCGTCCTTGCTGTTTTTAAGAAAGAGTTCATCTCTGATTCCGTCATGAGGGTCGCGGACGATGAAATAGACCTTCCCACCATGCTTAATTATTTCACGGCCAAATCGTAGTGTGACATCATATGCATATTCGTCTTCACAAAGAATATTATTGCCGATTTTCCCCATCGCCCCGGGATCGGGGCCTCCATGGCCACTGACCAGGTAAAATGCAGCGCCTCTGAGCTGTTGATCAATGATATCCACATGCTCGAGTGCTTTACCAAATAATGGTTCGGTAATCATTTTGACCGGTAGATTTTCAGACTGAACTTCTTTAAGGGTATCAGGTTGAATGGTAGGTTTTTTCGGTTTAATTCGGGTTTTACTCGGTTCTATTTCTTTAATGGTGTCCTGCTGAAGTGGTAATTGTTCTGGAAGTTTATAGGTCCTTCCCATAATAAGGGTATTATTTTTACCCAGAAGATTTGCATTTAATTCTACGAATTTTTCAAAACAGCTGATTTCTGTCAATCCATTTTGCTGAAGAATTTTATAGACGCTATCGCCGTTTTTTGCAATAAATGTCACATAATTAGTGTCTTGAGCTTTCGAGTCAATTGTCGCCAAGAAGAACAAAAAAAGATAAATTATTATTTCTAAAGTGTATATATGCGTCGTTTTTCGTCGTCTCAAAACAAGTGAATTAATTGCGAATGATTGATTTTACGAATATAAAATACTTTACTAAAAAACTACGCTGTTATGATGTATATTTTTTGTAGTCTGAATAAACATTTGCTTCTTTACATCGTTTTTTTGTGGTTTTGTCTAATCAATAACATAAATTGTTTTACAAATCCTAATCTTTTTTCAAATACTTTTTAATATGCTGATAATCAACAAATATAAAGTGATATCCTTCCGCTATAAAATAGGGTTGAACGTTCTCCTGTTTATCGTTCTTCTACTTTCCGGATGCCATTCATTGGTTGTGACCAGGATCGATTCTACGAATATTCGTCTCGATTCAACATTAAATATTATGCCTGACGCAAAGATGGAATCGGTCATCCTTCCTTACCGGACAAAGCTTATGAACGATATGGAGGAGGTGCTATGTGTCTCTAAAGAAGCTCTTTTCGGCGGACGACCAGAAAGCCCGTTAACTAATTTTTGTGCAGACCTCATACTTCAGGAATCTGATTCTATTTGCCTAAAGCGATATCCCGAAATCCGTATGAGTGTTTCAATGGTCAATCGGGGTGGTTTACGCGTACCGATTCCAAAAGGGGAGGTTAAAGTCCAGAATATGTTTGAACTGATGCCGTTCGAAAATGAAATCGTATTTTTAAAATTAAGTGGAGTGGAGATGCATCAGTTTATTGACCATATGGCATCACGAGGAGGAGAAGGAGTTGCAGGAATGCGTTTTGGCATTAAAGATAATAAAGGATTTAATCCTGAAATTCAGGGACAACCACTTGATGATGCCAAAAGTTACTGGCTTGTAACGAGTGATTACATTGCTAATGGAGGCGATGGGTTCGAAATTTTAGGTTCGATAAAAGAGCGCATATCTACCGGTGTAAAATTCAGAGATATGTTTATCAATCATCTGCATGCATTGGGACAAAAAGGTATTTCAATTGAAGTTAAAACTGATGGGAGGGTTTACAATGCAAAATAGGAGAGATTTTTTACGAATATTGGGGACAGGTGTAACGGGAATTGCAGCGTTGAGTACTCCGTTGTCAGTTTTTGCGGCAGAGGATTTTAAACAGATCACTATTCTTCACACCAACGACTTCCATTCACACGTCGATCCTTTCGGCAAAGATGTGCCCCGCAATGCCGGCGAAGGGGGAATGGCCAAACGGGCAGCTTTAATTAGCAAGATCAGGTCCGAATCGAAACATGTTCTTCTGTTTGATGCAGGTGATATCTACCAGGGAACACCTTATTTTAATTATTTTAAGGCACAGCTTGATTTCGAACTGATGACAATGATGGGTTATGATGCAGCAACACTCGGTAATCATGAATTCGACAACGGGCTTGAAGGAATCAAAAGCCAACTAAAGTTTGCAGGGTTCCCGTTTATCAACTCAAACTACGATTTTTCGGATACAATACTGGCAGGAATGACAATCCCTTATAAGATCTTCAAAAGTGGAGGGATAAAAGTAGGTGTATACGGACTTGGCGTCGAACTGCAGGGATTGGTCGATCCGAAGAATTATGGCAAAACGAGGTACAACGATCCGCTGCAGACGGCTTTAAAAATGGAGAAAATGCTCCGGGAGGAGCATGATTCCGACCTTGTAATCTGTCTCTCGCATCTGGGTTATTCCTATAAAGATAATACGGTAAGCGATAAGATATTAGCTTCGCAAACTTATAATACCGATCTGGTTATTGGTGGACATACCCATACTTTCCTTGATAAACCTGATCTGATTATGAATAAAGCAGGCAAAGAGGTGGTTGTTAATCAGGTAGGATTTGGTGGACTGATACTTGGGCGAGTTGACTTCTATTTGTCAAAGCAAAAGAAAATCAGAAATAATAAATCAGCTTCTATCCCGGTAAAATAGCGTTAAATACTTAAATTCAATGTTTTGTGGTGATTTGTACATTTCATCCGAACCTATTTATGTCCGGTAGGGAACAAAAAAAACCGCATTAATTCACCTTGAGTAAAACCCCGAAAAAAACAGGATTTGAGTGCCTGACTGATCAGACTTCCAATGGCAGCAATTGCTGCTCCCTTGCGGGGTAAGGCCTGTCTTAGCGGTCAAAAGCTTTCTCAGTTAAATGGAAATGTTGAGTTTACCAATCATATGAATTAACGCGGAAATATCGATATTGAAATGAACGTCTGATGTAATTATTGCACTAAATTAATCTTGTTTGATCGATTCTCCAACTAAATCGCGTTAAATTTGAGGATACTAACGATCAAATGCAGCAAATATTAGAATATGAAGAGGTTGACAAAGCTCAAAATGGGGGATTTTACCATCAGATTTACTGTTTTGTTCTTGATGTATCCTTATTCTTTATGATGGAAAGGGTTTTTGAGGCCTGTAAGCTGATCCGATTGAACCGCTTGCAGAAGCATCGCAACTAGGTTGCAATACCCGATTTTTGGACTAAATTGAAAATTTATTACGATATAACAGATAGATATATAGTGATATAGACCTAGTCTAGTCATTTAAATCAATATTTATTTGATTTTTTATGCGTATTGTTTTGCCTAAATGAAAATGATTCCTACATTTGCACCACCCAAAAACGAAGGAGAGATGGGTGAGTGGCTGAAACCAGCAGTTTGCTAAACTGCCGTACGGGTAACTGTACCGGGGGTTCGAATCCCCCTCTCTCCGCAAAGTTTGGCGAAGCAGAAGTCAGGAAACTGACCCTGTTTAATTGAAAGGCGTTCTTTAATAAAAATAATATTTTCGGGGTGTAGTACAGTTTGGTAGTATGCCTGGTTTGGGACCAGGAGGTCGTCAGTTCGAGTCTGGCCACCCCGACGAAAAGGGATATCATTCCCACTCAAAAGACCACAAATAATTGATTTTGTGGTCTTTTTGTTTTTTGTCATATCAATACAATCCATTCAGTTTCAATTGCTATGTGACCTAAACGGTGACCTATTTTAATTTCAAAATTTGAGGTTACCGATCTGGCTGCAAAAATCTGACATTTCATCTGGCCAGGCATACTTTTGCCACGACGGTAACCGTTACCAACGGTGTTCCAATTGGAATAGTAAGTAAAATGCTTGGGCACACCAAAATTTCAACTACGCAGATTTATGCTAAAGTGATTGAGAAAAAAGTTGGTGAGGATATGCGTAAGTTGAAGGAAAAATTTTGCTTAAAATAGGTAATGTTGAATTTGGTTCCACTTCCGAATCAAAGGGACACACCAATCAAAAAACAACCGAAAACTATCATGCAAGTTTTGAGAAGAGTAGAGAATTAAAAATGCCGCATTTTTAACCAAGTTTTATTTTTTTAATTGACATGAGGAATAGCTTCAAACATTGAATTCCAGCAATAATATTATCGCATAGAGAAATGTATGTCTTACAGTTAAAAGTTTAAAGATTTTGAAAAAAGACATTTCCTATTTCAATACTGCAAATTGTCAGCGTCCCATTTCCTTTTAGGTGGTGAACTGGTTTATTCTTTATTATTCTATTTGTACTGAAATTGAATCGTATTGGGTAAAGTTCTGTAAGTAATGTATTTAATCAATAAAATCTCTAAGAACTCACCATTCAATTCACTTCTGCTGTTGTCACTTAATTATGTGCCAATATTATTCCAGAGATAATAATATTTAATGTTTTAATTATTTCATTTTTCACTTTCGACTAAATACTTAAATAAGAGAGGAGTTGTTGATGGGAAAAGAAAATTTAGTTTAAAAAATGTTACTTTTGGTTGTTTCTTATTATATAGTGGAGTAGTTTATTGATAAGGATTTAAATTAGAAGGGACTTGATTTGAAAAAGTTAGAAACTCTAAAATACAGGCTAGTAGCGATTCTTTTTCTCAATCTTATATTTTCGCTGAATGTTTTGGCCGTAAAATTTTATAGCATCAATTCTTTATATGGAATTTCGATGCGGGAGACTAACTCTGTTTGCCAGGATGATAATGGATTTGTTTGGGTTTCTTCAAAAATGGGTATTTTACGACTGTCAAAAGACAATTATCACATTTATCAGCTTCCATACGAATCCACAGACTTTTATAGAGTAAGGCTAATTTATAAGGACTTCAAACTTATGGCCTATACCAATAATGGTCAGGTCTTTTACTATAATCCGGTATTCGACAAGTTTGAACTGATATTGAATCTAAATCGTACTTTGTTGGATGTGCTTATTGACGATAAAGGCATTTGTTGGCTCTCAACGTCTTTGGGATTGTATAAATACGAGTCAGGAAAACTTTCCTCCGCTTTTGAATATGCATCGAATAGATATGCGATAAATTGGCTCGATTCGGAAAATATAATTGTAGCAAAGCAGGATGGGATTTGGCTTTTTAATATCAATTCTTTGGAAAAGAAACAAATTTATGAAAGTAGAAATCTAAATACTGTTGATTTTTCCTCGCTTTATTTCGATAAGGATCAGGACAAACTTTGGCTTGGAACAATGTCTGAAGGATTGTTCCTCTACAATTTCAGAAATGGAACCTGTTCCAATCAGCTAAAATCAATTTTCCCTGAACAACCAATCCTGGCTATTACAGAGAATTCTGACTCTACCTGTTTAATTGGAATTGATGGTCAAGGCATTTGGGAACTTGACAGAAGAAATCAAAAGGTACTGAATATTTATAAAGAAAGTTTAGACGTTCCATTTTCTTTAAGGGGAAATGGAGTTTATGACCTTTTTTGTGATAATAATAAAAGAGTCTGGGTATGCACGTATAGCGGGGGGCTATCGTTTTTCGATCAGACTTCTCCTTTGGTTAATCAAATAGTTCATCTTCCCAAAAATACCAATTCATTAATAAATAACGATGTTAATAGTATTATAGAAGATAGTTTGGGAAAGCTTTGGTTTGCAACAAATAATGGAATCTGTTGCTGGAATGTAGCCACAAATAAGTGGAGCAGTTTTTATAATGATATGGAGACGCACGCCCAGGTATTTCTCACGCTCTGTGAAGATAACCAGGCAAGAATATGGGCAGGAACTTATTCTTCTGGAGTCTATTTATTGGATGGAAAAACCGGGAAAGAGCTGGCTCATTATAATAAAAACGGGGAAGGGTCACCTTTTAATAATGATTTTATATTTGATATATTTAAAGATAGTAGCGGAGATATATGGTTAGGAAGTGTTGGTGGTTCGGTTGTTTGTTATTTGTCCGGGGAAAACAGATTCCGAACTTATTCTGATCAAACTATTGGATGCTTTACTGAATTGGCTGATAAACAGATTATTTTAGGGTGCAGCGATGGATTGAAACAGTTAAACAAACAAACAGGTGAAATCAGAAAATTAGTTGAAAGTTTGCTGATTCGTGATGTTCTGGTAATGGGAGAAGATATTTGGATTTGCACATCCGGAGATGGATTAATCAGGTTTAATTCCAAGAGCCGCGAAACAGAAAAGTTTACGTCAAAGATGGGATTACCCTCAAATTTTATTAACAGCATTATCTATGCAAATGATTATTTGTGGTTGGGAACAGAGAATGGATTATGCAGGTTAAACCCAAAGAATAAAAATGTACTTGCATATTCGTCAATATATTCACTTTCAAAGACTTCATTTAATTACGGTTCGCATACTAGATTAAAGAATGGTCAAATAGCTTTGGGAACCAATAATGGAGTTGTAATTTTTGCTCCAAATATGGTAGATGTGCCTTCGACAAAAGGGCGAATTTTCATTCAGGATATCACTGTTTCGGGTCGCTCAATCAGGGATATACCGTCTTTCAAGCTCAAAACGCCCATAGATAGTTTACAGGAAATTAATCTCAGGTATTTTCAAAATACAATCAGCCTTGAACTAGTTTCACTTGGTCTGACAACCGGATCAAAATTTTCATGGGAAATGGTGGGATTTGACCGGCAATGGAATCAGCCTACCGGAAACAATGTTATTGCTTATACGAACATTCCAAGCGGGAACTTTACATTAAAAATAAGACTCTTTGACAGTTCTCTGAGCAATATTTTAGCCGAGCGGTCCATAAAAATAAATTCAATTCCTCCATTTTGGAGAACAGGATGGTTCTGGATACTTGTTATAATAGTGATGTCCGGAATTATCTTTCTTTATTTGCTGTACTTTATTAACCGGCTGAAACAGCAACATACTGAAGAAAAGGTACGGTTTTTCACCAATACAGCACACGACATCCGGACATCGCTAACCTTAATCAAAGCTCCGGTTGAGGAATTAAGCAAAGAAAAGAACTTAACCGAATCGGGAAAGTATTATTTAAATCTGGCCATTGAACAGGCAAGACAGCTTACTTCGGTTGTTACCCAATTGATGGATTTCCAGAAGGTTGATATTGGAAAGGAACACCTGTTACTGTCGATGATAGATCTTGTAAAACTTGTCTCAAACCGCAGGATCATGCTGGCTTCTTTAGCAAAAAGCAAAAATATCGAACTTGTGTTTGTCCCTGATCGTGAGCATTACATGACGGCTGTTGATGAATCGAAAATGGAGAAAATCATCGATAACCTGATTTCGAATGCGATTAAATATTCACACGACAATGGTCGAATCCAGATAGATCTCAGATGCGATGATAAAAAATGGATGCTTCAGGTGAAAGATAATGGGATCGGCATCAGCAAAAAGGCACAGAAACAATTGTTTAAAGAGTTTTACAGAGGAGATAATGCAATCAATTCAAAAGTTGTCGGTTCCGGAATAGGGCTTTTATTGGTTAAAAATTATGTGGCCATCCATGGAGGAAACATAAGTTGCAGCAGTCAGGAAAATATCGGATCAACATTTCAGGTGGTAATTCCTTTTAAATCGATATCGGGGAAGTCAGTAGCAACGAGAGCATCTTCAGACATATCAACAACCTTAAGTGATATTAAGTACGTTTCTCAGCAAACAGAATCTGAAAATGAAATTCAAACTTCGAAAGAGATGAAAGTGTTGATTGTTGAGGATAATGACGATCTTTTAAATTTCATGAAGGCAACTCTAAGTGTTGAATTTAAGGTGTTTACAGCTGTTGATGGAGAAAAAGCTTGGGAGTTCATTTCGAAACATATCCCTGATCTGGTTGTATCCGACATCATGATGCCAAATATGGATGGTTTTGAATTGTGTAAAATCATGAAATCGACTTACGAAACCTCACACATTCCCCTGGTTTTACTGACAGCTCTTTCTGAAACAACCAATCAGTTGCATGGTTTGGGATTGGGTGCGGATGACTATTTAACCAAACCTTTCGACATGAATCTTTTGATTCAACGTATAAAATCAATTATTCGCAATCGGGAAGTTGTCCGCGAAAAAGCATTGAAGCTATTAAAAGGCAATTCAAACGAACCTATTCTGACAAACGAACACAACGATAAATTTGTAAAGAAGATGTTGGATGTTGCCAGAGTTAACATTCCCAATACAGAATTCGACAAGGAAGAATTCGCTTCGGCTATGAATGTCAGTTCTTCTCTGCTTTATAAAAAGATAAAATCGCTCACGGATCAATCACCAGGGGATTTTATCAAAACCATTCGATTAAATCACGCTGTGGAATTGTTGCAATCAGGAAAATACACAGTTACAGAAGTAAGCGAACTTTGTGGTTTTGCAAGTTTGACATATTTCGGCATCGTGTTCAGAAAGCAATTCGGGAAATCACCATCAGAAATTTTAGAATAAGAGATTAGTTCCGGTTACGACACCTACTCATAAGACGTCATTTTCTCATTTAAAGAGTATAAATCTGTAAGTACCCAACCTCTTTCAGATATGAAGCGGATCGTTATGGCGCCGCAGTCGCCATCCATCCATTACTGAAGTATGTTTTTATAGTTCTAGCGGGTGAAACTTCACTTTTACTTTTCAATGGTTCAATTTTAGCCACCGGCATTTTATTGGTGACTCAATTTAATTCGGGATCCTCGCTTAAATCAAAAATGTACCCAAATTCATATTGTCAGATCTAGAATAATTAGGATAAGTGACTGTTATTAATCAACTTAAATGCAATGCTTCAAATTATTGTTTATTCAAATTTATCCAAAACATAGAATAAAATAGCTATAACATAGAGTCTGCGCCTGTGATCTATTATACTTTTATCAAACAAATTAACTAACGAACTTGAATTTTTATGAGAATAGCATTTGTATGTCTATTATAAGGTTTGTTGCTCAAATTACTTCTTTTTAAAATGCAATGCCTGCATCTGAAAATATACACAGAAAAGGTTTGATCAATTGGGAGCGGATTGGCTATTTGATCAATCGTCTATAATATAACTAATTAAATCTAAACAAAATATGCATAAGAATAAAGGTCCTTAGTTGTCCCGGTTAACCAGTAACAGGCATTCGTCGGATAAGAATAGACGTTGTCGCCATAAACTTATTTCTTTATTAACAAACAAAAAATTAAATGTATGAAAAAAAACAAATTATTAAAGGTTGCATTAATTATGCTACCTATGTTGCTATTTTCACTCTGGGGTTTTGGGCAAACCATCAAAGTACAAGGTGCTGTAACTGATGAAAGTGGAAGTCCGGTACCAGGAGTGAGCGTCGTTATCAAAGGAACAACAGTAGGTATTGTAACAGATATGAATGGGAAATATCAAATTGACGCAAATGGTAAGTCAACTCTATCATTTTCATTTATTGGGTATAAAACGCAGGATATCCCTGTTTCCGGCAATAAAGAGATCAATGTCAAGCTTGTACCGAGCAATTTGCAAGTGGATGAAGTTGTTGTGGTTGGTTATGGTACTCAAAGGAAGAGCGATATTTCCGGATCAGTTGTTTCAGTTAACACTCAGGAAATGATGAAAAAAGTACCTACGAACATTTTACAGGGTTTAAAAGGTCAGGCTGCGGGAGTCGTGGTTTCGGCACAAGACGGTTCTCCTGATGCAAACAGCACTGTTCAAATCCGGGGTGTTGCTACTATTAATGGCGATACCAAACCATTGTATGTAATTGATGGTGTAGTAGTAGGTAAAGACGCCAATTTTCTTAACCCAAGTGATGTAGCAAGTATTGAAATTTTGAAAGATGCTTCTGCAACTGCTATTTACGGTTCGGCTGGTGCCAATGGTGTTATCATGGTTACTACCAAACAGGGTTCCGTGGGTACTGCACATATTACTGCTACAGCTGACTTTGGTGTCCAAAGTTTGGCTGCAACATTGGATGTTGGCAATGTAGACCAGTATGCAAAAAATATTCGTCAAGCCCGCGCGAACGATGGGAATGGTACTGACACCGGTCTTGCAAATCAAATTTTTGCTGCGAAATACGACGGTAAAAGAAAGAACATTGACTGGCAAAAGGAAATGACACGCCCTGCCCTTAGACAGCAATACACTTTATCTTCTCAGGGAGGTACTGAAAAAACACAGCAATTCTTCTCAATGAGTTATTTGAACCATGACGGTATTGTCATCAATTCGAATGCCAAACGTATAACTGCCCGTGCAAGTGTTGTTAGCAAAGTGGCTGATTTTCTTGAAATTGGTGGAGACATCAACTATATTCATAGTGAATCACAGGGTAACAATGCTGGCCTCGGTAATAATGGTAACCTTTCTTCTATCCGCGATATGGCTTTCTTATGTCCCACGATGGATTATGTAGATCCGGCCACGGGTAAACTTGTAAGTCCGAACGTAAGAAACGCAAATGGAACTTATGGTACTCCTATTCAGGGTACTGGTAATTACGATGGATATCTGGGAAATAACATATATGCTGAACAGATGGAACAGAACGGTATATCCAAACACAACCAGACAATTCTTAGTGCTTATGCCAATATTAAATTATTTAAAGGGCTAACTTTTAAAACAGTAGGATCTTATAATTTTTCTGCAGACAACTGGTATAGATTCTGGGGTAATAAAAAACGTTACTTACCCGACGGCATAACACCGGTTACATTGATAGGTTATGATACCAGGTATCAGTTGGGAATTAATAATAGTAACAATAATACAATTCAGCTTGAAAGTTATTTGACTTACAATTGGAAGAATGAAGTTCACAATGTTACTTTGATGGCAGGTAATTCTGTAAGCAGACAGTTCGGAAACTGGAGTAATGCTGCCGGTATTGATTTTCCTGGTGATAACATCCGTGATATTGGTTTAACCAAACTTTCCACTTCAAGAACAGGTTCTGGTGCTTATAACTTAGAAGTTCATAATTTGTCTTACTTTGGTCGTGTTCAATATAGTTTGAAGGATCGATATATTTTAACCAGTACTGTTCGTCGCGATGGTTCTTCCAGATTTGGTGTGGATAACACGTGGGGTACTTTCCCGTCAGCAGCGGTTGCATGGCGTATTACGGAAGAGGATTTCATGAAAAGCGTTCCGGCAATCAGTAATTTAAAACTTCGTTTAGGTTGGGGACAAACCGGAAATGCAGGTAATCTAAATAGTGATCTGGCGACTGCAGCATTAACTTCGGCTAATATTCAGTACAATTATTATCCACAAAATGGAGCTTTAGGCGCTGGTTCATCATCATTAATTCCAGTAGTCGGTACTGTTAAAACCTTAGTTGATCCCAAGTTGAAATGGGAGACCAACGAACAAACCAACATCGGTATTGACCTTGGACTATTCAATAATAATTTGAGTATAACCGTAGATTATTTCACCCGGTCATCTAAAGATTTGTTGAACTGGTTGAATATACGCCCTTCATCGGGTTACTCCAGAGTATATACGAACTTAGGTGGAATTGACAATAAAGGTTACGAATTCAGCATAAATTATAAGAAACAAATTAATCAGGATTGGAATTTCAGCGTCATAGCAACAGGTTCGCATGTGAAAAACAAAATTTCAAATATTGGTGGCGATATATTCTTTGAAAACACAGGTGCCACAGGCGATGGTTCTAACCAGGGTCAAATTGGTGCTCCTTCGGGCACGTACTGGAACAATCACTCAATCATGCGTGAAGGTTATGCCGTAGGTTCATTCTATGGTTACAAGGTAGATCACATTTACAAAGATCAGGCTGAGATCGATGCAGATAATGCTGCTGCTATTGCTAAAGGTCACACTCAATACAACAATGGATCAAAGACCTTTCCTGGTGATTATAAGTATAAAGACGTGAATGGTGATGGTTTCCTTGATGAACAAGACAGAACCATCTTAGGTAACGGTTTCCCTAAGTTAAACTATGGTTTAACCTTCAATGTATCGTATAAGAATTGGGATTTTATGATTTATGGTTACGGAGTTTATGGTGCACAAATCTATTCTTACTCTGCTATGACCTTAACCGACATGTTCCCGAGTGATAACGGTACGACACCTAACATATTGAACGATGTTGCACAAAATGCATGGACTCCTGCAAATAGTACGAACGCAAAATATGCCAGATTGTCATTCCTCGATTTAAATTACAACATGCGTGGTTCTGATGCATGGATTAAAAAAGGTGACTACTTCAAACTCAGTAATATTCAGGTAGGTTACAATTTTGACAAGAATTTGTTGAAAGTCGTTCGTCTCCAAAGTGCACGTATCAGTGCTTCTGTTTCAAACGTACTTTGCATCTCATCATATAATAAATATGGTGATCCTGAAGTTGGCCAGGGTAGTGTACTCTTTACCGGTTTGGATACTGGCCGTTATCCTATGCCACGTGTTTATTCCGTAGGTTTGAACATCCAATTCTAATTGTTTCACACTAATACAATGAATATTATGAAAAATATTTCAAAGATTTTATATTCTACACTCGTCGGAGGTCTATTCCTGGTAGGAATGAACTCCTGTAACCAGAAGGAATTTTTAAAGGTAGACCAGTATAGTCTTTTGGCAGCTGATCAAATGTTTAAAACAGCTGAACAAGCAAAGGGTGGTCTTGTTGGTTGTTACACGATGATGCTTCCGACAGACGCTCCCGATGGAAAAGCTATCAACGGTGACTGGGGTATCAAACCGAACTTGTTTATAGGTGGCCACCCTACTATGGATACTCAGGCCACAGGATGGGATAAAAAGTGGAACCAGCAAGACTGGAATCCAGGTAGCCCGGAACTACTGTCAGGTTGGAAACAAGCCTATAATGCAATCACCCGTTGTAACGATTTCCTTGACGGTCTTGCAGCTGTAAAGGATACTTCCATTGTTAATGATGCTTTAAAAAAATCACTTGACGGTCAGGCCCGTGGCATTCGTTCTTTCTTTTATATGTGGCTGGCAAAAGCGTTCGGTCGTGTACCGATGCTGGCAACAGGCGAGAATTATATTAACACACCGGCAAAAGCCCGTGCTAAAGATTATGCAGAAATGTGGAATTTCATCATTGATGACTTGAAAGTAGCAGCTGACGAACTTCAGTGGGATCCATTAAATGGTGAGTATGGACGTATCACCAAAGGTTTTGCTCTTTCATTCCTGGGAGAAGCATATATGTGGAAAGCATATCGTGTTCCGGCCGAAGCTACAGCAAACTATGGTTTAGCAAAGACCGCTTTTGAACAAGTTATTGCCAGCGGTAAATACGAATTAAATAAATCGTTTACCACTTTGTGGGATCCGGGCGCCGTTTGGACAAAAGAGTGTATTTGGGAAGAGGTTCTCGACGAAGGTTCACAGTGGAATCAATGGTCGAACCTGTCTCAGGCTCACAACTGGATGGTTCAGTTTGTAGCTTGTCCTTCTCTGGGTGGATGGGGTACCTTGTACCTCTCATGGGAATGGTGGAGTTCATATGAACCAGGTGACAAACGTCGTGAGGCTTCTGGGGTTACCGGCGCTATCAGAAACATTGATCCTGCTTTTAAATCTGCCACAAACTATGGTTACCATCCTTATTTACAGCAAAATCTTACAGTTCCAGACAGTATCGATACTCATTATCATTTTAACATGGGTGGTGAAGCTGCTCCTTCAGTCTGGTCGAATAAATACTGGCGTTCAACCCGTTCAAACTATCAGGCTCCATGGGGTTCCCAACAGATTTATTATAAACGTTATGCAAATGTTTTATTAGACTATGCAGAATGTTTGTTTCGTTTGAATGGAGAAGGTGATGCCACAGCCTGGGCTCAAATCGCTAAAATTCGTGATCGTGCGTGGGGCAATACGGAAGTTGGAAATGTAGCAGCTTTAACTAGTACTTATCTACCATATTATCAGGCTATTACCACTTTTTTTAATGGTAATGGCGCTAATCCTCCAATGGTATCACCTACGAGTTATCCACTTCCATTCAATACAACCTCTGTTGCCGTTCCTGATGCTAAGATTTATTATACTGGTTTAAAAGCGACTAAAGGTTTTACTTCTCCGGTATGGTTGGTTGCCTTGGGACAGGAACGTCGCAGAGAATTTAATGCTGAATGGTGTCTTGCACCGGATTTAATCCGTTCTGGTTTTATAGAAGATCATATTACGCACAACTATCCAAAAGGGGTTGGTTATCCAAATAGTGACCCTAAGGTATGGAATGATTATCATACTTATCGTGCTTTTGATTTCAATCTCTTAAAGATGGATATGCCAATTCCAACAGACGAAATTATTAAAAACCCATTGTGCGATCAAAATGAAGCTTACAAATAATGCAAGAGGATTAGTTAACGTTATTCGTGATGTAATGTTATCTTGACCTTTATAAAAAATGAAGGGGGAATACAAGTGCGCATTCCCCCTTTTTCTTTGAAATCAATTGCATCATTCCATTTGACGCACTCTCCGTGGAAAATTACCCATAGTTAAAAACATTTATGGTACGATCTTTCTTGCCACAAAGACAACATAGTCGACTTTATTGATAAATATTTGTACATTGGTGACTTTAACAGAATAGGAAATACATTGATTTTATTAAGCTGAAATATAATTCATTAACAATAAAGGACTATTACCTGATATATGAAAGCGAAAACACACATTTGGAGAAAAATTAGCCTTTTTAAAATCAGTCTGCTACTTATTACAGTTATCTTTTTATTTGGCGCTTATTCAGTTACAGCACAAACGGAAAAGAGCAAGAATGAAAAATTAAAAAAGGATTATCATACCGGCGCTTACCGGAATCTCTTTCTCGAAGCCGGGTACGGTCAGACCGAAATTGATAAAAAAGTTGAAAAGGCCTATCTTGACTTGTTTGAAGGTCCAAGCCGCATATACTTTGAGGTAGGTGATTCGATGGCTTACGTTTCGGATATTAAAAACCACGATGCCCGTACCGAAGGACTTTCCTATGGGATGATGATTGCCGTTCAACTCAATAAAAAAGAGGTTTTTGACCGTATTTGGAGATGGTCGAAAAAATATCTTCAACATCAGGAAGGACCACGAAAAGGATATTTTGCCTGGAGTATCGATCCTAAAACGATGAAAAAAAACTCCGAGGGCAGCGCTTCCGATGGCGAACTCTACTACATTACCAGCCTGTTGTTTGCATCAAACCGCTGGGGCAACAACACCGGGATAGATTATTATGCCGAGGCACGTATTATTCTGGACGAAATGTGGAAAAAAGATGGAACAGGCAATGTATATAACCTGATAAACACCGATGTCAAACAAATCTCTTTTGTACCAGAAGGCAATGGTTATAAGTGGACAGACCCATCTTATCATTTACCAGCTTTTTATATGATTTGGGCCGAATATGCCAAAGATGGCCATGAAAAATTTTATAGAGATTGCGCAGATACATCCCGCGTTTTCTTACATAGGGCATGTCATCCTGTAACAGGTCTTAATGCTGACTATACTGAATTTAGCGGAAAGTCACACCCTACTCCCTGGATGCCCGCAGGTTTTCGTTATGATTCCTGGCGAGTGCCCATGAATATTGTCATGGATTACGTTTGGTATGGAAAGGACAAAACCTGGCAGGAAGACTATGCCAAACGTTTTCAAGGATTCCTAAGATCAAAAGGTATTGACTCCTTTGAAGATCAGTTCAATCTCGACGGATCAACTCCCGAAACCATTCTTCAGGCAGGAGGCTTTAAAAAATTAAGACATTCGTTAGGGTTGTTGGCAACCTCTTCTTCAACCTCTTTGATTGGCAAGAATGAAAAAAGCTTCGACTTTGTTCATGCACTTTGGAATGCAAAACTTGAACCTTACGAAGACGGCTATTTTGATCCGTATTACGATGGCTTATTGTATCTTTTCAGTTTGATGCATTTAAGCGGTAAATATCAAATTATCACGCCTCAACACAAATAACAAATCAGATAATAATCTCTTATTGATGAAATAGCTCACAGTAATATTTTGTATTTGCCTACTCAATAGTCACTATGTATCTTCGCAAAACAGGGTAACGCCTTTTGCGGCGGGCTTCGATGTTGTTTGCGACGCAATTGTGGAGGGGAAAATCGATACCATTTCATATCTTATGGATAAATATTATACCGGCAATTTCACAATATGAACCAGAATTCATTGAAACCAAATAGTATGACAAAGTATTTTTTGTGTGGAATCATTCTTTCCATCTTTTCAACGGGCATGAGCTTTGCCCAGACAAAAGCTCCGGCCCCATTTGGCCCTGCTCCAACTGAAAACCAGTTGAGATGGCAGGAAATGGAATATTATGCTTTTGTTCATTTCTCCTTAAATACTTATACCGACCAATCATGGGGAAAAGGAGATGAAAATGTCAACTTGTTTAATCCAACGAATCTGGATTGTCGTCAGTGGGCTCGTATTTGCAAAGAAGCGGGAATGAAAGGAATCATCGTTACAGCCAAACATCATTGCGGTTTTTGTCTCTGGCCTTCAAAATACACAGAATATTCGGTAAAAAATGCTCCATGGAAAAATGGCAAGGGAGATATAGTTCGCGAAATGGCCGATGCCTGCAAAGAATATGGATTGAAGTTGGGAATTTATTTATCTCCCTGGGACAGGAATAGTCCTGATTATGGGAAACCTGAATACATCACTTACTTTCGGAATCAGCTCACTGAGCTCCTCACAAACTATGGTGAAATTTTCGAAGTTTGGTTCGATGGGGCTAACGGTGGCGACGGTTATTACGGTGGAGCAAACGAAATCCGTAAAATAGACCGCACAACCTATTACGATTGGAAAAATACTTATGCGATGATCCGCAAGTTACAACCCAATATTGTTATCTGGAACGATGGTGGCGACCGTGGCGACCTCCGCTGGGTTGGAACCGAAGAAGGATACGTTGGTGAAACAAATTGGAGTTTGTTGAATGCCATTGGTGATGTACCTTATAATATGTTGCATTATGGTTTGGAAAACGGGAATGCCTGGGTGCCCGCCGAGGTTAATACTTCAATCAGGCCAGAATGGTTTTACCATCCAAATGAAGACGGCAAGGTGAAAACAGTTCCATTTTTGATGGAAACATACTATAACTCTATCGGGCATAACGGCTCATTATTGCTCAACTTTCCCATTATGCCAAACGGACTGATACATCCGAATGACGAAAAAGCTGCGCTTGAATTTGGAAAAGCAGTAAAAGAATCATTTGCAGTAAATCTGGCTGAAAAAAAGAAAGCAGAAGCTTCCAATATTCGCGGGAATGCAAAAGAATTTGGAGCAGACAGGGCAATTGACAACAATAAAGACACCTATTGGGCTACTGATGACAATGTGACAAAAGCTTTATTGACAATAGATTTAGGTAAACCAACCTTGTTCAACCGTTTTTTGGCACAGGAATATATTCGTTTGGGTCAACGAGTGAAAGCCTTTACTGTGGAAGCACTTGTTGACGGGGACTGGAAAGAAATGGCAAAGGCTACAACCATTGGTTATAAACGTATCCTTCGTTTTCCGAGCGTAAAAGCGACGAAGGTTCGGTTCAGTATCACCGATTCGAAAAGTTGTCCTGTCATTTCCAATATCGGAGTTTACAATGCACCGGTATTTCTGAATGCACCCTCTATTACCAGAAACCAATCAGGTGAAATTTCAATAACTACAAATGATATCGGCCCGATTTTTTACTATACGTTGAACGGCAGCGAACCAACTACAAAATCAAATATTTATGCCGCGCCCTTTTCTGCAGATGAGAAAGTAGAGGTTGAAGCAATTGGCCACGATCCGGGTTCAGGCAAAAGCAGTCCGGTAAGTCACGAAAAATTCGATATTTCAAAGAAAGACTGGAAAATAGTCGGCATAAATGATGAAAAGGCTAGTACGATCATTGATGGAAATGCATTTACTGGTTGGCACCAACGAGATTACAAAAAAATGCCCATTGATTTAGTCATCGATTTAGGGAGAAATTATAATTTGTGTGGTTTCAAATACCTGCCGGACCAAAACAAATGGAGTTCTGGCATTATAACAAACTATCAGTTTTATATTTCAGAAGACAATGTAGAATGGAAACTGGTTAATGAAGGTGAATTCTCCAACATCAAAAATAACCCGGTTTGGCAAATCAAGAATTTTTCGCAGGTAAATGCCCGGTTTATTAAGCTGAAGGCCATCAAAAACACTTCGAATGACGATGTTGCAGGATATGCCGAGGTGGATGTAATTACAAACTAAATTCTATTAAACATGTTAAAAGCAGTTCTGATATCCTTTTGTTTCTCATTCTCAATCAGCGTTTTGGCACAACAATATCCCTATCAAAACCCAAAACTTAGTTCAGAAGAGCGGGCGAAAGATTTAATATCCCGCCTGACTTTAGACGAAAAAGCCATCCTGATGTGCGATATATCGGATGCGATTCCGCGAATGGGTATCAAAAAGTTCAACTGGTGGAGCGAAGCGCTGCATGGTCTGGCCAACAATGGAAATGTGACTGTTTTTCCTGAACCAATCGGCATGGCTGCTTCGTTCGATGACACCCTGGTTTATCACATTTTCGATACAGTTTCGGACGAAACACGCGCCAAATATAACGAGGCAACACAAAAAGGACAAGAAAACAAACGCTTCCTAAGCCTATCGGTATGGACGCCCAATGTCAACATTTTCCGCGACCCACGCTGGGGACGTGGTCAGGAAACATATGGTGAAGATCCTTACCTGACTTCTCGTATGGGTGTCCAGGTAGTGAAAGGCTTGCAAGGTCCGGCAGATGCCAAATACCGGAAATTGCTGGCCTGCGCCAAGCATTTTGCGGTACACTCCGGACCTGAATGGAGTCGCCATTCGCTCAACCTGAACAATGTCGATCCGCGCGACTTGAATGAAACTTATCTTCCTGCGTTTAAATCGCTGGTTCAGAAGGCTGATGTCCGCGAGGTAATGTGCGCATATCAGCGTCTGGACGATGAACCCTGCTGTGGTAATTCGCAACTTCTTCAGAAAATCCTTCGTGATGAATGGGGCTTTAAGTATCTGGTGGTTTCCGATTGCGGCGCAATAGCCGATTTTTTTACAAGCCATAAAGTTTCATCGGATGCGGTTCATGCGGCTTCAAAGGGAGTTTGGGCAGGAACCGATGTAGAGTGTCAGTGGATTGACCACAATTACAGGAAATTGCCTGAAGCTGTCGCAAAAGGTTTGATTACCGAAGTTGAAATCAACAGGCACGTCATGCGTGTGATGGTTGGCCGTTTCGATTTAGGCGAAATGGATGACGATGCGATCGTACCCTGGACAAAAATTCCTATGTCGGTTGTGAATAATGAAGCGCATAGGAAACTGGCGCTGGACATGGCCCGCGAAACAATGACGCTGCTTCAGAATAAAAACAATATCCTTCCTTTAAAGAAAACCAGCAAAATTGCCGTAGTTGGTCCAAATGCAAATGATAAACCCATGTTGTGGGGAAATTATAACGGAACGCCGGTCCGGACTATTACAATCCTCGACGGCATAACTTCCAAACTTTCAGGCAACAACATAATCTATGACAAGGCATGCGATTTGGTCGAGGACAAAGTGACCCAAAGCTATTTTTCAAATTGTTCGCTCGATGGCAAGAAAGGATTTAAAGCCACTTATTGGAATACAAAAGACATAACAGGTGATGTTGTTGCAACGCAACAAATTACTGATCCTATAAAGTTAACCACTGCCGGACAGCACGAATTTGCATCAGGCGTTAAGCTTGAAGGCTTTTCAGCTAAATACGAAACCGAATTCGAAGCACCTAAAAGCGAAGAGATTGTATTCAAATGTGGCGCTACAGGATATTTTGAACTGTTTGTAAATGGCGAATCATTAAGGAAGTTCAATAACTGGAGAACTTTAATTTCCAGGATTCCATACAAAGTTGAAGCTGGTAAAAAATATAAATTTGAAATGCGCTTTGCCCAGTTGAACAATTGGGAAGCAAATATCGAATTCAATTTTGGCAAAGAAGTGGATGTTGACTACACCGATCTGATTAGTAAACTGAAAGGCACTGATTTGGTTGTGTTTGTTGGTGGTCTTTCATCTTCACTCGAAGGCGAAGAAATGCCGGTATCGTATCCTGGTTTTAAAGGTGGCGACCGCACCAACATCGACCTTCCAGCTGTTCAGCGAAATTGTCTGAAAGCTTTGAAACAGGCTGGAAAGAAAGTGGTTTTCGTAAACTGTTCCGGCTCTGCCATTGCGTTCACTCCTGAAACTGAATCCTGTGATGCCATTCTTCAGGCCTGGTACGGAGGGGAATCAGGCGGGCAAGCCGTTGCCGATGTGCTTTTCGGCGATTATAACCCATCGGGAAAACTACCAGTCACTTTCTACAAAAATTCGGATCAACTGAAAGATTTTGAAGACTACTCGATGAAAGGTCGCACTTACCGATTCATGAACGACGCACTTTTCCCCTTTGGTTATGGATTGAGTTATACCACTTTCAAAATCGGGGATGTTAAACCAGGCAAAGCTGAGATCAGGAAAGACGAAACCCTTGAGCTTACTATTCCGGTATCGAACACCGGTAAACGAGCCGGAACCGAAGTCGTTCAGGTATACGTTAAGAAAGTGAACGATACCGATGGCCCCATCAAAACGTTGCGCGGTTTTAAACGGGTCGAGCTTGCTGCAGGCAAAACCGCTCCGGTATCCATTGATCTTCCTCCGTCGGCATTCGAATTCTATGATCTCAGTCAGCTCAAAATGGCTGTTACTTCCGGCGAATATGAAGTGTACTATGGAACGAGTTCCGATTCCAAAGATTTGAAAATGAAGAAGATTACGATACTTTGAGCTATCTGATAAACTGGTACTTTGGAAGAGATATCTTACATGATGAATAAAGATTTTCAAAACCATTAAACTAAATATTTTCAATTATGAAACGAGTTTTTTTTAGAAATAGAATTGCGGTCATTTTTTTAGTTGTGTTAATGACCGGCAGATTTTGTTTTGCACAGTCTCCGGCAACAATTGTTGAAGACTTCAAACCTTCATCAGTAAACCAACCCGGAAAAGAATTTCCTCAGGTCAATTCCGAAGGCCGGGTGCGTGCTCAGATTTCGGCACCAGAGGCACAAAAAGTTCAGCTGGATATTAGCGCAGTAAAATACGATTTGGCTAAAGATGAAAAAGGTGTTTGGACTGGCGAATCGGCTCCTCAGGACGAAGGTTTTCACTACTATCAGCTTTGGATTGACGGTGCTGCAGTTCCTGATCCGGGCAGTTTGTATTTTTATGGTGCCAGCCGCTGGGGAAGTGGCATCGAGATTCCTGCCAAAGATCAGGATTTCTATGCTTTGAAAAATGTACCTCATGGCCAGGTCATTGAGTTACCTTATTATTCAAAAAGTAACAACAGTATGCGTCGTTGTTTCATTTATACGCCACCCGGATATGATAAAGATGCTCAAAATCGCTACCCTGTACTCTATCTGCAACACGGCGGCGGCGAAAACGAAACCGGATGGTCCAGTCAGGGACATGCCAGCCTTATTATGGATAACCTGATTGCTGAGGGCAAAGCCAAACCATTTTTTATTGTGATGGACAACGGCACCTGGAATATGCCCAGACCTCCTGCAGGTGAACGTCCAGCTGGTCAATGGCCACCAAAAGGATGGGCAGATGGCTTTACGAAAACCCTTTTGGAAGACATCATTCCCATGATCGATGCCAGCTATCGCACTTTGGCCGATCAGCAACACCGTGCAATGGCAGGACTTTCCATGGGCGGAATGCAAACTCGCGTGATTACCCTGGCTCATCCCGAAGTATTCTCGTATGTCGGCATATTCAGTGGCGGCAGTATAAGTACCGAAGATTTAGCAACGGCACCCGGATTTAAAGAAAAAGTTAAACTGGTGTTTGTAAGCTATGGAAGCCGAGAACTCGAAAACCCCAGAGCTGGCTTCGGAGGCAATCCAAAAGAGAATCAGGACAAACTAAAAGATGCCGGAATCAATACCCATTTTTATGTATCTCCTCAAACGGCTCACGAATGGCAAAGCTGGAGACGCAGCCTGAATGAATTTGCACCACTTTTATTCAATAAATAAAAAACCAGAAGATGAAAAATTTTTCAATAATTCTCGTATTATTACTGACTATCATAGGTATGCAGAGTTTTTCACAGACAAGCCAGCAAACCATTACCGATGATTTCAAACCTTCAACTTTGAATCAACCGGGAAAAGAGTACCCACAAGTTAATTCACAGAGCTATGTCCGTTTTCGCATAGAAGCTCCCCAGGCCCAAAGTGTTGGTGTAAGCCTGGGATTAGGCGGCACTAAAGGCGGCACCCCACTCACAAAAGCTGAGGATGGTTTCTGGACGGGCACAACAGCCGGCCCAATGGAAGAAGGCTTCCATTACTATCATTTGACGGTTGACGGTGGGGTTTTTAATGATCCGGGTGCTTTAAATTTTTATGGCTCCACCCGTTGGGAAAGCGGTATCGAAATACCTGCTCATGACCAGGAATTCTACGCTTTGAAGAACGTTCAACATGGTAATGTGCAGCAGATACTTTTCCCATCGAAAAGCACATCGACTTCGCGGAGGGCATTTGTCTACACTCCTCCAACTTATGGAAAGGACAAACGCAAACGTTATCCTGTTCTCTATCTCCAACACGGTTGGGGCGAAGATGAAACTGCATGGTCTAATCAAGGACACGCCAACCTGATCATAGATAACCTGATTGCGGAAGGAAAGATTCAGCCTTTCATCATTGTAATGACTTATGGAATGACCAATGAGGTTAGGTGGGGACATATGAACGAGTTCAAAATTGAAAATTTCCAGACAGTTCTGGTTGATGAGTTGATTCCGTATGTCGATGCCAACTTCAACACGATAGCTGATCAGCAACACCGCGCTATGGCCGGTCTCTCGATGGGCGGTATGGAAACCCATACGATCACACTGAACAAACCTGAAGTATTCTCATACTACGCGTTGCTCAGCGGTGGTTTATACAAGCCAGAGGAAATCAAAGACAAGTCGAAAGTAAAACTCATCTTTTTGAGCTGTGGTAGCTTCGAAAATCCCGATGGCGTTAAGAATTCTGCAATTGCGTTAAAAGAGGCTGGCATCAATGCTGTCTCCTTTGTTTCCGAGAATACCCGTCACGAGTTTCAGACCTGGCGACGTAGTCTGCTTGAATTAGCTCCACTTTTATTTAAAGATTAGGAGACTGTTTTAATTTACCTTAGGGAAAACAGGTCGGTAGAAAAGGTTATTAACAGACATTGTTTTGTCCCGTACGGGACAAAAGGCAAGCTTTTCCGAATTTAGTCTACCGACCTTTTGTTCCTAAAGGAACAAGAAAACAAAAATCAAACAGATACTATGACTAAATCTAAAAATTTGGCATTCATGAAATTCAAAACACAAGCAGTCTTTTTTGTGGCTATATTTACAAACACTATTTCTATAGCGCAGATGAACAAACCTTTGGAAGACTTCAAGCTTTCATCAGTCAATCAGCCGGGGAAGCAATTCCCGCAGGTAAATTCCGAGAGGTGTGTTCGCACCAGTATTTCAGCTCCTGAAGCCAATAAAGTTCAACTCGATATTGGTGGCGCGAAATACAACATGGTAAAGGATGAAAAGGGTGTTTGGACTGGTGAGTCGGCTCCGCAAGACGAAGGTTTCCATTATTATCAGCTGAATATTGATGGAGCATCGGTTCCTGATCCCGGAACCAAATATTTTTATGGAGCTGGCCGTTGGGGAAGCGGTATCGAAATTCCAGCATCCGACGATGAATTTTATGCACTGAAAGATGTTCCTCACGGCTTGGTTAGCGAGAACATCTATTTCTCGAAAACCACCAATTCGTTCCGAAGTTGCTTTGTCTACACCCCCGCTGGCTATGAAAAGGATACCAAAACCCGCTATCCGGTGCTTTACCTTCAGCATGGAAGTTTTGAAGATGAAACAGGATGGGCATCTCAGGGAAAAGCAAACCTGATACTTGATAACCTGATTGCTTCAAAAAAAGCTGTTCCGATGATTATCGTCATGGATAACGGATATGCTTACAAACCACAAAATGGTGAAGCAAATGGGCGTCCTGCCTCGGTTTTTGAAGAAGTAATGATCAGTGAAATCATTCCGATGATTGATGCAACGTTTCGCACCATTTACGACCGTGAGCATCGCGCAATTGCTGGTCTGTCAATGGGTGCCAACCAAACCATGCGGATCATCATGAACAACCTCGACAAGTTTGCCTCTTATGGCGGGTTTAGCGGCACTTCCAATTACCCGAGTTCCGATGAATTTGATCCGGCAACTTTTCTGGATGGAAAATTCAAAGATGGTGCAGCTTTCAACAAACAAATAAAAGTTTTCTGGCTTGGTTTGGGTACCAAAGAACCAAATCCGTTCCCCGGTTCTGTTGGGGCCTTTCGTAAAATGCTGGAAAAGCAAGGGATTAAATACGTTTATTACGAGTCTCCGAATACCGCCCACGAATGGATGACCTGGCGCAGAGATCTTAACGAGTTTGCACCACGATTATTTAAATAAACAATCAATGAAAAAATTAACAGTTTTAATTGCCCTGTTTGCGTTGTATTTCGCCGGACAAAGTTTCGCACAGCAACCTTCACCGGTTAAAGTTCAGGAAGGAATGGTGCAGGGAACCCTTGAAAACGGGCTAACCGTTTACAAAGGCATTCCATTTGCCGCGCCTCCTGTTGGTGACCTACGTTGGAAAGCTCCTCGATCTGTGGCAAAATGGAAAGATGTAAAGCAGGCAACAAAATTTGCGCCTGCCGCTTTTCAAGGTGGAAATCCCCCATCAGGAAAAAGTGAAGACTGCTTGTACCTGAATATTTGGACTCCGGCAAAATCTGCCAAAGAAAAAATCCCTGTGCTCGTTTGGATTTACGGAGGCGGATTTAGTTTCGGCTCAACTGCAGAACCTGGATACAATGGCGAGATGCTGGCAAAAAAAGGCGTTGTTCTCGTAAGTATTGCCTACCGTGTCGGGCAGCTTGGATTTTTGGCACATCCAGAATTGAGTGCCGAAAATCCGAATCATGTTTCAGGAAATTACGGAATCCTTGACCAGATTGCCGGACTTCAATGGATAAAAGATAACATTGCTACCTTTGGTGGCGACCCCAATAAAATAACCATATTCGGAGAATCGGCCGGGGGAATTTCGGTGAGCATGTTATGCGCTTCGCCTTTGGCCAAAGGATTGTTCCAGGGAGCTATTTCCGAAAGTGGTGGTTCTTTCGGGCCAACTCGTGCTAAAACTTATCCGGGTGAAAACATGAAAACGCTTCAGCAGGCCGAAGCCGATGGTGTAGCTTATGCTCAAAAAATCGGTGTTTCGTCGATTGCTGAATTACGTAAATTGGAAGCTGAAAAACTTCCTATGGGTATGGGAATTGGCGGCGGATGGCCAATTACTGATGGATATCTGATTCCTGATGATCAGCACAAACTTTATGAAGCCGGAAAATACAATGATGTACCAGTTCTTATCGGGTACAACTCCGACGAAGGAGCAAGCTTTTCAAGGGAAAAAACTCCGGAAGAATATTATGCTGGTGTTAAAGCCAGATATGGGAAATTTGCTGATGAGCTGATCAAAGCTTATCCTGCTGCAGAAAATTCAGTTCCGAAAACAGCTCGCGATTTAGCCCGTGATGCCGCATTTGGCTGGCAAACCTGGAGTTGGGCAAGGCTTCAGTCTCAAACCGGAAAATCGAAAGTTTACTTGTACTATTTCGATCAGCACCCTGACTATCCGAAAGATTCACAGCGTTATGGCTATGGTTCGCCACACGGACAGGAAGTTGGCTATGTTTTTATGAACCTCGATGCCTCGAATCCTCAAACAACAAAATCTGATCTGGAAATATCGGAAGCCATGGGTACCTATTGGACCAACTTTGCCAAATATGGCAATCCAAACGGACAGGGAGTTCTTGCATGGCCGTCTTTCAGCGACAAAAACCCTGATGTGATGTACCTTGGACCAACACCTCATGTAGGACCTGTGCCAAGCGCCGAATCGCTTAAAGTATTGGATGGCTATTTCGAATGGAGAAGGACACCGGAAGGCGAAGCTTGGGCAAAATAATAAGAACAATCTAAAAATAAATAAAATGAAATTAAAGCTGGTTTTAATCTTCATAACAGGATTGCTTTTTACAAATAAAGAAGTGTTTTCGCAGGATTCGAATTTCCATGTCTATCTCTGCATCGGGCAATCGAACATGGAAGGCGCAGCACGGGCGGAACTTCAGGATTCAACTGTTAATCCGCGCTTTCAGGTTATGGAAGCGGTAAACTGCGAAAATATGGACCGCAAAATAGGCAACTGGTATCCGGCTGTTCCACCCTTGTGTCGTTGCAAAACGAATCTTGGACCGACTGATTTTTTTGGAAGAACTATGGTCGCCAATCTTCCGGAAAAAATAAAAGTTGGAGTGATTGTGGTGGCCATTGGTGGTTGTAAAATTGAGCTTTTCGATAAAGACAATTACCCGTCATACGTTGAAACCGCGCCGGGTTGGATGAAAGGAATGATTAGAGAATATGATGGGAATCCTTATGGAAGATTGGTTGAAATGGCAAAACTGGCACAGAAGGACGGTGTGATCAAAGGCATTCTGCTTCATCAGGGTGAATCGAATTCGAACGACAGTTTGTGGACACGAAAAGTAAAAGGCGTTTACGACAACCTGATGAAGGATTTGAACCTTGACCCAAAAAATGTACCGTTGCTTGCCGGCGAAACAGTGAATGCCGACCAGAACGGAATTTGTGCAGGCATGAACACAATCATTGCCACCTTGCCGAAAATGCTGCCCAATTCGCATGTCATTTCTTCTGCAGGTTGTCCCGATGGCACTGATAACCTCCATTTCAGTGCTGCCGGATACCGGGAATTGGGAAAACGATATGCTGAAAAAATGTTGGAAATATTAGAAAGCAAATAGAAAAAATCAATGTTGTATGGAAATTTCTTCAATCGAATTACCAAAAATCCCCCAATGATGGATTTGTTTGGCTCCCCTTAAGGGGTAGGGGATAAAGCAGAGGAAATTCTTAACTAAGTAGCATTAAATAAAAGAATAGTAAGCAAAAATTTATGAAAACACTGTTTATAATATGGACGATAGCGGTGACCACGTGGTTTTTTCAATCGCAGGTGGTTGCACAGGTAATTGAAAGACTTCCGCGAAGTACTCCCGAACAGGAAGGCGTTTCTTCAGCAGGAATAATTGAATTTTTAAATGCTGCGGATACAAGCGGTCTTGAAAATCATAGCTTTATGATGCTCCGGCATGGAAAAGTAATTTCCGAAGGCTGGTGGAAACCATACGGGCATGAATACAAACATATCATGTTTTCGGCCAGTAAAACATTTACAGCCACTGCGTTTGGTCTTGCAGTTTCGGAGAACAGACTGAAAGTGACCGATAAAATCATCACTTTTTTCCCGTATTCGTTGCCCGATACCATCAGCGAATACATGAAAGGAATGACAGTAAAAGATCTGTTGACCATGTCGGCAGGGCAGGATCCTGAACCAAGCGCCTGGAGTGCAAAAGGAGACTGGATAACTCTTTTTTTATCGACCACACCAAAGTATAAACCGGGCACTGTTTTTAAATACAATAACATGGCCACTTTTATGCTTTCGGCCATCGTTCAGCAGGTTACCGGCGAAACAGTTTTTAATTACCTTTTGCCCCGGATTTTTAAGCCGCTGGGAATTCGTGGAATCGACTGGGACCTGAATCCTCAGGGAATAAATATGGGAATGATTGGGTTAAGGCTTCGGACTGAAGACCTTGCAAAATTCGGGCAATTACTTTTGAATGGCGGAATTTGGAACGGCAAGCAATTGATTCCGAAAGAATGGATTAAAGAGGCAACCGCTTTCCAGATAAAAAATTCGGATGAACCCGAAGAAAAAAGAAAGCTGAGCGACTGGGGACAGGGATATGCTTACCAGATGTGGCGTGGTAAAAACAACACGGTGAGGCTCGATGGAATGGGTGGCCAGTTTGTTGTGCTCATTCCTGATAAAGACGCCATTGTTGTATTCACTGCCAACAATACCAACACACAAAAGCAACTCGACCTGGTACATAAATACCTGATTCCTGCCATTAAATCAGACAAAGCTTTGACTGTCGCCCCTGCATTTCAGGAGGAAATGGTTAAAAAGGGATCAGCATTAACCATCAATCCCGGATTTGAAAAATCTTCAAAGTCCGGCTATGAAATGTCTGTTTCAGGGAAGGAATTTATTCTTTCGGAAAACGAGAATAAAATTCAATCGGTTTATTTCTCGTTTAAAAATGGCGACTGCACTTTTGCGATCAAAAGAGACAATTCGGTTTCGTCCATCAAAGCCGGAGGAAAAGAGTGGCTGGTCTCAAATACATTATCCACTTCGCTTTTAGTTCCTCCGCGCAGTAATTATTCCAAATCGGTTGATGCCAGTTATTCGATTTTGAAACCCGTAATAAAAGTGGCGGCCCAATATACCTGGACTGATGAAAAAACCTTGGAGATTACTGGTCGGTTTGTGGAGGAGACCCTTGGATATGAGACCATTGTGTGTAAGTTTTCAGAACGGGATAGTGAGGTAAGGATTACTATCGAATCAAAAACTCCGGCACGGTCGGTAAGAGGTCTTGAAAATCAGCAGCCTGTTGTATTAAGAGGGGCAATGGTTAATTTATAGTATAAGTAGTATAATGCATAAAATATTAATCATGAGAAATAAAACCTTAATGAAGACAAATTTAATAAGCGAATTAGTCGTTTTGACTATTTTATTCACCGGCTTGTTTACGGAGTCAGGTTTCGGCCAAAAAGATAAAAAAATGAGGGGCCTTCCAGTGTTCTCCAATTTTGTTTATCAAGGCAGCGATCCATTGTATAAAGATAATCCGTTGAAGCCGGATGAGTTTTATAACCCGATTCTGCAGGGATGTTATCCCGACCCGAGTATCACCCGAAAGGGCGACGATTTTTATTTGGTGTGCTCTTCGTTTGCCATGTTTCCGGGTGTTCCAATTTTCCAATCCAAAGATCTGGTGAACTGGAAACAAATTGGCCATGTGCTCGACCGTGTTTCACAATTAGAAGTTCACGATTGCGGAATCAGTGCTGGTATTTATGCACCACAGATTCTATACAACAAGAATAGCGACACTTTTTACATGATTACTACTGAATTTTCCGGAGGTTTTGGAAATATTGTGGTAAAAACCAAAGATCCGTTGAAAGGCTGGAGTGACCCGATAAAGCTAGATTTTAACGGCATTGATCCTTCCCTTTTCTTCGATGACAATGGAAAAGCATACATCATTCACAACGATGCTCCCGACAAGGGAAAAGAACTTTATAACGGACACCGTGTAATCAAAATTTGGGAATACGATGTGGAAACCGACAAAATTATCCCCAGGACCGATAAAATAATTGTGGATGGAGGTGTTGATCTTTCTAAAAAACCGATTTGGATTGAAGCGCCACACATTTATAAAAAAGATGGCCGTTATTACCTGATGTGTGCCGAAGGTGGCACCGGCGGCTGGCACAGCGAAGTGATTTTTGTGAGCGACAACGCAAAAGGACCTTATACCCCGGCGCCAAGCAATCCAATTCTAACTCAACGCTATTTTGCAAAAGACAGAGCTAACAAAGTAGATTGGGCTGGTCATGCCGATTTGGTTCTGGGACCGGATAATAAAAAATATTACGGAGTGTTTCTTGCTGTTCGACCAAACGAAAAACAAAGAGTAAATACCGGTCGTGAAACGTTTATCTTGCCAGTTGATTGGTCGGGCGAATTCCCGGTCTTTGAAAATGGGCTCATACCCCTGGAACCAAAACTAAAAATGCCTAAAGGTGTAACCGAAAATAAATCCGGAAAGGATGGATTCTTCCCGAATGGCAACCTCACTTTCTCCGATGATTTTACTTCAGAAAAGCCTGACTACCGGTGGATTGGACTGCGGGGCCCGCGTGAAGAATTTATTTCGACATCAAAAATGGGACTGCGGATAAAACCGTTTGAAGCTAATATCAAAGAGGTAAAGCCCACTTCTACACTGTTTTACCGGCAAATGCACAACAGTTTTTCCTACACGGTGACCATGGACTACAAGCCCGAATCAGAAAAAGATTTGGCCGGAATTGTGGCCTTTCAAAGTGAGCGGTTTAATTATGTTTTTGGAATAACTAAAAAAGGAGCCGACTATTATCTCCTTCTTGAACGAACCCAGGGAAAGTTCAGAAGCCGGGAGGTAACTTCAACAATTCTTGCAAGTTCAAAAATCGATATTTCGAAGCCAGTCCGTTTAGACCTAACGGCAAAAGGCGATGATTACCAGTTTAGTTATTCAGCCAACGGAACAGACTTTGTGAATTTAGGCGGCACCGTTTCCGGAGATATACTATCAACTGATGTGGCAGGAGGTTTTACAGGTTGTTTGATTGGTTTGTATGCTACTTCGGCAAACGATGCTGTGCCTGCAGATTAAATAAAAGGAAACAATTTATCCGGTTGAATAATAGTTTTGGCATTCAAAATCAAGGTTTTAGATATTAATATTACAGCGAAAAATGACACGGAAAAGTAGAATAAAACTATTGCAAATCACTGCATTTATTGGCTTATTGCTTTTTGCCGGTAAGGTTCAATCGCAGGATAAACTCTATCCCAACGAATTCCCATTGAGTGATGTGAAATTGCTCGATGGCCCGTTCAAACATGCCCGAGACCTGAATATTGAGGTTCTCCTGAAATACGATGTCGACCGTTTGCTGGCTCCATATCGTAAAGAAGCCGGATTGCCAGAGAAGGCAAAATGTTATCCCAACTGGGAAGGACTTGACGGTCACGTGGGTGGTCATTACCTTTCAGCATTGGCTATGAATTATGCTGCTACCGGAAATGCCGAATGCAAAATGCGCATGGATCACATGATTTCTGAGCTGAAAGCTTGTCAGGAAGCCAATGCCTTGAAATATCCTGACTGGGGTGTTGGTTATGTTGGCGGTATACCCAACAGTGATGGTTTGTGGCCAAAGATAAAAGCCGGAGAAGTTGGAGCAATCTGGAAATATTGGGCACCTTATTACAATATCCATAAGATGTTTGCAGGCCTTAGAGATGCCTGGTTATATACAGGGAATATTGTGGCAAAGAACATTTTTCTGAATTTTTGCGATTGGGCAATTACGATTACTTCAGGCTTGACCGATGCTCAAATGGAGGAAATGCTCGGAAATGAGCATGGTGGAATGGATGAAGTACTTGCCGATGCCTACCAAATTACCGGAAATGAAAAATACCTGGCAGGTGCAAAACGCTATTCACATAAAGTGTTTCTTGAGCCATTGTCGAAGGGAATTGACAATCTGGATAACAAACACGCCAATACCCAAATTCCCAAATTTATTGGATTTGAGCGCATTGCTGAACTTAGTCACGATTCAAAATACGACAAAGCCGGCAGCTTTTTCTGGGAAACAGTTACAACCAACCGTTCACTGGCTTTCGGAGGAAACAGCCGAAGGGAGCATTTCCCGGCCAAAGAATCGTGTATCGATTTTATCAACGTCAACGACGGGCCCGAATCGTGCAATTCATACAATATGCTCAAGTTGACGGAGGACTTGTTCCGGGTTCGCCCGTCAGCAAAATATGCCGATTATTACGAACGGACAATCTTAAATCATATTCTTTCATCGCAGCATCCCGAACATGGCGGATATGTTTATTTCACCCCCGCACGTCCGCGCCATTACAGGGTTTACTCAGCCCCAAACGAAGCAATGTGGTGCTGCGTGGGTACCGGCATGGAAAACCATAGTAAATACAACCAGTTCATTTACACCAATTCAAACGATTCTTTGTTTCTGAATCTTTTTATTGCTTCTGAATTGAATTGGAAAGAAAAAGGCTTGAAAATCAAACAGGAAACCAATTTTCCTGACGAGGAACAAACAAAACTGACAGTAACGGAAGGTTCTTCTAATTTTAAATTAATGGTCCGCTATCCGGTATGGGTAAGCAAAGGTGCGTTGAAAATTGCGGTGAATGGGAAAGATGTTGCTTATACTGCACTTCCTTCATCTTATGTTTGCATCGACAGGAAATGGAAAAAAGGTGACGTGGTCCAGATCATGCTGCCCATGCACAATACCATCGAACATTTGCCCAATGTTCCTGAATATATTGCTATCATGCACGGCCCTATTTTGCTTGGTGCCAAAACCGGGACTGAAGATTTAAAAGGCTTGGTAGCCGATGATGGCCGTTGGGGACAAAATGCCAGCGGAGAGTATTTACCGGTTGACAAAGCTCCCATCCTGATTGACAACAACATTGAAGCTATTGCAGATAAGTTGGTTCCTGTGAAGGACAAGCCACTAAACTTCAAGCTTAACGTTAAAATGGGTAACCATGCAGAACTTACCCTAGAACCATTTTATAAAATCCATGATGCCCGGTATATGATGTACTGGCTGGCCCTGTCAAACTCAGGCTTCAAGGCGTATACCGATTCGTTAGCAAACATCGAACAGGAGAAACTTGCCCTTGAAAAACGCACTATCGACCAGGTGGCTATTGGTGAGCAACAACCCGAAACCGACCATGCGATGCAGCTGGAAAAATCAAACAAAGGCAATAATTTGAATGAATTCTTTCGCGAAGCACGTGATGGAGGCTATTTCAGTTACGATCTGGCAACAAAGTCAGAAACCGACTTGTGTTTGATGGTGCGATACTGGGGCGCCGAATGGGGAAACCGAAAATTTGATATTTCAATCGACGATGAAAAATTAGTCACTGAGGACAATACCAGCAAATGGAACCAGTCGATGTTTAAAGATGTGGTTTATCCAATTTCTGATTCATTGCTTAATGGGAAAACACATGTCCGGGTGAAATTTCAGTCACTTCCAGAAAGTACAGCCGGAGCAGTATATTATTTACGATTGATCAGAAAGAAAAACTAATGCAGAAAAGTTGAAATGAAAAAATCCAACAGACAATTAGCCGGTAAAAATAGATATAACCTATTTAATGCAATTGCATTAGCTGGAATATGTCTTTTATTTTCGGTAACAGTAATTGGGCAGCCAAAAGGAGGCAAAAAAATCAGTTCCGATTTATTCGGCTTGTTTTTCGAGGATATTAACTATTCAGCCGATGGCGGACTATATGCCGAGTTGGTTCAAAACCGCTCGTTCGAATACAATCCAACAGAACGCAGTGAATGGAACCCTTTTTCATATTGGGAATACATTTCTCCAGGATTTTCCTACGGTAGAGTAAGTGTGGAAACCTCAGCTCCTGTTCATCAAAATAACCCGCATTACCTGGTTTTGGACGTGGAGCATGTTGGCAAGGAAGTCAAGTTTGTTGGCACTTCCGGAGTCGGATTAAAAAATTCAGGATTTGATGGAATGGTTGTGAAAGCAAACGACCAGTACAACTTCTCGATGTTTGTACGCCAGTTGAGTAAGGATCCGATTTCGTTCAATATCAGTTTGCAGTCACCAAAAGGGAAAGTACTTGCTGAAAGTAAAATCACTACTTCGTCCGGCGAATGGACCAAATATACTGCAAGCCTTATTCCGACACAGAGTTGCGACACTGCGAGTCTGGTCATTCTTACCACCACCGAAGGTAAGTTTGCCATCGACGTAGTTTCTCTTTTTCCTGAAAAAACCTTTAAAAACCGTCCAAATGGTTTGCGTGCCGACCTTGCACAAATTCTGGCGGATATGAAGCCCCAGTTTATCCGGTTCCCGGTGGTTGCCTGATCCACGGCGATGGTCTCGGGAATATGTACCGCTGGGAAAACACAATTGGTCCCATCGAACAGCGGCAAGAACAGCGGAATATCTGGGGTTATCATCAAACCGCCGGGTTGGGATATTTCGAGTATTTTCAGTTCTGCGAAGATATTGGCGCCAAACCATTGCCTGTTTTGCCGGCAGCAGTGAGTTGCCAGAATTCAGGCGGAACCTGGCGCATTGGCGGAACCGGACAAAAAGCAGTTCCTATGGACGAAATGCAGAACTACATTCAGGAAGTACTGGACCTGATTGAATGGGCCAACGGACCGTCAACGTCTGTCTGGGGTGCCAGACGCGCTGCAGCAGGGCATCCGGCATCGTTTAATCTTCAGTATGTTGGAATTGGAAACGAAGATAAAATGACCCCCGAATTTGAACAGCGTTTCAAGATGATTTTTGATGCGGTAAAAGCCAGACATCCGGAGATTACGGTGGTAGGTACGGTTGGTCCGGCACCTGACGGTGAAGACTTTACCAAAGGCTGGAAAATTGCTAACGATCAAAAAGTTCCCGTGGTTGATGAGCATTATTATACCAGTCCGGAATGGTTCATTTCCAATCAGAAACGATATGATGCTTATCCCCGGAATGCAACCCAGGTTTATCTCGGTGAATATGCCTCGTGGGGAAATAAATTGCGAAATGCCATTGCTGAAGCGGCTTACATGACTTCGCTCGAACGCAACGGTGATGTGGTTCGGATGGCATCGTATGCGCCGTTGCTGGCTAAAAAGAATTTCACACAGTGGAAAATTGACATGATATTTTTCGACAACACAGTCATCTGTCCAACACCAAATTACTATGTGCAAAAAATGTTTTCGGCAAACCAGGGCGATTACTATTTCGACAAGGTAATTGCCAAAGATGAAAAGGATAACAATCAGGCTGCTTCATGCGTTCAGAATTCAAAAACAGGTGATATTATCCTGAAACTGGTGAATTACAATGAAACAGTCAAACCGATGAAAATAAACCTGGGCAGGTTCGGAAAGCTCGATGCTGAAGCCGAACAGATTGTTTTGGTCGGAAATCCTGACGCTGAAAATACGTTTGCAAATACAAAAAATATAGTGCCGGCAAGTTCAGTAGTTAAAATCAAAAAATCATTCGATTATTCGGCTCCGGCTATGTCACTGACCGTGATCAGAATAAAAACAAAAAACTAAATCTTGAATCAATGAATACACGTTGTTTTGGTTTTATTGCAGGATTAATTTTATGCTGTAACACCGTCTTTGCCCAATCAAATTTTGCCCATAACCCGATCATATATGCTGATGTGCCTGACATGTCAATGATTCGCGTGGGTGACACTTATTACATGAGCAGCACCACCATGCATATGACTCCGGGGGTACCCATTATGAAATCAAAGGATTTGGTGAACTGGCAATTGGTGAATTATGCCAGCAATTCACTGGGAGATGTTGACGAGCTGAACCTGATTAACGGAAAGAGCAATTACGGAAAGGGTTCCTGGGCCAGCAGTATCCGTTTTTACAATGGGATGTATTACGTTGAAACCTATGCTCAGACCACGAACAAGACCTATATTTATAAAACCAAAGACATTGAAAAAGGTCCGTGGGCAGTTACTGAGTTTACACCTGGATTTCATGATTGTTCGTTGGTTTTTGACAATGGACATGCCTATTTGATAACAGGTAATGGAAGACTGACTATCGTAGAACTGAAAGATGATTTGTCTGGTGTGAAAGAAGGTAGCATAAATCAGGTTCTTATTGAAAATGCCAGTAAACCTGCCGGAGATAAAATCATGCTTGGAGCTGAAGGTTCTCAGCTCTTTAAAGTGAAAGATAAGTATTATCTATTCAACATTGTCTGGCCTAGAGGTGGCATGCGTACGGTAACTGTTCATCGTTCCGATAATTTGCTTGGTCCTTGGGAAGGTCGTATCGCACTTCAGGATCAGGGAGTGGCACAGGGTGGAATTATTGACACACCCGATGGACGCTGGTTTGCTTACTTATTCCAGGATCATGGCGCTGTGGGCCGCATTCCTTTTCTCATTCCAATGAAATGGGAAGATGGCTGGCCGGTTATTGGTGTAGATGGAAAAGTTCCGGAATCGCTCGATTTGCCTGCCAGCAAAGGCTTGATTCCAGGAATTGTCAACAACGATGAGTTTACACGTAAAAAAGGCGAACCTGCATTACCGTTGGTATGGCAATGGAACCACAATCCCGACAACAGCCTCTGGTCGGTTTCGGAGCGCAAAGGGTACTTACGCCTGAAAACCGCAAGGATCGACACCTTGTTCGCAAAATCGAGAAATACCCTGACCCAACGTACTTTTGGTCCTCTATGTTCAGGCTCAACACTGATAGATGTGTCGGGAATGAAAGATGGTGATTTTGCCGGACTAACCGTCTTCCAACGAAAGTTTGGACAGGTGGGTGTTAAAATCGTGAACGGACAAAAACAGGTGTTCATGGTGAGTAACAAAACCGACAAACCTACTGAATTAGAAAGTGTACCACTATCGCAAAATAAGGTTTACCTGAAAATTGAATGTAATTTCAAGGATAAGATAGATGTAGCTAATTTCTTTTACAGCCTCGATGGTAAAACATGGATCCTGATTGGCGGACTGCTTAAAATGGAATATACCCTGATGGAACATTTTATGGGCTATCGGTTTGGACTGTTCAACTACGCATCCAAAAATCCGGGTGGGTTTGCCGATTTCGATTACTTCCATATCGGCGATCAGATTAGCAAAGTGAATTAAGAAATAATTATAAGCCACTAAATGAATAAGCCAACAAAAAATAAACTGATGCAATTTTACCTGTTCAAACCTGAAAATCTACATTTTTCATTAGCTGTATTTGTAGCACTTATCAGTATTTGTTTGCTTTCCAATCGTGCACTTGGCCAATCGCTAAAGCTCAACGATTTGGAATATTTCGAAAAACAAGGTGTCAATATCCTGATGTATAGTAACCAATACAACGGTATGTTTTTCGACGAGAAAACTGCCGGGATTGAAATCATTCATCATGGGGTAAGAACGTCAACCGGCGGAGCGGTCAGGATACAAAATACCCCGGAACAATGGGATTTGATTCCAACGGTTGTCGATCGTAAAGTGGATAAGGCTACCAACACCATCAGTGTTGAATTGGCTTATAAAGACTATAATTTCAACTCAAGAATAAATGTTACTCCCAAAGGTAACGGGGTGGAAATTAATGTGTTTCTTGACAAGCCTGTTCCCAAAGAGTTGGAAGGGAAAGCTGGATTTAATCTTGAGTTTTTACCATCAGCTTATTTTGAAAAGACTTATTTGGTGGATGGCAACCCGGGAATATTCCCAAAGTACCCGTCCAGTACTACGAAAGTTGAATCAATCAGTAAAAAAATACCTCAGTTTAGCAGCCATACAACGTTTGATGACAGGGGCAGAGGTGAATATATTGTGCCATTTCCAATTGCAACAGGCAAAACATTTATATTAGCTCCGGAAGACCCTGAACGCTTTGTTAAGATTAAAAGTCCGGATACTGATATGATGCTTTTTGATGGTCGCGACCTGGCACAGAACGGATGGTTTGTCGTGCGAAGTATTCTTCCATCCAATAAAACAGGGAAAGTATTGACCTGGTACCTTGAGCCAAATGCAATCTCAAACTGGAAACGTGAACCTGTGATTGAATTCTCACAGGTGGGTTATACCCCCGGTCAGGAAAAAATTGCAGTTATTGAGCTGGATAAGAATGATACGCCATTGGCAAAAGCGTCGGTTTTCCAGGTTGACGCTGAAGGTAAATTTGTTGAAAAAGTGAAAGGCAATGTAAAAGTATGGGGAAAATACCTCCGATACAATTACGCAAAGTTTGATTTTAGTGCAGTGAAAGATCCCGGTGTTTACTATATCCAGTACGGTGATCAGAAGACAAATACATTCGTTATTGGTCCGAATGTTTACGACAATATCTGGCACCCGACCATGGATGTTTGGTTTCCGGTTCAAATGGATCACATGGAAGTAAACGAGGCTTACCGCGTATGGCACGGCGCTCCTTATCTGGACGATTGTTTGCAGGCACCTGTTAATCATCAGCATTTTGATGGCTATGTGCAGGGACCAACTACGGATACCAAATACAAATCATTGGAACGCATTCCCAATATGGCCGTTGGTGGTTGGTTCGATGCCGGTGATTTCGACATTCAAACCGGTTCTCATAACAGTGTAATTTCGAGTTTTGTTGATACCTGGGAAAATTTCAAAGTTGACAGGGATGAGACCTACATTGACCAGAAAACACGCTATGTTGATATCCACCGTCCGGATGGTAAGCCAGATATGTTACAGCAAATAGAGCATGGTACTTTGAATCTGGTTGCTCAGTGCGAAAATATTGGTCATCCGGTCCGTGGAATCATTGTTCCAAACCTTCACCAATATCATCACCTTGGCGATGCTATCAATGAAACAGATAATCTACCGTACAATCCAAATCTGAAATCTTATGAATCAGACGGGTTAACAAGCGGAACGATGGATGACCGCTGGGCATTCACGAACCGGATGACATATTTAGATTATCAGACTGCTGCCTCGCTGGCTGAAGCGAGCCGTGCTTTAAGAGGATTCAACAACGATCTTTCGGACAGAAGTTTAGCTTGTGCCAAAAGGCTGTTTGACGAAGCTGACGAGGCAAGCAAAAAGCCCAAAGAAAATGAAGAACCATTTATGAAGATGATGGGAAAAGGTGCTGATATGAATCCGGCTCTTCAAATCTATATCACAACCAAAGACAAGAAATATGCCGACCGCTTTTTGGAACTGGTATGGCCAATGCTCGATCGAATGACAACAGGAAAAGGACCAGGGTCAGGTTATTTTGCAGGCTTTGGAGGGCGTGGTAGCCTGATACAGTCACTGTTGGCTGTTCCATACATGGATGCTGCATACAAAGCCAAACTCAGAGACTATATCCTCAAGTATAAAGAATCAATAGATGGAAATGAAAAGGATAATCCTTATGGAGTTCCAATGTCGGTAAGAGGGTGGGGTGGAACCTCAAACGTAATCAATTGGGCAATCACCAATTATTATGCCTATAAAGCTTATCCCGATATCATTGGAAAAGAATATGTCTATCAGGGCCTCAATTATATTTTTGGTTGCCATCCTTATTCAAATTTATCGTTTGTCGCGGCTGTTGGAATCCGTTCCAAAAAAATGGCTTATGGAAATAATAGGGCTGATTTTACAGCAATTCCAGGTGGTGTAGTACCCGGATTAATATTGCTGAAACCTGACTTCCTTGAAAATAAAGATGATTGGCCATTTTTCTGGGGCGAAAACGAATGCATCATCGACGGTGGAGCCTGGTATATTTTCCTGTCCAATGCAGTTCAGGATTTAGTGAGCGAAACTAAATAATACTTTAATCATGAAAAATTATAAATCATTCATTTTCGGTTTTGCTCTGATAGGAATAAATAGTCTTTCAGCTCAAAACCCAATTGTTCGCAATCAGTTTTCTGCCGACCCGACCGCAAGGGTATTCAACGGTAAAGTGTATGTATTTCCTTCGCACGATATTCCAACACCAAAAGACCAAAAACAACTTCGTAAAGATTGGTTCTGCATGGCTGATTATCACGTGTTTTCTTCTGAAAACCTTACTGATTGGACCGATCATGGGGTTATTGTCAGCCAGAATAAAGTTCAATGGGTCGATTCAACCTCGTACAGCATGTGGGCGCCCGATTGCATTGAACGCAACGGAAAGTATTACTTCTATTTTCCGGCCAACAAAAACATGACGGACGCAAATGGAAGAAAAGGTTTTGGAATCGGGGTCGCTATTGCTGACAAGCCAGAAGGACCATACATTCCTCTGCCCGAACCGATAAAAGGTGTAAACGGCATTGATCCGAACGTGTTTATCGACAAGGACGGACAGGCTTATTTGTATTGGGCAATGGGAAACATCGTTGTGGCAAAGCTAAAAGATAACATGACCGAGCTGGCCTCAGAGCCACAGATTATAGCTAATCTCCCGCAGAATGGCTTGAAAGAAGGCCCGTTTTTGTTTGAACGTAATGGCAAGTATTATCTTACCATTCCACATGTGGAAAACAAAATCGAACGGCTTGAATATGCGATGGGCGATAATCCGATGGGTCCTTTCAAAATGGCAGGAGTGGTTATGGATGAGTCGCCCATGAACTGCTGGACCAATCATCAATCATTCATTGAGTATAAGGGTCAATGGTACTTGTTCTATCATCAGGATGCCTATTCACCAAAATTTGATAAAAACCGGTCGATTTGTGCCGACAGTCTTTTCTTTAATGCTGATGGTACAATGCAGAAAGTAACACCGACTTTACGTGGTGTTGGGGTGACCAGTGCAACAAATAAAATTGAAATCGACCGATACAGCAATAAAAGCGAAACTGGTTCATCGATTGCTTTTCTGGATTCAATAAACACCTTCAATGGCTGGAAAACCTTACTCAACAGTAAAAAGGCCTGGGTTCAGTACAACGTTGTTGATTTTGGAAAAGAAAAACTGAAAAAGGTACAGGTAAAAGCCTCGTCAGAAAACGGCAGCACCTTGCAGATCTGCCTGGATAAAGCCGACGGACAAGTGATTGCTGAAGTTAAAGTTCCAAAAGGTACAAGTTGGAATACGGTTGAAGCAAAAGTGTCCAAACTCCAAGGTGGAATTCATCATCTAATTGTGGTACTGAAAGATGAAAATCAGGTTGAAATTGATTGGATAAAGTTTAAATAGATTTTTTCAAACCATTCACTCAATCAGCTGAATTAAAAAGTTGTCATTCTTACTATAAATTTTAAAATTTCTATAAACTAATAACAAATGAATAGCACACAAAAAATTTCAGTATTCGAGAAAATTGGCTACAGTTTAGGCGATTTGTCTGCTAACCTGATTTTCCAAACATTGGTGACCTATTTGGCTTATTTTTACACCGATATTTATGGACTTAAAGCTGCCGATGCTTCTGTCGTAACGCTTGTTGTTGGCTTGATTGCTGCGTTCGTGTTCAACCCGGTTGTTGGGATTTTAGCCGACAGGACCAATTCGAGATGGGGCAAATTCAGACCATGGATATTGTTCACCGCTGTTCCCATGGGTGTTGTTGCGTTACTCGCATTTTCGACCCCTGAGTTTTCATACAAAGGGAAACTTATTTATGCGGCAGTCACTTATTCCCTTTTGTTATTGTTGTATGCATCAAGTAACTTACCATACTCTGCTTTAAGCGGTGTACTGACCGGTGATATGGGCGAAAGAAACAGTATTTCGTCATACCGTTTTGTGGCCGTAATGTTCGCCCAGTTTTTTGTACAGGTATTTATGTTGCCAATTATTATATATGCCGGGCACGGTGATAAGGCAACCGGGATTGAAGACGTAATGACATGGATGGCAATTATTGGTACTATATTATTGCTAATCACATTTTTCACTACCAAAGAGCGTATTGTTCCCAGCCCCTCACAAAAATCAACTTTAAAAGATGACCTGTCGGATCTTTCGAAGAACAGGCCTTGGTTTATAATGCTCACATTAACCATTTTGGTGTTCATTACTCTTGCAATGAAGGGTAGCTCGTACGTGTACTATTTTTATAATTACGTCGATCAAGCTTCACTGGCAAAGTTTATAAGCCCTGTTATTGATACGTTGGGTGGTTTAGGCATTAATTTCTTTGGGTCAGAACCGGTATCTGCCGGTTTGGGTTTATTCAACGCCGGAGGCATTATCTTTATGATTGTCGGGATTTCGTTGTCAAAAAAACTTGCTGACAGATTTGGGAAACGGGATGTATTCCAGTATGGTTTATTGGTCGCTACACTTTTTATCCTGGCCTTTTTCTTTTTCAAGCCAAGTAGTGTGATTTTAATTTTTGGGTCACAAATTCTGCATGGATTTTTCTATGGCATTACTATTCCTATACTTTGGGCCATGATTGCCGATGTTGCCGACTATTCAGAATTTAAAACAAACCGAAGGGCAACTGCAATTATATTTTCAGCAATGATGGTTGGACTTAAAGCAGGGCTCTCTATTGGGAGTGCATTGGTTACATGGATATTAGGCCTTTACGGATACGTTGGCAAATCAGGTGCTATCGCTGGTCAGGAGACCATTCAACCTGAATCTGTCGCCACTGGTGCAAAAATGCTTGTGAGTGTTTTTCCATCAATAACATTCCTTATTGGTTTTGCGCTGCTTTTCTTCTATGTCATTGATAAAAAAATGGAAGTGAACATTGAGGCAGAGTTGAAAGCACGAAGGGGAAAAGAAACCGAATAACCAGTATTCATCATATACAACTGAAAACATGAAAACTATTTTTGCACTATCTGTTTTGATTTTGATGGCATCCTTGGATACCATAGGCCAAAAAACATTAAGAGAAGCAACCAAAGGAGAATTTCTCTTTGGTGTAGCTGTCAATATGCAACAAGTAAATGGCATTAACCCTATTGAAACAGAACTGATCACGAAAGAATTCAGTGCGATTGTTCCTGAAAATATCATGAAGCCACAACCTATTCATCCGGAAGAGAACAAATATAAATGGGACGATGCCGATAAATTCGTTGCTTTTGGAGAAAAAAACAATCTGACTGTAACCGGGCATTGTTTGATCTGGCATTCTCAGATAGGCAAATGGTTCTTTGTTGATGAAAACGGTAAAGATGTATCTCCCGAAATTCTGAAAGAACGTATGCGTAAGCACATCACTACAGTTGTTAACCGATATAAAGGTCGAATTAAAGGTTGGGACGTTGTCAACGAAGCATTTGAAGACAATGGCACCTATCGTAAAAGCAAATTCTACCAGATTCTGGGTAAGGACTTCATTAAATATGCTTTCCAGTTTGCGCACGAAGCCGATCCGAATGCAGAATTGTATTACAACGATTATAATGTTGAAACTCCGGCCAAATGCGATGCGATCGTTCAACTGGTGAAAGAACTAAAGGCCGACAGCTGTAGAATTGATGCCGTTGGTTCGCAAGCACACATGCACATGAATTCTCCAACGCTGGAAGCTACAGAAACCAGCTTCAAAAAACTTAAAACAGCTGGTATTCATATACTTATTACTGAGTGGGATATTTCTATTCTTCCAAGTCCGTATGATGGGGCAAACGTTTCTGCTAATTTTGGTTATTCCAGGGAAATGGACCCTTATCGTGAAGGTGTGCCCGAAGCTGTTCAACAGCAATGGAATAAACGCATGTTGGATATGTTCGGACTTTTTCTCAAATACAGTGATGTAATTGATCGCGTTACCGTTTGGGGTCTGACCGATAACGGAACCTGGCTGAATAACTTCCCCATCCGGGGCAGAAAGGATTATCCCGTGCTTTTCGATCGAAATAACCAGCGAAAGAGTGTGGTTGACGATATGATTAAAATGGCGGAAAATTATAAATCAAAAAAATGAAAAAAGCGAAATACCTGGTAGAGAATGATTTTATGGCCGATCCTGCTGTTCATGTATTCGAAGGAAAATTATACATTTATCCTTCACATGACCGTGAATCTGGTATTCCGGAAAATGATAACGGTGACCATTTTGATATGAATGATTACCATGTTTTCTCCACTTCTGATATCGAAAACGAGCCGCTGACAGACCATGGTGTTGTGCTTAAAGTAAGTGACATTCCATGGGCCGGACGTCAGTTGTGGGATTGTGATGTGGCCTGCAAGAATGGTAAATACTACATGTATTATCCGTTGAAGGACAAGACCGATATATTCCGTTTGGGAGTAGCTATTTCTGAAAGTCCGGCAGGCCCGTTCGTTCCTCTTCCCGATCCGATATGGGGAAGTTACAGCATCGACCCTGCAGTATTTGAAGATATTGATTTAACTTATTACATGTATTTTGGTGGTCTTTGGGGTGGACAGCTGCACCGTTACAAGGATAATAAAGCTTTGGAAAGTGCATATTTGCCTTCAGGCGAAGAGTTGGCTTTGCCATCACGAGTAGTACGTTTGTCGGACGCTATGCTTGGTTTTGCTGAAGAACCACGTCCTGTTACGATCCTGAATCAGGATGGAACTCCAATGAAAGCCGCACAAACAAACCGTTTCTTTGAAGCTTCCTGGATGCACCATTACAAGGGCAAGTATTATTTCTCCTATTCGACAGGAGATACGCACTTATTGTGTTACGCTATCGGGGATAATCCTTATGGACCTTTTACTTACCAGGGTGTGATTCTGACGCCGGTCGTCGGATGGACAACCCACCATGCGATTGCTGAATTCAAAGGAAAATGGTATTTGTTCCATCACGACAGTGTTCCTTCAGGAGGAAGAACCTGGTTGCGCAGCCTGAAAGTGATTGAACTGAATTACAACGAAGACGGAACCATACAAACAATTGAAGGTATAAAATAAGCTTCGGCGAACCTCGACAAAAAAAGGGAATCCATTTCCAATCAAAAGACCACAAATCATTGATTTTGTGGTCTTTTGATTTCGCCTAATTTAAGACATCCAATCAATTTTAGTTTGTAGGAGGGAAAGAGTAATCAACATCAAATTCCATTTTGATCCCGGTTTCTTTACAGCTTAGCCTTTGATAGTTTCCATCTGGAGGGCATTTCATCTGACGGGAATAAAGTTCCAGAACCAGGGATGATGTACCTTTTAAATACGTTCAGGTGCCAGCCTGAGCCAAGATATTTGGAAGATGGCATTTTTAAACCAATCACACATATCAGATTTTGGTTTGCATTCCCTTTTGAAAAATAGAATATTATTGATATTTAGCACCTTGGTGTAATTTTTCTATCCATTAGGAGAATTAATATGATTATAGGTTTTTTAATTAAGTAACATTAAAGAACAGAATAGGTTTTAAATTATGTGTATCACGCATCCTTTAACTTTTTTTGTGGCGGTGTGCCGGATTAAATGATCTAACCTTGTCCCTTCAATAATTTATTGATTTTTTCAATAGATAATTTGTGTAAGTACATCAATAATAGTGATTTGGATGAAATGTTTTAGCTTCGAAAATACACTTCATCCGAATACCTTTCAGATTTAAGGAAGGTTTTCATGCTTTTAATCTGGATTATTCCTGATCATTCAAAAGCTGAAACACACTTTAAATAATTTACAAATAAAACAATATGATCAGTAATGCATCGATTGGTGTGAATGAAAGGGCGAAACTATTTGAAATTCGCAAATTCTGCACAGAGAGTAATGCCAATATTCAACGTTAATGATTATCACAGTAGATTTTGACGGAACCATCGTTGAGCATAAGTATCCGGCCATTGGTCGCATCCGTCCATTTGCTTTTGAAACACTAAAAGTGCTTCAATCTAAAAAACACCAACTTATTCTTTGGAGCCATCGTTCAGCAGGTGAACTTGAACCGGCGGTTACATTCTGCAGTGAACAGGGACTTGAATTTTATGCGGTGAACAAGAATTGTCCTGAAGAAGAATGGAATGAAAACGACAACCGTAAAATTCTGGCGGATATCTACATCGATGATCGTAACTTAGGTGGTATTCTTTCATGGGGCGAAATTTATCAGACAATTTGCCCGGAAGAGAAGGCCGCAAAACCATCCAAATCGGGATGGTGGAACTCATAATGGCGGAGTAAAGTTATTTCCCGGATTCTGTTTGCAAACGAAAATCACATGCATTCTCTAAGTATTTACAATAGTTTGTAATTACTTTCTTTTTGTGCCATAAAACAGGACTGACGCACCAATAGTTACACCAATTTTGGTTATGTTTGCGAATAGATCTGATTAAACTTATAAAGAGACATCATCCGGTACAGCGGATTAATACTTAAGCAATTCAAAATGCATACCTTAATATATTTAATATCGAGTTTTATTCTGGCACTTGGCATTTCGCTATATTCCGTACCCATCGTTGTACGGGTGGCGCATTCGCTAAGATTCCTTGACAATCCAAATGAACGATCAGCAGCCGAATGTTCTATTCCCACTTTAGGCGGGATCTCCATTTTCCTTAGTTTTATTTTTGCGGCCACAATCGGATTAAGTGAGGAGTCCATGCCGGAATTAGTCTATATTTTTGTTGCTGTTCTTATCATGTTTTTTGTGGGATTAAAGGACGACATTCTTACTATTTCTGCACGAAAAAAGCTTATTGCACAATTTATTACAGCCGGAGTGATTGTTTTTTTCGCCAAAATCCGGTTTACTAATCTTCACGGATTTTTGGGAATTGGAGAGATTGGAATGGTTCCTGGAGTAATTTTAACTTTTTTTGCGATAATCGTCATTATTAATGCTTTTAACCTGATGGATGGCATTGATGGTTTATGTGCCGGATTAAGTATGTTGGCCACAACAGTTTATGGCAGCTGGTTTTACGTCAGCGGCCATTTTAATTACGCAATTCTCTCATTTTCTTTGGTTGGAGGAATTTTAGGCTTTTTCTATTACAATGTTTATGGAAAGAAGAATAGGATTTTCATGGGTGATACGGGGTCACTTATACTAGGGACTATTATGTCTGTCATTGTAATTCAATTTAATGAGTTTAATATCGATCAGACACAGCCATTCGCGATTGCTTCTGCCCCTGCCGTCTCATTTGGTATTCTTATCTATCCTCTTATAGATACACTCAGGGTCTTTACAATTAGAATGTTGCAGTTTAAATCGCCTTTTGTTGCCGATAAAAACCATCTTCATCACCGGTTGCTCACGCTGGGATTTTCGCATAAAAAAGCGACATACATCATTATGCTGCTGAATGTCCTTTTTATTCTTGCTGTTTTCGCTTTGCAGAATTATGGTATTATTCTGGTGATGGCATTCATTTCCATTTTCGGCGGCTTCCTGTTTATGATGCCAGCCTATTATATCCAGAAACGGAAGCTAATTAAAAAAAGGGATCATCAACAACAATTGCTGTTTCCCGGATCTGCTTACCGGCATTTGAAAAACAGACGAAAGGCGACTAAGGTAGCCCGCAGATGGACCGCCGCCAGGGCTTTAAACCTTCAGAAAGCACTTTAAAAACCCCATTCTCAACAATATTGACGTGCATTTAACCGAAGGTTACAGGTTACCCTGGCTGCGGAACCCTGAATCTTTCAGCCACTGATTTTGGGTTGACTTATCTTCGCAAGTGCACGACCTCCCGCGATACAGAGGGTACATTAAAAGCCTTTCACATTGTAAATTTGAATTTTGAGAAATACTAGGATCTATTGACTTCCCATGGACTTACTGAAGTGTTGATTGCGATGTTTCAATTGTTGCAAAGGAAAAACTAACGCAAAACACACTACTTAGTAATAACAGCAAACGCATTGTAAAGAATAACCTGACATTGTTTAACGGTTTGTACTGGCAGCTTACCAAATACTGACGACTGGAAAAATATGCTGCAAAGCAAAAGATCAGGTGAAGTTAAGAGAATTTACGCTTAATAAATTGAGAAAAAGGGGGGTGCCGACACCAGACTGGTTCGCAGGAAGTCATCGGCTAAGAAATAAACGGATGATGATGATGATGCAGAATCGTGACTCTTTCTGACAAATAAATCAGCGCATCCGGAAAGCCTTCTTTGCCACCAGATCTCAAAGTCAACAATATCCGACCAAAGTTCATATTCAATATTTTAACTTTGGCTGGCGTTGGTGCTTATGTGAATCAGTGGCAATTTTTTCATTGTTGCTTCTCGAAATCCTTAATTATGGAAATGCAACATTTTAACTATTCTATTACTTAGTTGAATACCATCGTGTACCTTATGAAATGTATAAGCGATTTTGGATGATTATCTTCAAAACACTATCTTGTGCAAATTTTCAAGAACTATCCAAATGAAATTGATTCAACTAAGCTTACTTCTTTTCTTCTCACAGTCCCTTTTTGCTCAAAAAACCGAAATCCGGTATTTGTCGGGCAAAGGTGCAGATGATACCGTTGAATGGCAGTTCAATTGTTCTGCAGGGATGAACAGCGGTAAATGGTCCACCATCGCAGTCCCATCGTGCTGGGAGCAGCAGGGATTTGGTTCGTACAACTATGGTCACGACAAGTTTGAGAAACGGCTCAACGAAACCGGTACCTACCAATACAAATTCATGGTTCCTGCCAACTGGAAAAACCGCCAGATAGTGATTGTTTTCGATGGTGTGATGACTGATGCACAGGTTAAAATCAATGGTCAGCTGGCCGGACCTATTCATCAGGGGGCTTTTTACCAGTTCAGGTACGATATTACTAAGCTTCTGAATACCGGGAAAGAGAATCAACTTGAAGTCTTCGTCAAAAAACATTCCGATAATCTGACGGTTAGCCGCGCAGAACGCGAAGCTGACTTCTGGATTTTTGGCGGGATTTTCCGCCCTGTCTTTCTCGAAGCAAAACCAATGGAGAATATTCAGCGCGTGGCCGTTGATGCCAAAGCGAATGGCGATTTCAATGCCGATGTCTACCTGACAAACTTTAAAAATGCTTCCCGGGTGGTGGTTGATATCATCTCATCTGAAGGAAAAAAGGAGGCCGGTTTTGAAGCTAAGGCGACCGGTGCTGTTACGCGCGTAACCGGTAAAATGATCAATCCG